>NZ_VZCB01000079.1 GCF_009494395.1 Segatella copri | reverse complement strand
TTTTGAGTATTAATAACTTATTTAATAATCGTCTCGTTTTAACGGGACACTAGTGAATTTGGATAAATGTAGAGACACTTCAAATCCTTTTCTATTTACTTTTCCTCTACTTTCTGTTGATGATTTATCCTCATCGTTCTGAAATCCGGTGCAAAAGTATATGAAATTCGTATAACCTCCAAACTTTTTTACCCTGAAAAATACTGAAAAATGCTTTTTCTTATCATTTAAACCACTGATTTATACTTAAAGTTGTTAAATTCTGCATTTTTTCTCTCTTTTATGATTGATTTATGATTGAATGTTGTAATTTTGCAGCGATTTATTCTGGAAACGGATAAAATATTAAAAAGAACATGAATCCGTAACTTTGTGTATAAGTAAACGAAATAAATGCATACCAAGCCAAAATGGAACTAAAAATTCGTATTATAAATCTGATATTGAGAGTTGAGCACCATCTGTGCCCGATTTACTGCGGTGTCGTCGATCGTCACCGTGTCATTGCTTTCCTGTTGCTTACTTTAGCTGAGATGTTTATCATCCCATTCCATCTATCTTTGTTCATCGCGTTGGGTGAACCATGGGGACTTAGCCTTACTGTCATTCATGCTTTGATATTGCTGGGCTTGCAGTTTGCCATTTGGAAAAGAAAGCTCGCTTTCTCTATAGGTATATCTTCCGTTTATCTTTTGTTGTTTTCCAAACTGGCTATTGATACAGTTTTCTGTTCTATTTTTGGATGCGAAACGGATGAAGTGAGCATTATCAGTAATATATTTATTATGTTCATACTTGCCATTACTGCCCTTACGCAACAGTTGAAAAAGACTTCTTTGGTAATTGTTATTGGTATGCTGCCGGTCATCTCCTTCTTTTTTGCCCGCAATAATTGTATGTCTACGCTATTTAGTGTCAAGGCGATTTTCCTTGGCTTTATACTGATGGCTTATGCTGCAATCTACCAAATGAAGGAGATTACCCGAAACCTGCGCCAACCTAAGCGAATTACCAATATTGAAAAGAAAGCATTGGATATGATTGCCAATATGGAGGATTCAAAAGTTGATAAAACCGGTAGCCTGATGGAGCATCTGACACCGGAATTACGTGAACGTATTATTAATAAAGCAACAGAGCATATCCGTAAGGAAGAAACTGATAAAATATTATGGAATCAGGTTTGCGAAGGCTTTACCAATAGTGAAAAACAAATCTGTAAGCTGGTTTATGAGGGAAAAACACTGAAGGAGATGTGCGACTTGCTGAATAAATCAGAGTCGAACATCACCAGTCAGCGTAGCCATATCCGTAAGAAATTGAATATGGATAGAAAGGACGATTTGCGTCAGGTCCTGGAAGCGAGAATCTCCCAGATAAGGGAGACCTCTCCTATATCTTAGTCTTCCATTCTCAGGAATGCCTTTGGCAGATATTGTATGATATCGCTGGCAATGAGACTTTCCTTGCCCAGATCTTTTGCGGCAAGGTCGCCTGCCAGACCGTGTAGATGCATTCCCAATCGGCAGGCATCTGCCTGCTTGTATCCTCGTGCCAGGAGGGCTGTGATGATTCCTGTAAGTACATCACCGCTTCCGGCTGTTGCCATGCCACTGTTGCCGGTAGAGCAGAATTCTACCTTTCCATCCGGATGGCAGAGGGCAGAATAGTGGCCTTTTAATATAATGTACGCCTGTAAGCGCTCTGCCAGTTCGCTGGCTTTCAAGAGCCGTTCGCTGCAACTGCTGCTGGTATTGCCAGCCAGGCGGTCCAGTTCTTTTGGATGGGGTGTGAGGATGATGTCCTTTGGAAGTTGCTGCATCCAGGCACGGTGGCTGGAGAGAATGTTCAATGCATCAGCATCTACGACCACCGGACAGCTGGCACGGCGCAGTTGGGCTATCAGGGCGATGGCGGTAGTCTCGTTGGTTCCCAGTCCAGGACCGATGCCCATGGCATGGAAGTTCTCTGTTTCCACCGGCTCGCTGAAGATGGTTTCTTCAGAATCCATCTGAAGTACCGCTTCCGGTACGCTTATCTGCATAATCTCGTAGTTGCGTTTGGGCGTATGTGTAGTCACTTTGCCCACACCGCTTCTCAAGCATGCCTTGGTAGCAAGGACCGATGCACCGCACATGCCATAGCTTCCGGCAATGATGAGTGCATTGCCCATGTTGCCCTTATGCGCAAAATCATTACGGGGATGCATCAGCAGTCTGATGTCCTTTTCCTCAAGGATGCTGTATCTGCAATCTGTATTCTTGATATATTCTGTAGAAAGTCGGATGTCAAGTACTTTCAGATGCCCCAGGTATTGCTGGTTGTCTGCCATCAGCATGCAGAGCTTTTTCTGCTGAAGGGTAAGAGTCTGGTCAGCCCGGATAATGTTGGAGTGGATGTTGTAGGAATTATCTTCGGTCATCAGTCCCGAAGGAATGTCGATACTTACCACCTTGGCAGCACTCTGGTTGATGTATTTTACCATAGCAGCAAAACCTCCAGCCAGCGGTTTGTTCAGTCCGCTGCCAAAGAGACCGTCAATCACAAGCGTACCTGCTTCGAGCTGTGGAGGATCGAAGTTGAGAACGACTTCCGTGAATTTCACTCTTTTTGCTTCCTGGAGCCTTTTCTTGTTGGCTGCACAGTCTGCTGAGAGTTTATTGTGTACATTGAACAGATATACATTCACCTGATATCCATCCTCGCTGAGCAATCTGGCAACAGCAAGGGCATCGCCACCATTGTTGCCGGGACCGGCGAAGACGACCACGGGTGTGCGGTTGGTCCATTCTTCCTCGATGGCACGAGTCAAAGCTTTGGCAGCGCGTTCCATGAGGTTGAGCGATGAGATGGGTTCATGCTCAATGGTGTATTTGTCTAGCTCATGTATCTGAGCACTTGTAAATATCTTCATACTTCGATTTATGTTAAAACTATGATGTTTGGGTAAAAACCTTGACATTTATTGCTTTCTAAATGCAAAAGTACTAAAAAAAGGTGGATGAAAGCATGATGTTTCATGTTTTTTTCGTATTTTTGCAGAAAATATTATATTTAAAGACGATGGGCATAGTAAAAATCAAGGATAAGAGCTTCAAAACATCGATTCCTGAAGCTGAGATTCTGAAGAAAGTACAGGTCGTAGCCGACCGTATCAACAAGGATTACGAAGGTAAGAAGCCGGTATTCCTGGCAGTGTTGAATGGTGCGTTTATTTTCGCAGCCGATTTGATGCGTATGATTACGGTACCGAGCGAGATCTCGTTTGTGAAGTATGCTTCCTATGAGGGTACCACCTCTACTGGCAGCATGAAGACACTCATGGGCATCAACCAGGACCTGGAAGGTCGGGATGTCATCATTGTAGAAGACATAGTTGACTCTGGTTTTACCATGGTCCACATGATAGATGAACTCAAGAAGAAGAATCCGGCTAGTATCGAAGTCTGCTCTTTGCTCGTAAAGCCAGGCAACCTGAAGGTTGATTTGGACATCAACTATGCCGTGATGGAAATTCCTAACGATTTCATCGTAGGATATGGATTGGATTATGATCAGGAAGGCAGAAACCTCCGCGACATCTATACGATTGTAGAGTAATACAACATATAATTTTATATATATATTTAAGGTAAAAATGAAAAATATCGTAATTTTCGGTGCTCCAGGTGCAGGTAAAGGTACACAGAGCGACAAGATGATCGAGAAGTATGGTCTCGGTCACATTTCAACAGGTGATGTACTTCGTAATGAAATCAAGAATGGTACAGAGCTTGGTAAGACAGCTAAGGGATTTATCGACAATGGTCAGTTGATTCCTGATGAGTTGATGATCGACATCCTCGCAAGCGTATACGATAGCTTTGGTAAGGAGCACGCTGGCGTAATCTTCGATGGTTTCCCACGTACTACTCCACAGGCTGAGGCTTTGAAGAAGATGCTCTCTGAGCGTGGTCACAAGATTGCAGCCATGATTGAGTTGGCTGTTCCTGAGGATGAGCTGATGGCTCGTTTGATTAACCGTGGTAAGGAAAGTGGCCGTTCTGATGATAACGAGGAGACTATCAAGAAGCGTCTCAATGTTTATCACACTCAGACTGCTCCGCTCATCGACTGGTATGAGAAGGAAGGTATCCACCACCACATCGAGGGCCTCGGTACAGTAGATGAGATCTTTGCTCGTGTTTGCAATGTAATCGACAACTTGTAATCAAGATAAAATAATCTTCCCCGCAGCAGCGGGGAAGATTTATTCGTTAAATAAAAGAAGAATCTTTCGTTCAAATAAAAGAAGATTTATTCATTCAATTAAAAAGAAAAAAATAAATGGCTGAATCCAATTTCGTAGATTATGTAAAGGTCAACTGCCGCTCTGGTAAGGGTGGTAAAGGCTCCATGCACCTGCGCCACGTAAAGTACCAGCCTAATGGCGGTCCAGATGGTGGCGACGGCGGACGTGGAGGAAGCATCTATCTCCGCGGCAACCATAACTACTGGACGTTGCTGCACCTCAAGTATCAGCGCCACTTCTTCGCCGAGCATGGTGGAAACGGTGGCCGTGATAAGTGTCATGGAACCGATGGCAAGGATATTTATATCGATGTGCCTTGCGGTACCGTGGTTTATAATGCCGAAACAGGCAAGTTTGTATGCGATGTGGCTTATGACGGGCAGGAAGTTCTGCTCCTCAAGGGCGGTCGTGGCGGATTGGGCAACTTCCAGTTCCGTACCTCTACCAACCAGGCTCCTCGCTATGCACAGCCGGGCGAACCTATGCAGGAGATGACCATCATCATGGAGCTCAAGCTCCTTGCCGATGTAGGTCTGGTAGGTTTCCCTAATGCCGGTAAGTCAACTTTGCTGAGTGCCGTATCAAGTGCTCGTCCTAAGATTGCAAACTATCCGTTTACTACGCTCGAACCATCGCTGGGTATCGTAGATTATCGCGATCACCAGAGTTTTGTCATGGCTGATATTCCTGGCATCATCGAGGGCGCGAGCGAAGGAAAAGGTTTGGGCTTGCGATTCCTCCGCCATATTGAGCGCAACTCTCTGTTGCTCTTCATGGTTCCGGGAGATACTGACGACATCAAGAAAGAATATGAAGTATTGCTGGGCGAGCTGAAGAACTTCAATCCAGAGATGCTCGACAAGCATCGCGTGCTGGCTATCACCAAGTGCGATCTGCTCGACGAAGAACTGATTGAAATGCTCAAGGAAACCTTGCCTACCGATCTTCCGGTGGTCTTCATCTCGTCTGTTACCGGACAGGGTATCCAGAAACTGAAGGATGTGCTCTGGAAGGAACTCAATTCTGAGAGCAACAAGCTTCAGGAGATTACTGCCGAAGATACGCTTGTTCACCGTGACAAGGATATGTCTCGCTTCCAGCAGGAACTGGCTGCAGAGGGCGAGGATGTAGTAGAATATATTGATGAGGATGAAATCGAGGATGTTGACGACCTCGATGATTTCGAATACGAGTAATCTTGACTTTGAACTTTGAACTTGGAACATTGAACTTTATGATATGCCCAAAAAGTCATAACGTTCTGTTTTCGGAGTTCAAAGTAAAAAGTCTAATCATAAAGTTCAAAGTTCAAAGTTCAATGTTCAAAGTATATAGCATAGTTTCTGGCGTCATGGCTTTCTCTACTACCCGCAAGGGAGGAGTGAGCCAGGGCAACTATAGCGAATTCAATATCAACGAATATTGCGGTGATTTTGCCGAGCATGTTGCAGAGAACCGCAAGCGTCTGGCTGCTGAGCTCGGTATCACTACCGACCATATCATCATGCCCCATCAGGTGCATGGAGTAGAGGTGCGCAATATTGCCGGCGAGTTTCTCACCATGCCTGAGAATATCCGCAAGATGGTGCTCGAAGGTGTAGATGCCGTGATGACTGACCAGAAAGGTGTATGCATCGGTGTTTCTACTGCCGATTGCATCCCTGTGCTTCTTTATGATGAGGAGCATCAGGCAGTGGCTGCCATCCATGCCGGCTGGCGTGGCACGCTGGCTCGCATCGTGCATAAAACCATTCAGGAGATGGCGTTTACCTATCATACCGACCCGAAGAAGTTGAAGGCTGTGATAGGTCCGGGCATTTCGCTCGACCATTTCGAGGTGGGCGATGAGGTTTACGAGGCTTTTGAGCAGGCAGCTTTCCCTATGGAAGAGATTGCCGAGCAGCGTCCTAATGCCGCCTTCTCGGTTGATCCTGCTGAGCGTGAGCGCCTGGCAGCTGAGGGGAATATTGTGCAGCCGCTGAAATGGCATCTCAATCTTCCGCTCTGCAACAAACAGATACTTCTGCATTGTGGAGTGGCCGAAGAGAATATCCAGGATTGTGGCATCTGTACTTTTGCCCACAGCGATGAGTACTTCTCTGCCAGAAAGCTGGGTATCGAGAGCGGCAGAATCTTCACAGGTATCTTGTTGAAGTAAAAGCCTGCTAGCAGGTAAGTATCAGATAGTTTTCAAGATAACATCCATTTTTCCTTTTCTTTCAGAACGGAGAGGGAGAAATGGATGTTTTTCAGTTTATAGTTAATAGTTTATAGTTTATAGAACATATAGGGATTTAGAAAGAAAAAGTAAATAATGAAAAGAATGAAAAAAGGATTGCGGCTATTGGCTGTGGCAGGATTCATGGTGTTCTCGCTGAGCAGCTTTATGCCCGCTAAAAATGTATTCACGGCAGCCGAACAGCAGCAGGTGAGTATTGCAACACCCGGTCTCTTTGCCCAGAGTCAGGCATTTAATGTAGACTTTGAGATATTCCGTGCTAAGGAATATTCCTTCCCGCTTCCTGTGGGCAAAGCAACCCTTCTGAACAATAATGTGTTGCGTATCTCTACCTCTAAAGGCGATGCTGTCAAGGCGATGCTCGAAGGTTATGTGCGACTTTCCAGAAAGTCGGAATCTATGGGTAATGTCATCGTGGTGCGCCACGATTGCGGTCTTGAAACCGTTTATGCCAACAATGCCGAGAACCTGGTTAAGGTAGGACAGCATGTGGATGCCGGACAGACGATTGCCATTGTAGGCTCTAAGGAGGGGGAAACTTATTGCGACTTCTCTATCATGGTGAATGGCGGTAGGTTGAATCCGGAAACTTTCGTAGAGTTGAAATCGCATAAGTTGCGCCGCCAGACGGTGCAGTTCCGCAAGCAGGGTGCCCGTGTCAGCGCTTCGGTTATCGGTGGCAAGGATTCTTCTGTAGGAAGAAATGCTGAGGCTGACAAGGAGGCATCTGGCAAGAAAAAGGGTGGAATAGGCGATGGAATGACGCTCGACCCTGATGAGGTTAATGATCCGTTTACCATTACCAATACTTTCGAGCTTGATTTGGAGAAGATAGAAAAGACTGCCTGGGCTTATCCTCTGCCTGGTGCCAAGGTAATCAGTCCTTATGGAGGCAAGCGCCGCCATTCGGGAGTTGACCTCAAGACGTGCCCGAATGATGAGATTGTGGCTGCCTTTGATGGTACGGTTGTTGCATCAGGACCTTATTTTGGCTATGGCAACTGTATTCGTATCAAGCATGCTTATGGTTTCGAGACGCTCTACAGTCATCAGAGCAAAAACAAGGTGAAGAAAGGGGATAAGGTAAAGGCTGGTCAGGTAATCGGTTTGACGGGCCGCACCGGTAGGGCTACCACAGAGCACCTTCATTTCGAGGTTAGCTTTGATGGTAGACGGCTGGACCCAGCCATCATCTTCGACCACAGCAACCATAAGCTGAAAGCCGCTACCTTGCATCTTACCAAGGGAAAGGGTGTGAAGAGCGTCAAGAACTGATAGATAAGCGGCAATATCTTATCATGATTTCACTTGCTGCAAAATAAAGCAAAGAGGGTGTGTCATAAGTCCTATGACACACCCTCTTGTTTTTTCCCTTAAGGCTAATTGTATTTACCCTTAAGGCTAATTATATTTTTCCTTCTTATTTCTTCTTCTGGGATTTACGATTGGCTCTCTGCTGGCGATACTTTGCCTTCTGACGGGCAGAGCCACTACCGTGAGCACCCGTTATGTACTTTTTCTTCTTGGCTTTGGTCTTCACCTTGTCGTCGTCATCCTTCTTAGGACCACCGCCGCCTTTGAAGACCATACCGCCCATGATAATATCGTCAATGTCACTCATATACCTTAATTATATAATAAATTAGTGATGGAAGAGGCGAACGTGAGTAAACGCCATAGCGATGCCGTACTTGTCGCAGGTATCAATAACATTATCGTCACGGATACTACCGCCTGCTTCTGCTATGTATTCAACACCACTCTTGTGAGCACGCTCAATATTGTCGCCGAATGGGAAGAAAGCATCACTACCAACGCTCACACCCTTGTTCTGTGCAATCCAAGCCTTCTTCTCCTCGCGGGTCAATGGCTCAGGCTTCTCAGTAAAGAACTGCTCCCAAACACCGTCCTGCAATACATCTTCCCACTCATCAGAGATGTAGACATTGATGGTATTGTCGCGGTCGGCACGACGGATCTTCTCCTTGAAAGGCAGGTTCATCACCTTAGGACACTGGCGCAACCACCACTCATCAGCCTTAGAACCAGCCAGACGGGTACAGTGGATACGGCTCTGCTGACCGGCACCGATACCGATAGCCTGACCATCCTTCACGTAGCATACAGAGTTACTCTGAGTATACTTCAGGGTGATGAGCGAGATAATCAGATCGCGCTTAGCCTCAGGAGTGAAAGTCTTGTTCTTGGTAGGAACATCCTCGAAGAGAGCAGGATCATCGAGCTTCACCTCGTTGCGTCCTTGTTCGAAGGTAACACCGAACACCTGCTTGTGCTCGATAGGAGCTGGCACATAGTCAGGATCAATCTTGATAACACAGTAGGTACCCTTGCGCTTCTCCTTCAGAATCTCGATAGCTTCAGGGGTATAGCCTGGAGCAATGACACCATCGCTTACCTCACGCTTGATGAGGAGAGCTGTAGCCTCGTCGCATACATCGCTCAGCGCAACAAAGTCGCCATAAGAGCACATGCGGTCAGCGCCACGCGCACGAGCATAGGCACAAGCCAATGGAGAGAGCTCAAACTTGACATCATCAACGAAGTAAATCTTCTTCAATGTGTCGCTCAGAGGCAAGCCGATAGCTGCACCGGCAGGAGAAACGTGTTTGAAACTAGCGGCAGCAGGCATTCCTGTAGCAGCCTTGAGTTCCTTGACCAATTGCCAGGAATTGAAGGCATCCAGGAAGTTGATGTAGCCAGGACGGCCGTTGATCACTTCGATAGGAAGTTCCCTTCCGTCATCCATATAGATGCGAGAAGGTTTCTGATTTGGATTACATCCGTACTTAAGTGCTAATTCTTTCATCTTCTAAGAAATGTTTTTTGGAATTTGGCGCAAAGTTACAAAAAATGATTGAGATATTGGACTTCTGTTTCGTAAAAAGCCCTAAAAAACAGCATTTTTATGATATAAAGCATTTTTTTTACCCCAAAACATAAAAAAGTCGGGAAAAATGAACTCTGTTTCATTCTTTTTCAGTACTTTTGTTCCCAATTAGAAAATATGAGAGGATTGTTATGAAACAGGATTTGAAAGTCCTTGCTGAACACTTAGAAAAGAAGGTTGGCAAGGCACATGTTTTCCACAAAATGTGGGATGTATTGAAAGGGAAGGAGAAGCCTTCCCGCCAGACTTTGGACAAGTTGGCGCTGCTCGCCGGATTCCAGAGTTGGGATGATTTCCAAGGTGCTTTACACGGCACGGAGGATGGGCTCGTGAATTATGATGCGGGCGAAAAATAAAAGAATGGAACATGGTTGGTTTAGCTGTCAACCATGATTTGTTTGAAGGTTTTTGGTTAAGATTATTAGCATAAAAAAGGGAACCCGGTCGTGAGACTGGATTCCCTTTATTTTTTCTGATTAGGTCTCCTAAGAAAAATTATTCTGCACCCTTAGTTACAGTCTTCTTCTCAGCGATACGAGCCTTCTTACCAGTAAGCTTACGCAAGTAATACAACTTAGCGCGACGAACCTTACCATGCTTGTTCACCTCGATAGAATCGATAGCTGGTGACTCGATAGGGAAGATACGCTCAACACCTACAGTACCAGACATCTTGCGAACTGTAAAACGCTTCTTGTCACCATGACCAGAGATCTTGATAACAACACCACGATAGAGCTGGATACGCTCCTTAGTACCCTCGACGATTTTGTAAGCGACTGTGATAGTATCACCTGCCTTGAACTCAGGGAACTTCTTGCCGGTTGCAAATGCTTCTTCAGCAACTTTAATCAAATCCATTTTTTGTATAAAATTAAAAATTGTTTGTCGTTCCAACGCAACATGGACTTGGACAACACTTCTGCCCAGACAACAGCGGTTACGCCGAAAAGCGGGTGCAAAGTTACTACTTTTTCTTGTATCTCGCAAATTTTCAGTCACTTTCTTTCTTTTTTCTCGCAGATTTAACTCTTTTTCTTTCTTGTCAACGTCTTTTCCCACAGATTTCACGGATTTCACAGATTTATTTTGTATCTTTGCGCTCTAAAAGTATTTAGTGTATTAAGTATGAAGAAAAAAAATAGTATCAAGATTTACCTTGCTTCGGCAGTCATGCTGCTGATGGCAAGTCCGGCTTTCGCCCAGAAATACAAGGTGGCGAAGGTGGAGAGAACCCGAATATTGGTTGATCAGAAATGGGATGCACAGCCTGATGCTGAGGCTGCCCGGTTTATCGCTCCTTATAAGAGTAAGGTAGACAGTATCATGGGTCCTGTTGTGGGTCATATTGCTCATGATATGATCCGTCACCGTCCAGAGAGCGAACTCAGTAACTTGCTCTGTGACATCCTGATATGGGGTGGCAAGCAGTTTGAAGAACAGCCGGTTTTCGCTGTTTACAATATGGGCGGCATCCGTTCTAATCTTGCCAAGGGTAAGGTTACTGTAGGCGATGTGAACGATATGGCTCCTTTCGAGAACAAAATCTGTTTCCTGACCCTGAAGGGTGATAAGGTTCTGGAGCTTTTCCAGCAGATAGCTCATCGTGGAGGCGAAGGCTTGAGCCATGCTGTTAGAATGGTTATCACCAAGGATGGCAAGCTGAAGAGCGTTACGCTGAACGGTGAACCTGTAGATCCGGAGAAGAGTTATCGCATTGCTACCCTCGATTATCTTGCCGAGGGTAACGACCAGCTCGTAGCCTTCAAGAGCGGAACCGATGTCTTTGCTCCTAAGCAGAAAGAGAACAATGTGCGTTACATCATCATGAATTATTTCCGCGAGATGCAGGCACAGGGCAAGGTGGTGGAATCCAAGATTGAAGGCAGATGCTCAGTTGATAGTTTATAGTTAACAGTTTATAGTTTATAGACGATAGTTTATAGTTGATAGTTCTGATGAAACATACATTATTATATATAGGTCTGGTTCTGGCATCTTTCGTGATGCAGCCAGCAGCCGTTCAAGCTAAGGCTAAGAAAGAGGCAAAGGTGGTAAAGCAGCTCGTAGTGCTCCATACCAACGATACGCATTCATGCGTGATGCCAATCAATCCGAATCTCGCAGATACGGCAACAGCAAATCGTGGCGGTTTTCTCCGTAGGGTGGCGATGATTAAGGAAGAGCGCAAGGCGAATCCCGACTTGCTGCTCTTTGACAGTGGCGATTTCTCACAGGGTTCACCTTATTACTCTCTCTTCAAGGGAGATGTAGAAATAGGACTGATGAACGAAATGAAATATGATGCCGCTACCATCGGCAACCACGAGTTCGATTTCGGAATAGACAACATGGTGCGCATCTTCAAGATGGCGAAGTTTCCTATCGTCTGTTCCAACTATGATTTCACAGGTACCGAACTGGCAAATATCGTAAAGCCTTACACCATTATCAAGCGCAAGGGACTGAAGATTGGCGTTTTCGGCTTGTGTCCGGAACTTGCCGGTCTGGTAATTGAAGCCAACTATGGCTGCATCAAATATCTCGATCCTATCGCCAAGGCAAAGGAAATGACAGAGATATTGAAGAAGAAAGAGAAGTGTGATGTCATCATCTGCATCTCCCACCTGGGCTGGAAGATAGATGGCATCGACGATTCTGAGGTAGCCCCAGCCACCCGTGACATCGACCTGATACTGGGCGGTCATAGCCATACCTACTTCAAGCAGTTGGAGTATCTGAATAATCTCGATGGCAAACCGGTGCCAATCGACCAGAACGGCAAGAGCGCTATCTGGGTTGGCAAGATGACTTTGGATATCGTAAAGAATAAATAAAAGAAGAAGGTAGATACCTGGCAAAACGCGAGGTGTCAGCCTTCTTGAGAATCCATGAGAAGTTATAAACCATATATCATCAAACTATGCATCGTTTTCCTCTGCTTTTGGGGCTGGATACTTACCGGTTCAGCCCAGAAAGTAGAGACAAACGATTATTTCTATGTGCTCAATACCCAACAGGGCCTTTCTGATAATTGTATCCTACAGATGATACAGTTGGCAGATGGCAGGTTGGCAGTGAGAACTCGCAAGGGTATCAATCTCTACAATGGAAGGCGTTTCACCTTTATCCCTCTTCCTGCAGAAAAGGCAGAAAGCATCACGAAATACAAGGGGCAGACGCATCTTTATGCTGATAGCCAGGATAGACTTTGGGTAAAGGAATATCAGATGATATTCTGTATTCTGCTTTCAGAGGGCAGACTTCAGGAACATTCTCTTGATTCTCTGCCAGGAAATGGAAAAGAGAATAAGATGAGGATAATCCCAAACACTCCTACTGGGAATGCTATTCAGGACCTGTTTGTAGATAGCAGGAAGAATGTCTGGGTTGTTATGGGTGATTCGCTGCTCAATACGCAGGATGGCAATCTGATTCATTTGAAGAAGGAATGGGGGTATCTGCAGGATTTGGATACTGATGGCAAACAAGTTTATGCTTTCATGGATTCGGGAATCGTGGCGGTTTTTCAGAGAGATAAGCTGGTTTATGCCGCTTCTGCCTATTCAACAGCCGAAGTTCAGCATTATCGGAATACCTCGCTCACTATTCAGACGCAGAGCGGACAGTTTTACCAGATTAGGACCGGACGTGATGAGAAGAACAAGGCGGATGCTTCCATTTTCCTGCATTTTAATCCGGAAACCCGGAAGTTTGCCAGGATATTCGCATGCGATTACATCTTGCATACATTGAATATGTCATCAGACAATCAGGCTTTGATCAGCAGTCAGCATGGTTATCTGATGTTCGACTTCAAGTTGGGAACTACTCCACGCGAGGTAAGGGAATTGTCTTTACCTGATGGAAAATCGCTCACCACGGGCATCAATACAGTTTATCGGGATAAGGAAGGAGCCATCTGGCTGGGAACCTATCACGATGGTCTAATTTATGTTTCACCTATGTTGGGTCTCTTTTTTACGATAGACCAGCCCTGGTGGCAGTCGGGATGGGCGATAGCTGGCTTTGTTGTCTTCCTTGCGACTTTGGTGGGCATTATCACTCTTTATCTTCGTAGAAGAAAGAGGATAAATGTAATAAATACTGATTCTATTAAAGATGAAGTTCCTTTATTGCCAGCGGATAGCCAGCAGCAGGAAACAGCCGAAACTCTTAATCAGGAGCCTGAACTGATACTTCAGGTGCGTGCTCTGGTAGAGCAGCATCTTGAAGATGGCGAATATGGTGTAGAGCAACTGGCGAGGGACCTCTGCATGGAGCGGACGGGACTTTATAAAAAGCTGACGGCTCTGATCGATACTACTCCTGTGGCATTTATCCGCAGTATCCGCCTTCATCGTGCAGCAGCCTTGCTTCAGGAAGGGAAGCTTAGTGTGAATGAAATCGCCGACCGAACGGGCTTCAGCTCGCCCAGTTATTTCACTAAGTGTTTTAAGAAGGAATTTGGCGTATTGCCTTCAGAATATAGATAAATCGTGCCGGAATAGCCTTGGAAGGGGCTTTTTCGGTATGATTCAACAAATGTACCACTCGAATCATCATTTGTTTTATCCCTTTTCTAACATTTAGCATTACCTTTGCAGCAGAAATCCAATCCTATGTATTTGGAATTGGATAAATCATAAACCCTCTAATAAAATAAACAAAAGTATGCTAAGGAATTTATCTCTCATTGCCCTTTTGGGCATCGCTGCCGTTGGTGTTCCAAGTGAACTCAGCGCCAAGAGCGTAAAGGTGGCAAGCACCCAGAAAGGTGCGGCTGCCAAGTCCATCACCCGTCAGGTGGCTCAACAGAATGTAACCATCGAATTCTATTCACCATCCATCGTCCGCATCTTGAAATCAGATGCCGGTGTTGGTGCTTCCGTTCAGAAGAAAAGCTATTCAGTCATCTTGAAACCTCAGCAGATGAAGGGGATTCAAATACAGGAAAACGGGGATATTGTAAATATTAAGTCTAGTTTCATTTCCGTCGAACTGAATCAGCAGACAGGCGAAATCCGCTTCCTTTCGAAGGATGGAAAACTGTTGCTTACCGATACGAAGACCCGTCTGGAAGCCCGCAAGGATGAAGCCAACAAGGGTAAGTACCGCATAGAGCAGGACTTCCGTCTTGCCGACGACGAGGCCATCTATGGATTAGGACAGCTGCGTGATGTTTATATGAATCAGCGTGGCCGCCAGAATATTGAACTCTGGAATCATAACACTTACATTGCTATCCCTTATTTCACCAGCGAGAAAGGCTATGGTCTTTACTGGGACAATGCGGGAAAAACCTATTTCAATGATGTGGTAGCATCCAGGAACAATAGCAACCAGCCATCATGCACTTCCTTTACCAGCGAAGTGGGAACCTGCGCTGACTACTATTTCATGTACAAGGATGGTACGCAGGATGGAGTCATCGCCAGCATCCGTGAACTCACCGGACAGGCAACCATGTTCCCGAAATGGGCAATGGGCTTCTGGCAATGCCGTGAGCGCTATAAGACCAGCGATGAACTGGCAGGCGTATTGGACAAGTATCGTGAACTGAAGATTCCTACTGATGCCATCGTGCAGGATTGGCAATATTGGGGATGCGATTCCAACTGGAATGCGATGAAGTTCCAGAACCCATATTATATTAATAAGGTGGGCGACCCAGCTTATGCCAAGTATCTTCCTACTGATATGAAGCAGATGAAGGCACAGGGCGAGCCTCGACTGAAGAGTCCGGAGGAAATGGTGAAGTATGTTCATAAGAACGATGCCCACCTGATGATTTCCATTTGGTCAAGTTTTGGTCCTTGGACCGAACAGTATCGTGAGCTGAAGAAGATGAATGCTCTCCTTCCTTTCGATACCTGGCCAAGAAACAATGGCGTGATGCCATACGATGTTTTCAATCCGAAGGCTCGCGACCTCTATTGGAAATATCTTTCTCATCTCTACCAAATGGGATTCGATGCCTGGTGGACCGATTCTACGGAACCAGACCATTTTGAGAAGCCGGGTGATGAGAACTACCAGACCTACGATGGTTCATGGCTTGGAGTGAAAAACGCCTTCCCATTATTGCATAACAAGAGCATCTATGAGCATCAGAGAGCGATGAAGGGCAACACAAAGCGTTCGCTCCAGATGACCCGAAGCGGCAGTTTTGGTATACAGCATTATGGCACTCTCTGCTGGAGCGGCGATGTGTTAGCTTCCTGGAACGAGATGAAGAATCAGATTCCATCGGGTTTGAACTTCTCGCTCTGTGGCATTCCTTTCTGGAATACCGACCTGGGTGGTTTCTTCTACTGGGAGTTTGAACAGAATCCTAAGAATCCTGCTGTTCAGGAATTGCAGACCCGTTGGATGCAATGGGGAACCTTCATGCCATTGATGCGCAACCACTGTTCTGCACCGATGGTAAGCGAACTGTATGAATTCGGAAAACAGGGCGACTGGGCTTATGATGCCATGATTAAGAGCATCAAGCTGCGCTATCGTCTCCTTCCTTACATTTACAGTACAGCAGGCGACTGCGTGCAGAATAGCGGAAGCATGATGCGTGCCCTGGTGATGGACTATGCGGCAGACAAAAAGGCTTCCCGCCTGAACGATGAGTATCTCTTCGGTCGCAACATTCTGGTGAAGCCGGTAACCGATCCTTTATACACCTGGAAGGATAAGGAGAAGAAGGGCCATACCATCTATCCTGATGTAAGGAAGGCAGCTGCGCCTGTGAATGTTTACTTGCCAAAGGGTAATAAATGGTATGATTTCTGGAGCAACACCCAGTATGAGGGTGGCCAGGATATCCAGCGCCTTTGTCCTATCGACATTATGCCTGTATTCATCAAGGCGGGTACCATCCTGCCATTCGGTCCTGAAGTGCAGTATAGTTCAGAGAAGCCTTGGGATGAGCTTGAAATCCGTGTCTATCCTGGTGCCAATGGAACGTTTACGCTCTATGAGGACGAGGGCGACAACTATAACTACGAAAAGGGTAAATTCTCTGAAATCAAGTTTGTGTGGGATGAAGCAGGAAGAACCCTGAGCATCGCACCACGCAAGGGTAGTTATAAGGGAATGCTCCAGCATCGCAGATTCCACATCGTGCTGGTGGGAGCTGATAGCGGAACAGGCGATCAGCCTATGCAGGCAAGCAAGAGCGTGGAATATGACGGGAAGGCAGTAAAGGTACAACTATAAGATAAACGGTTTTAATAAATCACTCAAGTTTCGCAAGTGGTTTAAGTACGGGCTGAAGGCCCAAAAGCTCCTAGCCCAGGGCATCGCCCTGGGTATAATAGCAATCAGCAAGGCGCCCTGTAAGGGCAAAAGCTTTATGTGTTGCTTGGAGTTTTAAAGCTTTTGCCCATACAGGGCGACAGGTTTGCGTCCGTAATTACCCAGGGCGATGCCCTGGGCTAGGAGCTTCTGCCCTTTCAGGGCGTGTGGGGCAAAACTTGCGAAACTTGAATAAATCACTGAACTTTCGCATGTGGGGAAGTTAAGGGAAGTTAGGGAAGTTAGAGGGAAGTTAAGGGACAAATGTCCTATGTTTAAGCTAGAAGACTATTGTCTCTTAACTTCCCGAACGACCGTAGGGAGTGATAACTTCTTTAACTTCAATTAATTCCCTCACTTGCGAAACTTGAATACTTATATTTGGAAATGATAATATGCATATCGTTTCTTTGAGATATAATACTAAAGAAGAAGGTTGATACCAGGCAAAACGCGAGGTATCAACCTTTTCTTTTATTATCTATTCCTAAAATATTAATCTTTTCTCAAATCCTTATTCCTTGTTGGAAGAAGCATAGAGACCGATGCAGGCACCGATGAAGCCGCCGCTTTTCTGGGTGCTCAGGTTAGAGGCGTCCACACCCTTGGCAAGCAGCTGCCAGCTGCCGCCTTCTTCGGCATAATAGAAATCATAATATCTGTCATGACCTTCTACCTTCAGCTTCAGCTTGCCAGCCTTGATAGGAGCAGAGGCGATAGTAACATTGTTCTTCTCGGCACGGGTCAGAGTAATCATCAGCTTGCCCTTCTTCATGGTCTTACCCAATACGAAGTTGTGGTCTTCCTTCTGGAGAAGTGCCAGACCTGCGATGTCCTTGTCGTTGCGAGGAGTAAAGTTGATTTCAGTCTCAGCTGTGAATGTGCTGTGCTGCTGACGTGCCCAGATGGCAGACATCGGCTCACGCTTGTAGATATTGCCTGGCAGGAGGTTCATCTTCAGTTTGCCGTTCTCTACCTTGTAGCAATCTGTAAAGTCGCGGAGGAACATCCAGCGTGGATTCAACTCTTTCAGACCCGCCTTGTTGTTATCTACCTCGAAGTTATCAACATAAGAGAAGTTGCCTGAGAACTCATTCTTCTCTGCAGGTTTCAAGCCAGCCTTCTCTCCAACGCTAGAGATAGGAGTGTTCTTGGCAAGAATCTCTGGCCATCCATTCTTCCAGGTTACAGGCAGCAGATAAGTATCGCGGCCTGTGTTGTACATATCCTCTTCGTAAGGGCGGCAAGCCAGGAATACAGCCCACCAGTTGCCCTTGCCATCTTCTACGATATCAGCATGACCGGCACTGGAAACTGGGTCCTTGCGGTTAGGGTCGAGACCGGTACGCTGGGTAAGGATAGGGTTGTTAGGGCATTCCTCCCATGGTCCCATCGGATTCTTGGCACGCAGGATAACCTCGCTGTGCCATCCGCCTGTACCACCTTCGGCGCACATCAGATAATAGAACTTGCCTTTCTTGAAGAGGTGAGGACCCTCAATCCAGATAGGACGCGCCTCTACATGGGTTCCTCCACGGAGAATCTCCTTGAAATCGCCCTTGATACTGTCGCCCTTCACGTCGAATTCGAAGCAGCGGATAGAGCGCTGACCCTCGTAATCGGCACCGCCAACAACCGGACCATTGTGAACGATATAGCCCTTGCCGTTGTCATCGAAGAAGAAGCTAGGGTCGATACCGTCAATCTTTCTCAGATAGATAGGCTCGCTCCAGCCCTTGGAAGGATCTTTTGATTTCACAAAGAAGTTGCCGGCTCCCACGTTGGTGGTAATCATATAGAAGGTCTTGTTCTTCTTGTTGTAGCTGATGGCTGGTGCAAAGATACCACCCGAAACGTGCTGTCCCTTCAATGGAACCTGTGATGTGCGGTCGAGCACATGACCGGCAGGCTGCCAGTTGACCAGGTCTTTACTGGTTGAGAGAGGCACACCAGGGAAGAAGGTAAACGAAGAGTTTACCAGATAGTAGGTGTCGCCTACGCGGCAGAGTGATGGGTCTGGATAAAAACCAGCCAGCACGGGGTTGTAATACTGGTGAGTCTTGTCGATTTCAACATTGAATCGAGCGTCATTGCCCGCATACTTGAAATAGTCAAACTCAGCTGTCTGCGCCTGTGCAGCGGCAGCAAGCGTCAGGGAAAGCGATAAGATTGTAATTTTCTTCATTTTATTATTGGGTTTAAAATTACAGAATGAGTATCTGAATTCATGGCTGAAACATGTATTCATAAAACTGCTGCAAAGTTACCGCTTTCCTTTTAAATATACCCCCATAAAATGTTACCAACACTTTGCAGAGTTTATCATAAACTTTTCGATTTGTAACAAATACTTTATTTCAGGAAACATCTTGCCTTTTCGGTTGTGAAAAGGCTAGATTTTCCGGTGTGCCTGCATATAATCGCGAGGCGAAGAGCCATAAAGGTTCTTGAACATGGTGCTGAAGCTGGCTGGGTTGGAGAAACCGCAGGTAAACATGATGTCTGATATCGTCTTGTTAGAGTGGCTCAGCAATTTTTCGGCATACTGCAGACGGGTATTGCGGATGAAGGCATGTGGTGTCTGGTTGGTCAGCTCCTTCATTCGGCGGTGCAGATGCACACGGCTCAGTCCAACCTCGCGGGCAATCATATCCACACTCAGGTCTTCATTATCCATGTTATCATTGATTACTTTCATCACCTGTTCCATCAGCTGGTCTTTTGGCGACAGGTCTTTTTCTATCGCGAGCTGCTTGTCGCTCTGGCTCTCACTGCCCGTAAACTTGTTTTTCAAAGTACGGCGAACGTTGAGCAGGTTGATGATGGTGCGGCGCAGAATGTCAATATTGAACGGCTTCACCACATAGGCATCGGCACCCGACTGCAAACCGGTCAGCTGGTCTTCCTCTCTGCTCATTGCTGTAAGCAGAATCACCGGAATGTGGTTGGTGTTCACATTGTTCTTAATCTTGGTGCAGAGCGTATTGCCGTCCATCTCAGGCATCATGATATCTGTGATAACGAGGCTTGGCTTCTGCTTGATAATCTCCGGCAGTGCCTCCTTTCCGTTGCAGAAGGTAAGGATATTGTAGGTTTCCTGAAGTTGGGTCTTCAGGAAATCACGTATAGCCTCATCGTCTTCTACCACAGCGATGGTGCTCTTTACCTTGCTCATGAAATCTTCTTCGGTTCCATTGGCTGCATCCTCTTTATTTTCTTCCTCTATGTTTTCTTCCAGTTCCTTAATTTCTTTAGCTGCCTGTGGCTCCGGTGCATCTGTCATTTCTTCCGGTTTCAGATGTTCGTTGCCCAGAGGCAGCGTGATGAGGAACTGGCTTCCTTCCGTCCAGTCGGCTTCATCAAGTGTCCTGTTGTTGGCGGCTGTAATGGTTCCGTAGTGCAGTTCCACGAGCGAGCGGGTCAGGTCGAGACCGATTCCCGTACCTACATTCCGGTCGTTGGAAGAGGTGGGACTCTGATAGAAACGCTGGAAGATGGTTTCGAGCTTATCCTCTTGAATGCCCTTTCCGCTATCCTTGATGGCGATGCGGACATGATGAGGCGAGTGGGAGAGGGTGATACGGATTCTGCCGCCTGTCGGTGTAAACTTGAAGGCGTTTGACAGGACGTTCATCAATACCTTGTCAAAGTTGTCACGGTCTATCCATACTGGGAGAGCCTTGTCTTCGTGTTCAAAGGTGAATTGGATGCTCTTGGCAACCGCCTGCTGGCAGAAGAGTTTGTATTCATCGCCAATAAAGGCAACCATATCGGTTTCGCTCATGTGCATCACCATCTGTCCCTTGTCAATCTTTCTCAAGTCCATCATCTGGTCAATCAGGTGCAGGATTCGTTCCGAGTTCTTGCGCATTATATCGTAGATGCCCTGTCGGTGGGCATCCTTATCTTCCTTGATCAGCGTGAACAGAGGGGTGAGGATGAGGGTCAATGGGGTACGGATTTCGTGGCTGATGTTCATGAAGAACTTCAGCTTCGCTTCGCCCATCTCTTCGGCATGGATATGCTGCTGCAATATAAGCTGGTCTTCCATCTTGCGTTTGCGATGCTTGATATAGAGCAGACAGAGTCCCAGGAATGCAAGCAGATAGCAGAGTCTTGCCCAGATGCTGGCGTACCAGGCTGGGTGAACGATAATGGAGAACTCCTTGACAGGGGTTTCGTATCCGTTGCAGATGGCCTTGACACGGAACTTGTAGGTACCTGCTGGCATGTGTGAGAAAGAAAGTTCGTTCAGACCAGGCTGTATGGTTCGCCAATCCTCACCATTGATGCTGTAGGCATAGCTGATCTGTTCTACATTATTATATGTAAGAGTAGACAGCTGGATGGTGAAGGTGTTATCATCATACGACAAGGAGAACTTGTCGCTGTTGTATACACCTTTGTCGGTGATGGTATAGATGCCCGATTCCATATCCTGGTATACAGGTTTGTTGCCCACAAGAAGTCCTGATATGGTAACTTTCGCCTGCCAAGGATGCTGTTTCACCTTGTCCGTATCAAACCAGTTGATACCACCGGTTCCACCCATCACCAGCATTTTTCCTCCCCAGAGTGTGCAGGCTGCAGCATCGCTGAACTCATTGCTCTGCAAGCCATTGTCTGAGTAGTACTTGTTGATAGTTCCTTTTTCTGTATCTATCTGGTTTAAGCCACCGGTAGTTCCTATCCAGATTCTGCCCTTGTAATCTTCTATGATGCTGGCTGCGCTGTTGTCTGAAAGTCCAGTTTCCGTGTTGTAAATCTTCGGATTGGCATATCCCTTCTTCGGATCATAGCAGATTGCTCCGTCTTCTGTGCCAAACCAAACGCGGTTCTTGCTGTCAGCGTAGACGCAATGAGAGAAACAGCCCTTGTTCAGACAGTTGACGCCACCGAAAGTGGAAGTCCAGCTATTCTTTTGCTGGTCATAGCAAGCCAGACCTACAGAAGTGGCAACGAAAACCAGCTTACCATCTTTTGAGATGCTGAGTTTCACGAGGTAATCGTTAGGAATACTGTTCTTCTTCAGGTCGTTATCTGCGCCATATAGTGCTTTCCATTGCTTGATGCTTCCATCTGGAGAAAGGCGGAACAGTCCTTCGCCCATGGTGGCAAACCAGATATTGCCCTGTGGGTCTTCCTGGATATCGAAGATGCCCGTCTGGTTGCCAATGCCTAGGCTGAATGGATGGAAAGAGCCCCCCGCATCTATAAATCCAATGCCGTCAGTATAGGTTCCTACCCATGTTCTGCCCTTCTGGTCTTTGCAGAGTGTCAGTACCGTGGTGTTGCTTAATAATGGCTGTTGATACTACCGGTTTTTAGGTCAAAGAGGTAAAGACCATCCTTGTCGGTGCCCACCCAGACTTGATTGCCCTGGTTGGGACACAGACTTGTGATGCTGTTTTCGCCTATCACGTTGCGGTTGCCCAAACGGTAGCCCATATAGTTGAAATCACATTGAGCCTGCGACTGCATGAATACGCCCTTCTGGAGCATACTCACCCAGATGTTTCCCGTAAAATCTTCTATAATGCTGGTAACCTTGCTCTTGGCAAGATTTACTTCGCGGCTGAACAGGGGATTATTTTGCAAGAATCCTGTTATAGGATTATACACAAAGATACCCATACCGTCGCAACCGATAAACAAGCGCTGGTCGCGGCTAATATAGATGCTTTCAATAGGAAGATTGCCTATGCCGGCTATCTTGGTGAAGACGGTTGAACCTGTCTTGAGAAGATAAACACCATCATTCTTGGTTGCAAGATAAATGTTGCCCTTGTTGTCTTGTCTGATATCTTGTGCTTCCAGTGTTTCTGCTCCAGGAATCTGTTTGGTCAGTTTCCCTTTCTTGTCGGCACGGCATAGTTTGCCGTTCTCCTGGATAATCCAAAGTCTTTCCTGTTTGTCTTCCAGAATCTTATGTATGAATTTCAGGTTCTCCACTTCGCCCTTCATGGCATAGCATACTTCTGCATCTTCTTTCTTGAGCATAATTCCATATCCCGATGTAACTACGGCTATATCCTTGTTTTTCAGACGGTAAACCTGAGTTACAAAGGTTCTGATAGGCTGATTCTTGGAGTCAAGTAGTGGAATGTTGGCAAAACTCTTTCCATTAAATAAAAGGAGCGAGTTGTTTGTACCCAACAGAATATGCCCTTGGACATCTTGGGTAATGCAGTTGATATAATTGCTGGTCAGACCTCTGTTGTCTTCTTTGGTTTTTCTGATGACCATAAAGTTATAGCCATCATAAACGTTCAGACCGTTACGGGTGGCAATCCAAATGAAACCATTTGAATCCTGGAACACCTGAGTGGCAAGGTTGCTTGAAAGCTGCTTGTCTGAATTGAACAATTTTCCTCGCTGCGCCATCAAGTTCTGCGCAGTGAGACAGAGGATAAACATCAGTAAAAGACCGATGTATCTCACTATTCTGAGGTTCGATTTCATGGAAATCATCATGATTCTTGGTTTCATTGTCTTTTTGCTTTTTTATATTCGTTTGCAAAAATACGAAATAAATGGGAGAATAGTGCACGGAAATGTATGTTTTTTATAGAATGATACTAAAAAGATGTTAAAATGTTACGTGGGGTAAGGTCGATGTTACATGTGATACGACAGAAAAACTATTGGTTACTTGTTATAAAGTATGTATGATAGATTTGAGGTATCTTTGCAGCAGTTTTAAGTTATGTTGATTTTAGTAGTTTTGAATATGTAGGTTAGTTAGGTTTATAGGTTTATATAAATAGGTTTAAGATTTTCTAAATGATTTAGATATTATGGTTTTTATATAGAATCATGATTAATTGGTTTTCGGGAATGGTGCGTAGTGATTACGCGCCATTCCATTTTAAAAGACCAGCATCCTTTTCTGTAGACTTGAACCTGACAATCCTCCATGATTTGATATGAAGACTGACAATATATGATAAATCTAAAAATAATTGTAACAATGAACAGAAAGAAATTGTTAATATCACTCGCTATGACTATGCTGTCAATGGCGGGACTGGCTGCCGATAATCTGCCGGCACTCCGTGTGCAGGGTAAGAATCTGGTAGATGCCAATGGTAAGACCGTTGTCTTACATGGTGTGATGGATACGCCGAATCGCTACTTCAATGGGTGGAGATGGCAACAGTGGAAGGCTGACTATTCGGAGTCAGACATAAAGCCTTGTCTGGAATATTTCTCCAAGCAGTTTTCGGCTATTACCGACAAGGAGCAGGGAGCTTACTGTACCGTGTTCCGTCTGCACATGGACCCTTGCTGGACCAATGATCCGAAAAAGAAAGCAGAAAACGAGGCAGATATCTCGGCATTCGACATGAAGCGCTATCGTCTCTATCTTCAGAAGCTCTACATTCCTCTCATTAAGGATGCCATCGCTCATGGACTTTACGTCATCGTCCGTCCGCCGGGTGTCTGTCCTGGTGATATCAGTGTCGGCGACAAGTACAACCGCTATCTGAAGGGTATCTGGAAAACATTTGCTGCCGATGAATACATCAAGCAGAATGAAGGAGTAATCTCCATCGAACTTGCCAATGAGCCTGTGAGAGTACATCTTTCAGACGGAACGAATTCAGAAAGGGCTTTGCACGATTACTTCCAACCGGTAGTGGATGTAATCAGAAGCCAGGGTTTCAAGGGAATCATCTGGGTTCCGGGCGCCGGTTATCAGAGCCAATATCAGGACTACGCCAAGTATCCTATCACCGATAGCGAGGACAATTTCTCTTATGCAGTACATGTTTATTCCGGATGGTATAATGCCAGCGACAAGAACTGTAATCACGATGCCTTCATCAAACAATTCCAGGCTCAGGTGCCTATGGTTACCAGCAAACCTATCATGGTAACGGAGATAGACTGGAGTCCGGAAGATCCTGACAAGGCGAGCGAAGGTCACTACAACGAGTGGGGACAGTGGACACAACCTAACCTGGGAAGCTGGGCAACAGCATCTACCTCAAAATGGGGATTGGCTTGGAAGGCAGTTCACGACCATTTTGGCAATATCGGAATGACATTGACTCATCCGCAGGAATATTACGATATTGATGAGTACTTGAAGAGCGGTAAAGTGCAGCCAGGTTTCCAGAATGCCAAGAAGCACGGACTGTTCGAAGAGTGTTGCGGCTATGCCTGTATGAACTGGTATAAAGAATGGTATTTGAAACAAAATACAACAGGAATTAAACAATTAGAAACCCAGGCAGACGTGGTTTCCACCTTATATTATAATATAGAAGGAAAAGAGGTAGAAAAGCCAACTTCGGGTGTTTATATAATAAAACAACTGTTAAGTAATGGAAAAATACGTTCTCGCAAGGTTTTTCTGAAATGATAAAGTTTCTGTTACACCACGCAAAGTAAGTTTCGAAAGAAATCCATACCTTTGCCGCCGTGAATAAACAATTTTAGTGCACGCCTAAATTTTTAAAGCATAAATCAAAAATGAATAGAACATGATTGAACAAGTGTTAACAATGAAACGGACAGCAGCCTTATGCTTGGTAGGAGCTTTCTGCAGCCTGAATGCTCAGGCTCAGAAGATCCATGTCAAGGGTAATCTTGTTGACGGTACAGGTGAACCTCTGATTGGTGCCACTGTAAAAGTGAAAGGTAATGCCAGCGTCGGTACGGTCACCGACTTTGACGGTAACTTCAAAATCGATGTGCCTTCTGAGAATTCTACTCTCGTATTTACATACGTAGGTATGAAGACCAAGGAAGTAAAGATCGGTAAGAAGAGAGAGTTCAAACTCTCACTGGAAGACGACAATGCCATCGGTGAAGTCGTAGTTGTTGGTTATGGTCAGCAGAAGAAAGCATCAGTCGTAGGTTCCATCACCCAGACTACTGGTGAGGTTTTGGAGCGTGCAGCTGGTGTCAGCGACGTTGGTTCAGCCTTGACAGGTAACCTCCCAGGAGTTGTTACAATCCAAGGCAATGGTATGCCTGGTGAGGAGGAACCTCAGATTATCATCCGTGGTTCTAGTTCATGGAACAATTCCGACCCTCTCGTTCTCGTTGATGGTATTGAACGTCCTCTGAGCAGCGTGGACATCTCTTCTGTGGAGAGCATCTCTGTACTGAAGGATGCTTCTGCTACTGCAGTCTATGGTGTGAAGGGAGCCAATGGTGTCATCTTGGTTACCACCAAGCGTGGTCAGGAAGGCAAGGCTAAGATTGACGTTGGTTTCAATGCTACGTTGAAAGCTCCTTCTAAGTTGCCTAATAAGTACGACTCTTATGATGCGTTGATGCTTCGCAACCAAGTGGTAGAGCGTGAACTGGGCATTTATCCTGAAGGTGTTTCATATCTTCGTCCTCAGTCTTTTATAGACAACTATCGAAACCAGACTACGGATGAGCAGCGTGAACGTTATGCCAATGTGGATTGGCAGGATGCACTTTTCAAAAAGTCTGCTGTATCCTATAATGCCAACGTGAACGTGAGTGGTGGTACAAAATTCGTTAAGTACTTCGCTTCTGCTGATTTCGTGCATGAGGGAGACCTCTTCCGTGAGTATGACAATGGTCGTAACTACAACTCTGGTTATGGATACAATCGTATCAATGTTCGTAGTAACTTGGACTTTGCCATCACTAGTAGCACTACTTTGAAGGTAAATGTGGCTGGTAGCAATGGCGTAAGAAAAGCTCCTTGGAGTAACATGAGCAACAGTGAGTGGCAGATTGGTCAGCAGTGGGCTGGTGCTTATAACATCGCCCCAGATGTATTCTTGCCACAATATTCTGACGGTACATGGGGATTCTATCCATCAGCTTCCAATGTAAGCAACTCTGCACAGAATCTTGCTATCGGTGGTACAGCACAGGCTACAACCACTCGTATCAATACAGACTTTACCCTTGAGCAGAAATTGGATTTCATAACCAAAGGCTTAAATTTCCGTGGTACTATCTCTTGGGATAATGTTTTTGTTGAGACAGGACGAGGTATCAATGACTTGAATAATGATGCCCAGACTAAGTATATTGATCCTGAAACAGGTCAGGTTACTTATGGTAAAGAACTTGAGGGACAGAATAAGTTTGATTGGCAGCAAGGTGTGAACTGGTCAACGGAAGGTGGTTCTGTAGATAATAACCAGACTGTTCGCAACCTCTACTATCAGTTGCAGCTCAACTGGGCTCGCAAGTTTGGACAGCATGATGTATCAGCCATGGGCTTGTTCTCACGTCAGGAGAATGCACGTGGTAGTGTGATGCCAACTTACCGTGAGGACTGGGCGTTCCGTGCTACCTATAGCTATGCTGGTCGTTATAACATCGAGTATAATGGCGCCTATAACGGATCAGAAAAGTTCAGCAAGGACAATCGTTTTGCCTTCTTCAATTCAGGTGCTATCGGATGGACCATTACTGAGGAAAACTTCATGAAGTCTCTTCGTGACAATCACATCATCGATATGTTGAAGTTACGTGCTTCCTATGGTGAGATTGGTGATGACAACCTAGGTCCAGACCCATTTGATTCTACTCGTCGCTGGTTGTATATGAGTCAGTGGGCGTATGGCGGCAAGACTACGATGGATCTCGACCATACTGAGAGCATCTATACATGGTATCGACAGAACACTCTTGGAAATGATAATGTGAAATGGGAAACAGTTAAGAAAACCAACTTCGGTATTGATTATGGTTTCTTGGGAGGCTTGATTACTGGTTCTTTGGATTTTTTCTGTGATCGTCGTAATGACATCTTGATTTTCGGCTCCAGCCGTTCTGTTCCTTCTTATTTCGGAACGACAGCACCTACTATTAATAAAGGTAAGGTTCGTACCAGTGGTTACGAGTGGGAATTGAAACTTAATAAGGTGTTTGCTAATGGCTTGCGACTCTGGGGTAATTTCAATATGACCCATGCCAAGAATAAGGTAATCTTGAAGGATGATGCCATCCTTACTCCAAATTATCAAAAGGAGGCAGGATTTGCCATGGGGCAGTATCGCTCTTATATAGACAGGGGCTTTATCAATAATATTGATGATTTGATAGGTTCTCCGGCGCACGATTCCAATGACAATCACCGTTTGGTTGGTGACTATTACATTGTCGATTTCAATGGTGATGGTGTTGTTGATAGCAAGGACTCGGCTCCTGTAGGTTATAGCAATAGTCCGCAGAACACCTATAATGCTACTATTGGTTTCGAATGGAAGGGGTTCTCTGCTTTCGCTCAGTTCTATGGAGTAACTAATGTGACCCGTGACGTAGGATTGGGAAGCTTTGGTAATAAGCTTGATAATGTTTATAATATTGGTACTTGGTGGAATAAGAATCAAAGCAATGCAGAATGTATCCTCCCTCGTTGGGGTGCCACTGCTTCAAGTTACACCGATGGTACACAGTATATGTATGATGGCTCTTACATTCGTTTGAAGAATGTCGAGATTGCTTATACCTGGACCAAGGGTTGGATTAAGGCATTAGGCGTAAACTACCTCAAGATTTACTTGAATGGTAATAACCTCTGGCTTTGGACTCGTATGCCTGATGACCGTGAGGCAAACCTCGGTGGTGGTGGCTGGTTGGGCGCATACCCTACGGTTCGCCGCTTCAACTTAGGTGTTAAATTCTCATTGTAATTATAAAAAAAATATTCAGATGAAAAATAAGATAAAGACATTATTGTTGATGGGATGCGTCTCGATGGCTTTCGGCACCTCGCTGAACTCTTGTCAAGACTACTTGGACAAGGAGCCAGACTCAACAGTTTCTGCAGACGATGCCTTTGCCAATTTCCGTAATTTCCAAGGTTTCGTTGAGGAAATATACAACTGTATCCCTGATAAAGAGAAATGTAACTGGTGTCCTTCATGGAACTGGGGTGACGATGAAATCTTCAATCCAGAGGCTGATGGCAGAATGACCCATCAGGTTGATTTAGGTAACTTCCGTGCATGGGAATCTACTGGTAACTGGCTAAAGCGTGATGGTGCACCTACTTCCACAGATAAGATGGCACATGGTATTTGGAACCATGCGTGGTATTGCATCAGAAAATGTAATCTCGGTTTACAGAATATCGACAAGTTTGTGACTGGAAGTGCTGAAGAGAAAAAACTGATAGAGGGTCAGCTCTATTTCTTCCGTGCATGGTGGCATGAGGAAATGATGGAGTATTTTGGTGGTATGCCTTATGTGGATACTTATCTCGATGCCAATGCCGAACTGAATTTGCCACGCCTTTCTTATCAGGAATGCGCTGATAAAGCGGCTGCAGATTTCCGCAAGGCTGCCGATTTGTTGCCTATTAATTGGGATAAGACTTCTGCAGGTTCTGCCACACAAGGTAAGAATGATCTTCGCATCAATAAGATTATGGCTCTTGGTTATCTTGGTAAAACCTATCTTTGGGCTGCTAGTCCTTTGATGAAGAATGGTGCGCAGACAGGTGCCAGCAAGAATGGCAAGACTTATGATTATGATCAAGAATATGCTAAGAAGGCAGCTGAGGCTTTTGGTGAGCTTCTCTCTCTTGTAGAAGCTGGTCAGACCCAATATGCGTTGGCTGAGTTTAAGTACTCAGACATCTACAATCATGAGAAATCTGCTGATGCCAATACCTGTTTCACAGATATCTTCTATACCAAGAAGCAGAACTGGAAAATGCCAGGAACAGTTGAAGCTATCTTCCGTGGTCCATCTGCTGATTTTAATGGCTCTAACTGGAACACCTCTAAGGTCTTTGGTCCTAAGGTAAAGAAAGTAGTTGCTCATGATAATGCCATTCACCAACCTACGGCCAACCTTGTAGAGGCTTATGGAATGGCTAACGGTGAGCCAATCTATTTGGTTGAGAATGGTCAGTATGTACTCAATCCAAAGTCTGGCTTCGACCCTGCACATCCTTTCAAAGATCGTGATCCCCGTTTCTACCACGATATCGTCTTCGATGGTTTTAAGTATTTGAACGGAACACCTGGTCAGTTTGCAGATCTGCAGTATTGCCAATTATATACGGGTGGTAATATGCGCCCAGTAGAAAATGCAAGTCGTACGGGTTATTTCATTCAGAAGTTGGTGCCTCATACCTGTAATGAAGTGGATAAAGATTATGACTGGGGTGCAGCTTTCCACTGCTATTTGCCATATATGCGTCTTGCAGACATATACTTGATGTATGCAGAGGCTTGTGCTGCATTCGGTGGTGCTTCCGGCAAGTCTTCAAACTTTGGTAAGACCGCAGAAGATGCAATCAATACCCTTCGCGACCGTTGTGGTGCTGGTCATGTTGCTGCAGAATTTGTTGCTGACAACCATAAGTTCATGGACGAGGTTCGTCGTGAGCGTGAGGTAGAACTTTCTTTCGAAGGATTCCGATTCTGTGACTTACAGCGTTGGTTGCTTTTGACAGAGGCTCCTTATAACCAAAAATTCTCACAGGAGTTTGACCGTGTGGAAAGTGCAGACTTCTATAAAAAGCATGATCCTAAGGACGCTCAGGTTGCCAATTATCGTAGAAAATTGATATTGACTCGTAATTTCGATACCAAGCACTATTGGTTCCCATTGCCAATCAGGGAGACTCAGCTCTATCCAGAGTTTCGTCAAAATCCAGGCTGGTAAGGTTTAAAATTATAAATTAGTAATACTAAATGAATAATGATAGTATGAATTCAATATTCAAATCATATAATTATAAGCTTTTTGTAGCAAGTCTTGTGGCTTTGGCTCCTCTTGGTGCCAATGCCAAGACTGCACAGACAAGCGAATCCGACACAGCCAGTGCCGACAAGGAGATGGTTCAGGTGGCTTACCGAAAGGTAGCCAAGGATGACCTCTTGGGCGGTGTGTCTGTAGTCGATGTAGAGAACTTGATGAAGAAGAACTACCATACTTATAGCCTCGACAATATGCAAGGTTATGTAGGTGGTTGGAATGGCAATTCTCTCTGGGGTATGGATGGCGACAACGCTGGTTATCTCGTCTTGGTAGATGGTGTGCCTCGTGAAGCAAACAACGTTCAACCAAGTGAGATTGCACAGATATCTTTTCTCAAGGGTGCGCAGGCAGTGGTGCTCTATGGTAGCAAGGCTGCCAAGGGTGCTATAGTCATCACCACCAAGCGTGGACATAATGACGGCTTGAAGGTAGAGGTTCAGGCTAATGCGGGCTTGAACGTTGCTAAATCTTATCCTGAGTATCTTAGCAGTGCAGAGTATATGACTCTCTATAACGAGGCTCGTCGTAATGATGACCTGTCTGAGCTTTATACTGCTGAGGACATCTATAATCATGGAGCAGGTTTGAACCCTTACCGTTATCCTAATCTCGATTTCTATTCTTCTGATTATCTCAGAAAGATGAACAGCCGTTATGAGGCTACTGCAGAAATCAGCGGTGGTGGTAAACGAGCTCACTTCTATAGCAATATCAACTATTATCGCCAGGGCGATTACTTCAAGTTTGGTGAGGCAAAGAACAATAATATCCAGCGTTTCAGCGTTCGTGGTAATGTGGATGTAAACATTACTGATGATATTAAGGCTTGGGTCAACTCTAGTGCAACCTTCTATGATTCTCATTCAGCAAAGGGTAATTACTGGAATGCTGCTGCTACTTGGCGTCCTAATTTCCCGCAGAATGCAGCTCCTCTTATCTCCACTGATATGATAGCTCCTAACGCTAAGGCTGCTTGGGACTTGATGAGCGTTGCGAAGTTGGTAGATGGCAAATACTTCCTTGCTGGTACTCAGGCAAACTCCTCCAATGTTTTTGCTGATATCTATTCTGCAGGAAAGAGTAAATTTACTAGTCGTCAATTCCAGTTTGATACGGGTGTCAATATCAACTTGCACAAGGTGTTGAAGGGCTTGTCTTTCGAGACTCATTTCGCAGTCGACTATGCCACATCTTATAATACTTCTTTCGATAATAGCTATGCTGTTTATATCCCAACATGGGCTAACGTCGATGGCAAGGATATGATTGTCGCATTGAAGAAGGAAGGTGAGGATAAAAAGTCTGGCAACCAGAACATCGGCGGAAGTACAGATAACCAGACCATGTTTTTCTCTGGTCAGTTCAACTACAACAATACTTTCAATAAGGTTCACAATCTGTCGGCAATGTTGATAGCTTCTGGCTTCCAGCAGTCGAAGTCTGGACAGTATCACAAGAACTCTAGTGCCAATCTTGCATTCGATGCTTCTTACAATTATGCCCAGAAGTATTACGCAGATTTTGGCTTAGCTGCCATCCACTCTGCCCAGTTGGCTCCAGGTCATCGTGAGGCTCTCTCACCATCACTTTCTTTGGGTTGGAGACTCAAGAATGAGTCTTTCTTGAAGAATTCCCAGGTGGTAGATGACATGATGATCAGTGTATCTGGTAGTATTATCAATGAGGATATTGATATAGCAAATGGTGACAATCGCTACTATCTCTATCAGAGTATTTGGACTTCTGATTACGGCTATGGATGGTATGATGGATCTAGCGATAAATACACCTATTCAAAAAGAGGTGAGAACAAAGGCCTTGATTTTATCAAGCGCAAAGAGTTGTCTCTGAATTTCAAGACATCCTTGTGGCAGAGATTGGTGACGTTGGATGCAAGTTTCTTCATCAATTCGATGGAGGGTTATCTCATCACTTCGCCAACATTCTATCCATCTCATTTGAATACTGGTTATCCAGCGGCTTCGTTTATGCCAGTACTTAATTACAACAATAATCGTAGAGTTGGATTTGATTTCGCAGCCAACTTCAATAAGAAGGTAGGTGATGTGGATCTTTCACTTGGTGTGACTGGTACTTACTATACAACCAAGGCTACCAAACGAGATGAGAACAACGTAGAGCAGTATCAGAACAGACAAGGAAAGGCACTTGATGGCATTTGGGGCTACAAGAGCGCAGGTCTCTTCCAAAGCGAGGAGGAAATCAAAACTTCTCCAGACCAAAGCTATTTTGGCGGAACAGTTAAACCTGGTGACATCAAGTATGTGGATGTAAATGGTGATAATAAAATTGACCAATATGACCAAGTCTTCTTGGGTAAGGGTGGTTGGTATGGAGCACCATTCACGCTTGGTGTCAATCTTACAGCTAAGTGGAAGAACTTTACCTTCTTTGCTCTTGGTACCGGAAACTTCGGTGCTTGGGGAGTCAAGAATAATTCTTATTGGTGGGTAAAGGGCGATAGCAAATATTCTGCTGTAGTTCGTAACCGATGGACAGAGGAAACCAAAGAGACTGCAACCTATCCTCGCTTGACAACTCTTGCTGGTAACAACAACTTCCAGACATCCGACTTCTGGATGTACAAGACGGATGCTTTCCGCTTGGCTAAGGTCCAGATAACTTACGACTTGCCTAGTACTTTGTTCCAGAAGACATGGCTTAAGGGGTTGTCGGCATACGTAAGCGGAGCTAACTTGCTTACCATTTCAGGAGAGCGCGAAGTCTTAGAGATGAACGTTGGGTCTGCGCCTCAGACACGCTATTATAATATAGGTGTGAAGGCAACATTCTAATCATTTTAAAATGTAGAAAGAAATGAAAGTAAAAAATATATTTATATTAGCAGCAATGTCGCTTACTTTGGCTTCTTGCTCAGATCTCTTCGAGCCTGCAGAGGAAAACAACCGTGGCTTGAATGAGATTTACAATGAACCAACATACGCTCAGGGACTATTGGGATATGGTTATGCGATGCTTCCTTACAATACCAAGAGTGTTACTGATGTTGCTACAGATGACGCTGTAAGCAATGACTTGACAAATGGCTATCTCAAGATGGCTACAGGTTCTTGGACTGCTAATAACGATCCAATGTCTAGATGGACAAATGGTCGTGCTAGTATCCAGTATCTCAATATCTTCCTTCAGGAGGTAGATAAGGTAAACTGGGCAAAGGACGAGAATGCTCGTAAGATGTATTGTGATAGCCGTAAAGGTGAAGCTTATGCTTTGAGAGCTCTCAACTTGTATTATCTTTTGATGAATCATGGTGGATGGACAGCCGATGGCAAACTGCTTGGTGTTCCTAATTTGACAGAACCAGAGTCTTCTACTGATGATTTCAACAAGCCACGTAATACATTCCAAGAGTGCTTGGATCAAATCTATAGCGATTTGGACGAGGCTGCCAAGCTTCTCCCTCTTGATTACAATGACTTGACTGATGATAACGCTGTTCCTGCCAAGTATAAGGAAATCGGAGTACTGACCGCAGGAGACTACAACCGTGTATTTGGTACTATTATGCGTGGTCGTATCAGTGGTCGTATTGCTGAGGCTATTCGCTCACAGGTATCTTTGCTTGCAGCTAGTCCTGCTTTCTCTGAAGGTACAAACGTCGATTATGCTAAGGCTGCTGACGACGCTGCTACCGTTCTTGATCGTATCAATGGTGTGAATGGTTTGTCTGAAACAGGTAATAATTGGTTTATGCAAACCAAAGAAATCGATGCGCTTGGTTCTGGTGCTTGTCCTGCTGAAATTCTTTGGCGTGGCAGTCGTACCAATGGTTCTGATGACTGGGATCTTGGTCTGAACCAAGAGTCTGATAATTTCCCTCCATCTCTTTATGGTAAGGGTAGAATCAACCCAACTCAGAATCTGGTCGATGCATTCCCTGCTGCAAATGGTTATCCTATCACCGATGCTCGTTCTGAGTATGATAAGTTGGATCCTTACAGCAATCGAGATCCTCGTCTTGACCTTTATATCATTCATGATGGTAGTACTTATAAGGGAAAGACCATTCATACAGACATTACGACGTCTAATAACAATGATGGTTTGAATAAGATTTCCAATTCTACTCGTACAGGCTATTACATGAAAAAGCTGTTGCGTGAGGATTGCAATCCTGACCCTAATTCAAAGAATGCTCAGTATCATTATCCTGTGTATATTCGCTATACTGAGATATTCCTCGATTACGCTGAGGCTGCCAACGAGGCTTGGGGACCACAGGGTAAGGGATCTCACAACTACTCAGCTTACGATGTAATCAAGGCAATCCGTCAGCGTGCCGGAGTTGGCGAGTTTGGCGAGGATCCATACTTGGATGAGTGCGCTGGTAGCAAAGAGAAAATGCGTGAGTTGATTCGCAACGAGCGTCGTTTGGAACTTTGTTTTGAAAATAAGCGCTTTAGTGACCTTCGCCGTTGGAAAGCTCCTCTAAATGAGGCTGTGCGTGGTATAGAAATCACTTCAGAGGCTGGTGTCCCATCATACAAAGACATGAAGGTTGAGGATCGCAGCTATAAAGATTACATGTATTACGGTCCTATACCACAGAGCGAAATGTTGAAGTGGAGCAACTTGCAGCAGAATAAGGGCTGGGAAGTAAAATAATAACGACTAATATTTAAAATGATGAAAACAATGAAGATAAGCAAATATTTGTCCATGGCTGCATTGGGAATCTTGGCTTTAGGCTTTAACTCTTGTGAGAATGGCGACCAAGAATTTCCTGATTATGAGGGCGGTACTACTGTATATTATCCTTATCAGTATATCGAACGTTCTGTAGTTTTAGGCAATGATGAGAATCGCGATAATACGGATGATAACAATCATGTATTGTATATCGTATCTACAATGGGTGGAGCATATAATGGAAAAAACATCACATTGAATGTAGATGTTGATAATTCATTGTGTGACAATCTGTATTTTGAGGATGGAGTTACTCCTGTAAAGCCAATGCCTAGCAATTATTATACAATTCCTACCAAGACGGTTGCGTATAATGGGAAATTGCAGGGACGTCTTCAGGTTAAGTTGGAGGATGCTTTTTTTGCTGATCCAGATTGCGCAAAGAATACATATGTAATCCCAGTTCGCATCAAGGATTTGGTGGGAGCCGATTCTATTCTTTCAGGTTCTCCTGTCGTTGCAGGTACAACTCCTGTTCGTACTGATGCTGCATCTTGGTCTATAGTTCCTAAGGATTATATCCTTTATTGCGTTAAGTTTATGAATCCATGGGATGGCTATTATTTCCGTAGAGGAACTGACAAGATTACAGAGAATGGACAAACTAATGAGGTAAAGCGTGAAGGTGCAACTATTGAAAAGGATGAAGTGAGTCGAATTACAACTAAGGGCTTGAAGGAATGTAATTTCGTAGTCTCTGTAAATAAAGCTGACGGCTCAAAGGTCACTTGCAACTTGAAACTTACGTTCGATGATAGTGGTAATTGTACCGTTACTTCTGATACAGAGGGCATGACTGCTTCTGGTTCTGGAAAGTTTGTAGAAAAGGGAGCAAAGTTGGCTTGGGGTAACAAGGATCGTGACATCCTGACTCTCAATTACAGGGTTGATTTCGGTTCTGGTATTGTTTTGGAAACATCCGATCAGTTCGTTGCCGAGACTCGTGGTAACACCAATGGTGTTGTTACTTTCAGTCCTAAGTATATCAAGTAGTACTATTCTTGATAGATAAGTGTCATTCTAATAATTTGATTATTATGAAATTGAAAAATATTAATTTAGGTTTAGGCTTGATGACTCTCTTGGCTTTGTCTTCTTGTGCTGATGACAAGTTCTCGGAGTACAGAACTGATATGACCAAGAATTTAAAGGATTATCAGTATCTGAATAACTACGAGCCTTTGAAGAAATATGTGGAAGATATGAAAGCTGCCGGCAAGTGCAATCCCGACTTTAAGTTGGGCATTGCGCTCGGCGCAGCCGACTTCAACAAGCAGGAACTTGTATATTGCCTGGCTGGTAGCAATTTCAATGAAATGACTGCTGGTAATGCCATGAAAATGGCTTCTTGTGTGAAAGATGATGGCAGTATGGATTTTTCGACAGTCAAGGAGTTCGTCAAGAATGCGCAAGATGCAGATATGACGATTTATGGTCATACGCTGGCTTGGCACTCACAGGCCGCTAATAAGTATCTCAATAATCTTATCAAGGATAAGGAACTGCCACCTGATCCAACTGGTGGAAACAAGTACTTGGAGATTGCTTGTGGCGATGCTGGCGCCAATCCATGGGATAAACAGATTAGTTATAAGTTGCCTAAGGCATTGGTTAAGGGACAACGTTACGTGATGTCCGTTAAGGTAAAGGCATCGGATGTCGGAACTTTTGCTGCTTGGCCTATTTGGGAAGCAAGTGATAATAAAAACCAATGGGGTGGTAGTAATGATGTTCAGTATATGGCTACTTATGACATCTCTGAGGATTATTCTACTTTGACTTGGGAGTTTACAGCCAATTTCCCTATTGATAAGCTTCAGTTTGTATTCGGTAAGGTAGGAGGAACCATTTCTTGCGATGACTTTACGTTGACGAAAGCTGGTTCTGATGAGAATCTTATTGAAAATGGAGACTTTGCGAAAGAGTCGGCTAGTGGTTGGAATCCGACTGGCTGTACCATCAAGGTGGCTTCTGCAGCCGCAGCTGTCGATATCCCTGTAAGTGTTGGGCATCTTACCTTTGATGATGGTCAGAACCTTGGTGGATGGGGTATGGATAATGCGCCAAAGATTGTAAATGGTGTTTGTGAGGTTGGTAACAACGCAGCCAAGGAAAACCCTTGGAATGCACAAGTTAACTATGAACCAGGTTTCGCTTTCGAGAATGGTAAAACCTATCACTTGAAGATGAAAATCAAGGGTTCTGTAGCTGGCGAATTTGGTGCTGGATTCCAGAATCCTGACGGATACAAAGGCTGTGGTGACTTCCCTACCATCAAGGTTACAACTGATTGGAAGGAAGTTGATGTAGCTACCACATGTAATGGTGACAATGCCTTGCGCCTGCTGTTGAATATCGGTAAATATGCGGGTACCCTTCATATTGATGATTTTGAAGTTTACTACATGAAGTCTGCTAATTCCATTCCTCTTACGGATGAAGAGAAGAAATCTCTTCTTACTGATGCAATGGGCAAGTGGATTGATGGTATGATGGAGGCTACTGATGGTTATGTTACATCATGGGATGTTGTGAACGAGGCCCTTTCTGGTGCCGATAAAGATGGTGATGGCAAGTTCGACTTGCAGTCTGCTAAACGAGGCAACGTTTCAGCTGCCGATGCAAAGAACAATTTCTACTGGCAGGATTACCTGGGTGACATTGATTATGTTCGCACTGCTGTAGCTGCAGCTCGCAAGAGTTTTGCCGCCCATAATGGTGACCCTGAGAAATTGAAACTCTTCATCAATGATTATAACCTGGAGAGCGATTGGGACGACAATGGTAAGTTGAAGAGCTTGATCCAGTGGATTCATGATTGGGAAGCTGATGGCGTGACCAAGATTGATGGTATCGGTACTCAGATGCATATCTCTTGCTATGCTGATCCTAACACTCAGAAAAGTAAGAAAGATCATATCGTCAAGATGTTGGAGTTGATGGCTAAAAGTGGCAAGCTTTGTAAGATTTCTGAACTTGATATGGGTTATGTCGATGCCGCTGGCAAAGAAGTGAAGACAGTCGATATGACAGAGGAACAACACAAGGAAATGCGTGACCTCTACACCTTCGTTCTCCAGAAGTACTTCGAGATTATCCCTATAGATAAGCAGTATGGCATTACTCAGTGGTGTGCTACAGATGCTCCTAAGGATTCAGGTTGGCGTCCTGGTTTGCCAGTAGGCCTCTGGGATCTCAACTATCTTCGCAAGCATACCTATGCAGGTTTCGCTGTAGGTCTTGGTGCTCCAGAATATTGGAAGGAAGCCAAGTAAATACTCTAAAAGACATTAGTTTTAGGTTTATCATACAAAGATTAACCGAAAAAAGATGTTAGTCGTTAAGGTTGGCTGTGTTGTGATGACACGGTCAACCTTTTTACTTAAAATGGCACGAAAACGCACTTTTTCTCACTCTTTTTTCGAGAAAAAGTGCGTTTTCGTGCCAAAATCTTTAATTTGGCTGCATAATTTCAATCCAGATAAAGTATTTGTTACATGACGCAAAGGGTGTTTCAGGGGAAAGATGTATCTTTGTATACATGAAAAAGATATATTATTTGCTGATGGGCTGCCTGCTGCTGGTGGGCTGCTCACAAAAGCCACATGACATAACGATGGTGAGCCAGTTGCCTGCCATCTATCCCGACTACGTGGGCGTTACCGTGCCTGCCAATATCGCTCCGCTCAACTTCTGCATGGAAGATGAGGGATATACGGCTATGTCGGTACAGATAAAGGGATCCAGAAAGGGAGCGATGGAGACATCGGGAGAGGATGCGGAGTTTGACATCGAACAATGGCATCAACTGCTACGTGATAATCGGGGCGGAAAACTGACCCTTACTGTTGTCGCCAAGAAGGACGGACAGTGGAGACAATTCAAGCCTTTTGACATCTTCGTGGATAAGCAGAGGATGAAGGAGTGGGGCGTCACTTATCGCATGGTAGCTCCTGGCTATGAGCTCTATGGTATGCAGGGACTCTTCCAGCGTTGCCTCTCCAACTTTGATGAGTTTGCCATCTATCGCACCACCGAGGTGCCGGGCAGTTGTGTGAATTGTCATACCGCCAATGCCACCAATCCCGATGAGTTTACGCTGCATATCCGTGGCGAGAAGGGTGCTACCTTGATTCGCCATCAGGGCAAGGACGACTGGATGAAGTCGAAGAATCTGGAGGTGGGCGGTCCGATGGTGTTCCCTTGTTGGCATCCATCGGGCAAGTTTATCGCCTTCAGCACCAATGATACGCAGCAGTATTTTCATTCTCAGGCTAAGAAGCGCATCGAGTATTTCGATATGAGCTCTGACATCTTCATCTACAATCCCGAGACGCATGAGGCGATGGTGGATGCTCGCTTTGCCACCAAGGAGAATCTGGAGAACTGCCCTGTGTTTTCGCCAGACGGTAAGTGGCTCTATTATATCACCGCGCCTTTCAGAGATCCGAAGCTGCATTTCCGTGAGAGCCGATATAGCCTCTGCCGTGTGGGCTTCGATGCCAAGACGGGCAAGCTGGGCGAAAAGGTGGATACGCTCATCAGTGCGGTGGCTTTGGGCAAGAGCATCACTTGGCCTCGTCCGTCATACGATGGCAGATATCTGATGTTTACCACGCTGGATTATGGCTACTTCTCTATCTGGCATCCGGAGGCTGACCTATGGCTGCTAGACTTGAAGACTGGCAAGGCTCATGCCCTGGACGCTGCCAACAGTGATGACTCTGACAGTTTCCACAACTGGAGCAAGAGTGGCGGATGGTATCTCTTTACCAGTAGGCGAGAGGACGGCCTGTATACTCGCATCTATCTGGCTAGCGTGGACAGGCAGGGCCATTCTACCAAGCCTTTCCTCCTGCCGCAACGCCGACCTAGGGAGGACAATCTGCGCCGCATGTATTCATATAATACGCCCGACTTCACGCTGCGCAAGGTGGAGATAGAGGATATGCCTGGGCATATCAACAACCCTAAACGTATGGAATGGCGGGTGGCTAAGTAATGCTATATATAATAAGGTATAAGGAAAATGAAAGATACGAAGAATAATGATAGAAGCCGATGGATGGTGGCGGCTGGCTTCATGGCTGCCCTGTACATCTTCTTGCGATATGCCTATCCCTGCGCATTGGCTTATCATGAGCAGATGCAGCTCTTCTTATGGAATGGGGATTATCTGATGGATAGACTGGCAGAACCAGGTGGCGTGGCTCGCTATTTGGCTGAGATGCTGGTGCAGTGCTATAACAATCTGCCGCTGGGCGCCTTGCTCCTGGCGCTACTCATGGGCGGCTTGCAACGGATCACCTGGCTCTTGATGAGAAGGATGGGCTGTAAGGACGGTATGAGATGTTATCTCCTGTCGTTTCTGCCGCCTATTGTGATGTGGGCGGTCATGGGCGATAAGGATGTGATGACTACTGTGCCTATGGCTTTGCTGCTTACTGAGGCTATGTTGCTGCTGATGCCTAGTAACATCTTCTCGGCTTGGAGACCTGCCATTATTTATCTGCTGCTATTGCTCACTTTGGGCTATTGGCTAGTGGGACCGATGGCGATATGGGCGGCAGTGGGCTTGGTGGTTTATGCCTTGTGCAGGCAGAAGGATAAGCAGAACTGGGCGATGGGCTTGGTGGCTGTGCTGGTGGTAGGCTTGTTTGTGCAGTTGGAAAGTGCCAGAATGCTGCCTTATCCCAAGGCTCGTGTGTTTCGTGGCATTGATTATCTGCGCGATCCTACGGCGTTCTTCCCTCATGAGTGGTATACTTCTGATGTGTATGAGCAGATGGAGTATAGCATGTTGGTGCGCCGACAGGATTGGCATGCCATCTTGGACAAGGCTGCTAAGAAGGCTCCGATGGCTACGGCGAGCGAGGCGGCTGTGAAGTTGGCGCAATGGAAGACGGGGGCATTGAGTGATGAGGGGATGCGCCAGTTTATGGCTTCGTATGGCAAGCTGGATCATCCCATCAATATCTGCATGAAGAGTGACCTCTTCTTCCAGTTGGGCTTGGTGAATGCTTCTCGCCGATATGCCTTCGAGTTTAAACAGCTTATTGCCAATGGCAATCAGAGTGGCAGAATGCTGAAGCGTCTTGCCGAGACCGAACTGGTGAGTGGCCATGATCAGTTGGCGCGCAAGTATCTCTACATCTTGCATGATGCCACCTTCTATCGCCAATGGGCGGAGGATGTGCTTCCTCTCACCCGCAGTGTCAAGCTTTTGGATGCTCATCCCCTCTATGGTCCGCTATCCCATAGCTTCCCAGAGAAGGATGTGATGTATTAGGCTCATCTGTATATTTTTCCTCTGTTTTGACTAAACATTTGGGGAATCTGGAATGTTTTGGGTAAAAACATTTGGGGAATCTGGAACATTTTGGGCAAAAACATTTGGGGAATCTGGAATATTTTGGGTAAAAACATTTGGGGAATCTGGAATATTTGTTTATTTGACTTTTCCTGATTTCCTCTTCAAATAGGTTTGATGGTGTATCATTTTCGTTATAATGTTGGCTATCAAACCTATTTGGTACTTCTCACAAAGTATTTGTTACACCACATAATGTTTTAACCGACTTTTTATACTATCTTTGCCAACAGATTTGAGAAACATCTCAATCTTATAACATGATTTATTAACTTAATAACAAATTGTAAAGCTTATGAAAAAGTTATTTACTTTGATTGTAGCAGCTTTCATGGCTGTAAGTGTAAATGCTCAGACAGAGACTCCTCTTGTTTTGGGTGGTGGTTGGAATGCAGGTTTTGCCTACGATGCTGACGTTTATGACTTCACTGTCTCCAAGCAGTGGGGTGCAGCAGAGTTCGCCTGCAAGGTCAACTCTGCAGATTATCCTAAGTATATCCTCGAGTTCGAAGAACCGCTTCCTGCCAACTTCCAGGTGAACTATACTTGGAAGGCTTCTGCTGATGCTGAAGGTGATGCTACTCCTGCTTATGGTCGTGCTGTGGGCGATGGAGCTACCAAGAAGTTTGAACTTTCTTTCGATCAGGAGCATCCTTACATCGTTGGTGTATCTGTACAGCATACCGATGCTGTGGAAGCGAACCTGAAGGTAAAGAAGATGACTTTGGTTGCAGCTGATGGTACAGAAAAGAAGATTAATGCCTCCTTCACCGGTTGGGCAGGTACTGATAACACCGTAGCTTATAAGGGTGTAGTTTCTTTCAATCAACTGTATCAACAGCTCCCTATCAAAGGTTTGGAAGGCAAGAGTAATGTTACAGTCAAGGTGAAACTGGCTGAGCCAGCCACAAATGTTCATATGTGTGTAGATTACGAGGAGGGTTCTGAGTGGCCTTCATTCAATGGCAGCGATGAGATTACTTTCACCACCAAGGATGGTGGAGTCATCAAGAACGTGGGTATCCAGTATACCGACGCTGAAAATAAACCTGCTCAGGTATCAGTCCTCGGTGCCTGGTTGGTTGATACAACTACCGGTATTTCTAAGGTAGAGAATCTGAAGGTTGCCCAGGATGGCAAGTGCTTCAACCTCGCTGGTCAGCAGGTTGGTAAGAACTATAAGGGTATTGTCATCAAGAATGGTAAGAAAGTGATTGTTAAATAATGAAGAAAACTTTTTCTCTCTTTATGATTCTCCTGGCGATTTGCCTCCAATTGCCGGCACAGAGTTGGGAGACGATAACTGTAGGTTCGGGCATTCGTAAAACCTATACCTACATTCCTCTAAATGTAGAGAAATCACCAGCTCTGGTGATTTCTCTGCATGGTATGAACCAGGACCCTGAATATCAGCAGAAGCAGACCCAATGGAATGCGATGGCTGATAAGGAGGGTTTTATCGTTACTTATCCGTTGGGTAATAACAAGATGTGGGACACTAACGGTACTTCTGATGTGAAGTTTGTGGAGACTGTCATCAAAGAAATGATAAACCAGCACCATGTGGACAAGAACCGAATCTATCTTTCCGGTTTCTCTATGGGTAGCTGGCTGGGTTATCATTGCCTGGAAACGATTGGTGATCAGATTGCTGCCTTCGGACCTGTGAGCGGTGTGGACATAGGTAAGCAGCCTAAAGCTAACCGCAAGGTGCCTATCATGCATATTCACGGAACCGGTGATGATGTGTTCAAATATACGGGCGATCCTTCTCACATGGCTGGCGGTTATCCTAGCATTGAGGAATATGTAAAGAAGTGGGCTGCCTACGAGGGTTGCGATGCAAACAATCCGCAGGTGGTTCGCCCTTATCCTTCCAGCAGAAAAACTGCCAATGCTACCCGTACTATATATAATAATGTGAACAATGATGTAGAAGTGAACCTTATTTCTATCGACGGTAAGGGACATTGGCATTCCAATGATCCTAATGGTGTAAATTCTACCCAGGAGCTATGGAACTTCTTCAAGCGTCATCGGTTGAACCAGCATTCTACTCCAGATCCTAATTTTCAGATTTATCTCTGTTTCGGACAGTCGAACATGGAGGGAAATGCTGCCATCGAGGCGCAGGACAAGACAGGTGTGAACCCTCGTTTCATGGCAATGTATACGCTCGATAATGCCAATGCCGGATGGACAAAAGGCAAATGGCATACGGCTACTCCGCCTCAGGCTCGTCCTTACACCCGTCTGTCGGTAGTAGATTATTTCGGAAGAAAGATGGTAGATAATCTGTCTGACGAGGTGAAGGTGGGAACCATCACCGTAGCTGTAGGCGGAGCAAGCATCGATCTCTTTGATAAGGATAAGTATCAGTCTTATCTCAATGATGTCAATACTGCCGACTGGCTCCGCAATTATGCCAAGGAGTATGGTGGTAATCCTTACGGCCGTCTTATCGAGTTGGCTAAGATTGCACAGAAGAGTGGTGTCATCAAAGGTATTCTCCTGCATCAGGGCGAAACCAATAACTGCGATCAGACCTGGCCTTCTAAGGTAAAGAAGATTTATGAGGATATGCTTGCCGATTTAGGACTTGATGCCAAGAATGTGCCTCTGCTCGTTGGTGAGTTGGGACAGAAAGACCAGAACGCTGCCTGCTGGGGACATAATGCGATTATCGACAATATCACAGCTACGATTCCTACAGCTCATGTCGTTTCTTCCAAGGATTGTCCTCTGCAGAGCGACCGACTCCATTTCACAGCAGAGGGCTATCGTATGTTTGGTAAGCGTTATGCCGACGTGATGCTCGACATCCTGGGTGTTACTCCTGCCGAGAAGCGCAACTATTTCATCCGTTACGAGAGTACGGCTGGCGAAAACCTCTGGGATCGTCAGGCAATCTATACTTTGCCTCAGGCTTTAGAGAAGGGTGCCAGATATTCACTTACCATGAAGGTGCGAACTTCTGCCGATTGCGCAGAACTCGGTTTCTGGCCTATCTGGAATGCAAGTGACAACAAGAACCAGTGGGGTGGAAGCGATGATGTGCAGTATCTGGCAGCCTATCCTATTGAGGCTGGCGGCTGGAAGACGCTTACCTGGAACTTCACTGCCAACTTCCCTCTGGATACCTTCCAGTTTGTATTTGGCAAATATGGTGGCACACTCGATATTGACGACCTCGTGCTGGTGAAGGAAGGAACATCCGAGAACCTCATTGCCAATGCCGATTTCTCAGCCAAGCATATTCAGGGCTGGAATACCAACTGGCAGGGACCAAGCTATTATCTTGCCAATGATGCTTACCAGTCTACTGGCATCACCCAGCCATCGGTAGTAGCCCAGCCTTCCCAGCAGGATGATGCTTACTATACGCTTCAGGGCGTACGTGTCAGCCATCCTACAAGCGGAATCTTTATTCACAAGGGTAGAAAAATTGTGATGAAGTAGTTAGGTTTTGTGATAAAATAAAAATAGTTTTGTTGTTTAGATGTCCTTTCACCTTTCATCTATCTTCTTGCATTTCAGATAGGTGAAAGGACTTTTTTGTTTCTTATAGGTGCTCTAGCCAATTCTCGGGAGTGATGATTGTTTTATCCTTCACATCGTATGTGTTTAGGAAGGAAGCAGGAAACTGAGTATTTGCTCTCTTTGGATTCCATTTCATTTCGAAGAGAGTAAACTGTCCGTCGCTTTCCTCGATGTAGTCTATCTCTTGCTGTTGGTTGGTTCGCCAGAAATAGCTGTTTACATATCTTCCTTCATACTGGTTAGCTTTTATTCTTTCGCTGATAACGAAGTTCTCCCACAAGGCACCAACATCTTGTCGAAGGGCCAAAGGCGCAAAGTTTTGCAATATGGCATTTCGGATACCATTGTCGTAAAAGTAAAACTTCTTGGCTCGTTTCAGTTCTGTGCGCAGGTTTCTGCTAAAACCATTTAGCTTGAAGATGATATAGCATTTTTCTAGCAAGTCTACATATTTTTCCACGGTTTTGCTGTCCGTACCTACTGTCTGTGCCAGCTCATTGTATGAAACTTCGCTAGTAACTTGCAGTGCTAAAGCAGTGAGTAGCTTGCTAAGCAATGCAGGTCGGCGTATACTCTCTAAGGTGAGCAAGTCCTTATAGAGATAACTATTGGACAGATTGTACAAGATGTCTTTTGCATCTTTTGTATGATTGATGACATCTGGGTATGAGCCATAGATGAGGCGATTCTCTAGTGTTTGCTTTACTGTAAGTAAGCCTTGAGATTCGAGTAATTCACCAGTGGACAATGGAAAGAGATGATACTCAAACTTTCTGCCGGTCAGTGGCTCATTGAGCTTGTTTTGTAATTCAAATGAGGAAGAGCCTGTTACCAGTAATTGTACTTCAGGGAAGTTGTCAGTAATCAATTTTAGGGTTAGCCCTATGTTTTCTACTCTTTGTGCCTCGTCTATCATGACAATCTTGTGTTTGCCAATGAGCAATTTTAGTTCTTGGCTATTCACCTGGGATAGCATTTCTTTTACTTCTGGCTCATCACAGTTTAATTGCAATATAGGTTCCGTACGTTTTTCAAGTATCATTTTGAAAAGCGTACTTTTTCCTACTTGTCTGGCACCTATTATAATAATAGCTTTACCACCAAACATTCTGGCCTCTATCGTTTCTTGTAGTTTCCTTCTTATCATTTTATTCTTATGTTTAAATCTTCTGCAAAGATTATGCAAATGAGCGCAATGAAAGCTCGCTTTCAAATTGCCGAGTGCAGCTAATCTTCTGCAAAGGTAATGAAAATATTCGCTAATCCAAAAAATAACACTGTTTTTTTGGATTATAATCCGAAAATTCGTACTGATTTTTTGGATTAGGGACATTTTTGAGCTATTTTTGCCTTGTTAATAGGGTGCCATGTAACTTTAGTTTATACCCAATGTTATGGGTTGTGAAAATTCTTAATCTAGTATCTGTTGCTTGTAGCCCTAGGAGTTGATGATTGTTGTTCCAGAAGCTAATGCCTTTAACTCCTGTTCCTAATGATTGCAAGTCCTAGAATCGCATATCTTTTGGCGACCGCCAAAAGATATGCGGAAGGCATTCTTCTCACTATTACTTACGTCACTTGTAGGCATCAAGCCCTACGCTTGTAATCATTCAGTACTGGGAGGGCAGGTAACAAACCTGCCCTCCCAGTGCATTTTGATACGTTTGATAAAGTATTTGATATATGGCGCAAAGCCTATGTCGGATTATTCTTGTAATTTTGCAACGAATAAACAATTTAATCATATACGTATGAAAAAGAAAAATATCCAGACCCCTGTTTTATCAATGGCCATTGCTGCATGTATGATATCTCATCAGCAAAATGCGTGGGGCCGGGAAAAACCGTCCCTGCAAAATGATTCCGTGCCTTATGTAACCATGCCGGACGTTTCCCCTAAACTCACCACAGGAGATGGAAATCCCCTGCTGGATTTTATGTTTACAGCGGATCCAACTGCAGTAGAATATAATGGCAGAATTTATGTGTACGCAACAAACGATCAGCAACAATATGATTCAATAGGCGGTTACGGAAAAAACTCCTACGAATACATCAAATCTCTGGTGATGATGTCTTCCGATGACATGACAAACTGGACCTATCACGGAATTATTAAAACAGACAGCATCGCCCCATGGATACAAACATCATGGGCACCGTCGATCGCAAAACGTGAGGAAGCGGACGGCAAGACTCACTTCTACCTCTATTTCTCCAATAGCGGGGGTGGAACCGCAGTGCTGACATCCACATCCCCCATAGGACCGTGGTCAAGCCCGCTGAATCATAGTTTGGTAGACACAAACACTCCAGGCATAGCAGGAGAATGCAAAGCCGCTTTCGATCCGGGTGTAGTCATCGATGACAAAGGAAAAGGTTGGCTGACAGTAGGCGGAGGATGTGCTCGCATTATGCGTTTGGGAAAAGACATGATTAGTGTGGATGGCCCGATAAAGCCCATCAGGGCTCCCCATCATTTCGAAGCTAACGAATTAAACTACATCAACGGCACATACGTTTATACTTATAACATAGATTGGCAAGATTTTAGCGACTGGCCTCTCCCGACAGAGAAACCAACCACCTGTTGCATGAGTTACATGACTAGCAAAACTCCGCTGGTAACCAAAAGTTGGAAATACCAGCACAACTATATGAAAAACCCTGGAGATTATGGATTTGACTACAGCAACAATCATACACATCTACACAAATTCCGCGGGAAATGGTATGTATTCTATCACACAATGAGTCTGCAACATAGTTTCAATACAACAGCTGGTTTTCGTAATGTTTGTGTCGATGAAATACAAGTTGACGAGAATACTGTGAATATCCACATGGGTAACCAGACTCTGAAAGGCGTAAAACAGATACAGCCTATGAATCCGTTCATCATCCAGCAGGCCGAAACCACAGCAGCCACACAAGGTGTCAAGTTCACAAATGGAAAAAGCATCGGGGACATGTATGCCGTTACCGTTCCCAACAAGACTGGCATCATTGCTGTCAGAGGTGTGGAATTCAACAAAGTACCTTCCAGTCTGGAAATTAAGGCATCCGGAAACGGAATCATAGAAGTCCGCCGGGATAGGCCGGACGGAGAAGTCATAGCTTCAATCAAAGTCGGTACCCCGCAAATGAAACTCATAGAATCCCAACTTCAAAAGAATATGACAGGCACAATGGACCTCTGTTTTGTCCTGAAAGGAAACAATATCACATTCGACGAATGGAAGTTCAAATGATAACTTCCTGATGACAAGGAGGGTGCATTGCCCATTATGATGCACTCTCCTTAACTTCCTGTACGTATCCCGCGCTGAGGAGACTATGCATGGAAGCTGTGCTATCGTTGGATTCTCTTGTTTGTTTTTGCAACACTAAGATAAGTGAATTCTTCGACATGGCAAAATCCTGGGCCGCTCGGCTCTGCCGCTTGACTTGTTCAAGAACTTTTTGCTGCTCAGGTGTTAAAAAAGTTTCTGAGTAAGTTGTGTGTTTATACAATTACAGACCAAGATGTATGCGGAGGTCCCCCTGTGGATTATGCCTTCAGTTCTCATCAATGGATCCGCAAGACTTGCGGCAAGGATATCCGCTTTTTCTGGGACGACAGCGCCTGGATCGTGCAGAACGCCATAGGAAGCCAGAATTGGAACGAATACGCAACTCATATACAAAATCACGGGAATCTAGGGAAAATATATCCGAAAAACAAATACGGAGTGGAAGGCGACACTCCTTCTTTCCTACATGTAACCCCAAATGGATTAAACGATCCGACCGAATGTAGCCAGGCAGGTTGGGGTGGCTATTTCCGATGGGGACTGTCACCAGACAGTCTGACAACATGTTACACAAATGCAGATCCGGCAGTCAGATGCATATCGGAGAAATATGAAAAATACTTCTATCCCGCAATATTCGCCAACTTCATGGCACGTATGGATTGGGCTGCATACGGCAAAGGAAACCGTAACCCGATAGTCATCGTAAATGGTGAAAAGGGGTTGAACCCGATTATAATTGAACCAGAAACAGAAGAGAAAGTCCAATTAAACGCTTCAAAATCTGTGGATCCGGATAAAGATAAACTGACATTCCACTGGTGGATATTGCCGGAAGCGGGTACTTACACCTCAACGGTAAGTATCAGAGAGGCAGACAAAGCTAATGCCATTCTGCGTATCCCCCAGGATGCGGCAGGAAAAGAACTGCATATAATCTGTGAAGTGACAGACAATGGGACTCCGGCGCTGACCAGTTACAGAAGGGTCATCATCCGCCCAAAACTTGGCGAGACATTCAACCTTTCTGGGCAGCGATAAACATAACTATAAAGGCAATGTTATCAGAAAAAGAAAAAAGATAATTCAGTGATTGATATTTAACATATAACAAATGAGACGTTTTACAATGCTCGCATCGTACTATATATAATAATGTGAACGATGATGTAGAATCTATATAATATAAATATTAAACAAATGGTATAAAAAATCCCAGAATCGCTCTTCCAAGCAGTTCTGGGATTTATTATGGTGATATTTGTCATCAATATCTCCGCTATTATATTTTTTATGTATTGCTCAGATTCTTAATGATTTCCAAAGGTAGCTGGGTAGCTTTGGAAACCTGTTCGGCAGAAAGTCCCATTGCCAGCAATCGTTGTGCTGTTTCTGTGTTGGCCTCATGCTTGCCTTCTGCTCTACCTTTCTCCATACCTTTTTCCATACCTTCCGCAAGACCTTCTTGCTTACCTTTCGCCATACCTAATTCCATTCCCTTTTCCATACCCTCAGCTATACCTTCACGCTTAGCGGTGTCAACGGAATTCTTGATGTCGCGATATGCCATCTTGCTGGTCTCGTACTCCCTCATTTCCTGCGGAGTAAACTTGGCTATCTCGGCTTCCTCGAAGAGGCGGTCGAAGACTTTATCGCACAGTTCTTTAGGGCGCTGGGTAAGCTTATAGAGATTCTTCAGTGCATAGAGCCACTTCTCGTAGAGTGTATCCAATTCTTCCAGGGATTTGTTGAACTTGGAAATCTCTACATAGATATATTCGAGTTTGTCGTAAAATACTTTGTGGGTAGCAGTGTCGCACAACTGCACATGATGGCGGATTTTCTCCTTGTCGAATGCATCCTCGTTCATGCTGAAGTTGAGCAGGGCAATGGTATAGATATGATTGAGCTTGAAATCCCACTCATTCCCCTTGGGCGCCTGTTCTCGGATAGGGAAGGTGGAGTAGAAGAGGGCGCGATCCTTGAAATACGTCTGGTACGCATTCTGCATTTCAACGATGAACTTCTCGCCGTTTTCGCCCTCGCAATATACATCAAAGATGGCTCTGCGGTCGGTATAGACATCTCCCACATGCTCCGGGTTCAGATACGATACGTCCTTTACAACCTGTCTGCCATTAAACAAGCTGTTGAGGAAGCAAATGAGCAAATCCTTGTTCATTGCTGTTCCGAAAATTCGCTTGAAACCGAAGTCGGTCAGCAAGCTGATGTATCTTTCTTCTACCTGTTTCATAATCATCTGTATTAAAAATCCATGCCGCAAAGTTACGGTTTTATTTTCATATCTGCAAGAGATTTCTGGGATTTTTAAAGGTAAAAAAGTAAAAAGGTAAAAAAGTAAAGATTTTGCTATCCCCAATACTATCTGATAACTTTTTCTAAAACTTTTCGACCTGTACGGTTGAAATTACCCACACGCCCTTTACCTTTTCCTTCGGCCGGTGACCGTTGGTTCAGGGCGTGTGGGGCTTACATGCGAAACTTCAGTAACGAATTAATCTATATAATATAAATAATGAACAAATGGTATAAAAAAATCCCAGAATCGCTCTTCCAAGCAGTTCTGGGATTTATTATGTCTGATAGTTTGCCATGATGTGCTTCCGTTTGCCTACAGATATGGCTGCGTGGGGTTAAGAATATGACTGCGTGGGGTTAAGGATACGACTGCATTGGGTTAAGAATATGACTGCATTGGGTTACGGATACGACTCCGTAGGCTAACGGAGACGTATCCTTCGGCTTGTCGAGATATCTGCGTCAGCTGATTGAGTCACTTGAGTTAGCTGATTGAACTACTTGAGTTAGCTTACTGAACTACTTGGGTTAGCTTACTGAACTACTTGGGTTAGCTGATTGAACTACTTGAGTTAGCTTACTGAGCTATATCAGTATCCTGTAGTGTTACATGTGTATTTTTTTTTCTAATTTAATGCCACATTTGCCACACTTATACTTAACTCTATGATTATTAGAAGATAACGTGTGGCAATAAGGGGCGTTTTTATTACCACTTTATTGCCACCTATTACCACTTTTTGCATAAAATCAGCAAAATAACGGTGTTTTTGAGGGATTTGCTACGTCCCGACGCAGCAAAAGTTACGTCCGGACGTAGTAAAAGATACGTCGTGACGTAATTTCAGTGCGGGAATTCAATGGCAAGAAGTATATAAATAATCCCAGAATCGCTCTTCCAAGCGGTTCTGGGATTTATTATGTCTGATAGTTTGTTTACCACTTAATTTGTTTACCATTTAAAGAGATGAGGAACAAACACTTTGAAGCAGCGGCGCCAGGTGAGCCACTCATGATGAGTGCCTGGTGATACATAAACATCGAGCTTGATGCCCAGTTCCTTCAACTGCTGTGCCATCTTCTCGGTACCGAAGTTCTCTTCCGAACCGCAGCCCATAAACATATAGTGAATGTCCTTGTTGTATTTCTCTGCATCAGCAAATACTCCATTGAAACAGGTCTTTACATCCACGCCAAAGAGTGCACCGCTGAAGGTTCCAAGGGCAGAGAACTTATCCATGTGAGGCAATACCGTGTTGAAAGTCTGGCAACCGCCCCATGACAATCCTGCCATCGCACGATGCTCGCGGTCGGTATAAGTACGGAATGTCTTGTCAACCATCGGAATCAGATCCTTGATAATCACATCATAGAAAGAAGCACCATAGTGGTTGCGCTCTTCATCTACGTTTTTGCCAGGACGGGCAACGAAAGGCTTCTTTACATCGCCACTCTCCATGACCACAATCATAGGCTCAGCCTTGCCTTCTGCTATCAGGTTGTCCATGATGTGCTGCATCATTCCCTGCTTGCTCCAACCCGTCTCGTCTTCGCCCATGCCATGCTGCAGATAAAGCACAGGATAGCGCTTGGTGGTTTTGGTTTCATATTCGGCTGGTGTATAAACCATGGCACGGCGGAACTGCTTCTGAGAGGCTGCATAGTAAGATACTGAACGAACCTGACCTTTGGCTACGCCCTGCTGAGGACGGTAATAGTTGCCTTCTGCTCCCTCTGGTACTTCCAGACCGCCTGCTTCACGGCAGCAGCCGAAATAGGTTTCGCTGGCAGGGTCAACCACCTGCACACCATCTACATTCAGAAAATAGTAGTGGAATCCTACCACCAGCGGATCGCTTACGCCGTACCAGTCGCCATCCAGGTCTTTCTTCATTTCATATTTCTTGCCGCAGATGTCGAAGATTACTTTCTTTGCCTCAGGAGCATGGAGCTTTACGTAGGCTCTGCGGTCTTTATCTACACGCGGATAGTTGCTGTCCGGAATGATTCCCTGCAGGGCGAGCATCATGTTTGCATAGCGCTTGCCCATGGTGCGGTAGCTTTCTGCGATGAAGTGGAGACCGTCGCCACGTTGCGGACAACCCTTTGATGAAATGACGTGGGCTGTAGGGATGGTCTTGGCGATATCATCAACGATGGCGATATGTGCCCAGCATTTTCCGCCCATATCCTTCTGTACGGTTTCGCCTACGAGCAGAGGAACGTCTTCTGCCTTCAGATTCAAATCCTTCAAGATGTCGTTATAAACAGTCTTTACTCGGTTAGGCCAGTTGGCATCGCCGTTGTTGGTTTCGCCCTGGTGCAGGAGGATGCCCTTGATAACACCCTGCTTCTTGGCTATTTTTGCCAGTTCTATCAGTCGGGCGTATGGATTTCCGTTGTATTGGGATGCAAAGTTCTTCATCCAGTCGGGTTGTTTCTTGAGATAAGCCTTATAGGTACGCTTATCGAAGAGGTCGATGCTGGCTCCGCCTACTGCCACGGTGATGGTTCCCACCTTGATGCTGTCTGGCAGATTATCCACCATCTTTCTTCCGAAATAGTCAACAGGCGTCAGTCCTGTAGAGGGTCTTGCCTGCGGTGGCACAGCGGTGTGCCATTGTCCCTTCTTCCATCCCGCCTTTTCATCATCCACGGCATACATAGCCTGAAATCTCGGGTTCACGCCCGTTCGGTCGATGTCTTCGATAGCCGCATTTCCTTCCATGTTCGACTGTCCGAAGCAGAGATAGATTTGAAAATTAGGATCAGGCTTTTCCTGAACCTTACTGCCCGTTTTCTGTGCCATCATCGGCAGGCACGCCATTGCGAGCATCGATGCTAAGATTGATAATCTCTTCATAGTTTATATTTATTTAAATTATTAGATTGATTTTCATCTTCTGTTCTGTTTGCAAAGTTATGAAAAGATTTCCATACGTGCTTTGTCTCATATATCAATAACTTTTCCCTTTCTCTCATTCTTATATTTATTGTAAGGTGTTCTTGTTTTTCTCTAGCATTGTTACATAATATAAAGAATTTGATACATGTAATAATGTAGAATACAGCTTTTTTGCTTACCTTTGCATCGATAAATAACAATCCAATTACTAATAGCTTAAAAGTAAAATTATGAATAAGAATGTTATATATGCAGTTTTGCTGTTTATTCCCCTCATGTTTGCTGGTAATGTTTCAGCGCAGCAGTTGCCTTATCAGAATCCTGCTCTCTCGGCTCATGAGAGAGCGGTAGATTTGTGTGGTCGTCTCACTTTGGAAGAGAAAGCTTCTCTGATGCTGGATGATTCGCCGGCTATCCCACGATTGGGAATCAAGAGATTCCAGTGGTGGAGCGAGGCGCTGCATGGTGTGGCGAACATGGGAGATGTAACCGTCTTTCCGGAACCTATCGGAATGGCTGCATCGTTTAACGACAGAATGGTGTATAGAGTCTTTGATGCAACATCTGATGAGATGCGTGCCAAATGGAATGAACTGCAGCAGAAGGGGGGAGATGTAACTCGTTTCCATGCCCTCTCAGTCTGGACTCCAAACGTGAATATCTTCCGTGATCCTCGCTGGGGACGTGGACAGGAAACCTATGGTGAAGATCCTTACTTGACCTCCCGAATGGGATGTGCCGTGGTGCGCGGACTGCAGGGACCTGAGGATACGAAATACCGCAAGCTCTGGGCTTGTGCCAAGCACTATGCCATCCATAGCGGACCAGAATGGGCTCGCCATACAGACAATATTACCGATGTTACACCGCGCGACCTTTGGGAAACTTATATGCCTGCCTTCAAATCACTGGTGCAGGATGCCAAGGTGCGTGAGGTGATGTGTGCCTATCAGCGTTGGGATGATGAACCATGCTGCGGCAGTACCCGATTGCTGCAGCAGATTTTGAGAGATGAATGGGGATTCAGGTATCTGGTGGTTTCCGACTGTGGCGCTGTTACTGATTTTTGGGAGAACCATAAGGTGTCTAGCAATGCCAGAAATGCGGCAGTTAAGGGTGTATTGGCTGGTACGGATGTGGAGTGTGGATATAATTATGTATATAAGTCGGTGCCTGAGGCTGTGAAGTATGGTGCCCTGACTGAAGAAGAAGTTGATAAGCATGTGATTCGTCTGCTCGAAGGTCGTTTCGACTTGGGTGAGATGGATGACAACAAGATCGTATCATGGTCGAAGATTCCTGTATCGGTGCTTTGCAGCAAGGCACATCGCCAGCTCTCGCTCGATATGGCTCTGCAGACCATGACGCTGCTCCAAAACAATAATGGGGTATTACCTCTCGATAAAAAGGTAAAGAAGATTGCTTTCATCGGACCAAATGTGGATAACGAACCGATGATGTGGGGAAACTATAATGGTACCCCACGACAGACAATTACCATCCTGGATGGTATCAAGAGTCGTTTGAAGAAAAACCAGGTCGTTACCTTTAAAGGGTGCGACCTGGTGAACGACCAGACTTTGGATTCTTACTTCGACCAGTGTAGCATGGATGGCAAGATGGGCTTTAAGGGTACTTTCTGGAACAACCGTAAGATGGAAGGCAAGCCTGTTGCCATCACCCAGGGGAAGAATCCTGTGCAGGTAACGACCTATGGTCAGCACTCTTTTGCTCCTAATGTGAAGTTGGTGGACTTCTCTGCAAAATATGAAACCGTGTTCCGTCCTAAGCAGACTGACAAGGTGTTGCTCGACGTGGCTGGTTGCGGTCACTATGAGGTTTATCTGAATGGTGAGAAGAAGGCAGAGCATTCTATCTGGCGCACTACCGAGAGTCGTATCGAGTTCCAAGCCGAGAAGGGCAAGGAGTATAAGATAGAAATACGATATGCTGAGATGCCTAATTATAATGCGGACATGAAGTTCAATATCGGGCACGAGAATCCTATCGACTATCAGGCTTCGCTCAAGCAGTTGAAGGATTGCGAGACCGTTGTCTTCGTAGGTGGCATCTCACCACAGTTGGAAGGTGAGGAAATGCCTATCCATGTACCAGGCTTCAAGGGTGGTGACCGCACAGATATCGAACTGCCTGCCGTACAACGCAATTTTCTGAAAGCATTGAAGGCAGCTGGAAAGAAAGTGGTATTTGTAAACTGCTCAGGTTCGGCTATTGCACTCACACCAGAAACCCAGAGTTGTGATGCTATCCTACAGGCATGGTATCCGGGTCAGGAAGGTGGAGAGGCTGTGGCTCGTGTACTCTTCGGGGAGTACAATCCTGCCGGCAAGTTGCCTATTACGTTCTATAAGAATTCAGAGCAGTTGCCTGATTTCAAGGATTACAGCATGAAGGGCAGAACCTATCGTTATATGAACGATGCGCTCTTCCCATTCGGATATGGTTTAAGCTATACTTCTTTCCGTATTGGCGATGCTACACTTTCCAACTCTATCCTGAAGAAGGGTGAGAAGATTACGCTGAAGGTACCGGTAAGCAATGTAGGAAAGAAGGATGGAACCGAGGTGGTGCAGGTGTATGTGAAGGATCCTGCCGATACTGAAGGACCATTGAAGAGCTTGAAGGCTTTCGAGAGAGTGGAGGTGAAGGCTGGAAAGACTGCTGAGGCTGTCATCACGCTGGATAGCAGAAACTTCGAACTCTTCGATGCTGCAACCAATACCGTCCGTGCCAAGGCTGGAAAGTATGAAGTCTATTACGGCAGCAGTTCGGCTGATAAGGACTTGAAGAAACTGGATGTTTCTATTGAATATTAAGTAACTGTATCATAATTAATAGTATGAAGACATGGATGTGCGCCTTGATGCTGGCGTTATCGACAGGAGCTTCGGCTCAGAATCCGGTAATCAGCGGACAGTATTCTGCTGATCCTACGGCTCGCGTATTCAACGGGAAGGTATATCTTTATCCTTCTCATGATATTCCGAGTCCTATCGAGAAACTGAAGGAATGGTTCTGCATGGCAGATTATCACGTTTTCTCTTCTACCAATCTTACTGAGTGGGAGGATCATGGAGTCATCGTTTCGCAGGATAAAGTACCTTGGGTACAAGACGGAAGTTATACGATGTGGGCTCCAGATTGTGTAGAGAAAGACGGGAAATATTACTTCTATTTCCCTGCCGCTCCGAAAGGGGAGGAGAAGGGATTCGGGATTGGTGTGGCGGTTGCCGACCAGCCGGAAGGACCGTTTATGCCGATGTGGAAACCTATAGAGGGTGTGCACGGCATAGATCCTTGTGTGTTGATAGAGAAGGACGGACAGGCTTATATCTACTGGGCAGGAGCTGGCCTGCACATGGCTAAGCTGAAACCAAACATGACGGAACTCGCCTCGGAACCCAAACTGGTAGAGGGATTGCCTGAGGGGTTCAAGGAAGGACCGTTTGCCTTCGAGCGTAACGGTAAGTATTATTTCACCTTCCCTTGGGTGCGTGAAAAGAATGGAACCGAAACACTGGCTTATGCCATGGCTGACCATCCGATGGGACCTTTCACATTCAAGGGCATCATCATGGATGAGTCGCCTACGAAGTGCTGGACCAATCATCACAGCATCGTGGAATATCAGGGACAGTGGTATCTCTTCTATCATCATAATGATTATTCGCCTAAGTTCGACAAGAACCGCTCGGTGCGAATCGACTCTCTGAACTTCAATCCTGACGGAACGATACAGAAGGTGATACCTACGCTAAGAGGTGTGGGATTGACCAAGGCTCGTTCGCGCATTCAGATAGACCGCTATTCTGCGCTGCAAGGCAAGGGTATAGGTATTGATTATCTGGATAAAAACAATTGTTTTGCCGGATGGAAAACTCTCTTCTCTAAATCGAATACAGCTCTTATATATAATAAGGTGGATTTTGGTAACGAGAAGGTGGTGGAAATCACCGTTCGTGCCAAGTCGGTTAAGGGCGGTGTGCTCGTAGTCAGAGCCGATGGCAAGAAGGGTAATATCATCGCTAAGGTGAAGATTCCGAAGTCGGCAGCCTGGAAGAATGTCCGTGCTCAGGTGCTCCATGCTCCTCAGGGCGTTCATGCTCTCCATGTATCCTTGCAGAGTGGAGCCGATGTTGAGGTTGACTGGCTGGGCTTTGATGCGTTGCCTTGGGAAAAGGGTGCTTTCGAAACTCACCAGTATCGTAATCTCTTTGCCGAGATGGGCTATAAGCAGGCTGATATAGACAGGAAGGTGAACGAAGTGTTCAACGATGTATTCTACGGTAAGAACAAGGTCTATTTCGAGGTGGGCGATTCCATGGGATATGTCAGCGATGTAAAGAACAATGATGTGAGAACCGAAGGCATGTCGTATGGAATGATGGCTGCCGTTCAGTTTGATAAGAAGGACATCTTCGACCGCCTCTGGCGATGGAGCAAGAAATACATGCAGCATCAGAAAGGACCTTATAAGGGCTATTTCGCATGGAGCTGCAAGACTGATGGAACGAGAAATGCGCAGGGAGCCGCATCGGATGGTGAACTCTATTTCGTAACTTCGCTCATCTTTGCATCCAACCGATGGGGTAATGATACGGGCATCAACTATCTGAAGGAAGCGCAGAATATCCTGGATTGCAGTATGCAGAAGGTAGGAATGGACCGCACGGCTCCGCTCATCAATCTCGAACATCAGCTCATTACCTTTACGCCCGATCATTGGGGCGGGAAGTTTACCGATCCTTCTTACCATCTTCCAGCCTTTTATGAGGTATGGGCAAAATGGGCTAACGATGGACGTTCTCAGTTCTGGAAGGAGTGTGCTGAGAAAAGCCGTGAGTTTCTGCATAAGTGCATCAATGAGAAGACGGGCTTGAACCCGGACTATTGCAACTATGATGGCAGTCTGATGAAGACCGGTCAGTTGCTGGGTGATGCTTTCCGTTATGACTCATGGCGTGTTCCAATGAACATAGCGCTCGATTATTCCTGGGCTTGTAAGGATAAGGAGTGGCAGCAGAAATATGCCAATACGTTGCAGAATTTCCTGTATAGTCAGGGTATAGATACTTTCCTGGACCAGTATAATGTAGATGGAACGATGGTAGAAGATATTCTGCCGGCAGGTACGGCTCCTAAGGCACTCCGCCATTCTATCGGTTTCGTTGCCACTGCGGCTGCGGCTTCATTGGTCAGCAATCATGTGAAGGGCAGGGAATTCGTCAGTCATTTCTGGAATGCCAAGCATGAGCCAGATAAAGAAGGCTTCTTCGATGGCTACTACGACGGACTGTTGCGTCTCTTCGCCTTCATGCATCTGAGTGGCCGTTATCAGATTATCGAACCTCAATAATAATGAATAGTCTATGAACAACTTTTTCAATAAAATAGTTAGATTGTTTTGTTTATGTGTATTCCTTTTTGGACATTCCTCTGCGGATGCCCAAAATAAGGAATTACCTGTAGACATTAATCCTTATTTCGGACCTGTCGGCAAGCAGCCCGTCGTGCCCAATGCGGCTGGCTTTATTCAGAGATGGTTGCTCTTGGAGCCAATCTCTATGCCGGTCAAGAGCAATGTCGTTTTTACTGATTCTTATTTGAAGGAGATATTCCATACGCAGTATTTCCCTAAACAGATGGAAACAGTTCCTAAGGATGGAGCCGTCGTGAAGGTGGGGAATGAAAAGCTGAAATGGCATGCGCTGGATAGTAAACTGTTTAATGTGAAGCTCTTCCGTTTCGCCACTTCGTTCGGAAAACCCAAGTATGGTGTCTTGTTCTGGGCGGTTACCATTATCGATTGCCCTGAGGAGATGAAAGACGTCCGCTTGTCTGTTGGCTCGAATGGTGCCTCCATGTGGTGGCTCAATGGCGAGGAGGCGGTGATGCTGGAGGGCGACCGAAGAATGGTTCGAGATGATGTGGTTTCTAAGAAGCTTACCTTGAAGAAGGGTAGGAATATTCTTCGTGGTGCAGTAATCAATGGTCCTGGTATGAGTGACTTCTGTGTCCGGTTCATCGACGGACAAGGCAAGCCTGTCAGAAACCTGTCTATTCACGTGAAGTAGTGCTATCAATATAGAAAGTTATGAAACAGAACAATATATTTTTCAGATATTTTAGCCCGGTTGCTGCTCAGCAGAAACTTTATGTCGCTGCTTTGGTTGCCTTGTTGTCTTCCTCTGCTTACGAGGCAGAAGCCCAGGTGGGCGAACCTTTCATTCATGATCCTTCTACCATTGCCCTGTGTGATGGAAAGTATTATACCTTTGGAACGGGTGAAGGTGGACTCTGGTCGGAGGATGGCTGGACCTGGCAGGGTGGTGCTGTTCGTCCCGGCAGGGGAGCGGCTCCAGACGTATTGAAGATTGGCGACCGTTATCTCGTAGCCTACAGTGCTACGGGTGGTGGATTGGGCGGCAGTCATCGCGGTGATGTCCTGACGATGTGGAACAAAACGCTCAATCCGAAATCGCCTGATTTCAAATATACCGAACCGATTGTTGTTGCCTCATCCCTTGATGATGAAGACTGTGATGCCATTGATGCGGGCTTGTTGCTCGACCCTACTACCGGCAGACTCTGGCTCAGCTACGGAACCTATTTCGGATTTATCCGTCTGGTAGAACTCGACCCGAAGACGGGTAAGCGGATGGAAGGCAACGAACCCGTCAATATCGCCATCGACTGCGAAGCTACCGATTTGATTTACCGCAACGGCTGGTATTATCTTCTCGGCACTCATGGCACCTGTTGCGATGGTCCTAATTCTACCTACAATATCGTGGTGGGACGTTCGAGAAAGATAACCGGTCCATACGTAGATAATGTGGGCAGAGAGATGTTGCAGGGCGGTGGAAAGATGGTGATTGCTGCCAATAATCTGAAGACGGGTCCCGGTCACTTCGGGCGCTATATTGAGGAAGAAGGTGTAGAAAAGATGTCGTTCCACTATGAGTCTGATTTCAGACAGGGAGGACGAAGTGTGTTGGCTATCCGTCCTTTGTTGTGGAAGAACGACTGGCCTGTGGCTGGTGATGAATTTCATTCCGGAACCTACGAGATAGAATCGGAACGAAGAGGCTATGCCCTGGAGATTGCCGTAGATTTCGTGAGAATGCAACGTGATATCGAACCTTTCTGGATCAAGCCGACCAAGCCTTTGAAGAACATCGAACCTCAAACCTTGAAGGAGGTAGAAGCAGGATGGCCTAAGGGCGAGGTGAAGGTGAGAATGAACGATTACATGTTCCGTCCTCATCAGAAGTGGAGTATCATGCCTGCCGGAAAGGGTGGTTATCTGGGTGGTCCTTATTATAAGATCTGCATAGAAGGCACTACCCGTTATCTTACCGCAACCGCTCAGCATGATGTCATCACCAAACCTGAGTTTACTGGTGAAGATGCCCAGCTTTGGCGCATCGAACAACTTACCGATGGCACCTATCGCATTATGCCGAAGGCTATACCAGGCACAGAAGAGAAACTGGCATTGGTTTCATTAGGCGACTGTACTCCAGGCCTGGCTCCTTTCGATTTCAACAGCGATAATTCTAAATGGAATTTCAGACAACAATAAATCAATTATGATTTGATAAGTAAGTTATTTGGTCTTAGAAGCCTATATTATTTACTTCTTAAATACTGTTCTGTGAGGTTGTCGGCAGCTGCCGGCAACCTTGCTGTTATATGGCAGCAAAGTAGCTGTCATCTGGCAGCAATCTTGCTGGCAATTGCCAACTATTAAATAAATCTAATTCTTATGGTCAATAGATACAGCTTCTGTGATTATTTCATATATTTGCAGAAGATAATAAAACTAAGCAACTATGGACTTAAAGTATGATGTTTATACCATTACCAATGCTGAGGGTAGTGGTGAGGAACGAAAATACGTTCGATTGAAGCAGTATGAGGCGATGACGGCTCACGAACTGGAAGCCACTATCCAGCAAAGATGTTCACTCACCAAGGGTGATGTGGCTGCAGTGTTGTCTGAACTTCATGACATTGTCGTGTCTGAATTTTCTATGGGACGCAGGGTTTATATTCCCGAACTGGGATATTTCTCGCTTGCTGTAAACCTGGAAATGCCTGCGGATAAGCCTAATAAGAAGATTACGGGAAAGGAAGTACGTTTGCGGGGAATCAATTTCCGTCCGGAGGCTGGGCTGTTGAGGGAAATAGATAGAAATATCCATTTCGTCCGTTCCCAGTATTCCAGTCGTTCAACTATTTTTACAGAAGAGAAGCTTTGGGCAAAATTGCAGGAATATTTCCAGAAGAACCGTTATCTCACCATCAAACTCATGAGGATACTGTTTGGACTGTCTCGCCATATGGCACAAAAGTGGATAAATCACTTCATAGCCAAAGGCTTGTTGGTAAAGGATGGTACTCCCCGTTCACCGATTTATTTCCTGAATGATAAACAGTAACAAAATGCGGTGATGTGGTGGCATCTTTATTGGATGATGAAGACTGTGATGCCATTGATGCGGTCGATCAGCCTATGCAGGCAAGCAAGAGTGTGGAATATGACGGTAAGGCTGTAAAGGTACAGATGTAATTTACATAATTTAAAGTATTTGATACTTGTGATAAAATAGTATTCTGCTTTTTTGTTTACCTTTGCAGTGCAAATAACAATTTAATATACTAATAGCTTAATAGTAATTACAATGAACAAGAATGTTATATACGCAGCTTTGATGTTTGTGGTAACTATGTCCTCCGGCAATGCCTCAGCGCAGCAGTTGCCTTATCAGAATCCAGCCCTCTCGGCTCATGAAAGAGCGGTAGATTTATGTGGTCGTCTCACTTTGGAAGAGAAAGCTTCTCTGATGCTGGATGATTCGCCGGCTATTCCGCGATTGGGAATCAAGAGATTCCAGTGGTGGAGCGAAGCACTGCATGGTGTGGCGAACATGGGAGATGTAACCGTCTTTCCGGAACCTATCGGAATGGCAGCTTCGTTTAACGACAGAATGGTGTATAGAGTCTTTGATGCAACATCTGATGAGATGCGTGCCAAATGGAATGAACTGCAGCAGAAGGGAGGAGATGTAACCCGTTTCCATGCTTTATCTGTCTGGACTCCAAACGTGAATATCTTCCGTGATCCTCGCTGGGGACGTGGACAGGAAACCTATGGTGAGGATCCTTATCTTACCAGTAGGATGGGATGTGCCGTGGTGCGCGGATTGCAGGGACCTGAAGATACGAAATACCGCAAACTCTTGGCTTGTGCCAAGCACTATGCAATCCATAGCGGACCGGAATGGGCTCGCCATACAGACAATATTACCGATGTCACGCCGCGTGACCTTTGGGAAACTTATATGCCTGCCTTCAAATCACTGGTGCAGGATGCCAAGGTGCGTGAGGTGATGTGTGCCTATCAGCGTTGGGATGATGAACCATGCTGCGGCAACACCCGCCTTTTGCAGCAGATTCTCAGGGATGAGTGGGGATTCAAGTACCTGGTAGTTTCCGACTGTGGCGCTGTTACTGATTTCTGGGAGAATCATAAGGTTTCGAGCAATGCCAGAAATGCGGCTGCCAAGGGCGTGCTGGCTGGTACAGATGTGGAGTGTGGATATAATTATGTATATAAGTCGGTGCCTGAGGCAGTGAAGTATGGTGCCTTGACTGAAGATGAAGTTGATAAGCATGTGATTCGTCTGCTCGAAGGTCGTTTCGATTTGGGCGAGATGGATGACAACAAGATTGTATCATGGTCGAAGATTCCAGTATCGGTGCTTTGCAGTAAGGCGCATCGCCAGCTCTCGCTCGATATGGCTCTGCAGACCATGACGCTGCTCCAAAACAAGAATGAGGTATTGCCTCTCGATAAAAAGGTAAAGAAGATTGCTTTCATCGGACCAAATGTGGATAACGAACCGATGATGTGGGGAAACTATAATGGTACTCCACGACAGACAATTACCATCCTGGATGGTATCAGGAGTCGTTTGAAGAAAAACCAGGTTGTCACCTTTAATGGATGCGACTTGGTGAACGACCAGACTTTGAATTCTTACTTCGACCAGTGTAGTATGGATGGCAAGATGGGCTTTAAGGGCACTTTCTGGAACAACCGCAAGATGGAAGGCAAGCCTGTTGCCATCACCCAGGAGAAGAATCCTGTGCAGGTAACGACCTATGGTCAGCATTCTTTTGCTCCTAATGTGAAGTTGGTGGGCTTCTCTGCAAAATATGAAACCGTGTTCCGTCCTAAGCAGACAGACAAGGTGTTGCTCGACGTGGCTGGTTGCGGTCACTACGAGGTATATCTGAATGGTGAGAAGAAGGCAGAGCATTCTATCTGGCGTACTACCGAGAGTCGTATCGAGTTCCAAGCCGAGAAGGGCAAGGAGTATAAGATAGAGATCCGCTATCACGAAATGCCAACCTATAATGCGGACATGAAGTTCAATATCGGTCATGAGAATCCTATCGACTATAAGGCTTCGCTCAAGCAGTTGAAGGATTGCGAGACTGTAGTCTTCGTAGGTGGTATCTCTCCACAGTTGGAAGGTGAGGAAATGCCTATCGAGATTTCTGGCTTCAAGGGTGGTGACCGCACCAACATCGAATTGCCTAAGGTTCAGCGCAATTTCCTGAAGGCTTTGAAGGAGGCTGGCAAAAAGGTTGTCTTTGTCAACTGTTCGGGTTCTGCCATTGCCTTGACTCCAGAGACAGAGAGTTGCGATGCCATCCTCCAGGCCTGGTATCCTGGTCAGGAAGGTGGTGAGGCAGTGGCTCGTGTACTCTTCGGAGAGTACAATCCTGCCGGCAAGTTGCCTATTACGTTCTATAAAAATTCAGAGCAGTTGCCTGATTTCAAGGATTATAGCATGAAGGGCAGAACCTATCGTTATATGAACGATGCGCTCTTCCCATTCGGATATGGTTTAAGCTACACTTCTTTCCGTATTGGCGATGCTACACTTTCCAACTCTATCCTGAAGAAGGGTGAGAAGATTACCTTGAAGGTGCCTGTAAGTAATGTTGGCAAGAAAGATGGAACCGAGATTGTGCAGGTGTATGTGAAGGATCCTGCCGATACCGAAGGACCATTGAAGAGCTTGAAGGCTTTCGAGAGAGTGGAGGTGAAGGCAGGAAAGACTGCTGAGGCTGTCATCACGCTGGATAGCAGAAACTTCGAACTCTTCGATGCTGCCACCAATACCGTGCGTGCCAAGGCAGGTAACTATGAGGTATATTATGGCAATAGCTCGGCAGATAAGGACTTGAAGAAGATAATGGTAAATTATGAATATTAAGAAAAATCTGACTAAGAAGGCAGGCTTGAAAGTATTGTAAATTGAAAGAACTTTAAGTATCATGTTGTTTCTTTGTGCCTTGGCCATTTCAGTCAAGGCACAAAGCAGTACATCATTTTGATGGAAATATCGAAACAAATGGATATCTTAAAGAGTGTTCAATTAAGGCTAGAAAAGAAACTGTTAAAAATTTTGCTAAATGAAAAGAATTTTGGCGTTGTTTGTGTTGTTTGGGTATTTTTTGCTCACATATAGTTTAGAATACCATGAGCAAGTTTATTATGTTGCTCATGGAACGTTAGATCGTGATACGATAAGATGTGTGTCTTTTGATGTCGTGAATAGTAACATGGAACCAATTGTAATTCTTTTTACAGAGGATGATTTGGAAAAAATGAATTTTGAAGAAGTGTTATATAGAAAGTGCTATCGTCGTTATGGCGATTTTTCGTTATCTTGTTGGGCATATGATAATGTGATAAATTGTGGAGAGCCATATTCTTTTGTCTTTCCTCAGACATTTATAAAAATTGTATATCCTATGAAAAGGTTTAAGTTTACTATAATCTCTTCGAATATCCCTTTTGAAAAGATAAAAAGTTGTGTTTCACGGCATATGATAGTTTGTAAAGAATCAGATATTAATAAATATATTTCAAGTTTTATAACTAGTGTCGAAGAGAATAAGGTTACTTGCATGTATGATTCTTTAGTAGTAGAATGGGAGTGCATGCGAGTTTTGGAAGAATAAAAATTAAGTCTTAAATGGCAATTCTCTTAGAAAGTCACAAGATTTTGAAAAGTATTTTGATACTAAGGAATATGCAGATGGTAGTACTGCTACCGTTGGTGGAGCAACAGATAACAATCAGAATATTGTAATGAATGTGAACTTTGATACAGAGAAAAATAGATTATATGAAATTTTTCATACATTTGGTTTTGAGCACCCTAAAATGAAAGGTGGTTCTTCTGGAATAATGTGTTATCCCCCAAGGTCTCCTAATGCAAAAGATGCACAACTCTTTGGAAGTGATTTGCTTAATGATGTTTTACCTTTTATAAAAAAAGAAAAATGAAAAAAATATTATTTATAATCTTATACCTGTGTTTCGCAATTTCTTTGAAAGCGAAACTTGTTACAGGGACATTTATATATTATAATTTATTTATCATATCACCTAATGCATACCCTGTATGTATTGATGGTTTTTTTGAAAAGGATAAGGGGTTAAGAATTCAGATGTGCCATTGTGAAAAGCTTATATATGGTTTGTTGAAGAATTCATATATATGTCCTTTTTTGATGGGCGTGGAATCTTCTTTATATTGTAAAATTTATCAACAAAAGTTTGGAGTAGAAAAGGGTTTTCTTATGTATAACTCCGAATTGCAAAGATTTAGTAAGGAGTATGATGGCTTTAGTAAATGTGAAATTAAACTCACGGACAATCAAATGATTATTCTTTCATTATGTGCAATGTCTGGTTCTTTTGAAATAGAAGAGAAGAAAAATGTATCTTATAATAGTACGTTAGGTGTTGATTTAACTAGATATAAAGATGAATTTGTACAACTTATGTATCCGATTAGGATATCTTCTTATAGTCATATAAACTATAAGTTGATAGATATTAAAAAAGGTAAGGAAAAAAAGGTAGTTATTGATTGTGCCTACTGACGAAAAAATCGCCTAGGGAACTGAAAAAATAAAATCGTATGATAAAAAATATGATTGTTTTAATGAACGAAGCGAATAAAAAAGAACAAAGCGCAAATGCACTGATACAAATAATGGTAAAAGCAAATTCAATCATTAAACCGCTAGGATTAGGTAGAATAGTTAGACGAAATAATCATTTTGAATATGTATATGGTACAAAATAGAAAAAATGAATTTGGAATAGTAAAAACGGTTATGTTTTTATGTATAATGGCTATCTTATGTTCTTGTAAGGATGTAAAGAAAATTCTTACAAGAAATAGTTATCAATATTGGCATTATATAGATAGTAAGCAGAATGAGGACGAAACAAGACACCCTTATTTTTGTAGGGAGGATTCTTTCTATTTTTATGTCGATAGCAAAGGTGTTTTTATCGAGTTTCGAGCAAATTGGCGTTTTAGGGAATATAATGGTTTCCTTGTTTCTCATTATCTTTATGAACCAAGTTGGAATTTGTTAAACCGTAACACAATCCGTTTTGGACGCTTTCGCTATAAAATTATTTCTGTTTCCGATAATAGAATCTTGATTCGTAATGACATTGATCCCAAAAACGCTGTAGACACTTTAGAGTTGGTTCCCAAGTCTCATATACCTAAAGATTATAGAGATTTTCAAAAACCATTTCAGTACAAGGAAGAAAAAAAAAATAGAGAGAAAGGTGAATATTTCTTTATATTTTAGGATAGTAAAAAAATAATTAGTGCGTATGAAAAATTTAATTGTATTTATGCTGTTATTTTGTATGTTTTCTTGTACACAGGAGAGAAGAGAACGACATATGGTTTCTTTTATAGTTAAAGACTTGGAAAGATATCCAATGGGTAAGAATTCTTATTTGATTGTAAAATCTAAAGATGTACCAATATGGCATAATCGCATTAAAGGTTCATATTGGGTAGGTCCTTTTTATGAGGATTTGATACAATCTCCTTTTGGATTCTCTTTTTCTAGTGGAAATGTATACAAAATTGCAGCTAGTGAGAATGTATATATGTTTGATAAACATATGAAAAGCAAAGATACTATCTCGATTTGTTATGCTGTTCGGGATTCTGTACCAATTGTTAATTCTGAAAATGCTAGTGATACGATGTTTATAAATAAAACTCCATTTGTTAATTATACCAAAAGAGCAAGGATGTATAAAAGACATCGAGATAGTGTTTGGGTTAATTATCAACCCGATACGCTTGTAATGCCTAAAATTAAACGAGATACATTAATAGAAAAATAATATAGTTTATCGTCTTATGAAAAGATTTATAATACTTGTAGTATTCAAGGATGGAGCAAATGCGGACGTGGAGTATTTCTATGATACTAACGGCGCTTTGATAAAGGACTTGAACAAGGGCATCAGCAATATAGAGTATGATGTACTTGGCAACTTGTACGGACATGCCTATTTTTATGAATTAAAGCAGAAAAATCCATCAATAGAACCTAGTCATACTTTTGGAGTCGTGGGATATGTTAAAGAGTTTGATCCTTATTTCAATCAAGTTGTTTCTTATCCGGTTTTTGGTAAGAATAATACAGAATTAGAAGAGCAGATAAATATTGTTGAACAACAAGCTATAGATAATTATGAAAAGAATAATCGCTAATGGTTGGCTAATGATTAGTATGGGGGTGTTTTATTCTTGTGCTAGTCATAAATACACAAAAGAAACGTTGAATTTGCATGCTGTTCAAGTCGATTTGTCTATGGAACAGGGAGTAAAACGCCAGATAGAATATTATGAGGAAGGAGTTGTTTATGCTTTTTCATTTAGAAGTGGCGGTGTCTTATTGATATTGCAAGGTCCTTTAATGAAAACTCCTATAGATGATTTTAAGCCTTCGACATCGTTGAAGGATAAGCATCTTATAGAAAAAGGTATGGACAAGAAAGGTCTTAAATGGAGGCGTGATACATATTCTAGTTTCAGAGTTTGTTATTTTAATGTAATTCCAACAGAGGAAAGAAAATTTGATAGAATCTTAAATGGAATCAAATTTAAGGCTACGATGTGTGAATGGTAATTTGACTTTTCCTGATTTCAGTAGACACTTTTTTACTTTATAAACTAGAAAGGTAGACACTATCAATTTCATAAAACAGAAATAGTAGAAGCATTAGCTAAAAGTGCAGTCAATGATACTTCCATGATACATCAATGAGACTTCTCGGCGCTAAAACCGAGAAGTCTCATTGTTGCTAATTCTTTATATAACAAGTGCTTAATCCATATTTTTCAAACAAAAATGAGACTATGAGACTTTTTTTGCTAAAAAACTTTTTTCACGTAAGCGATCGGCGTCTATAAAAGATGAAAAACTCCCAAAAAGTTTGGAGATTTAACCAAAACACCTCATCTTATGACGCACCCTCTTCTTACTTGTTACATCATATAAGCTCTTTAATAGACGTTGATAGAGTGATAAAATTCCCTTCAAGGTATTGGGTGCACAGTTGACTACATAATAAATCCCGAAATCGCTTGGCGGTTTCGGGATTTTTGCTTATCTTTGCCAACGTAAATAGTAAATAGTTGATAATATGGCAACGAAGTTATATCCAATAGGCATGCAGACCTTCTCTGAGATTCGAGAGGAGGACTTTCTTTATGTAGATAAGACGGAGTACATCTATCGTATGACTCATACGAGTGGAAAGTATTTCTTCTTGGCGCGTCCACGTCGTTTCGGAAAGTCACTCCTCGTCTCTACTATGCAGAGCTATTTCGAGGGAAAGAAGGAACTCTTTAAGGGGCTTGCCATCGAAAAGCTAGAAAAAGATTGGACGGAATATCCTGTGCTTCATTTTAGTTTGGCAGGTGGAAAGCACATGGAGAAAGACCAATTGGTGCGCTATCTCTTGTATATATTGAATGTAAATGAAGAAAAATTTGGCATCGTCAATGATTCTCCTGACCCGAATGTTCGTATGCTTAATTTAATAAAAACGGTATATGAGCAGACTGGGCAGAAGGTCGTTGTGCTCATCGATGAATACGATGCTCCTTTGCTTGATGTGGTGCATGAGGATACTAGCTTGGACGTATTGAGAGAGGTGATGCGCAATTTCTATAGTCCCCTAAAGGATAGCGACCGTATGCTGCGTTTCGTCTTCTTGACAGGCATTACCAAGTTCTCGCAGCTTAGTATCTTCAGTGAACTCAATAATATCACAAATGTGAGTATGCACCAAGAGTATGCTGGCATTTGCGGCATTACCAAGGAGGAATTGTTGGATAAGTTTGATGAGGATATTGATGTGTTAGCAGGTAGGTTGGGATTGACACACGAACAAGCCTTGTCAAAACTGAAGGAAAATTATGATGGCTATCACTTTACCTGGCCATCATCAGATATTTTCAATCCTTATAGCTTGTTGAACTGTTTAGCTGAAGGACAGATGAATTCCTATTGGTTTGGCTCAGGCACTCCTACTTATCTCCTTAATATGATGCGGAAATATGACTTTACACCGATTGACCTGGGTGAACAGATGGATGCATCAAAGGATGATTTCGATGCAGCCACTGAGACGATGACTACTATCATGCCTTTGCTTTATCAGAGTGGTTATATCACTATCAAGAATTATGATCTGGAAACGGAACTCTATACCTTGGCTCTGCCAAACAAAGAGGTGAGGATAGGTTTGTTTCGCAGTATGTTGCCGCATTATTTGGCGGCAAAGTCTGCAATGTGCAATACGACCGTGGCCAAGATGTCGGCTCTTATCAATAAGGGTAACATGGATGGTGCTCTTCAGCTATTGAAAACGTTCTGGGAGACGGTACCTTATTGCGATAATACCGATTATGAGGGGCATTATCAGCAGACAATGTATATCATCTTTGCCCTGCTTACGAATTTCCGTATATTGGTGGAACAGCATACTTTCCGGGGAAGAACAGACATTACGATGGAAACAAAGGATAACATCTATGTGATAGAACTGAAATTTAATAAGTCAGCACAAGAGGCTCTTGACCAAATCAACAACAAGCATTATGCTGATGCTTTTGCCCTAAAAGGCAAAACCGTGGAAAAGATTGGTATGAACTTTATGATTGATGAAGATAAGACGATCGTATTGGATTGGGTAAAATATTCCTGCTAAAAAATGAGGGTGTGTCATAAGTCCATGACACATCCTCATTTTTTTCTTGTTGGATGCTGATAGCAGTGCAGGCTATCAGCCTATGCTGGCAAGTAAGAGTATGGAATATGACAGAAAGACAGTAAAGCTATAGATACAAGTGTTACATCATATAAACTATTTGAAACATGTGAAAAAGCAGAATTCTACTTTTTTGCTTACCTTTGCAGCAACAAATAACAATTTAATCAACTAATAATTAATTTAAATCATAAAATGACCAGATACAGAATGATTTTATCCCTGCTTTTGGCTGGCATGGGAACTGCTGCAACAGCACAGAACATCAACTTGCCAATCATCCAGACCAAGTACACAGCCGATCCTGCACCTTATGTGCACAACGATACGGTTTATCTCTATACCACCCACGATGAGGATGGGGCTGAGGGTTTCCTGATGAAAGACTGGCTGCTCTATACCTCAACGGATATGGTAAACTGGCAAGACCGTGGTGCCGTGGCTTCATTGAAAGACTTCAAGTGGTTCAAGGGTGAAAATGGTGCCTGGGCAGAGCAGGTCATCGAGCGCAATGGCAAATGGTATATGTATTGTCCTATCCATGGTCATGGCATCGGAGTGTTGGTAGCTGATAGTCCATTCGGACCGTTTAAGGATCCTATCGGAAAGCCTTTGGCATGGGAAGGAGACTGGTTCGACATCGACCCTACCGTATGGATTGATGATGATAACCAGGCTTACATGTATTGGGGCAACCCAGAGTTGAAGGCTGTGAAACTGAACGAGGACATGATTTCTTATTCTGATTCCATCATGCACTTCCCGAAGATTCAGGATTATCAGGAAGGTCCTTGGTTCTGGAAGCGCAATGGCAATTATTATCTGGCTTATGCTTCTACCTGCTGTCCTGAGGGCATCGGTTATGCGATGAGCAAGAATCCGCTCGGACCGTGGGAATATAAGGGACATATCATGAACCATACGCCTCGTACTCGTGGCAATCATCCGGGCATCATCGACTATAAGGGCAAGAGCTATTGCTTCGGCTTGAATTATGACATCTTCCGTTTGAAGACGGGACGTCATGCCGAGCAGCGTTCGGTATCTGCAGCCGAAATGACTTACAATCCTGACGGAACCATCCAGGAGTTGCCATACTTCCAGGATTGCAAGTTGGAGCAGATAGAATGGTTCAACCCTTATCGCCAGGTTGAGGCTGAGACGATGGCTTGGGGCTATGGATTGAAAACGCAGCCTAAGAACGAATGGGCGCAGAAGGACAGATGGAACCAGGTGGTTACGAATGTTGATGAGGATGAGTATATCCTCGTGAAGGGTGTTGACTTCAAGAAGGGTGCAAGTAAGTTTGAGGTTTCTGCCTCTTGCCACATGTTTGGCGGCAGCATCGAAATCCGTCTTGATGGGGTAAACGGCCAGTGCATCGGCAAGGTGGATATCAAGAACACCAAGGATGAATACAAAACCTTCTCTACCCGGGTGAAGAAGATAAAGGGTGTATACGACCTCTACTTCGTCTTCAAGGGAGGCAACATCCAGAAGCAGAACCTCTTCTTCCTGGACTGGTGGAAATTTGGGGAGTAAGAGTTCCGTTTAATAATTACTATTTGGAGTTTTATGAAACTATTTGAAAATTTGGTTAATGTAGAGTTCAATAAGAGAGTGCCTTTCTTGGCACTTCTCTTATCGTGCAGTTTGGTATCGTTTGCCCAGAATCTGCGGGAAACTTTCTCTTCTCCCAATGGAAAGATAGAATGGAAGGCAGAGGGTGAGAAAAATAAGGTGAAGGCTTTTGATGTAGCTTATCGCGATGCCAGTAAAGGAAATAAGGAAAGCCAGGTGCTTCATATTTCTGGTTATGGCTTGACTACCGGTGATGGTGGAGGAAGAAATCTGATCTTGAAAAACATTTCCAAACCCAAGTATATTTCGGAGCATTATCAGATGCTCATGGGAAAGAAGAGTGAATGCAAGAACGAGGCGAATGAAATAGTTTATACCTTTGAGGATGATCTGAAGCGCCCGTTGCGCATGGTGGTTCGCCTTTATAATGATGGTGTAGCCTTTCGTTATGAGTTGGAGGGCTTGCAGCATACGGCAATCAAGCAGGATTTGACTACTTATCATATCAGTGAAGGCACACGCCGATGGTTTCAGGAATGGACAGAGTCTTATGAGAATTTCTTCCCTTTATCTACCACAGGTAAAGGCGGAAAACAACATTGGGGCTATCCTTGTCTGCTTGAGCAGAATGGTGTGTTCTCTCTTATTACTGAAGCTGGTATAGAACGAATCAACAGTGCCTCTTCCTTGAAGAACGGGCAGAATCCGGAGGACTATCATGTGTTCCTGGATGAAAACACACAGCATTATTCGGGTAATTGGAAATCTCCCTGGCGGGTGGTTGTCATTGGCAAGAAGCAGGACCTGATAGCTTCTAGCCTGGTAACTGATGTCAGTGCCCCTTGTCGTCTGAAAGATACTTCATGGATACGACCAGGAAGTGTAAGCTGGATTTATTGGGCTTACAACCATGGCTCTAACGACTTGAATATCATTAAAAAATATGTAGATATGGCGAAGACCTTGCATCTGCCATACGTATTGATTGATGCCGAATGGGATGAGATGAAGAATGGAGCCACCATCGAGGAGGCTTTGAAATATGCCATAGATAGAGGTGTGAAGCCTTTACTCTGGTATAATTCTTCTACTGCATGGATTAAAGCTTGGGGTGCACCAGGACCTCACAATAGGCTGAATGCTCCGGAAAACAGGGAGAAGGAGTTTGCCTGGTTAGAGAAAATGGGCGTAGCTGGAGTGAAGATTGACTTCTTTGCTGGCGATAAACAGGAAACGATGGAGTATTGCATCGACCTCTTGGAGTGTGCGGCACGCCATCATCTTATGGTTAATTTCCATGGTGCTACTGTTCCCCGCGGCTGGCAGCGCACTTATCCCAACCTGCTCTCTACCGAGGGTGTGTATGGAGCGGAATGGTATAATAATGAATCTGTGCTGACAAAAAAGGCTGCTTGCCATAATGCCACCTTGCCATTTACCCGCGGCATCGTGGGCTCGATGGATTATACGCCTTGCACCTTTTCTGATTCTCAGCATCCGCATATCACTACCCATGCTCATGAGTTGGCTTTGCCAATCTTGTTCGAGTCGGCTTTGATGCATTGGGCTGATAAGCCGGAGAGTTATCTTGCCCAGCCAAAGGAAGTGCAGGATTTTATTTCGAACATGCCGACAGCATGGGATGAGACGCGCTTGCTCTGTGGCTATCCGGGCGAAAGTGTCGTGATGGCTCGCAGAAAGGGAAGCACATGGTATGTGGCTGGCATTAATGGCAAGGATGAATCCCAGAAACTGGCCCTGAATTTATCTTCTCTGACAAAGCAAAATTCACGGGTTGTTTTGTTTGAGGATAGCGGAGCGGCAAAAAATCCTTGGAAAATTTCATACCGTAAGGTTAGGGGTATGAAAGATTATATCACAGCACAGCCTCGTGGTGGCTTTGTGATGGTTATCAAATAGTAAATGTAATCAGTAAATAAGAAAATGATGAATTCGTTATTTCGTAAAGTTATTGCCGTTGTAGGTTTTATGCCTTTCAGCGTGGTTGCTTCGGCAGGGAATATGGGTGCTGGAGAGGTTCATGCCGTATTCAATGGCTTGGAATGGCAAAAGGGAAATGGGAAGTTGCTGGTGCAGTTTGTCAAGCCGGATGTGGTAAGAGTTAGATTCCAGCCAGAGGGTAAGTTTGCCGGTAATGGTACGGATGTGTGTGTGCCGCGCAAGGATAAGAAAATAAAACTGCGTTATGGAAAGGATTATCTCTCCATGACATCAGATAGTCTGGTGGTTAAGATTGACCAGTCTTCGGGAGCCATCAGTTATTTCGACCATCAGCACCATCTGCTCCTGTCAGAAAACCTGAAGAATCCTCGTTCTTCACAGAAAGTTTATCAGGAAAAGGTGACTTTTGACGAGAAAACCCGTAGAGTGGTACATACGGCAAATGGCGATGTTGAGGAAATGGACGTGCTGAAGCGGGATACGCTGGGCTCGGCTTATCGCTATCAGATGAACTTCAACTGGAAGAAGGATGAGGCTATCTATGGCTTGGGATCCCATGTAGAGGACTACATGAACCTGCGTGGCAAGAAGATGTGGCTTTGTCAGCACAACCTGAAGGCGATGGTACCGGTGCTCAACTCTACGGCTGGTTATGGCTTGCTCTTTGATGCAGGCTGTGCCATGATATATAATAATGTGGCAGATAGCAGTTATGTGGAAATGGAAGCTGCGCAGGAAATTGATTATTACATGATGAAGGGACACAACATGGATGCGGTGGTTGTCAATTATCGCCAGCTTACAGGTGAGTGCCCGATGATGCCGCAGTATCTTTTCGGCTATACCCAGTCGAAGGAACGCTATTGCAGTTCCAGGGAACTGGAGAGCATCGTCAGAGAATATCGCCAGCGCAAGATTCCGCTTGATATGATCGTACAGGATTGGAGTTACTGGCCTGCAGGGCATTGGGGAGAGATGAAGATGGACACGAAGTTTTATCCCGACAAGAAGGCTTTGGCAGATTCGCTCCATGCCATGAACTGCAAGCTGATGATTTCTATCTGGCCCAATGCGCAGTTCTGTCCTCAGAACGATGATTTCAAGAAAAGGGGATGGATATTGCCGGGTGGTTCTGTTTATGACGCTTACAATCCGAAGGCCCGTTCGCTCTATTGGGATTATGCCAACAACGAGTTCTTCAAGAATGGGTTTGATGCGTGGTGGTGCGATTCCTCTGAACCTGTGGATGGCGACTGGAACAATCCGATGCGCAAGGGTTATGGCCATCAGAACCATGCCGAGCGATGGAAACTCAACACTCGGGCTTTGAGTGATATGCTGGGGGCAGAGCGCAGCCAGACTTACTCTCTTTATCATGCAATGGGAATCTATGAACATCAGAGAGCGGTGACCGATGGGAAGCGAGTTGTTAATCTGACCCGTTCTTCGTATGCCGGTCAGCAGCGCTTTTCTACCATCACCTGGAACGGAGACACTTATGCCTCATGGAAGAGTTTTGCCCAGATGATTCCTGCAGGCTTGAATTTCATGGCTACGGGATGTCCTTATTGGACGATTGATGTAGGTGCTTTCTTCGTAGGTCCTGACAAATGGAACCGATGGTTCTATAAGGGTGAGTTCCCTAAAGGGTGCAACGACCCTGCCTATCGTGAACTGTACACGAGAATGTTTCAGTTTGCCACCTTCCTGCCTATGCTTCGAAGTCATGGCACCGATACTCCCCGAGAGGTATGGCGATTCGGCAATCCGGGCGAACCTTTCTACGAGAGTATAGTCAACCATATCAGGTTACGCTACGAACTGTTGCCATATACCTATTCGCTGGCTTCGAAAGTGACAAGAGATGGCTACACCCTGGCACGAGCCCTGGCATTTGACTTTGCCTCTGATTCCATTGTTCATGATATCAAGGACGAGTTTATGATGGGGCCATCCTTCCTGGTAGCCCCCATGACCCAGCCATTGATGCAGTATGGAGAGGCAAGCAGAAAGGTGTATCTTCCAAAAACAGATGCTGGCTGGTATGACTATTGGACAGGCAAGCATGAGGATGGAGGCAGATGGATAGAAGCGGCAGCTCCTATAGAACATTCTCCTCTCTATGTGAAAGCAGGAAGCATCATTCCGTTTGCAGTCTGTCAGCAATTTACAGGAGAACAGCCAGATGCACCTTATACTATCAAGATATATCCCGGAGCAGATGCCGACTTTGAAATCTACGAGGATGCCGGTGATGGCTATGCCTATGAGAAGAACGCCTTTGCCACTTATCGTCTGCATTGGAATGACAAGGCTAAAACTCTGGAAATTTCAGCGAGAAAGGGAAGTTACAGAAATATGGTGAAGGAAAGACAGCTCAACATCGAACTCCTTGACGGAACCAAGAATACGGTTACATATAAGGGAAAGGCTCTGAAAGTAGTAATGGGTAACTAAATAGAAATAATATCAAAATATGAAGAAACAACTAATGATTGCTCTGTTGAGCATTGCGCCTGCCTTGGGTGTTGTGGCGCAAGATAAACTATATAAGGATGAGTTCCCGCTGGGCGACATCACCCTTCTGGACGGACCATTGAAGCATGCTCGCGACTTGAACGTGCAGGTGCTCCTGAAATATGATTGCGATCGTATGCTGGCCCCTTATCGCAAGGAGGCAGGCTTGCAGCCTCGCAAACCTTCTTATCCCAACTGGGATGGACTGGACGGACATGTGGGCGGACATTATCTGTCGGCCCTTGCCATCAATGCGGCCACAGGCAATGAAGAGTGCCGCAAGCGCATGGAATATATGATATCCGAACTCCAGCTGGTGCTTGATGCCAACAATCAACGTCCTGAAGCCTGGTGTCATAACTATATAGGTGGTGTTCCGAATAGTGCTAAGATGTGGACAGCTTTCAGTAAGGGCGATTTCGGACCTTACTTCGGAACATGGGCACCTTTCTATAACATTCATAAGATGTATGCAGGTCTTCGTGATGCATGGCTCTATTGCGGCAATGAACAGGCAAAGAATCTCTTTCTGAAGTTCTGTGATTGGGCTGTGGACATTACGCGTGATCTGAACGACGAACAGATGGAGAAAATGCTCGGCAACGAGCATGGAGGCATGAACGAGGTGCTTGCTGATGCATACGCCATTACCGGAGAGCAGAAATATCTGGATTGTGCCCGCCGCTTCTCCCACAGAATGTTGCTCGTTCCTCTGGAAAACGGCAAGGACTGCCTTGACAATATGCATGCCAATACGCAGATTCCGAAGGTTATCGGCTATCAGCGCATCGCTGAGTTGGCTCATGATGTGCAATATCACAATGCCAGCGAGTATTTCTGGGAAATTGTGACACGTCAGCGTTCGCTGGCTTTGGGAGGTAACAGCAGGCGAGAGCACTTCCCGACTAAGGAAAATTGCATCGACTATATCAACGACATCGATGGACCGGAGTCTTGCAATACTTATAATATGCTGAAGCTTACCGAGGATTTGAATCGAGTAAAGCCTGATGGCATGTATGGCGACTTTTACGAGACTGCGATGTTCAACCATATCCTCTCTGCCCAGCATCCGCAACATGGCGGCTATGTCTATTTCACTTCCGCCCGTCCTCGCCATTACCGCAACTATTCTGCTCCTAATGAGGCGATGTGGTGCTGCGTGGGAACAGGAATGGAAGACCACGGAAAGTATGGACAGTTTGTCTGGACGCACGATAAGGGTGTGAAGGCGGAGGATGATGCTCTGTATGTGAATCTCTTCGTGGCTTCCGAGTTGAATTGGAAGGATAGAAAGATGGTGATTCGTCAGCAGACTGCCTTCCCGTATGCTGAGTCATCAGTCGTAGAAGTAGCCAAGGGTAAGGGAACTTTCATCCTGAAAGTCCGCAAGCCATCCTGGTGTGAAAACTTCACCGTGAAGGGTGTTGGTTTTGATGCCGATAGCTATGAGGAGAATGGATTTGTCTGCATGAAGCGCAAATGGAAGAAGGGTGACCAGGTAAAGATTTCTATGCCTATGCACGCTTACATCAAACCGATGATCAATGTGCCTCAGTATGTGGCAATCATGTATGGTCCTATCCTGCTCGGCATGAAGACGGGAACGGAGGATATGCGTTCGCTCATTGCTGATGACAGCCGTTTCGGACAGTATGCCGGTGGAAAGAAACTGGCTCTTGACAAGGCTCCTATTCTGTTGCCGAAACATCTCGACGACATTGCCAAAGACCTGAAGCCAATTCCTGGCAAGCCATTGCACTTTAAACTTGCCACCCACATGGAGAATGCCATCGAAGGCGAGTTGCAGCCGTTCTTCGAAATTCACGATTCTCGATATATGATGTACTGGTTGGCACTTGGCGAGAATGAGTACAAGGCTTATATGCAGAAGTTGGCTGATGAGGAAAATGCCCGTCAGGCTTTGGAGGCTAGAACTGTGGATAAGGTGAGCCCTGGAGAACAACAGCCGGAGACTGACCATCGTATGGAGACCGATAATTCGGACAAGGGTAATACAGAAGGTGTATTCTTCCGTGATGCAAAGGATGGCCATTATTTCAGCTATCTGATGCAGACCAAGGGAGAGACTAACCTTAGTCTCCAGCTCAAGTTCTGGGGACAGGATGAATGGCGTACAAGTGAGTTTGATATTTATGTCAACGACAAGTTGCTTTGCAGCGTGAACAACAGTCATCGCTGGCGCACCACACAGTTTAAGACCGTTGATTATGCCATTCCTTCAGAGTTTGTTAAGGGCAAGAAGGAAGTAAGAGTGAAGTTTGTAGCTCACAAGGGCAAGCAGGTAGGACAGATTTATGGTGTGAGACTTGTGAAGAATTAATTGTAGAATTTATTTTTAGATTTTATGCACATCCATGGCACGGGAGATGATGTCGTGAAATGGGGCGGCGATCCAAACCATGCCGCTGGTGGCTATGGTAGGATTGACGATTATGTCAAGAAGTGGGCTGCTTATGAAGGTTGTGATGTGGATAATCCAGAGGTGATTCGTCCTTATCCTGCATCCATGAGTTATGCTGCCGCCACTCGTACTCGCTATATCAATAAGGTGGATGGTACAGAGGTTACTCTCATCGCCATTGATGGTAAGGGACATTGGCATTCGGATGATCCTAATGCAGTCTATTCTACCCGCGAGCTTTGGAACTTCTTCAAGCAGTATAAGCTCGATCTTCCTGATAATGAGGATTCTAGCGAGGCTAAGGGTGAGGTGTTGTTCTCTGACAATTGGGAAGACGAGGTTATCAACGTAGGTGAAGGCGTGCCTGCTGGGTGGAAGCGCATCAATAGCATGAATGATGGGAGCCGCAGCGATGAGAAAGCGAACGGCGCTGCCAATACGGGTGGTGCTCGTATCAAGGATTTCGTGGCTGGTGGTGATTTCAATACAGGATTCTATCTCAGTGCTCGTGACTTCGACCAGTGCAAACTCTCTTATGGCTTGTATGATGGGCATCGTCTGCACTTGATTCCTGGCAAATACCAGCTTTCTTTCAACTCTTCTTATTGAAATGATGGTTCCGAGAATGGGGCAGTGACCTTTGATGCTGGCATTGCTGGCATAAGCGACAATAAGTCTGTCTTGTTGGAACAGAACTTGGATTCGGAAGGTAACTTGAAGGAGAATGCCAATCTGGTGGTGAAAGGTTCTCTGGCTCACTTCTTGAACTTCACTGTAGAAAAAGAAGGTGACTATGAACTTTATTTCACCATGTCTTCTGGTTGGGCTGCGGTTATTCTTGGCAATGTGAAGATTAAAAAGGCGGATACCAGTACTGGTATTACTGAGAACGCAATCAATGTTTTTGGAAATGGCCATAGCATGACCTACAATTTAGCGGGTCATCGCATCAGCGCTCAGACCAAGGGTATGGTTATCGAGCAGACACAGCTTGCCAATGGCAGAAAGGTTTCCAGAAAGGTTATCAAGAAATAAGCTGAGGGTATTGATGTAAGCAAGAGCTTTAAGTTTGGGGAAGTAAATTCGGGTAATGACGAAGATTAAGGATGTAAAATCCCAGTTATAAATAAGATGACCTTGCGTTTTGCAAGGTCATCTTATTGCGTTTTTTTGTAGCATAAACCTTTTCTCTTGTAATTTTTGAGCAAAAACACTACTAAAGAATGCAAATTCTTGTTTTTTTTCTTTTTTCTGACAGAAAAAAAATAACTTTGCAGGATAAATAATTCATGTAAATAACAATTATATACAATCATAAGCCAATGAAACGTTTTATGCTCTTTTCAATCATTTGCATCGTCCAGATGCTGACATGCTTTTCTCATGCTGTCACAGGACGACTTTATACATCCAACGACCTGTCGAGTAGCCTGATTCGATGTATCATACAGGATAAGTATGGTTTCATTTGGGTGGGTACCAATTATGGACTGAATCGTTTTGACGGCTATAAATTCAGTACCTATCTTTGCAATCCTGCCGATACGACAACCATTCAGGACAATGATATCGTAAAACTCTATCCTTACAGCAAAGAGTTCCTCTTTGTGGCAACAAATCGTGGACTCTATAAATATTCTTATCTTACCAATAGTTTCCAGCATATCGTATTGGAAAAGAAAGATGAGAAGATAAGAGTAAGTTCTCTTATTGAGGATAGAAAGCATAATCTCCTGATAGGTACATCCGGGTATGGTGCCTATAGGTTGGATATGACTACAGGTAAAGTTACTCGCCTTTCAAGGAAATCTGCAAATTCAGTGGATGATTTCTTTGCTATACTGTTCTTCGATGATGAGGGATATCTGTGGCAGGCTAATCATACAAAGGTGTTGAGAAAATATAAATACGATGGCAAGTCTATCAAACTGGTAAGTGTATATGAACCTAAAGATCTGTTTGGCATCCGTAAATTATATGCCACAGACAAGAAGGGGTTCTTTGTGGCGCATACGGGCGGCATTATGCGCTATGATTATGCCTCGCATAGCTTCTCACGCTACGATTTCGATTTTTCAGCTCATCAGGGGGCAGGATATATCAGTGCTGTTACCTTGGATAAGTATGGCAATTTATGGTTGGGTACTTCGGGAGATGGAACTTTCAAGATACCGCATGGAAGCAGAAAGGCTTATCGGGTGGAGTTGAATAACCAATCGTTTATCTTTGATAATGCGCATATTAGCGATTTGCTGATAGACAGAGATGGTAATCAGTGGTATGGATGCTATATGAAAGGACTTTTCTTGTCGAATAATGATAAGAATGTGTTCCATCCGGTTTCTTTGGATGAATTGGGGGCTGGTATGGAAACCATTTCGTCTGTAGTGGGAGTTGCTGACGGATTGATGCTTTTTGTGGTCAAAAATCATGGGTTGTATCTCTTGGATGAGAAGACGGGCAATACCAAGCTACTGCAAAGTCCTGCAGGACCAATCAAAGTGTACTCGGATTTTCGGAAGAATGTTTATGTATATGGCCGTGATGGCATTTTTGAGTATGATTGGAAGCATCAGACTTACCGGTTGTTGCTGCCTGCCAATGGACTTTCTCTAGATGGTATGCAGGTAGATGCTGCTGGTAATATTTATTTTACGAGCCCGGGCAACGGACTTTATGTATGGAATAGAAAGAGTGGCAAGATGACGCAATATCTGATGGATGATAAGCGTCCACACAAAACCATTTGTAATAACTGGACATCGGAGATCAGGTTAGATTCCCGGGGATGGCTCTGGTGTGCAACAGCCAATGGTGTGTCGTGCATGGATACCAAAACCGGATATTTTGACATCATTCTTTCTCGGCCTTTGTTAGAGGGTAAAACGTGCTATTCTACATTAGAACTGTCGGATGGTAAGATTGCTATTGCCACAGAGATGGGGCTTTATCTCTATGACAGAAAAAAACAGCAGACTACCCCTTGGCCTCATTCCGAGAGTATTAGCGGATTGAGAATTTATTCGCTGAAGAAGGATGTCAAGGGAAACCTATGGATGAGCACTGCGCAGGGTATCTGGTGTTATGATAGTAAAGCTAAGTCGTTTTTCTCTTTTGAAAAGGGAAACGGACTCTTGACCAAGGAATATCTGGCTGGAGTAGTAGGTTCTACATCGGATGGGGTTATCTGTTATGGAAACTCCGAAGGTTTGACTTATTTTAGGCCTTCTCAGGTAAAGGATTATAATGAGAAAACGTCCGTCATTTATCTGTCGGGTGTGTTGCTTGATGGAAAGATGGCTCCGTTTATTGGAGATAATCTGAGTGTTCCGTCTGATTTCAAGTCGATAGTACTCAGCTTCTCCCAGCTTGATTATCAGAGCGTGGGTAACATCGTGTTCCAGTATCGCATCAACGGGGGCAAATGGATCAGCAATGCGGCTGGAGACAATAGCTTCAACTTCACAGGTTTGTCGTATGGACATTATCGTATAGAAGTGCGTATCTATTGCAACGGCAAGTACTCCACATATAAAAAGGTGATCAACCTGGATGTGCTGGCACCTTGGTTTCTTACCGTTTGGGCGAAGCTCATCTATCTCTTTCTGATTCTCGGCCTCACGGCTGCCGCTATCATTGTTTATCTGCGCATGAAGAAGAGAGATCTGGAAGAGGCTAAGATGCAGTTCCTCATCAATGCCACCCACGATATCCGTTCGCCGCTGACGCTGATTATGGAGCCTCTGAAGAAATTGAAGGAGCGATTGGGAAATGCTGAGGAATATCAGGCGGATATTGATACCATCGACCGAAACGCACAGCGTCTGCTCACCCTGGTGAATCAGATTCTCGACAAGAGACGCCTGGACAAGCATCAGATGAACCTCTCGTGCAGGGAAACCAACCTGGTGGAGTTTTCGCAGGGTTTGGTTTCGCTCTTCACCTATAATGCCAACCTGCGTGGTATTAATATCAGGCTGGAGATGCCAGAGACGCCTGTGAATGCATGGATAGACCGCAACAAGCTGGATAAGGCGATAGCTAATCTGCTGTCTAATGCCTTTAAATATACGCCTAATGGCGGCGAAATCATCTTCCGCATTGAGAAGCAGGATAAGAAGGTGCTCCTGTATGTGATTGATAGCGGCAAGGGATTGGGAAAGAACGATGATGCCAAAACCCTGTTTGAACGCTTCTATCAGGGACAAAATTCTGCTGATATGCACCTGGGAGGTTCGGGCATCGGCTTGAATCTCTGCCGTTCCATCGTAAGGCTTCATGGAGGTGATGTGTATGCACATAATCGTGAAGACGGGAAGAGCGGTGCCTGTTTCATCATAGAATTGCCTTTGGGAAAAGAACATCTTAAGGATAGCCAGATTAATTCAGACTACGTGGTGAATGGAAAGAAACTGCAGAGAAGTGGGGCTAGCAAGAACAGTAAAATCCTGCTGGTGGATGACGATATCGAAATCTGCCGCTATATCAAGACGGAACTGAGCGACTGGTATCGCTTTGTAATCTGCAACAATGGCAAAGAGGCACTGAAGCAGTTGCTTACCGATGATTTCGACCTGGTGGTAAGCGATGTGGTGATGCCTGAGATGGATGGTATCACGCTGCTTAGGAATATCAAGGGCAATGCCAATATCAGCCACGTGCCAGTCATCATGCTTACTTCCAAATCTGAAATCAGCGATAGGCTGGAGGGTATTAAGCTAGGAGCTGATGCTTATCTGGCAAAACCATTCAGTCTGGAGGAACTTCATCTCACGGTAGACAATCTCATCGACAATGTACGTCGCTTGAAGGGTAAGTTCAGTGGTGCCTTGAAGCAGGACGACAAGGTGGAGAAGATAGAGGTGAAAGGCTACGACGAGGAGCTGATGGAGCGTATCATGAAGGTAGTGAACGAGAACTTGAGCGATTCTGACTTCAATGTAGAGAAAATGTGTGATGAGGTGGGCGTAAGCCGCACCCAGCTGCATCGTAAGTTGAAGGAGATGACCGGTGTGCCTACCAGCGAGTTCCTGCGAAACATCCGTCTCAATGAGGCTGCCCGATTGATAAGAGAGCGTAAAATCAACATTACGCAGGTTTCGTATATGGTGGGATTTGCCAATAACAGTCATTTCTCCACTGCATTTAAGAAATATTTCGGTATGTCGCCTTCGGAATATGCGGCAAAATATACTGAGTAAAGTATTTGAAACATTTAAAAAAGTCATTATGATTGTTTATTCGTAATTTTGTAGCGTTAAACGAATAAACAATCATAATGATGAATACAACGAAAATCTTGGCTTTCAGAAAGCCGTTACTGTTGATTGTATGGCTGCTTGCCATGCAGGGCGCAGCTTTTGCCCAGAATCTGCGGGAAACTTTCTTTTCTCCCAATGGAAAGATTGAATGGAAGGCTGAGGGTGAGGAAAATAAGGTGAAGGTTTTTGAGGTAGCTTATCGCGATGCCTGTAGAGGAAATAAGGAAAGCCAGGTGCTTCATATTTCTGGTTATGGTTTGAATACCAGCGATGGTGGAGGAAGAAATCTAGTCTTGAAAGACATTTCCAAACCCAAGTATATTTCGGAGCATTATCAGATGCTCATGGGAAAGAAGAGTGAATGCAAGAACGAGGCGAATGAAATAGTTTATACCTTTGGGGATGATCTGCAGCGCCCGTTGCGCATGGTGGTTCGACTTTATAACGATGGCGTAGCCTTCCGTTATGAGTTGGAGGGTTTGCAGCATACGTCAATCAAGCAGGATTTGACTACTTATCATATCAGTGAAGGCACGCGCCGGTGGTTTCAGGAATGGACGGAGTCTTATGAGAATTTCTTCCCTTTATCCACTACCGGTAAAGGTGGAAAACAACATTGGGGCTATCCTTGTCTGCTTGAGCAGAATGGTGTGTACTCTCTTATTACTGAAGCTGGTATAGAACGAATCAACAGTGCCTCTTCCTTGAAGAATGGGCAGAATCCGGAGGACTATCATGTGTTCCTGGATGAAAACACACAGCATTATTCGGGTAATTGGAAATCTCCCTGGCGAGTGGTTGTCATTGGAAAGAAGCAGGATCTGATAGCTTCGACCCTGGTAACTGATGTCAGTGCCCCTTGTCGTCTGAAAGATACTGCATGGATTAAACCGGGAAGTGTAAGCTGGATTTATTGGGCTTACAACCATGGCTCAAACGACTTGAATATCATTAAAAAGTATGTAGATATGGCGAAGACCTTGCATCTGCCATACGTATTGATTGATGCAGAATGGGATGAGATGAAGAATGGAGCCACCATCGAGGAGGCTTTGAAATATGCTAAGGATAGGGGTGTGAAGCCTTTGCTTTGGTATAATTCTTCTACTGCATGGATTAAGGCTTGGGGTGCACCAGGTCCTCACAATAGACTGAATGCTCCGGAAAACAGGGAGAAGGAGTTTGCCTGGTTGGAGAAAATGGGCGTAGCTGGAGTGAAGATTGACTTCTTTGCTGGCGATAAACAGGAAACGATGGAGTATTGCATCGACCTCTTGGAGTGTGCGGCACGCCATCATCTTACGGTTAACTTTCATGGTGCTACTGTTCCCCGAGGCTGGCAGCGCACTTATCCCAACCTGCTCTCTACCGAGGGTGTGTATGGAGCGGAATGGTATAATAATGAATCTGTGCTGACAAAAAAGGCTGCTTGCCATAATGCTACCTTGCCATTTACCCGCGGCATCGTGGGCTCGATGGATTATACGCCTTGCACCTTTTCTGATTCTCAGCATCCGCATATCACTACCCATGCTCATGAGTTGGCATTGCCAATCTTGTTTGAGTCGGCTTTGATGCATTGGGCTGATAAGCCGGAGAGTTATCTTGCCCAGCCAAAGGAAGTGCAGGATTTTATCTCGAACATGCCTACAGCATGGGATGAGACGCGATTGCTCAATGGTTATCCGGGCGAAAGTGTCGTGATGGCTCGCAGAAAGGGAAGCACCTGGTATGTGGCAGGCATTAATGGCAAGGATGAATCCCTGAAACTGGCCCTGAATTTATCTTCTCTGACAAAGCAAAACTCACGTGTTGTTTTGTTCGAGGATAGCGGAACGGCAAAAAATCCTTGGAAAATTTCATACCGTAAGGTTAGGGGTATGAAAGAGTATATCACAGCACAGCCTCGTGGTGGCTTTGTGATGGTTATCAAATCCAAAAAACGCTTCGCACCAAACAAAGTGCGAAGCGTTTTTTTAGAATGTATTGAATGTATTATTTGATGTGGATGGTGTAATTCTTGCTGATGCCCTTGTAGGTGCATTTCACATAAGCCTTGTCTTGCAAGGTCTTAGGCTGAAGAATCTCTATCTCCACCTCCTTGTTGTCGGATGATGCAGTGATGCGTGGTGCGCTCTTCTCGCCTGTTTGCAAAGAGGCGATGACATCATACTCATTGTAACCGAAGTTGCCATTCTCATTGGTCATTCTCGTTGGAATGGTAGGAACATCCAGTTTTCTGCCGTTCATCTTGATTTCGATGGTAGGCGATATTGGGCATTCCATGTTCTCGCCCTTCTTGGTGAATCCGAGGCCCTCCAGTTCGCAAAGTTGCTTGCCCTCACCTTCGGCGATGAGATAGATGGCATGTTTCTTGCCGATACCATCTACCTTGTCTGCTACGTCCAGTGTCAACTTTTGGATTCCCTGCGCTGAAGTCTGGGCAGGAACCGTTAGCTCACCAAGCAATTTGCCTTTCCATGTCTTGTTTGCCCATGGACCATCCATCATTACTTTGATTTTGAAGCTCTTTTGCGTTTTTGCCTTCACAAAGATATTAAGTTGGGTGCCGTTTCCTTTTTTTGTTCCCTCAAAAGGTTGCAATCCTTTCTGTGCTTTGCTGAGACCGCCGAATCCGAAATACTTGAATCCAACGATGTCACCAGCGTTCATGTTTACAGGCATGTGGTTGTTCCATACGTCCCAGGCATCCTGCATGGCTTGGTTGTTGCTCAGATAGCTGGCGATACCAGCAGAATAGTAGTGGTATGGATTCAAGCCGTATATCTGGAATCCTTCCGAAGTGACTTCTGCTCCCGTGTATTCTGTGTTGTCGGATGCTTTGGCGGTCCAGATGCCTTTCTTGTTGTATGGATCGTATGCCCTGATAACCACTTTTCCGCCTTCTTCCACAGATTTCTTATCCCATTGGATGGTAACGGGAGCAACGACAGACTGACGGGCAAACCCAAATCCACGTGGTGGGCGATGATAGAACACATACCATTGACCGTTGATTTCTTGTAGGCTTCCATGGGTGTTATGGGCGGCATTGCTGGTGATTAACTTGGTGCCGTCTTCGTTAGGAACCACTCCACGTGAGTCAACCAATACACCACCATTCTTCCATGGACCTAATGGGGTGTCTCCATAGGCATATCGCAAGGTGGAGTTGGTGTTGCCTAATCCGTATTCCTTTCCGGAATAGCCGGAGTAAATCATCACATACTTGTTGCCTACTTTTCGGATGGATGATGCCTCGAAGAAGTTGAAATCTGTAGGCTTCTGTCCCTTGATGATAGGGTAGGTTGTTCCCTTAGGGTCTCTTACGTTGCCTTGTGCGTCGCAAGCTGGCAGCGAGTACTTGATGAGCTCAGTACCTGGTCTGAGCGAGTACATGGTGCTAGGGTCGAGTTGTGCGGCTGATGAATGTTGGAATCCCCAGTAGCCGTATGCTCTGAATCCTGTGTCGTAATCTGGATCCTTTGGGTCAGTGATATTCTCGATGTATACGGAAGGGTCGAAGTCGAGGATGCTGCCTGGCAGCTCTTCCGTTCCATCTGCATTGAGGTTGATGGGAGTGAAAGGACCATCAGGTCGCTTGCCTTTGCAGACCATTCTCACACGCTTGTATCCTCGGGAGTGAGGATAGAGATAGTAATCTTTTGTTCCATCTTTTCGTTTTATCTCTACCAAATCGGGAGCAAACATGGTGTCCCATTGATTGTTGATGTGATAGGAAAAAATGGCTCCCTCGTCTCTCCACTGGGTGAGGTCTTCTGTTGGGGCAGACCACATGCGTATGTCTGATCCGCAGTAAGACTTGAAGGATGTGTCGTGAGAGCCTATGATGTAAGCTCTGTACTTCCCTGGGTTGTCAGGGTCTTCGAATACTCTAGGTTCTCCGTCTGGCACATGCTCCCAAAGTGGGAGATATGGATTTTGTGCCATGCAAGGAGTGCTGAGCGAAAGCAATGGGATGGCTGTGAGCATGAATCCCATGCACTGATTTTTGATTTTTGTCATATTGCTATATATTATTATATGTTTGTGCTTGCAAAGTTATAAAAATAATGATATAATTGATGTTTCGTATGTTCCTTAAATATATAGTTTTGTTACAAGTTTAAATTTGCGATGTTTTTGCAACATATAGAAAGGTGATCTATGTTAATGGTAAGATGGCAGGTCATCATGTTAGCGCTTTAGTCTTAGATGTTGACTTAATTGGGCAGTATTTATCATATTTTTGTTGATGTGGGAATGTACGCCAAAGTGTTTGGAACATGGAGAAAAGTTGTTCTTGGAGCAAAGTTGTACCTTTGCATAAAAAAGGGAATAGGTGGGGCAATCCCCTTCTTCTCTATTTTTCATAATTTCTCTATTTTAATAATATTACAGTATGAAATTTCAAATGAAGATCAACTTTCCATGGTCAAGGCCTCTCTTAGCCTGTTGTTTTGTGATGTTTGCTCTCACTGCAATGGCTGATTCCTTTATCAGCTTCCGACAGCAAGGGGGAGCATTCCCTATTTCCACCGCCTCTCAGATGTCTGGTATCTGTATGGATGCTCACGAAAAACAAGGTGTGAAAAGAGCAGCGGAAGACCTGCGTAAGGATATCTATACCGTGTCGGGTCGTTCACCCAGAGTGTGCTGCCAGGGCGAGGATGTGGTGCGTTATCCCATCCTCATTGGCACATACGGAGTGAGTGAAGCTATTACTCGCCTTGCCAAGAAAGGCATCTTGCCAGAGCGTTCGCTCAAGGGCAAGTGGGAGAGCTTTGTCATCAAGACCATTGATCATCCTGCCAAGGGTATGGAGCGTGCCTTGGTGGTGGCTGGTAGCGATATGCGTGGCACCATCTATGGCATTTACGAGATTTCCCGACAGATGGGGGTGTCGCCTTGGTATTGGTGGGCGGATGCGCCGATAGCCAAGCATGAGGAGGTCTTTGCCAAGCCATGCTCTGTGGAGAGTGGAGAGCCGAAGGTGAAATATCGTGGTTTCTTCATCAATGATGAGTTCCCTTGTATGACCACCTGGGCTAGAAATAAGTTTGGGGGCATGAACAGCCAGATGTATGCCCATGTCTTCGAACTCCTTCTTCGCCTCAAGGCAAACTGCCTCTGGCCTGCCATGTGGGGCTCGTTCAAGGAATACAAGCCTTTGGTACCTATCTTGAAGGATGAGAACGGACTGTATGAGGGCAACTGCTTCAATGAGGATGATTCGGAGAATGCCCGACTGGCTGATGAATATGGCATCGTGATGGGTACCTCGCATCATGAGCCGATGCAACGCTCGCAGCAAGAGTGGATTCGACATAAGAAGAACTATGGCAATGGTGAATGGAACTGGTTGACCAACAAGAATGCCATCAAGCGTTTCTTCCGAGAGGGAATCGAGAATAGCAAGGGTTACGACAAGCTCGTGACCATCGGTATGAGAGGTGACGAAGACCGTCCGATGACCGATGCAGGTAGTAGAGAGGCTAACTTCCAGCTGATGGAACAAATCATTTCGGAACAGCGAAAAATCATAGCTGATGTCACCAGGAAACCAGCCTCCGAGACCCCACAGGTCTGGACACTCTACAGTGAGGTGCTCGATTATTATGACCAGGGACTCAAGGTGCCCGATGATGTCATCGTGATGCTTTGCGATGACAACTTCGGTCATGTGCGCCGACTTCCTGATAGAAAGAAAAATTTCCACAAGGGCGGCTATGGTATGTATTATCACGTGGGCTATTATGGTGCCCCAAGAGCCAGCAAGTGGCTCACCATGTCGCATATCGCCGAGATGTGGGAGCAGTTGCAAGCCACTTATCAACATGGTGTGGATAAACTCTGGATGCTCAATGTCGGTGATATCAAACCCCATGAGTTTGCCATCGACTTTTTTATGAACATGGCATGGAATCCTGATGCCTTCGATGCCAGCAACCTGGAGCAATATGCACAGGAATTCTGTGCCCAGCAGTTTGGTGATAAAGAAGCGAAAGAGGCTGCTCGTCTCTTGATGAGCTATGGAAGATATGCGTCTAGGGTGCAAGCCGAATTGCTGGATGACAAGACATACAATTTGCAGACGGGAGAGTTTAAGGGCGTACGGGATGAATTCCTGGCCTTGGAGGCACGAGCCCTGCGTCAGTATATCACCCTGGATGAAACTGCGAAGGATGCCTATCAAGAGTTGGTTCTCTTCCCAATACAAGGCATGGCAAATCTCTATGATATGTATTACTCTTTGGCGATGAACAAGCAACTCTATCGTGAGGGACGTATTGAGGCTAATTCATGGGCAGATAGGGTGGAGGAATGTTACAAGAGAGACTCCTTGCTCTGCGGTAATTATAATCACCATATCGCCAATGGCAAGTGGAATCACATGATGGATCAAGTGCATATCGGCTATCAAAACTGGCATGCCCCGCAGCATCAAGTTATGCCTATGGTATATCGCATTCAGCAGAGTACCCCTTTTGCCGTTACGCAGCCTAGTACAGGCTACGTGTTCGAGCAAGATGGCGGCATGGTGGTGATGGAGGCAGAGCATCTCTTCTCACTGACACCTGCTGAATCAGAGAAGTCGCAGTGGAGACTCATCCCTGGTTTAGGACGAACGAAGTCGGGTATAGCTCTCTTTCCATATACCCAGCCAACAGCAGGAGCGTATCTTACCTATAAGATGAGATTTAAGGCAGATATGGATTCGGTGGATGTACATCTTATTACCGATGCAGTGATGCCATTTGTGCTGGGCGGTCATTATGTGGCAGTGTCGCTGGATGGTGGCAAGGAAGAGATTGTAGGGCTGAATCAGAATCTGAACTGGGAGCATAAGTACGACTTGATGTATCCTACAGCCGCATCGCGCATCATCGAGAAGAAGGTGAGGATGGCTGTAGGAAACACGGGGAAGGCAGAACATACCTTGAGGCTTCGTCCTATGCAGCCTGGTATTGTATTTGAGAAAATACTCATCAATCTTGGTGGGTATAAACCTACTCATCTAGGAATGCTAGAGAGTCCTTACGTGAAGTAAGGGCGCTTCGGGCAAAACTTGTAGGTAAAGATGTAAAACGGTGTGTTTCTTTTGAAATGCACCGTTTTTTTTCTTACACTATGGTTGATTTGCCAAAGTATTTGTAACATACAGCAAAGTAAAATGTCTGTTTTATTGCTATCTTTGCACTCAAAAATAGAAACTAATAATTTTAGATAAACAATGAACAATAAGTTTTTGCTAGCTTCGGCTTTGTGTATGAGTATGAGCGCAACGATGAATGCGCAGAATCCTATCGTGCAAACACAGTTAACTACCGACCCCGCACCTCTGGTTGTCGGAGACCGTCTCTATGTATATACCGGTCATGATGAAGATAAGGCTGACTTCTTCTGGATGAACGAATGGCGTGTGTATTCCACCAAGGATATGGTGAACTGGACAGACCATGGCTCTCCGCTCGACCTCAGTTCTTTTTCCTGGGCTGACGACCGTGCCTGGGCAGCACAGACTATCGAACGTAATGGTAAGTATTACTGGTATATCTGTGCGCACTCTAAACTGACGGGCGGAATGGCTATCGGCGTAGCTGTGGCTGATTCTCCTACCGGTCCGTTCAAGGATGCGTTGGGCAAACCGCTTTTCGATAATGGAAATTGGGACAATATCGACCCTACCGTCTGGATGGATGAGGATGGTCAGGCTTATCTCTATTGGGGTAATCCGCATCTTTACTATGCCAAACTGAATAAAGATATGATCAGCTTCAAGGGTGGTATAGATGCTAAGGCAGCTGTTGATGAAAAGCGTGAAGTGGGCAGAATCGTGATGACTGAGGAGGGATTCGGTTCGCCTGACGTGGAGAAGCGCGATTCTACCCGAAAATATAAAGATTGCTACACAGAGGGACCTTGGTTCATGAAGCGTGGCAAGAACTATTATATGCTTTATGCTGCAGGTGGAGTGCCTGAGCATATCGCTTATTCCATGAGCAAGAAGCCTTTCGGACCATGGAAGTATATGGGCGAAATCATGCCATTGGAAGATACGGGTTCCTTTACTAACCATTGCGGTGTGACCGACTTCAAGGGCAAGTCTTATTTCTTCTATCATACGGGTAAACTGGGTGGCGGATTCGGACGCAGTGTGGCTGTGGAAGAATTCAAATATAATGCTGACGGTACCTTCCCAATCATCCATCATACCCAGGAAGGAGTGGCTCCTATCGCAACCCTCAATCCTTACAAGCGCCAGGAAGCAGAAACCATCGCTTTCTCTAAGGGAGTGAAGTCGGAGCAGACCGACGAGACGGGTGTTTATATCTCAGAAATTCATACAGGCGATTATATCAAGGTACGCGAGGTGGATTTCGGAAATGAGAGTCCGGATGCATTTGCCATCTCTGCTGCGTGCTCATCGCTCGGCGGTTCATTGGAGGTTCATCTCGATAAGGAAGATGGCGAACTGATAGCTAAACTTGATGTTACCAAGACTGGTGGCTGGGAAAAGTGGAAGACTTTCTCGGCACAAATGCTAAAGAAAGTGACAGGAAAGCATGATATATACTTCGTGTTCAAGGGATTGAAGGGAAGCAAACTCTTCAATTTCGACTGGTGGAAGTTTGAGAAGAATTTCGCCAATCCTGTGGTTTGGGCTGATGTGCCTGATGTGGATGTAATCCGTGTGGGTGACAGCTTCTATATGGTAAGCACCACCATGCATCTGATGCCGGGTGCGCCTATCATGAAATCGAAGGATTTGGTGAACTGGGAAACCGTGAACTATATCTTCCCTAAACTTACTGATTCACCTAAGTATGACATGAAGGAGGGTACGGTGTATGGTCGTGGTCAGTGGGCCACTTCGCTGCAGTATCATCGTGGCAAGTTCTATGCGCTCTTTGCTCCAAACGATAATCCTGGTGGAGAGACTTATATCTGTACAGCCGATGATATTGAGGGCAAATGGACTATCCACAGCCGTTTGCAGCATTTCCATGATGCCGCTCTCTTCTTCGATGACGACGATAAGGCATACGTGGTTTATGGAACGGGAGAGATGGTGCAGCTGAATGCAGACCTGACGGATGTGGTGCCTGGCAGCCATCGTAAACTCTTTGAGCGTGATGCTGATGAAACGGGTTTGCTCGAAGGCTCCCGCATGATCAAGCACAACGGCAAGTATTATCTCCTGATGATTTCGTGGCCTCAGGGACATCCTCGTCGTGAGGTTTGTTATCGTGCAGATCACATTCAGGGCCCTTACGAAAAGAAGGTGATTCTGGAAACGGAGTTTGCCGGATTCAACGGCGTGGGACAAGGTACGATTGTAGATGATAAGTATGGCAACTGGTATGGCATCGTATTCCAAGACCGTGGTGGTGTGGGCAGAGTGCTCACGCTGGAGCCATGTACCTGGAAGGACGGATGGCCTATACTGACCGATGAGAAGGGCAATATTCCTGCCGAGATGCAGAAGCCTGTATTGGGATATGACGGTAAGGGACTCGTGTATAGCGACGATTTCTCGAAGGATAAACTGGAATTGCAGTGGCAGTGGAACCACAATCCTGTGGATAATGCCTGGTCGCTCACAGAGCGCAAGGGCTGGCTCCGCCTGAAGACATCCCGTATTGTTCCTAACATCTTCCTGGCTCCCAATACCATCAGTACCCGTACCGAAGGACCAACCTGCGAGGGAATCATCAAGATGGATGTAAACAAGATGAAGGATGGCGATGTGGCTGGTCTGTCAGCCTTCCAGGGTGATGCAGCCCTGCTTTCTATCGTAAAGGAAGGCAAGAAACTCTTTGTGGTAGGTACCAAGGAGAGTGTAGCTTTGACTGAAAAGGAAAAGGCAGTGACTGATGTGAAACGTGAGGAGGTTTATCGCCAGCCTTTGAATCTGAAGCAGGATAAGGCAACGAAATCAAGCATCATCTATCTGAAGATGAGCTGCGATTTCCGTCTTCATCAGGATCTCGCCTCCTTATTATATAGTATAGACGGCAAGACCTGGATTCCTGCCATCAAGGATTTCAAGATGCAGTATGATTATCGCCGTCTCTTTATGGGAACCCGTATCGCCATCTATAACTATGCCACAAAGGCTGCTGGTGGATATGTGGATATTGATTCTTTTGAATATTTGAAAGAGAAATAAAGTTTAAGATTGTTTTGTTTGTAATTTGACGGCACAAAGTGATGGAAACTTAAAAAGTTTTCTTATCTTTGTGCCGTCTTTTTAAACTAATCGGTAATATTGATTTTATGAACAGAAATAAAATGATTTTGGGAGCAGTGGTGCTGGCACTGTCGCTTCCCTTGCAGATGAGGGCAAAGGCTAGCTGCTCTGATAATAGCACACGACTTTGGTATAATGCCCCAGCCCAGCAGTGGCTGGAGGCTCTGCCTATCGGAAACTCTCATCTGGGAGGTATGGTGTATGGCGGAACCACGGACGAGAATATCCAGTTGAATGAGGAGACTTTCTGGAGTGGCGGTCCTCATAACAACAATAGCAAGAAATCCTTAGAGAATCTGCCAAAGGTGAGGGAACTCATCTTCAATGGCAGGGAAGAGGAGGCAGCGGCTCTCATCAACCAAACCTTCATCCCAGGACCTCATGGCATGCGCTTCCTGCCGATGGCAAATCTGCATATCAGCATGAAGAACCAGGGAAAGACTGAGCTGTTTGTGCGCAACCTGGATTTGAAGAAGGCGATTGCCACGACTTCTTTCGTGATGGATGGCGTAAGATATACCCGTACCACCTTTGCTTCGCTGGCTGATGGCGTCATCGTTTGCCACATTAAGGCGAGTAGAAAGGGTGCCCTGAATATCGATGTTACCCTGGATTCGCCTTTTGAACATCAAGTTCAGAAAACGCCTTCAGGTGTTATGCTGAAGGTGAAGGGACAAGACCAGGAAGGCATCAAGGCGGCTCTCACTGCCGAATGCGTGGCAGATGTAAAGACAGATGGCACCGAGGCAACCATCATTGTGAGTGCTGCCACCAATTTTGTGAACTATCACGATGTGTCGGGCAATGCAGCCCAACGCAATGCCGACTATATAAATAAGGTGAAACTGATGAGCTATGCACAGTTGGAGAAACGCCATGTGGAGGCTTACCAGAAGCAGTTCGCTACTTCTTCTCTGATTTTGCCAACCGATATCAATGCTTCGTTGCCTACTAACCTGCGCCTGGAGAAATTTGCAGGCAGCAAGGATATGGCGATGGTGGCACTGATGTATAACTATGGTCGCTATCTGCTCATTTCCTCTTCCCAGCCTGGTGGACAGGCGGCAAACTTGCAGGGCGTTTGGAATGACAGTAAGAATGCGCCTTGGGACAGCAAATACACAATCAACATCAATACGGAGATGAACTACTGGCCTGCCGAGGTAACGAATCTCGGTAACACCACGGAGCCTCTGTATTCGCTGATTAAGGATTTGAGTGTAACGGGAGCACAGACGGCTAGGGAAATGTATGGTTGTCGTGGCTGGATGGCACATCATAACACCGATATCTGGCGCATAGCAGGTCCGGTGGACGGTGCGCAGTGGGGCATGTTTCCGAATGGCGGAGCCTGGCTCACCACTCATCTCTGGCAGCATTATCTCTATACGGGTGACAAGGCTTTCCTCAAGCAGTGGTATCCGGTAATAAAAGGTGCTGCTGAGTTCTATCTCGACTATATGCAGAAGTTGCCGGGCACCGAATGGAAGGTAACCGTGCCGTCGGTGAGTCCGGAACAGGGACCTAAGGGTAAGAGAACTGCCGTAACGGCTGGTTGCACGATGGATAACCAGATAGCCTTCGATGCCTTGAGCAGTGCTGTGAAGGCTTCTGAAATATTAGGGGTTGATGAGGCTGAGCGCAAGGCGATGCAGCAGCTGATTTCTCAGATTCCGCCGATGCAGATAGGAAAGTACGGACAGTTGCAGGAGTGGCTTGTGGATGCGGATGATCCGAAGAATGAGCATCGCCATATCTCGCATCTCTATGGATTGTATCCATCTAATCAGATTTCTCCTTTCTCTCATCCGGAACTGTTCCATGCCGCAGCCACCACCCTGAAGCATCGTGGCGACCAGGCTACGGGCTGGAGTCTGGGTTGGAAGACGAATTTCTGGGCACGCATGCTCGATGGCAATCATGCTTTCAGAATCATCAGCAATATGCTTCGCCTGTTGCCATCTGATGCCCAGGCAAATGAGTATCCTGAGGGAAGAACCTATCCGAATCTCTTTGATGCCCATCCACCATTCCAAATTGATGGTAACTTCGGAGTAACAGCCGGCATCGCAGAGATGCTCCTGCAGAGTCATGATGGAGCCGTGCATCTCTTGCCAGCCTTGCCTGATGCCTGGAAAGAAGGAAGTGTAAAGGGACTTCGTGCCCGTGGCGGCTTTGTGGTGGATATGGACTGGAAGAATGGAAAACTGAAGCAGGCGAAGATTCGCTCCACCATTGGAGGCATCCTGCGTCTTCGCTCATACGTACCGCTGAAGGCGAAAAAACTGAAGAAGGCAGAAGGAAAATGTCCAAATATCCTTTTTGCATCTGCAGAAGTGAAGCCTGTAATGGAACAGCATCGGATAGCAGAAGGAGTGAAGGTTCCTATTCCTGACGTATATGAATATGACTTGGAAACAGAACCAGGAAAGACTTATCTGATTAAATAATGTCCTATAATCACATTTGTTGCCATAAAAGTATCATTTTGTCCACCTCTGGTTGGATAATTATTCGTACTTTTGTGGCAACATTTTTTATAATAATCTTTTAGACCTATAAATAGAATGAAGAAATTATTATTTGCAACCTGTTGCATTGCTTTTTTGAGCGGTTCTTTGGGAGCTGCGGCGCAGAAAAAATCTGCGGCCAAGAATGTTCTGACACAGACTTTGAAAGGGAAGTTTTGGTCGGCTGATAATGGTAATGGTACCTTTACAAACCCTTTGTTTTATGATGAGTTTTCTGACCCTGATATTATCAGAGTGGGGGAGGATTACTATCTGGCGGGTACCACGATGCACAGTGTTCCGGGACTGGTGGTTCTCCATTCCAAGGATCTCGTAAATTGGGAGTTCTCTTCCTATTGTTTCGACCGCTTTGATGATTCTGATGATTTCAATCTCCGCAATGACAAGGAGGCTTACGGACAGGGTATCTGGGCGCCTGCCATCCGATATCATAACGGCAAGTTCTATATCTTCTCCAATATCAACGGACATGGATTGCAGGTGTATATCTCGGACAGTGCCAAGGGACCTTGGACGCATCATAAAGTTAATGGCGATATCTACGACCTTTCTGTGCTCTTCGATGAGGATGGTAAGATTTATGCCGTGCACAAGTATGGCAACGTGACCGTTACGGAGTTGAAGCCCGATTTGAGCGGTCCGGTAGAGGGCAGCAGCAAGGTGGTGATTCCTGAAGGCAATGCGATGGGTGAGGGACATCATGTTTATAAAATCAATGGTATGTACTACATCCTCTCTGCCGATTATTCGCCGATGGGTCGTATGCAGTGCGCCCGAAGCAAGAGCATTTGGGGACCTTATGAAACTTGCGTAATTAGCGAGCGCGAATCGTATGGTTATGCTGCTGGATGGAGCGTAGGTAACATGGGAATCGGTCGGCCTTTGCCGGAAGATGGTTTTAAATTCCAAAACAACCAACCGAATGGCTTGAACCTGGGCTGTGCTACGATTCATCAGGGTGGCATCGTGCAGGCTCCTGACGGGAAATGGTGGGGCGTTTCGATGCAAGACTTCAATGCCGTGGGCAGAACCGTATGCCTGTCGCCTATCACTTGGGTTGACGGCTGGCCTTATTTCGGATTGGAGAAGAACCTGGGACGTTCGCCTCGCACCTGGTTTAAGCCTAACGATGTGGTGAAGACACCTCAGGCACCATACGAAAGATGTGATGATTTCTCTGGCAAGACCTTCAAACCAGTTTGGCAATGGAATCATAATCCGAACGACAAGATGTGGTCGCTGAATAAGGAGCGAAAGGGATGGCTCCGTTTGCATTCGATGCCTGCCAAGCAACTGCTCTGGGCAAAGAATACATTGACGCAGCGTGCCATCGGACCAGTATCTTATACATCTGTAAAACTGGATGCATCCCGCTTAAAGGTTGGTGATGAGGCTGGTTTGGGTGCCATCAATACGCCATACGCTTCATTGGGCGTTGTCAAGACGGATAAGGGGTTGAACTTGAGATGTTATGACCAGAATACCAACAAGGAAGTGTTGAAACCGTTGGCTAAAAGCAAGGTAGTATGGTTGCGCCTTTGGGGTGATTATGACAAGAGCCAGTTGCAATATTCCTATTCTCTGGATGGCAAGACCTGGGAGAATATCGGCGAGCAGATGCTTTCGCCTTATCAGTTGAAGACCTTCCAGGGGGTACGTGTGGCACTTTATGCTTTCAACAAGAAGGAAGTGAATGGCGGTGTGGCTGAGTTCGATGATTTCATGGTAGTGGAGCCGATGGCTGACAGAACAGCCAATCTGCCTATCGGAAAGACCATAAGATTCTTTAATCTCGCTGATGGTAGTCTGATGGATGCTACCGGACATGGATTGATGCATAGTTCCGGTAACCGAAAGGACATGAGAAATCAGGTGAAGTTTGTTGTGGAGGATAGAGGTAAGGGAAAGATTGCTTTGAAGACGGCTGACGGACGATATGTTTATATAGCTGGTGCTGGTTTATCTGGTGATGTTCGTCTGACTTCCGACTCTTCCAAGGCAGAGGAGTTCTTATGGCAGGATATGCTTTATAACCGCTGCATGCTTCTTTCTCTGAAAACGCAGCGCTATGTGGGCAAGAATCCTGTGGATGGTAGTCCTTATTCTGCTGATTTTCAGGGTGCTGATGCAGGAATGAAAAATGGGTGTGTCTTCTCGCGGGAGATTGTAGAGTAATCTATTATTGGAAATATATAAAAAGAGCTTGACTCGTTTGGGTAGGAGTCAAGCTCTTCTTGTTTATCTTTTGTTTTATTTTTCTTACGTTCTATTCAAAATAGAAAGTCAATGCAATCATCTTGCTATGAGCACTTTTTGCCGCCTTCGTATAAGGCAACATGCTTTTGTCTTTCACTTTATTGATATAATTCTTGTCGTATGAGTCTATTAATCCATACATGAACTTAAGTTCTGGTCTGAGCTTAAAGAATGGTAGGTAGAAATCGCATCCGGCACCAATTTCGAGGAACATTTCAGACTTCTTCAGTTTGATGTAATCATCGTTGTTTCCGCTAAGATTGATCATCGGATTCAATCCTGCCATGATGTAAGGTCGATGATTGTTAAATCTCTGTGCGCCAAAAATGAGATTAAAAGCTGAAGAAATATATGCCGTTTTCATTTCCTGCTTTTCTTCTATGGGATTTCCTATACCATCTTTTTCCATCAGATTATGGAATGTGAGATGTCTCGTACCGAAGTACATGGCCGGAGCAATACGAAACTGGAAGTGGCTGTTTAGGCGGAATTCTCCCAAAACTCCTACCGTAAATCCCGCATCCCATCTGTCTTGATCTACCGTAACATTGGATTCTTTCTCATTACCATCTGCATCTCTATAAGAAGTTAGTCCTGTATTCGTAAATTCTAAGTCTTGGAAGTGGGTTCCAACCATAACGCCAAAATGGAATGGGCGCAAATCAGTATAAGGACGGTTTTCTACAGTCCTTTCTTGTGCCATGATTACTATGCTTATAGTCATGACTGCTAATATGGTCATTATCAATCTTTTCATATTATTATTAACGGATAAGTTGTCTACTTATTGTTTCTTTCTCTATTTCGATAATGTATAAATTGAAGTTTTCCCTTAAAAAACTTATACCTATTTGTAGGTATTCCGAAAAATATTATTATCTTTGCACCATCTAATTTAGGTATTATACTATTGAAGAGAATATATATTATTAACATTATAAAACATTAAGAATTATGGCATACGTAATTGGTGAAGATTGTATCGCTTGCGGTACATGTATCGATGAGTGCCCATCAGGTGCAATCTCTGAGGGCGAGAAGTATTCTATCAATCCAGACCTCTGCACAGAGTGTGGTACTTGCGCAGATGTTTGCCCTAATGAGGCAATTAGTCTTCCTTAATTTTTAAGGATAGATACTTTTAGTTACATAAAACATTGAGAGCGGTTCCTTTGGAATCGCTCTTTTCTGTTATATGGATTTTGATTCACCCTTTTTCCTTACTTTGTGTAGAAAAACGGCTGTTTGCCGTCAGCAAGTATGGAGGTTTATACAATTATTATGTTGTTATATAATGTATCGAAAAAGGCGATGAAGCTAAATACTTCACCGCCTTATATTTTTTCTAATCAAGAATTCTGTTATAGAATTCTCTTGAGAAATTTCATATTACTGAGCTGCTTCCTCTTCAAGACCCAAAGCCTTCTTTGCAAGAGAGTTGTTTGGATCAAGCTTAATCAACTTCTCGAAGTATGGTCTAGCAGTGTCTAAGTCTTTCTTAGAACCCCAGTAGATGTAACCTGCATTCTTGTATGCCTGCATCAAGTAACCCTTTTCATCCTCATCATACTGCTTGCTTTCGAGTTCCTTGATTACCTTTTCATAGTTCTCAAGTGCCTTGTCGTCCAACTCATTCTGGAATGCGATGTTAGCAGCCTGCAAGTCAGCGTATGCCTTAATCTGTGGATACTTTTCAGCGAAGATGTTGTAAATACCGATAGCCTTGTCTACCCATACAGCCTTATCTGTGCCACCCTTCTGAGCTTTAGCATTGTAAATCTCAGCCATCTTAACGAAGTCAGAAGGAGCAGCGTTAGGGTTCTTCTCCATATAAGTCTGAGCGAACTCGATAGCCTTATCTTCGTTGCCCATAGCCTTGTATGTTTCAGAAATGTACTGGTAAGGCTTAACGTCTTCCTTATTCATTTCCAATGCCTTGTTGTACTGCTCCAAAGCCTGATCATACTTCTTGTTGCCAGCAAGGGCCAAACCGTAGTATGAATAGATACTAGAGTTCTTCTTTACATCAGCGTTGTTGATGATAGCTGTTGCATAATTCAATGCATCCTCGAAGTTCTGTGTATCTACAGCTGAACGCATTGCCAAAATCTGGAATGCTGTATCCTTTGGATATTTCTGCATACCTTCTTTGCACAACTGAAGTGCCTCATCCTTCTTGTTCAAAATGTAAGCAGTGAAGCAGTATTCATAGAAGATATACTCTTCCATGGTGCTATGATTTGCTTTTGAGAAATTCTCATAAGCCTTCTCATAATTACCATTAGCATAGAATGTATGACCTGTTTCTGCCTCTACAGGATAGTCTGGATTGATTGTCTTCAATTTCTGCAAAGCTTCTGCGCTACCATTTGGGTCAATTTTCTGGTATACACGAGCATAGCTGATATAACCCTGAGGATTCTTTGGATCCATAATCATACACTGCTTGTACCAGCTAGCAGCCTCACCACCGTTGTCCTGCATGGCGAAGATATCACCTTTCAAGATATATGCATCACCATAATTCTTGAATTTAGCGATAACAGCATCTGCTACAGCATTGCCTTCAGTATACTTCTTGTTGATAACAAGGGCATTACCCAATGCAACAAGAGCCTTAGGATCTTTTTTGAAGGTCTTCTGATAGACCTTAACTTCCTTAGCAAATTCTTTAGCATCAACGTTGCCTGCTTTCAATGTAGTCTCAATTGGCTTAAGTGCATCCTTATAGTTCACATCCTGAGCCATTGCAGGAGCTGCCAAACCCATGACGAGCAAACCTGCTACTAAATATTTAACTGCTTTCATAATTCTATTTTTAAATACTTTCCTTTATCAAAATATGCTTTGACTCCAGTTAGTAAGTTTTATTTTAATTTTATCGTATATTTTCTTCGTTTTCTTTATCTTGTCTTGTTACCGTTTTACGTTAACAGTTCTTATAGTGATGTCACCTCTGTATGGCAGTAAACCCGACTTGAACACAATAAGCTGTCCTTTAGGGTTGGAAATGTAGTTGGCAAAACTCCAAGGCAAAGCCTTATGAGGGTCTACTACAATAGCATATATAGTTCTGACGAACGGATATCTTCCATCCAACAAGTATGCCTGATAAGGTTGCCAGCTATTTGAAGGCTTTGCCTCATCTTTCACGGATACTCTCATGACATGAATATTCTTTTTGAATGTGGTATTGGTTGAATCTCTACGATCATTTAACCAATTAGAACCAATCACACCAATAGACCCAGGATTTTGATCAACAAAGTCAATCACCTGTTTACTGGTTTTGGCAGCCATGATTTTGGCTCCCATTTTAGCTCCATGTAATACAGAATCTACCACGTAGTTAGTAGTAGCTGATCGGGTGTTGTCGAAAATGACTTCGATATCACCTCTTTTAGAGCCTGGTCTAATATCACTCCATTTTGTAACCTTTCCCGTTAAGATGTTCTTGATTTCATTTACTGTAATACAAGTATCCGTATTGTTCTTGTTTACAATGAATGCCAAACCATCGTAACCGATAGGGAATACAGAAGGAATAACATTACTTTTAGATTTCAAGTATGCTATTTCACTATCTTTCAAATTTCTTGTTGTGAATAATAGGGCAGTTTTGAAATCTTTAATCATCTGAAGTCCTGTGACTTCATCAGTATATTTTGCTTTGAGTTTGGCTTTTGGAAATTCAAACTCAAATTGACTCCTTTCTTCCTCAATGATAGGACTCAAACTTTCGTCAGCCACAAATTCTATTGTGCCTGAAGTAGGAGTGTCAGTTCTACCATCTTTGGCTTTCTTCTCGCCACAAGACGAGAAGAAAGCCATTGATAGTACTGTTAATCCTATATAAATATAAGATATTCTTTTCATTCTATTACTGCAATCTAAATACAACTGGTACAGTATATTTAACACGTACAGTCTGACCATTCTGCTTACCAGGAGTCCATCTAGGCATGCTCTTAACAACACGCTGTGCCTCGCGGTCGAGTGAAGGGTCAACTGAGCGTGCAACCCTAACATCAGAGATAGAACCATCGCGCTCTACCACGAATGATATGATTACTTTGCCCTGTACGCCATTTTCCTGTGCTACAACAGGATACTTCGTATTGCCATTGAGGTAAGACATCAAAGCTCCATTTCCACCAGGGAATGAAGGCATCTCCTCTACAACATCGAAGACCTTAGTTGCAACCTCAGGTTTTGGAGCTGGTGGTGGAGGTGGGGCTGCTACTGTAATCTCACTTCTTACAGCTTCCACTGTACGGTCCTTCACACCTTCCTTGTCTTCAGTACCTATAGCTACCTTATCGTCCAGTTTATCCATCTGCTTAACCTGGTTTTCCTCTTTTACGAGTTCATCCTTCTTGATGACAGGTGCAGTAAACTTCTGAGTTTCGCGAGCCACAGGTATCTCCTTCTTAGGTTCAATCTTTGGCTTCACTGGCTCCTTCTTCTTTTCTTCCTTCTTAGCCTGCTGCTGGAGTTCAGCCAACTTCATAGCTTCCATATATGCCTGCTGTTCTTCGGCCTGTTTCTGTTCGATGACTTTCCAAGCCAAGAATCCACCCACGAGAGCTGCAGCAATGACCAAGATCAGAAGAGCCTTGATGTTTCGACCAGAAGTACCCTTACGGAGCTGGTATGCACCATACTCCTTGTTCTTTCCGGCGAAAACCATATCGACCCATTTAGGATCGTAAAGATCTATTTTTGCCATTTCTTTCTTGTTTAAAATTGTTTGTTACTCATCTTACATCTTAACGTTTCTAGACTTGAGAAGTTTCTCGTCGTCTGCGTTAATCTTATCGATGACGTAAGTACCAATGTTTGAAATCTGCATTTCGTCGAGAGCGTCAACCATATTCTTGTAAGAAGCGTTGTCGGTAGGCTTGATGACGATGGTAAGAGTAGGAATCTTGCCATCCTTCAAATTACCTGCCTTCAAATCACTAAGTTTCTTCTGATAGATGCTATCAGGATACTGCTTAGGATTCTTCTGACGATCCATGTTCAACTCCTTAACTGCGAGCGAAATTCTTTCTACTGGTCTTGTACCATTCTCTGTAGCGTGCTCTCTCAAGACCTTACGGATTCCTTGGCTGCCCCATGTAGTCTCCTTGATCCATGTAGGATCATTGTAATTAGGGATACCAGCACCATAGTAAATCTTGTTGTCAGCTGTTACATAGAGGGTAATAGTCTCAGAAGCTTTCGCCTCGGTCTTCTTGTCCTCTGGTTGGTTGTCTTCATTACTTGGCATAGTCAGCTCCATAGTCTGAGGTTTGCTCAATGATGTACACAGCATGAAGAACGTGATAAGCAGCATGAGCATATCCACCATAGGCGTAAAGTCTACGCGGACATTCATTTTCTTTTGTTTGCTTTCTTTCTTTGCCATTTATTCGTCCCCCTGTTTTTTTAACTGTGTAATCATATAGTAATGACTCTCGTCCATATCCTGGAGTTCGTTCATTACTCTCTTAACGGTCTTGTAAGGTGTAGAAGCGTCTGCCTTCAGGGCAATCTTGATGTCCTCGTTTACGTTACGAGCTGCGTCAACCCACTGCTGGAACTCGCTCATACCACCCTTGATACTGTCGAGAGGAATACCCTTAGTCTGGAGATACTGTGGACGCTTTGCAGCGTTCATAGACAAGTAAGTGCTCATGTCACTCATAGAAACACCGAACGTACCCTCGCTCTTGAAAGTTTCAATCTGCTTAGGAGTCAATGATACGCCGAAGTTGCCTGTCATTGTGTTCAGTGTTGCTCCCAACTGATCGGTATTATCAATACTCATAAATACTTGGCCCTCGCCGGTTGGTTTACCAGCCTTGTCCTTTTCAGGACTTACCAAGATAGTCAAGACGCCGTTCTCTGGCACCTTAATCTCAGACACAGATCCTGGTGTGTTAACCTTTACAGGCTCATTCTTTACGAATGTAGAAGTGAGCATGAAGAAGGTAAGCAACAGGGTCATAACGTCTGACATAGGAGTCATATCGATCCAGACGTCACTCTTCTTAATTTTTACTTTACCCATAGCGATAAAATTTTAAAGGGTTAGCAAAAATTAAGCCTCTTCTGCGTGGTTAGCTTCGTATGTCTGAGCAATTGAGTAACCTACCTCGTCGAGTGCGTATGTCAACTTATCAACCTTGTTTGTAAATGTGTTGTAAGATACTACAGCACACCAAGATGTCAAAATACCGAATGCGGTGTTGATCAACGCCTCAGAAATACCTACAGAAAGTGCTGCTGAGTCAGCGCCACCACCTTCACCCATGGCCTGGAATGACTTGATCATACCGGTTACAGTACCGAGAAGACCTGTCAATGTACCGAGAGTTACGATTGTAGCGATGATAGGCAAGTTCATTGTCAAAGTTGGCATCTCCAACTGAGTTGCCTCCTCGTGAGCCTGCTGGATCTTAGCTACCTTCTGAGCCTTCTTCAAAGATGCGTTAGCACCAGACTCCATAGACTTGTAAGCGTTCAAAGAAGCCAAAACAACGTTAGCTACTGTACCGCGCTGCTTGTTGCAGAGCTGCTCAGCCTTAGCGAAATCGTTAGCGTTCAAAGCTGCCTTGATGTTTGCAACGAACTTAGGAAGAGCACCTTTACCTGTAGCGGTCTTAAGAGCCAACCAACGCTCGATTGTCATAGCCAACACTGTGAGCAACAAAGTGTGGATAACAGGTACGATAACACCACCCTTGTAGATAGTACCCCAAATGTCTGCTGGGTGATCCTGTACACCAGGATCCTGGAAGTGCATGTCATTTCCGAACCATGTGAAGAACAATGTGAATGCGATGATAGCACAAACCACGATGATCCAGAATGCGCCTCTTACTCCCTGAAAGCCCTCAGACTTCTTAGCTGGGGCTGCTTGTTTTGTAGTTGCCATAATTTTACTTTTTTAAATTATTAGTTAATAAATTATTAATATTTTCTTGTTTTCTTGGTTGCTTTGTAGACCTTGTATGTGTTGTTGTCACGAAACACAGTCGGTTATTCAAATTCCAATGGCAAAGATAATAATTATTGGTTAACTATCACCCTAATTAAGAAGTTTTAACGAGATATTGACGCATTTTTTGTCAATATCTCGCTTTTTTCTTACAAAATTGCCAATATTTGGACGTTTTTTGCTCTTCTTACTTGAGCTTAGCCAAAGCTTCCTTGATGCGTCGGATTGCTTCAACGATGTTCTCATCGCTAGTAGCATAACTCATGCGGAAACAGTCTGGGTCTCCAAATGCATCACCGCCTACAGTAGCTACATGTGCCTCTTCCAAGAGATACATGGCGAAGTCTGTAGAATTATTGATGGTGTGAGTACCGTTGCTCTTGCCGAAATAGCTGTTGCACTTAGGGAAGAGATAGAACGCTCCCTGTGGCATGTTGACTTCGAGTCCTGGTACTTCCTTTGCCAATTTTACAATCAGATTGCGACGGCGCTCAAATGCCTGGCGCATTTCTTCTACTGCAGTCTGGTCGAGTGTATAGGCAGCCTCTGCAGCCTTCTGGCTAACAGAACATGTGCCACTGGTGTATTGACCCTGGAGCTTGTTGCAGCCCTTGATGATCCATTCAGGACCAGCCAGGAAACCGATTCTCCATCCTGTCATGGCGTATGCTTTAGATACACCGTTGGCAATGATGACCTGTTCTTTCATGCCTGGTTCCTGAGCAATGCTGTGGTGCTTGCCTATATAATTAATGTGTTCGTAGATTTCATCTGCCAACACGAAAACCTCAGGGTGTTTTCTGAGAACTTCTGCCAATGCAGCCAATTCTTCCTTGGAATATACGCTACCAGTAGGATTGCTTGGAGAGCAGAGGATGAGCATCTTGGTCTTGTCTGTGATGGCATTTTCCAATTGTTCCGCTGTCATCTTGAAGTCCTGGTCGAATCCTGCGTTTACGATAACAGGAGTACCACCTGCCAATTTTACCATCTGTGGGTAGCTTACCCAATAAGGAGCAGGGATGATAACCTCGTCGCCTGGATTAACGAGAGCAAGGACAGCGTTGCAGACACACTGCTTGCCGCCGGTACCTACAATTACCTCATTGGTTGTATATTCTAAGCCGTTCTCGTTTTTCAATTTGGCAACAATCGCTTTTCGCAAGTCTGGATAACCAGGGACTGGTGAGTAACGGGAGAAATTCTCGTCAATAGCTTTCTTTGCTGCCTGTTTAATGTTGTCAGGAGTGTTGAAGTCTGGTTCACCTACGCTCATGTTGATAACATCAATACCTTGAGCTTTCATTTCACTACTCTTCTGTGACATCGCCAGCGTTGCTGATGGTGCCAATCTGTTTAAACGATCAGATAATTGTGCCATAATTCTTTTTACTATTTGTTTATCGTGTGCAAAATTAAGCAAATTATTTCTTTCTCGGAAGAAAAATGAGCATTATTTTACGTATTGTACCGAAATAATAACATAATTTTCATTATCCGAGGTGCAGAGTGTGCCCCATGCGGTCTCTCTTGGTCTTGAGATAACGTTCGTTGTACTCGTTTGGTGTTACTTCTATAGCTACGTTTTCTACAATTTCCAAGCCGTATGCTTCCAGTCCTACACGTTTCACGGGATTGTTGGTAAGCAATCTCATCTTGTGTACGCCGAGGTGGCGGAGCATCTGTGCGCCGCAGCCGTAGTCGCGCTCGTCTGGCTTGAAGCCAAGGTGGGTATTGGCGTCTACGGTGTCGTATCCTTCTTCCTGTAATTTATATGCGGCAATCTTGTTCATGAGTCCTATGCCTCGTCCTTCCTGCTGCATATAGATAACAACACCCTTGCCTGCTTTTTCGATGGCTTGCATAGCTTTGTGCAGCTGCTGTCCGCAATCGCATCGCTTGCTTCCCAGAATGTCGCCGGTAGCGCATGATGAATGAACGCGAACCAGGATAGGTTCATCTTCCTTCCATTCGCCTTTGATAAGAGCCATGTGCTCGAGTCCATTGCTAGCCTGACGGAAAGGAATGAGGCGGAAGTGTCCGTATTCTGTTGGCATATCTACCTCTTCACCCACTTCGATGAGTGATTCCTTCTTGAGGCGGTATTCTATCATATCTTTAATGGAAATCACCTTGAGGTGCCATTCTTTTGCCATCTCCATCAACTGTGGAAGTCGTGCCATGGTTCCATCTTCGTTCATGATTTCCATGAGTGCACCTGCTGGGTAGAGACCTGCCATTCTGCAGAGGTCAATGGCTGCTTCTGTATGTCCGCTTCTTCTCAACACACCGTTGTCTTGTGCATAGAGTGGGTTGATGTGACCAGGACGGCCGAATGTCTGTGGGGTTGATGCCGGATCAGCTAGCGCCTTGATGGTCTCTGCGCGGTCGTGAGCAGAAACTCCTGTTGTACATCCCTCCAGCTTGTCTACGGTTACGGTGAATGGAGTACCGAGCATGGAAGTGTTGTCTGATACCTGATGAGGCAGGTCGAGTTCGTCGCATCTACTGAGGGTGATAGGTGCGCAAAGTACGCCTCTTGCATTTTTGAGCATGAAGTTTACCTTTTCTGCGTCTATCTTTTCTGCAGCGATGATGAGGTCGCCTTCGTTTTCGCGATCTTCGTCATCTACAACAATGACAAATTTACCTTCCTTGAAATCCTTGATTGCATCTTCGATGCTGTTTAACTTATATTCTCCCATGTTTGTGATACTTTTTTATAGTTACATTTCTTTTATTCTTCTAATGATGTTGTCGTTGGTCTGAAGAATGAGCTTCAGGTCGCGATACAGTCGCATTCTGCAACGCCACATTCTCAGATACAGTCCCGTTCCGATAGGGAAGAGAATGGCTGCAGTGATGTTGAGCCATTTCTTTTCGAATGGTCGGGTATGTGCCTTGGTAGACAGGATAGGGTATTGGTTGATGGAATGGAGAAGATATTTGTCCTTCGTGTTGCTGAGGTCTTCAATGATTTTCTCCAGTTCGTTACTGATACGTTCTATCTCATGGTCTGGCTGGTACTTGAAGAATACGTTGATGAAGTTTGGCAGTCTTCTCAGTCTATGCACCTTATTATATATAGTAATGTCATTTGAGATTTGTGCCAAAGCTTCTGCGTCCTTCCGGTAATCCGGGTCTTCGATGATTACTTCTTTACCAAAGATGTGTCGTTTCATTCGCAGGCCGAATAGATGCATGAAGAAATCGCGGTATGCTTCTATCTTGAATACGGCAGAATCGTTGGTGGCTTTGTAAGTCACGAAGATTGCCAGTGGTGATAGAACGGCAGGAGCAAGTCCCATGCCGAACCATACTGCCCACATTCCGCCTCGTGCCATTCTGAATCCAGTGTTGTCAAGGATGAAGAAGGCAATAAATACCAATACCGATATGATGACAGGTATACCCAATCCTCCCTTTCTGATGATGGCTCCTAATGGAGCACCGATAAAGAAGAATATCAGGCAGGAGAGAGCGAGCGTGAACTTGCGGATTGCCTCGATATCGTGTTGCCTGATAATATAGTCGGCATCGTTGGTCATCATCGACTTGAAGTCCAAATCCGACAGCTCTTGCTGTACGGTCGACAAGGCATCGTTGGTTACGATTAACTTTCTGTCGCTAGGCAGTTTGTTGTAAATCGTGTCGAAGTTGACTTTGTCACCCTCCTTGATAGCCTTCAATGAATCAGCCTTGTTGTTAAGTCGTGCCAGATTGTAGTATCTGACGTTGTATTCTTTCAAGTAACTTCTGCTGATGGAGTCATAGGTGTGATTGATAGAGTCTACATCGTGTTTGATTTTGGACAGACTCTTTGCCTTTGCATTATTGGATAAAGAAGAAGCATCTGTCAAGTTGAAGCCACCGTCAAAGTCGAGAATGATTTTCTTGGATACAAATGTTTCTCGGCGATAAGGCACAGCTGCACTGTTTCCCAATTCGCTGCTTTGCATATTCTCAAACCATTCTCCGCTATACAGACTAAGCACCAGGTGTTTTTTTTCTGCAGTACTTTGCAGCATACCCGAGTCGGCAAGGATGATGGCGGCATCTTCGTAGCTGTCGGTCATACGGTAAATCATGATACCGTAGAGTTTGCCTGTCTTCAGGTCTTTCTTCTGCACATAGAGGTTGCAGTTAGGAATGCCATCATAGAAGATACCTTCAGGAATTTCGAGTTCCGGGCTCTTCTGCTTCATGGAGATGAGCAGTTGGGCAAGTTTCTGGTTGGAATCAGGCCCCACGTTGTTCTGAAAATAGAAAGAGCCAAACATGATGATGAAGGTGATGACGATGAGAGACCGGAACGCCTGCATCAAAGAAATGCCGGCAGCCTTGATGGCTGTAAGCTCTGAACTTTCGCCCAGGTTTCCGAAAGTCATGAGCGAGGCAAGGAGGATTGCCAATGGCAAAGCCTGTGGAACCAGCATGAGTCCCATATACCAGAAGAACTGTGCCATGACGTCAATCGTGAGTCCTTTGCCGATCAAGTCATCAATGTATCTCCACAAGAACTGCATCATCAGCACAAACTGGCAGATGAAGAAGGTTCCCAGGAAGAGCAGGCCAAATTGCTTGGCGATGAATATGTCTAATTTTTTAATTCTAAGCATTTTTATAATTGTCGTTCTGTGCCTTTATCCATGAATTGGAATGAAGTGCATATTATTTCAGAGTGCAAAGGTAACACAAAAAAATAAGAATCTCTTCATTTTTCGTTTTTTTATATTAATAATAGGTGAAAAAAGGTGATGAATGCGATGTGAAATAAGAAAAAACAACTTTTTTTGAAAATTTCTTCGAAAAAATTTGTTCAATTCAAATAAATGTATTACCTTTGCACCCGCAAATCAGAAATGACTTGTAAGGATGGCGGGATAGCTCAGCTGGTTAGAGCGTCGGATTCATAATCCGGAGGTCGAGGGATCGTGGCCCCCTCCCGCTACTTCATGAGACACTAACTTTTTAGTTAGTGTCTTTTTTATGCTCTGAACTTTTCTGCACTTTTCCACAAATGTCTTTATAAAAGTTATCAACAGGATGTTGATAAGTGTGGATAACTATCTTAACTTTTTGATATTCAGTAGATATTTGGTTTGAAAACTATTGTTGATAACATTTGGATATCAAGTTCTTTACATTTTTTATCCCTTTTTCTATTGTCCTTTTCAAAATAAAATAGTAAATTTGTGCCCAACTAAAAATATGGGTCTAATGAAGCAGCAAGTATATAATTTAAAGGAGTTTGCAGCTCGACACCATCTTGAAAGCATATTTGGGGCTTATGCCGCACACATTCATATAGACGATTTATGCGAAAAGGATTTTATAGAGATGGCTCTAGAGCGCACCTTGTTCACTAAACTGATGTTGGTGAATAGGGGAAGTATCAGAATGGGTATTCTTCAGCATGGGGTTGAAACGGAAAAATCCGACAGAATGCTTTCGGCCAGCGAATTGCTGGTCGTATCACCCAAGCATATCGTTACTTTTTCTGATATGTCTGATGATTTTGAGGCAGAAATCATCTTTGTGGACGAGGAGATTGCGGCCGATGTTGTGTATCAGTTATCTGATGACAAACTGAAGTCTGCACTTGATATCTTCCACATGATTGGCGACATTGTGCGTCATCAACATATTAATAAGGTGGAGATGATACAGTCGATGGTAAATGTTTTAAAGCTTTTGGTATCAGAATTACCTTACGAGAATGTTACCATCACCCGTGATTTGAAGCATAAGAAAGATGTTTATGAGATATTTCTGCATCTCTTGTATCGACATTTCAGAACAGAGCGGCAGATTCGGTTTTATGCTGATAAGTTGAATGTTTCTGCTCCTTATCTCTCGAGAATGATAAAGGATATCTCGGGTACTACGGTGAATGATCATATCTCTTCCTTACTTTACAAGGAGATATGTAATCTCTTGCACCAGACGGATATGTCGATGGGAGAGATATCTACCTATCTGAATTTCAGCGATCAGAGTGCGATGACGAATTTCTTTAAGATTCGTGCCGGGATGACCCCGTTAGCGTATCGTAATCAATTATAAAGAGTAAATGTTAGAATGATAGCATAAAAATAGCCTGTAAGCATTATTCCCAAAAAGGAATACGCTTACAGGTTTTTGTATTGTCAACTAATCAGCTGACTTGGTTATGGAAAAATTTATTTCAGTGTAAACTTGTGTGACTGCAACATCTCCTTAGGATCGAGCGCCTTGTCAAGCTCTTCCTTGCTCAGAATGCCCTGCTCGATGACGATATCGTATACCGAACGTCCGGTTGCGTGAGCTTCCTTAGCTACCTTAGAACTCTTCTTGTAACCGATGATAGGATTGAGGGCAGTAACGATACCGATACTGTTCTTTACCATTTCGTAGCAACGCTCCTTATTGACTGTGATGCCGAGGATACACTCAGATGTCAAAGTCTCGATAGCATTCTTCAACCATGTCAAGCTCTCGAAGAGACTCTCTGTGATGATTGGCTCCATTACGTTCAGCTCCAACTGTCCTGCCTCTGCTGCGAAGCTTACGGTAGCATCGTTACCGATTACCTTGAAGCAAACTTGGTTAGTTACCTCAGGGATAACTGGGTTTACCTTACCTGGCATGATAGAAGAACCTGGTGCCTTAGGAGGAAGGTTGATTTCATTCAAGCCGCAACGAGGACCGGAAGCCATCAGACGGAGGTCGTTGCAGATCTTTGACAACTTGATAGCCAAGCGCTTCAAAGCAGAAGAGTAGCTTACGTAAGCACCTGTATCAGGTGTAGCCTCTACCAGGTCGGTTGCTGTCTCGAAGTTTTCGCCAGTCAGTTTGCTGAGGTTAGCTGCGCAGAGCTTAGCGAAGCCAGGAACAGCGTTCAGACCTGTACCGATGGCTGTACCACCCATATTGATTTCGTGTAAGAGTTTCACGTTACGCTCCAAATTGAGGATTTCCTCCTCCAGGTTGTTGGCATAAGCATTGAACTCCTGACCGAAAGACATAGGAACAGCATCCTGTAACTGGGTACGTCCCATCTTGATAACGTCTGCATATTCGTCTGCCTTATAGCGGAATGCGCTGATTAAACCAGTCAAGGCACCTACCAGATGGGTATTCATGCGAATCAAAGCCAGGCGGATAGAAGTTGGGTAAACGTCGTTGGTGCTCTGACCGCAGTTGCAATGGTCGTTAGGAGAACAGAATTGATAATCAGCCTTCTCGTGACCCATAATCTCGAGGGCACGGTTAGCGATTACCTCGTTGGCGTTCATGTTGACAGATGTACCAGCACCACCCTGTACCATGTCGATAGGGAAGTTCTCGTGCCACTTGCCTTCGATGATTTCACGGCAAGCCTGAGAGATTGCACCTGAAATTTCATCATTGATAACACCGAGAGTATGGTTTGTCTCGATAGCAGCCAACTTCACGTAAGCGATAGCGATGATGAAGTCAGGATAGCTGCACATTGTCTTGCGTGAGATGTGATAGTTATTGATACCGCGCTGTGTTTGTATACCATAAAGTGCTCCAGCAGGAACTTTGAGTTCACCTAAAAGGTCAGACTCTACTCTAAATTTTTTCTCTTCAGCCATAATATTGTTAGTTTTGATGTTAATATTCTTGTTATTACTATTCTTGTTTTTCTGAAGAAGGAGTAGTTTCCTTTATCCGCTGCAAAGATACGATGTTTTTTGTATATTTCATTTATAAAATTCTGACTAAGATTTGTAAAAAACGAACCAAAAGTAAATAATTTCAAAAAAAAATTGTAAATTTGCACCGGAAAGTCTGATTTTTAGATTTCTTCAAGGTGAACAATCTTTTAAATGTCAAAAATAGATAGATAAGTAAGTATGAAACGATATCTATACCTTTATATATATATAGTGTTTGGGATGTTGCTGACCGGTTGTCATCAGCAGCCAAAGAAGTTTGTCATTGGTGTATCACAATGTTCTGAGGACATTTGGCGTGATAAACTCAATGACGAACTTAAGATGGGTGAATATCTCAACGATTCCATTATTGTGAAGCTTGCTTCTGCCAACGATGATAATGTGTTGCAGAATAAGCAAGTTAACCAGTTTATCGATGAGGGCGTAGATCTGCTTATCGTATCTCCTAATCAGCTGAGTGCTATATCCAAGTCGGTAGAGCGTGCTTACGATAAAGGTATTCCTGTGATTCTCTATGACAGGAAGACCAATTCTGATAAGTATACGGCATTTATCGGCTGCGATAACTATACGATTGGTAAATCGATGGGAACTTTTATCGCCCAGCAGCTTCAGGGAAAGGGCCGCATCGTTGAAATCAGCGGTTTGGAGGGCTCTTCGCCTGCTTTGGAGCGTCATCGTGGTTTTATGGATGCTATCAAGCCTTATCCTGGGTTACAGGTTGTAGCCTCGGAGGAAGGAAACTGGAAAGAAGAGGGTGGAATCCAGGCGATGAAACGCATATTGAAACAGACACAGGACTTTGATTATGTCTTTGCCCATAATGACTGTCTTGCCTGGGGAGCTTATGAGGCTGCCCGGAAGGTGGGGTTGCAGCATCGATATAAATTTGCAGGTATTGACGGAATGGCTACCAAGGGAGGGGGCCTGGAACTGGTACGTGATGGCATCTTTGAGGCATCTTATCTTTATCCAACCAAGGGAGATGAAGTTATAGCCTTGGCTATGAAGATTTTAAAACACCAGCCATATAAGAGGGACAACTATCTGAGCACCTCCATCATTACCAAGGCAAATGCAGAGCTCACCTTGATGGAAGCTCTCGATGCTGAACGTCAGGCGAATAATCTGAAGTTGTTGCACAAGCAGGTAGACCGATACCTTGCTGATTATAACTCTCAGAAAATCATGCTGATAGGTTTGGCTCTATTCCTTCTGGTATGTATTGCTGCTGCTGCTATGATATTCCGGGGTTATGTAGTCAAGGTGAAGCTGAACGAGGAATTGGCTAAGACCAATGGGGAATTGAAGAGAGTGAATGAGGAATTGGAAGATAAGAACGGCGAGTTGAAGCGATTGAATGAGGAGGTTTTGGAGCTGACTCATTCCCGTCTGGTGTTCTTTACGAATATCAGTCATGAGCTTCGTACCCCGTTAACCCTGATAGCTGACCCGGTAGAGATGCTTCTGGAAGATAGTAGCATCAAGGGCAAGACTCGCGAACTCTTGAAGATGGTGCAGCGCAATGCCGTTGCTCTCCAGCAGCTGGTTGGTAGTATTCTCGATTTCCGCAAGATACAGAATGGCAAGATGGATTTGCAGCTTTATCGCTTTGATATTGTGAAAGCCCTGGAGGTTTGGGTGGGCGATTTCCAGCTCACAGCCGAGCGCAAGCAAATCAAACTCCATTGGGATATGACAGAGTTCTCGGGTAGTCATGAGGTGGTTGCTGATAAGGAGAAGATAGCCCGAGTGGTATTCAATCTCCTGAGCAATGCCTTGAAATATACTCCTGTGGGCGGTGATATCTTTGTTTCTCTGAAGGATGAAGCGGAAAGACTGCGTCTTGATGTCCGGGATACCGGCAAGGGAATTTCTCAGGATGAAGCGACTAAGATTTTCGAACGTTTCTTCCAGGCTAAGGGTGCAGCCAGCGGAACTGGAATCGGTTTGGCATTGGTCAAATCGTTTGTAGAATTGCATCATGGAGAGGCTTGGGTTGAGAGCGAGCTTGGCAAGGGTTCCGATTTTGTCGTGGTGATTCCGCGCCAGCAGGAGGGAGATTCACAAGTTATCCACACTGATGTGGTAAATGTGGATAACTCTGTAAGTGATTCTCTGTCAGGTGATAATCATGTGATAAACGAGTCTGATTTGCAATATATCGACGATGGAGAGCGGAAAAGTGGAAAAGTTCAGCAATTGGTTAGCGAGACAACCAATAAACCTACTATCTTAGTCATAGATGATAACAATGATATTCGCCAGTATGAGCATACTCTCTTGCAGGATGAATATATCGTCCTGGAAGCTGTCGACGGTAAGGAAGGATTGGAGATAGCCAAAAAGGAAGTTCCCGATTTGGTGATTTGTGATGTGATGATGCCGGTGATGGATGGATTGGAGTTCACAGAAAAATTGAAGACAGGCACGGCAACCTCTCATATTCCAGTCATCATGCTAACTGCCAAGAATCTGGAGGAACATCGTGCCGAGGGTTATGAACATGGTGCCGATTCTTATATAACAAAACCATTCCACAGTAAGGTACTCCTTGCTCGTATTGAAAACCTGTTGAAGCAGCGGAAGCTTCTGAAGAAACTGTTCCAAGGTTCTCAAGAGGCAGAGCAGGAGATTGCAGAATCTCATCTTGAAGATCGTGATAAGCAGTTCCTCAAGCAACTTCATGCCATCATTCAGCAGAATCTTTCGGATAGTGAGTTCAGTGTAGAGGATATCGGTAAGCAGATAGGCTTGAGTAGAGTTCAGCTTTATCGTAAGGTGAAGGCGATGACGGGTTCTTCTGTCGTTGACTTGCTCCGTAAGGCTCGTTTGGCTAAGGCTAAGCGTTTGCTCGAAACTCGCAGTATGAGTGTTTCTGAGGTTGCTTACGATGTCGGTTTTTCTGCGCCTTCTTACTTCACGAAATGTTTCAAAGAAGAATACGGAATATTGCCGGGCGACGTTGGAAATAATTAAGCTGTCGGAAATTATTGATGAGGAAACAATACTTATTTTCTAAAAATATAGTAGAATTGATGTAAAAAATGCGATAAGAAGGATAAAAATCGTTCATTTTTTAACATAAAAGGGACATTGTATCATTTTTGTCACTGTTTGAACGATAATTGTCCAAGGGTTTCGAAAAAACTTTGTACTTTTGCACCAGAGTTTAAAAGTTAAATAATTGTTTCGTGCATTAGTTGTTGCATTTTAATAGGTTTATGTTTTTAGGTTATAAGATTGAGTTTCAAGCGGTAAGTAGTTTTCTTTAAGGTAAAAAGTTAGTTTTGGGAAATATAGTAAAATCAGGAAAAGCAGCTGGGGCAAAATGCCGTCAGCTGCTTTCTTTTTATCTCTCCCAATCCTTAAACTCCAGTTCAAGCTCTTTGTATTCAGGCTTTTGTGTACTGTTTTCTTTATCCTCCATCCTTGCTTCTTCGGATGTAGCATTGCTTACGGATAGACCGATAAGACGGATGGGATGGATTGAAGAGTAATCTACCTGTTGCAGTAAACGCTTCGCCAGGGGCAGGATGTCTTCCTTCTTTTTCAGAATCTTTTCTTGCGAAATGCTGCGGGTAATCTGAGTGAAATCGGCAAACTTTATCTTTAAGGTTAAGGTTCTCCCTTCGAACCCACTCTTCTCGATACGTCCTGCTAGTTCAAGAACTGCGTGATATAGTTCGATAACTACCGCCGATTTGGTATAGATGTCTTCCAGGAAGGTCTGCTCGCAGCCTACCGATTTGCGTTCCCGATAGGTGACGACGGGGCGTTCGTCTATTCCTCTGGCAAAATTGTAGAAGATGTGTCCGGCTTTCCCGAATACTTCAACAAGGTGTTCTTCGGACACTTTCCTCAAGTCATCACCGTTATAGATGCCCATGAAATGCATCTTTTGAAGGGTTTTCTTGCCAACGCCCCAGAAATCCTCTACCGGAAGTTTGGCGATAAAATCGAGTGCCTTATCGGGATGAATGGTACAGATTCCATCGGGTTTCCGGTAATCGGATGCCACTTTGGCTAGAAACTTGCAGTAGCTGATTCCTGCCGAGGCGGTGAGCCCGGTTGTTTCCTTGATGCGAGTCTTGATTTCCCTGGCAATGTCAACCGCTAGGGAAATGTTCTTTTTATTGTGTGTCACATCGAGAAAGGCTTCATCTATGGAGATGGGTTCGATGAGGTCTGTATATTCCTGGAAGATGTGATGTATCTGCTGCGATATTTCTGCATAATAATCATGTCGGCAGGGTACGATGATGAGATTAGGGCAGCGTTTTTTGGCTTGAACGATGGATTGTGCCGAATGAACGCCCCATTTTCGAGCTTCATAGCTGGCTGTAGAAACCACACCGCGAGGACCGTCGAAGCCTACCGCTACCGGTTTGCTCCGAAGTTCCGGATTGTCTCTCTGCTCTACAGCCGCAAAGAAGGCATCCATGTCGATATGTATGATTTTGCGCTCTATCATTGTTTGATATATTATGCTCTTTTTATTAAAAGCCTGTTTTATGTATCTGCAAAATTACGAATTATTTCTTTTTTATGCAAATCTTTCTTCTTGTTCTTGATAATAATCGTTCATCAGCTAGTAATTATGTTGCAATGAACGTTTTTTTTTATTTAATGATATGAATTTTAAAGCCTTTGATGATACTATTATATAATTTTGCAGCAGAAATAAAAAATAACGCTAACAAATTAAACATTTAAAGTATGAACAACTTTTTAAATGGAAAGAGCGCAGCCATGATGCTTGCACTTTCATTGGTAAATGTTACAGCAGCTTTTGCACAGGATGATAATTCAAGTGCTAAGGAAGAGGGTAATCGTAATGTGATGCTCAATGCAGCCAGTGCGAATGGTCCCCGTGAGATTCAGATCGGCTTGCCTTCTGCCGATGTCAACGTTTTGGAGAATGGTTTGCCTGTTACTTACGCTACCAATCCTCATTCTGTCAATACCATCTGGCGTGGTGATGCAAGTTTGAGCCATCAGGGATTGCTCAAGATTGCAGAGACAGCTATCACTACCGGTAATATCGGTTATGCCGTGAACTCTTTCACCCAGAAGGGTCAGAAAGGATTCAATGGTACTCTGAACTATAAGAGCAATCATTTCGGATTGCAGGAATTCTCTTTGAATATGAATGGCGATTTGGGAAGCGACTGGTATTACAGCTTTAATATGTATCAGGATTTCGACCCGGGAACCTTCAAGATTAAGTCTACTCCTTATCAGGACCGTACTCAGATTTACAAGGCTCTCCTCACCAAGAAGTATAACGGCAACCGTGGTGAATTCACAGCCATGTATAAGTATGCCAATAGCCACAACGTGTATAACTACGCAACCCAGAGTGCTCCATTCATTTATGTAGGCGATGGAAGCGTGAAGGAGTATGGCGACTTCAAGCTCGGTACCACCTCTTATCTTCCTATCGATAATGAGATGACTTATCGCAATATGCGTACCGGCAAGTTGGAGCAGACTTCTCTCTACGATGCCTGCCTGAACAAGGCAAGCGAGGTATCCCTGATGAACAACTACCGTTTTGACAACGGTTTGAACTGGAAGGCTACCTTGAAGTACGATCATTCCCGTGGTGCGATGGTTTACCAGACTCCAATGTCTATCATCGATTTGAAGAGCGAGGCTAACAAGGGCGTATATAATTATATGTATCGTGACATCGACGGACAGACTAAGGCTTACGATGGTCAGTATGTCCAGACCCGTATGTCATGTCTCAATGCCGGTAAGATTGATGAGGCTCTTTTCACCACCGAGCTCAGCAAGAAATTCAGTACTTCCACCTTCCGTCTTGGCGTGAATGAGTGGTTCTACCATATCGATTATTGCTCAAATACAACCATGTATGACCAGAGTGTTCCTGCAGATGGCAATTATGCCTTGCGAGTTTGGGATGCCAACCAGCGCACCGGCTATTTCTATGATTTCAACAAGAACGCCTCTGAGTATTATAAGGGAAGCGAAAACAAGCTGGCTCTCTACTTCACTCACGATTGGGATGTCACCAATAAGTTGAACCTCTACTATGGTGCTCGTCTGGAGTGGCAGAAGCTGAAGGGTGAAAACGCAGCAGTGAAGAATGCAAAGGGTGAATTCGTAGGCCGTTTTGCCGATTACTATCTCGGTGCTACGGCACCAGATAAGACTAAGATTGCTCCGGCAGACTTGAGTTACAACTGGTTGAATTACGATTTCTCTGTTGCAGCAACTTATAAGTTAACCGACAATTTCGGCTTCACTGGCGATTTCACTTACATCGTTCAGCATCCTAAGTTCGAGGCTTTTGCCCCAGCTACATTGCCAAATACGGATAAGATTTCTGTGCCACTCGGTCGTGCAGGTATCTACTACAATAACTCATGGTTGAGTTTGACATCGTTGTTCTCTTACATCTCAAAGACCAACAACAACTCAACTCTGAATTTGCAGCATGGCAGTGAGATCAAGGCAGCTCCTTTGACTTACGATATCCAGACATGGGGTTGGACAACCGATGCTGTGGCTCATCCTTTCAAGGGATTCGATTTCCACTTCCTCTTCACTTATCAGAAGCCAACTTACAAGAAGTATGAAACCAGCATCACCTTCAGCGATGGCTATGTTGGCAACATCAATGCCACAGGTAATATCGTAGCAGAGATTCCTCAGATTCTCATCGAGTTGGACCCAAGCTACATGATTACCAAGGACATCAAGCTCTGGACCAGCTTCCGTTACTTCAGTAAGACCTATGCCAACATCAACGAGGCATATTATTTCAACGGTCACTGGGAGACTTTCGGAGGTTTGAACTGGCAGGCAACCAAGCGTCTGGCTCTCGGCTGCACCGTAGTCAACTTCCTCAACCAGACTGGTGCCAAGGGTAGTATCGCAGGTGCCGAGCTGATTACCAAGGATGAGGCTAAGGGAATCAAGAATCAGATTATGACGGGTAGTTATCTCCGTCCATTCACTGTAGAATTCACAGCTTCGCTTAAATTCTAAGTGTTTTAATTCCAATACATATAATCGACAGCTCCTATATTTAATAAGGTATAGGGCTGTCGATAATAACGAAAACAATACTACATATCAATAGATATAAACAATAACAATTAACAATAGTTTTACAATGGAAACAAACAAGATGATAAAGGCTGCCTGCCTCATGTTGATGGCATCAGCTACCACTTCTGCCTTTGCACAGAAGATGAACATCGAACACAAGGGTGATACTACCATCGTCAAGGTGGAGAATCCTACCAAGTATCTTCTTCTCCCTATCCAGGAAGAGAAGGATGAGGCTCAGGTTTTGCTCGATACAGGTTCTAAGGATGATACCTGGATGGACGTTCGCCTGGCTCAGAATGGTTCTGATTACTTCGTGCCATTTGCCTTGGGTAAGGGTAAGACCGCTACCGTCAAGATTCTCGGTTTGAAGAAGGATGCTTTGGCTCTCAGCTTGCTCAAGCTCAGCAATACATTCGATACTACCAATACCGATTACTATCGTCCTTCTTATCATTTCACTCCGCTCTATGGTTGGATGAACGACCCTAACGGAATGGTGTATAAGGATGGTGAGTATCATCTTTACTTCCAGTATAACCCATACGGAAGCAAGTGGGGCAATATGCACTGGGGGCATGCCGTAAGCAAGGACCTGGTTCACTGGGAGCACCTCGATCCAGCCATCGCCCGCGACCCTGTAGGACATATCTTCTCTGGCAGTTCTGTTATCGACAAGAAGAATACCGCCGGTTTTGGCAAGAATGCCATCATCGCCATCTATACCAACAACAGTGTAAATCACGATGAGGTGCAGTGCCTCGCCTACAGCAACGACAACGGTCGTACCTTTACCAAGTACGAGGGCAACCCAGTGTTGACTCCATTCGACGGTCTGAAGGACTTCCGCGACCCTAAGGTATTCTGGTATGAGAAGGGAAAGTGCTGGTATATGATTGTTTCTGCCGATAAGGAGATGCGTTTGTACAAGTCAAAGAATCTCAAGAAGTGGAATTATGTAAGTGCCTTCGGTAAAGGTATAGGTCAGCAGCCATGTCAGTATGAGTGTCCAGACTTCTTCCAGTTGCCTGTAAATGGTGATAAGAAGAAGATGAAGTGGGTGATGACGATGAATATCAACCCTGGCTGCTGGTTTGGTGGTAGCGCTACCGAGTATTTCGTAGGCGATTTCGACGGCAAGAAGTTTACTTGTCCTGATGCCAACGAAGTAAAGTGGCTCGATTGGGGTAAGGATCACTATGCTACCGTTACCTTCTCAAACACAGGCGACCGAGTTCTGGGTATCACCTGGATGAGCAACTGGCAGTATGCCAACCTTACTCCGTTCAAGCAGAACCGTGGTGCCAATGGTTTGCCTCGTGAGTTGAAGCTTTACGAGAATAACGGCAAGTATTATGTTTCAGAGAATGTAGCTCCTGAAGTATATGCCTTGAGAAAGGATACCAAGAATCTGGCAGATGCTTCTGTAGCCGATGCCAAGGATTTGAAGGGTGTTGCAGCCAATATGGAAGGTGCATTCGAGATTGAGGCTGATGTTACTCCAGATGCCAACGGCATTGCAGGTATCGAGATTTCAAACAACAAGCGTGAGCGCACCATGATTTACTTCGATATGAAGCAGGGCAAGGTGGTAATGGATAGAACAGAGAGCGGTTTGACCGATTTCGGCAAGCAGGCTGTTCCTCACGATATCGAGTTGGCTTGGGATAAGCAGCGTGCAGCAGAAGGCAAGGAGCCTGCCCGCATTGCCAACTCCATCAACTACAAGAACGATTTCGCTCTGGCTACCTGGGCTCCGTTGAGTCTTTGCGAGGATGGCAAGAAGACCTATCATGTTGATATTTTCGTAGATAAGTCATCTGTAGAGCTCTTCGTAGATGGCGGTCGCATCGCCATGACCAACCTCGTCTTCCCTGTAGCTCCATACGAGAATGTGAAGCTCTACACCCAGGATGGCAAGGCTGAATTCAAGAATCTGAAGGTTCACAAACTTGGTTTGTAATCACGTAGATATTGTATGGTCGAATTGTAGGCTTAAATGTAAATAGTAATGAGTCGCAACCTGATAAGATTTTAGGTTGCGACTCTTTTTTGGGGCTCAGGGGAGATTGTCCGTGGATAAAACAACCTCTGTTTCTTATTTACCGGTTTGCTGTTTCATTCCTTCAAAAAACTTTTGCTGCAATTGTTTGGCCAGTTGATTATCAGGGTTGAGTTTGAGAGCTTTCTCGTAATCCTGCATCACTTCCAGATAATAGCGTTGACCGTTTTGCCCAGGATTCTGTACGATGCGTACCATATAGAGAAAACCGCGAAGGGTACAGATGTCAGACGGGTCAGCATGCTTTATATTCTCCATCTTGGCAATAGTTTCTTCTGTCTCTTTTAGAAGATTTTCTGTTTGTGGAGCATGCGGATTCATCACGGAATAATTGAGACTTTGCAAAGCTATCTGAAACTTGGGCTGGATGCTATCAGGAAACATATCATCAATACGCTTCATCTCTGCAATACAATTAAGTATGCTCTCTGATGTCGGTTGCTGAAGTTTAGCAAGCGACTGTCCGATAAGCCTCTGCATTGTGGATTGCTGGGCATAGATAACTACAGATGTTGTCATGAAGAAGACAGACATCAATACGAATCGTTTAAAAGTTTGAAATGTCATATGCTTTATTATTTTTAAGTGAAACAAATATGCCTATATATAAAAATCTGTCTCTAGAAGGAACTATCGAACGTCCGTTAGTATTATATCCGAAAATGTTTGTACGGCCGAGGATGTTGTTCAGAGAAGAATAGATAATGACCTTGGGACTTAGCAGATAAGTAAGGTTTATATCTACGCTATTATAATGTGGTGTCTTGCCAATCAGAAAATGACGTCCGCTTGCATACGATTCAGTCAGCCCAATGATTGCTTTGCCGAATGAATATTTTGCTGTCAATCTCAGATTATGCCTTGAGGCGTAGTCAGGTATTCGCTCTTCTGTGTATTCGTGATAGAATCGCTTGGAATCGTTGTAGGAATATGAAAATGCTGTGGTCAGATGTATGAAAAGCGAATGCTCTTCTACAAAAATGTCTATACCTTTACTCTTTCCATATCCTTTCGGTTGGTAAATACCCTTTTCCCATAAAGGCAATCGCTGATATTTTTTCCAGTAGGGTTCTATTCGTAGGAATGTACCAGGCGACTTATATTGTATGGATAGGATAGCATGATCTGCCGTACTTTGTCCAAGAGATTTCTTGTTTGTTGCAAGATAGTCATCTTCTGGAGTCTGGCTATATCGACCGGTAGCAAATGAAAGCTGAAAATTCTTGTTAGGAATATAACATAGTGTAGCCCTTGGCATAAACAGCCAGTTGGCATGAGCCATATATTCTGTCCTTGTCGAAATATTCAGGAACAAATGGGGCATCATCCTCCATTGGGCATCAATATGAGCAGCAAGAATATTATAATCCAACTTGTAGCAATCGTTTTTGTACTCCATGAGGCTGTTTCGCTGATAGTCCTCCATTCCTGCCGATATTTTTAGTGCATCCGAGCAAATTTTGCGTATTTCTGTTTTCAGATGTATCTCATTCCTGAAGTTGTAATATCGGTCACCAGAAATCTTCGCATCTTCTATATCGTTGAATACCGATGAGCTTGCCATACCACAAAAGAGCGTGTAGCTAGCACCCCACTGTGCCTTATAGGTTGTGTTGGCATAGATATTATTCTCTTTGAGCGAAAGGTTTTGGTTGTCTATATGCTGTCCTACAGATGTAAAATCATAGCCAACGTATGTTTTCAATATTCCGGCATTTCGGAACTCATTCTTGTATTGTGATTCGCCAGATAGTTTTAGATAAGGCTTGTTGAAATCAAGCCTTTCTGAAAATAACTGATTGTAGATTCCCAAACTTGTCAGTGCGGCATTAAAGGATAAGCTGCTGTGGGAATATGCCTTGGTGCCACCGATGTTCCAGTCAACCAATGATGCGCTGACTCCATATTTGTCACTTGTTGCAGCATCTGATGTTTCCATAGGGAGAACGGAGGAAAGTGCTTGTCCATATTCTCCGCTATATCCACCAAGAGAAAAGTTGATACCTTTAAATATAAAAGGAGAGAATCGTCCACGTACAGCAGTATTTTCTGTGTTTGTACTATATGGAACAAGGACGTGCATTCCGTTAATGAAAGTCTGGCATTCTTCACTTTCTCCACCACGGACATAGAGCTTTCCATTTTCTCCCACTTTTTGAGTGCCGGGTAAAGTTTGCAGGGCTGCAACAATGTCCCCGCATGAATTACCTGCCATCACAACATCTAAGGCATCCATAGTCTTGAAGTTGTCACTTTTCCCGAAACTGTAAGTGCTGGCAGATATTACAACTTCTTGGATTGCCGTAGCTTTTTCTTTCATTTGGATAGAAAGATTATGTAACTTGCAGGCATCTGTAGTCTGCATATATTCTTCAAAACCAATCATGGTAATCTTGATAGACGCTTCTCCGGTTTTTGATGTGGAAAAGGAAAACCTGCCCAGAGAATCTGTCAGGCATCCATCAATTGTGCCCATGATGAAAACATTGGCACCAGCAAGCGGATCCTGACCGCTTTTTACCATGCCTGATATGATGGTCTGTGCAGCCAGGTTGCAGACTGAAGTCAGCAGCAATGCGATATGTATTATTCGATGTTTCATGCCGCAAAGATACTGCATGAAACTGGAGTTGCCAAATTCTTAGGATATACAACTAAAACTTATGATAGAAAGCTAGTTAAGATGCCGAATAACTAAGTTGAAGGACAAATAACTATGTAAGATAAGTCTTTAACTTGGGCACAAATCTTCGGGAAACGGGTATGATGTTTGTGCAATTTCCGAGAGTCAGTTGATAACCATTTGAGTTGCCTCGTGCCGAAGTGATATTATTCACATTGACAGCAAAAGAACGGTGACATTGGAAAATGTTCTCAAACTCTTTCAACTCTTCAAGAGCATGGGTTAGTGTTGTATGGATATCAACAGCAACAACATTACCTTCTTTTAGAAAACAGACGGATACATTGTTTTTCTGTGCTTCCATATAAAGTAGATCGTTGATGGCAATCGACAGATCGTTTCCTCTTACGTTAGTATCATGGATGGTAATAGATACTTCTTCCTGTTCCTTTGTTGTATTGCGCAACAACTCTTCCATTCTCTCTCGTAATGTTCTATTGTATTGCATTCCGATAGATAATGTCGTAAGAAATATGCCTATGATAATAGTCCAATTTAGAAACAAGAGAAACAGACTGAATGTAATCGTATAGTGAAACAAGTATGAGAATAGGAGGAAATTACCGAAGGCAATGATGAAAATCAGTCCGAGTATAGCTACTCCTTCATGCCAGATACGCCAGGGCTTGATAGTTTGATGCAAATACTTCAATATCGTTGCAGCGTATGTTATGTGGCATCCAAAAGTTACCAGTCCGAATAATGTAGCAACAAAGCATTTGTTACCTTGATATAAGCAGAGTCCAAATGGCTGCAGAAAATATAAAATTACCCAAATGATGAAGCCAAAGATGCTACTATCTTTTAGCAAGTGTTTACTCTGTTTAAAAGGATATGTTCGAGTTAGAAACGACATGTTGAATCTGATTTATTTAATTAACGCAGCACTATCATTTATCTTCTTTATCAGGGTGTACCTAAGCTACTCTGTTGGTGCACCGGGATGCTTGCCATATCCAGACATTTTGTTTATTATCGTGCTGTAAAAATAAAACAAAGTTCTGAATGACACTGCAAAAGTACAAATAAAATTTGAGAAACGCACTTTTGGAGACGTTTATTTTGGTAATGAAGCATCAATCCTACTCTGTTCGACCTCTCGGGAAGAAAAGTCCTTGTGCCACAAAAAGGACACATTTATATTATGGGCAACAAGAAAGTCGTATGGTAGGAACGTGTGTTTCGGATAAAATATAATAAAAGCCGCAGTTTGTAAACGCAAACTGTGGCTTTTTCGTTTTTTTATGCTATCTTTGCACACAGATAGTGTTTTTAAGGATAGATCATGATGGAACAGCAAGTTAAACAAGTACCTTATGGGGTGGCTGATTTTGCTACGGTAATAGAGCAGAATCTATATTATGTGGATAAGACGATGTTTATCCCGGAGCTGGAGAAGCAGCCTCGCAATCTCTTCTTCATCCGTCCTCGTCGTTTTGGTAAGAGCATATTCTTGAGTATGCTCTATTCTTACTATGACTGTACGCAGAGCCATAAGTTCCAGAGTCTTTTTGGAAATCTGTGGATAGGCCAGCATCCTACACCTTTGCAGGGAAAGTATCAGGTGCTGTTCCTAGATTTCTCCCAGATTACGGGTAATATCGACAAGCTTGAGACTAAGTTTAATTCTTATCTCAGCATCAACCTTGATGCTTTTGTCCGTCAATACTCAGAATATTATCAGGTAGAGATGGAAGAAATCCTGGCGCAGGAAGATTTCGAGGAAAAGATGGAACTGATATTCAAGGCTGCCAAGGCGCACCAGTATCATCTGTATCTCATCATCGATGAGTATGACAACTTCACGAATGTCATACTCAACGAACGTGGTGAGAATGTGTATCATGCGATTACCCATGCTGACGGCTTTTATCGTGATGTCTTCAAAAAGTTCAAGGGTAATTTTGAGCGTATCTTCATGATGGGTGTGAGCCCTGTAACCCTGGATGATGTGACGAGTGGATTCAATATAGGTTGGAACATTTCTATCAAGCCGGAGTTTGATGAGATGCTGGGCTTCTCTACCACTGATGTGGTGGAGATGTTTACCTATTATAAAGAACATGGTAGTATTCCTGCCGATAGTGATATTGATGCCATCGTCAATGATATGAAGCCATGGTATGATAACTATTGCTTTGCAGAAGAAGCTTTGAAGAAGAAAACTCGTATGTTTAATTGTGATATGGTTCTTTATTACCTTCGTAATTACATGGATAACGGATGTTCTCCTCGTCAGATGATAGACCCGAATACCCGTACCGATTACGGCAAGATGAAGAAACTCTTGCAGTTTGACAAGCTGGATGGAGAGCGTAAGGGCATTATCCGCAAGATAGCAGAAGAGGAGCAGATTGTTACCCAGCTTTATGAGTCGTTTTCTGCGTATCAGATTCCAAAGGCAGAGATATTCCCAAGTCTTCTGTTCTATTATGGCATGTTGACCATCAAGGGAACTCGTGGCTCCAAGCTCATTCTGGGCATTCCAAACAATAATGTCCGCAAGCAGTATTATGGTTATCTGGAAGAGGAGTATCAGGCAAAGGCTTATGTGGATGTCAACCAGCTCACCGATTACTATTATGACATGGCATACGATGGTAAGTGGGAAGAAGGATTGCGCTTTATGGCGGATGCCTATGCCAAGGTTTCTTCGGTGCGTGATGGCATTGAGGCTGAGCGAAACCTGCAGGGATTCTTTATGGCTTATCTGAATCTGAATGATTATTATATCACGGCTCCAGAGTTGGAGTTGAATCATGGCTATTGTGATTTCTTCCTTTTGCCAGACCTTACCCATTATGCCAGTCAGCATAGCTACATTCTGGAGTTGAAGGTTCTTTCGAAGAAAGATTTCTCTGCGATAGTTGAAGGTGAGTTCACGGAAGATGGCAAGCCTATGACCAAGGCAGAGAAACAGTGGCGTGAGGCTCTAGATCAGATTCATCGATATGCCGAGGCTCCAAGGGTTGAGGCTTTGCGCCAAGGTACAAAACTCCATCTCATCATCATGCAGTTTGAGGGGTGGGAACTTAAACGGATGGAAGAAGTATAAAATCAATGAAAAGAATCAATATTATCTTAATAGTACTACTTAGTAGTATGCTTCTTCTAGGTTCTTGCACCCAGAAGAAGATGGTGATAGGTGTGTCGCAATGTTGTGGCGGAGCTTGGCGCGAGAAGGTGAATAATGAGATGCGACTGGCGCAGTATCAATATAAGAATGTGGATTTGCTGTTTACTACTGCAGAGAATGACGGGCAACGTCAGGCTCGCCAGATAGACAATATGATAGCCAAGAAGGTAGATTTGATCGTTGTTGCCCCTGATAACGTGAATGATGTAACACCTGCCATCGAGCGAGCTTATCGTGCTCATATCCCGGTTATTCTCTTCGACAGAAAGGTAAAGACATCCCATTATACAGCTTCCATCGGTGGCGATAATGTAGAAGCGGGTAGGGAAGTAGCCCGCTTTCTTGTCAGGAAACTGGATGGAAAAGGTACCGTTGTTGAGATTACGGGCTTGAAAGATGCTTCTCCTGTCATTGAGCGCCATCGTGGTTTCTACGAGGTGATGAAGAATTATCCGGGAATCAAGGTGGTTACTCTGGACAGTAACTGGAAGATGGAGCGTGCCCAGGAGTTGATGAAACAATATCTGGATAAGGGCGGACATGCGGATGGCGTGTTTGGACATAGCGACCTAGGTGCCATAGGAGCCTTTCTGGAAGCAGAGAGACGAGGCATTGATAAGCAGATGCTGATAGTAGGCATTGATGGATTGCCTGGAGAATGGGAAGGAGTGGATAGAGTGAAGAGAGGACAGTTTGCTGCTTCTTATGTCTATCCTACCCAGGGCGAGAAGATTATGGAATTGGCGATGAATGTCCTTCAGGGTAAACCCTATAAGAAGGATAATGTGATGAAATCATTCCTTGCTACCTCAGAAAACTGTGATGCCATCGCCCTACAATATCAGGATTTGGAAGTCAAGATGAAGAATCTGGATCAGATTTCGGACAGTCTTGATTCTTATTCAGAGGTATTCCGCATCCAGCAATGGATGATTATTGTTGCCGTCGTTATCGTCTTAGTTCTGCTCATTGTCATCTTCTATATATATAAGGTATATAGAAAGAAGCTGCAGAAACAGAAAGCCGTGGCTCGTGGATTCATAGAGAACAAGGAGGGCTGGGCTGCTGAACTGAATCACTTGGATGAGAGTGATCGTTATTTCATGGACCGTTTCAAGAAGAAGATTCTTGCGAATATGGGCAATGCTGATATGAAGATGGATGATTTGGGAGCCGAGATGCAGTTGAGTAAAGTACAGCTCTATCGCAAGGTGAAGGCTATGACAGGAAAAACGCCTGTCGAGCTCCTGAAAGAGATGCGTCTGCAGAGAGCCTATATGCTCCTGATGCAGACTGATAAGACTGTAGCTGAAGTCTCGGCAGAAGTAGGCTTTGCGTTACCGGGCTATTTCTCTTCATGCTTCAGGAAGCAGTTTGGCGTTCTTCCTACCGATTTCAGAAATAAACAGTTATCTAAAAGAAAATAGTTTTTTAACTCCTTTAAAATAAGTACTTTAAAATCTTAGCAAAAGATAAGAAAATCGTTTCATGTAACATAATTATTGTTGCAGGAACGATTTTTTTTATTTATATAACAGTCTTTTCCCTAATTTTGCGGCAGAATCAAACAATGACAATTTTTGAAACTTAAAATATTATAATAGTATGAACAATCTTTCAAGATTACTAATGAGCTCTGCGCTCTGTGCTGTTTGCACCGTAGCTAGTGCACAACAGGTAAATGTAAATGGCATCGTAAAGGATGCTGCCGGTGAGACAGTCATTGGTGCATCTGTTATGGTGAAAGGCACAAAGACTGGTACTGTTACCGACTTTGATGGTAACTTCCATGTAGAATGTGCTCCTGGTTCCACACTTGTTATATCTTATATTGGATATAAGACGCAAGAAGTAAAGGCTTCAGACAATATGGAGGTAACACTTCAGGAAGATGCCAACGACTTGCAGGAAGTGGTTGTAACAGGTTATACCACTCAGCGAAAGGCCGATTTGACCGGTTCCGTGGCTGTAGTTTCAACCAAGAACCTGAAGACAAACTCAGAGACTGACCCGATGCGCGCTTTGCAGGGTCGTGTTCCTGGTATGACTGTTACTACCGATGGTTCTCCTATTGGTTCAGGAACCGTGCGTATTCGTGGTATCGGTTCTTTCAACTCTTCTCAGGATCCACTTTATATCATAGATGGTGTACCTACCACTATGGCATTGAATACCCTCAATACAAATGATATAGAGAGTATGCAGGTTTTGAAGGATGCCGCTTCAGCTTCTATCTATGGTTCCCGTGCATCGAATGGTGTCATCATCATCACCACCAAGAAAGGTAAGAAGGGTAGCAAGGTTGCTGTTGACTTCTCTGCCAACCTGACTGCACAGTTCTATTCCAACCAGTCGAAGATGAAGCTGATGAACTCCAGCCAGTATGCTACTGCGATGGCTCAGGCAGCCCTGAACGATGGACTCGATCCTGTGGCTTATGCTGCCAACTACGGCATCGACTTGAATGCAGCCTCTGGAACTCCAATCACCGTTTGGAATCCTGCTACCAACCAGTATCAGAACTATACTATCAATGGTCGATATGATGGCTACATCAATGCCAAGAAGACCATGCGATTCTCCGACACCGACTGGCTCGATGAAATCTCTCGCACAGGTTTCTCGCAGAACTACGACCTCTCTGTATCTCATGCTAATGACAAGCATAGCGCTATGTTCTCCTTGGGATACAAGAACAATGAGGGTGTCTTGAAATATACCGACTTCGAGAATATCTCAGCTCGTTTGAATACTTCTTGGAATTTAAACAAGATCGTAACCGTAGGCGAGAATGTAACATTGACTTATACCTCTCAGGTAGATTGCCATCCGATGGAGAATGCCTTGAAGATGCCTTCCATTGTTCCGGTTTACGAAGAAGATGGCAAGACCTTCGCTGGTCCAGTGGGTAGTATGGCCGACCGTCAGAACCCTTGTCGTGAGCAGTATCAGAACCGTAACAACCACCTCGACTACTGGCGCATCTTCGGTAATGCTTTCGTAGAATTGAAGCCTGTCAAGGGATTGACTCTGCGTTCTAACTTCGGTTTGGATTTCAAGACATCGTTTATCAATTCGATGACGAATACTTATCATTCCGATATTGTCAACAATGACATCGCCAAGACAACGCTCTCGAATAACAATGAGACTAACTGGACATGGTCTAACACAGCCCAGTACGTTACCCAGATTGGCAAGCACAACATCGATGTACTCGGTGGTATGGAAGTTTCCAAGCAGTCGGTTATCGATTTCTCTGCCTATTCAGAAGGCTATGCGCTGGAAGATGTAGATTACATGTGGCCAAATGCTGCCACGGGAACGATGCGTAACTCGGGTGCAAAGGTAGGTTATCGCCTGGCTTCTTTCTTCGGAAAGGTGAACTACAACTGGGATGATCTCCTCTTGGCTTCCTTTACTATCCGTCATGATGGTTCATCACGTTTCGGTAAGGCTCATCGCTGGGGTACTTTCCCTGCTGCATCACTCGGCTTCAGATTCTCTAATCTCCTGAAGAAGGATTGGTTGGATGATGCCAAGTTGCGACTCTCTTGGGGTCAGACAGGTAACCAGGCTATCGACAACAATGCACAGTTTGGTCTTTATGTAGTGGATTACGGATTAGACCGTGTAACCTCTACAGCATACGATCTCTTCCTGCAAGGTTCAGGTACCTTCCCTTCTGGCTATCGTGCCACACAGTTGGCTAACCCTAACTTGAAATGGGAGGCTGCTACCCAGTACAACGTAGGTTTGGATTACACCCTGTTTGGCAACACCCTCTATGGTACAGTGGATGCCTATATTAAGAATGTAAAGGATATGTTGATTAATCCTGCTTATCTGGGTGCAACTGGTGAAGGTGGAAATTCATGGCAGAATGGTCCTTCGCTCCGCAACTGGGGTATGGAGTTCACCGTGGGTTATCGCAAGACCTTGGCTAATGGACTTGGCATCGATGTGAACGGCAATCTGGATTTCTTCCGCAATAAGGTTACTTATTTGCCAGCAACAACAACAGGTGCTTACGCTCACACATCTACGGAAAACCTGGTGCAGAGTGGCAAGTCATACGGTTCTATCGTAGGTTATGTAGCCGATGGAATTTTCCAGAATCAGGCAGAAGTAGATAAGTCTGGACAGCCAAACGCACGTGTCGGTGGATTGAAATACAAGGACTTAGATGGTAAAAATGGAATTACTTCAGATGACCAGACTTGGATTTTCGACCCTGTGCCAGCCTTCTCTTATGGTTTGAATATTGCTCTCAACTACAAGGGCTTTGATTTCAGTATGTTCTGGCAGGGTGTCTATGACCAGGATGTGTATAACAACCAAAAGTTCCAGACCGACTTCTGGGCTATTACTGATAGTGGTTCTAACAAGGGTACCCGTTTGCTCGATGCCTGGAATACCAACAATACCGGTTCTTCCATCCCACGCTTGAGCACCATGAACACAGCCGATGAGGGTCGTGCTTCCTCTTACTACGTTGAGAATGGATCTTACTTGAAGTTGCGCACCTTGCAGGTGGGTTACACTATCCCAAGCAGCATCCTCTCTAAGTTGAAGATGACCAGTGCCCGTGTCTATCTCTCAGGTCAGAATCTTTTGACCCTCAAGAGCAATAGCCTGACCTGTTCAGACCCAGAGAATCCAAACTGGAACTATCCACTTTCAACATCCGTATCATTCGGACTTCAGGTAGGTTTCTAAAATGTTTCATATTTTTAAAGAGAATTCTAAGATGAAAAAGTTATATACAATGGTGCTTGCAGCAGCACTGGTAGGAACATTCACCAGTTGTGATGATTTCCTGGATTACAAGCCAACAGCTGTGGTTGATGAAGATAAGGCTTTCAACGAGCCAGACAAGATGGTAAACAGTGCCTATGCGATGTTGGGCGACTGTTGGTATTCTTACCCATTCAACCTTTGGCCATACGGTGACCTTTCTTCAGACGATTGTTTGAAGGGCGGTGGTGGTACCGGTGACACCGGTTATCACGATGTGGAGATCTGGAGTACCTTGACCTCTACTAAGGGCGAACTCGACGAGTTATGGTATCGTCTCTATTGTGCCGTTTCCCGTTGCAACCGTGCCTTGGTTTCTTTGCAGCAGAATGGTGAGAGCACACTGGGTGCTGAGCTAACCAAGCAGCGTGAGGCTGAGGTTCGCTTTCTCCGTGCTCATTTCTATTTCAAGTTACTTACCATGTATCGTCAGATTCCTTGGATAGACGAGAAGGTTTATGAGGATAAAGCAACAGAGAGCACATCAAACACTCAGTTTACTTACGAGGAATTGTGGCAGAAGGTGATAGCCGACTTCCAGACAGCATACGATGTACTTCCTGCTAAGCAGAAGGATGGCGGTCGTGTCAACAAGATTGCAGCCGCAGGTTATCTGGCTAAGTGTTATCTTACCATTGCCTGGGGTGATGGCTATGAGGCAACCGATGGTGTTGACCATATTAATAAGGAGTATATGCAGAAGGTTGTCGAATATACTGATGTGGTGAAGAATTCAGACTATGGTTACATGGCAGACTTCGGCGACATCTTCCTGCCTGACAATAAGAACAGCAAGGAGTCAGTTTTTGCTGTCCAGGCTTCCGACTATAGCGAGGACCATACTACCTTCGGACGTGGCAACTGGTCTAACGTGCTGAATGGCTGTTGGGGTATGTGGTCTTGCGGATGGGATTTCCACAAGCCTTCACAGGACCTGGTGAATGCCTTCAAGACCAAGAACGGACTTCCTGAGTTTGATGACTACGACAAGACTTGTGATTATCCTGTAAACGGTAAGCCTAATAGTCAGAAATGGGATCCACGTTTGTTCCATACCGTTGGTATGCCTACCTTCCCATATAAATATGAGTCAGAATACACGATGACTACAGCCAACTCTCGTACACCAAACGTTTACGGTTACTATACCTCTCTGAAGGAAGTACCACAGCGTTCTAAGGGTGAAACTTTCAATGGCTCTTGGCAGGCGTTTGCGATGAACGACTATGTGCTCCGTTATAGCGACATTATGTTGATGCGTGCTGAGGCTTTGATAGAGTTGAACCGTCTGGCTGAGGCTCGTACCATCATCAACGATATCCGTAAGAGAGCCAAGAATTCTGTGGATAAGCATATTGAATATGCCAAGGATCAATGTGATATAGCCCTCTATCCAGAGTCTTATTTCCAGGATAAGGAGACAGCAAGAAAGTGCCTGCGCTGGGAGCGTCGTCTGGAAATGGCTATGGAGAACGGCCGCTTCTTCGACTTGCGCCGCTGGGGCATTGCTTCTAAGACACTGAACAAGTATTTTGCATCAGAGCAGACCGATAAGTATGGAGAGCAGACATACGCTCAATACCTGAAGGATGCCAAGTTTACTCCAGGCAAGAACGAGTTCTATCCGGTTCCATATAACCAGCTGTATTACATTCCTGGTCTTTATAAGCAGAATAAGGGATACGAGTAATTACCATCGGTATTTTTAGATAATTAGATAATTAGACAATGAAAAAGATATTTATTTCAGCGCTTGTCGCTCTTTGCGGTTTCACCGCCAGTTATGCCCAGCAGGCTTCTTTCTTGAGCAATAACCACTGTCTCTATCGCATCAGCCAGGAGAGTCAGAACCAGAAGTGTCTCTTGCTCCCTGTGCAGGAGAATGCGGAGATAGCCAATATTAAGGTGATTGCTGACAACAAACAGGTGAAAGCCATCAATGTGAAGTTGGCTAAAGACTACGTAGATTATTACGTGCCTCTCTATATGAATGAGTTTGCCGGTTTGAAGGGCCTGGCTCTCGATATCCATGTCAATGGCGATTATAACAAGGAAGGACTGAATGCCCTCACTTGCTGGAAGGAGATGAAGTTCTCTGATTCTTTCGATATGAAGAATCGTGAACAGTATCGCCCAGTTTTCCATCACACTCCTGTTTACGGATGGATGAACGACCCAAATGGTATGTTCTATAAGGATGGCGTATGGAATCTCTACTTCCAGTATAATCCTTACGGATCACAGTGGGAGAATATGACCTGGGGACATTCTACATCTACCGACTTGGTACATTGGAAGTTCCAGGGTGCCCCTATCCAGCCAGATGCAATTGGTACCATTTTCAGCGGTTCTGCCGTTGTGGATAAGAATAATACCGCTGGTTTGGGCAAGGGTGCTGTTGTGGCTCTCTACACTTCGGCTGGTGAGAACCAGACACAGAGCATGGCTTACAGCACAGATAATGGCAAGACCTTTACCAAATATGAGGGAAATCCGATTATCACCAGTAATGTGCCTGATTTCCGTGATCCTCACATGTTCTGGAACGAGGACATCAAGAAATGGAATATGATCATGGCGGTTGGTCAGCACATGGAAATCTATTCTTCAGATAACTTGAAGGACTGGAAATACGAAAGCTCTTTTGGTGAGAAGTATGGCAACCATGGCGGTGTCTGGGAATGCCCAGACTTGATGAAGATGAAGGTTCGTGGCACCGGTAAGGAGAAGTGGATGCTTATCTGCAACATCAATCCTGGTGGACCTTCCGGAGGTTCTGCTACCCAGTATTTCATCGGTGATTTCGACGGTCATAAGTTTACTTGCGACAGTAAGCCTGAGGTTACCAAGTGGATGGATTACGGTAAGGACCACTATGCCACAGTTTCCTTTGATAATGCTCCAAACGGTCGCCGTGTGGCTATCGCCTGGATGAGCAACTGGCAGTATGCCAACCAGGTTCCTACCCAGCAGTACCGTTCAGGCAACTCTATTCCTCGCGACTTAGGTCTCTTCGAGTATAAGGGTGAAACTTATTGCAGCGTGGTTCCATCTCCAGAGATGACAGCGGCAAGAAGCAAGAAGGCAGGCAAGAAACTTACAGCATCTTGCGAGATGGTAGTGAATCTGAAGGGAAATGCTACTATCACTTTGAGCAACGACAAGGGCGAGAAGGTAGTGATGAACTACGATGCCAAGGCAGAGACTTTCTCAATGGATAGAACCAAGAGCGGTAAGATGGATTTCAGCAAGGACTTCGCTGCAGTCACCAAGGCTCCAACCTATGGCAATATCAGCCAGCTGCGCATCTTCATCGACAAGAGCAGCATCGAGGCACTGGATGCCGATGGCAAGATGTCCATGACCAATCTCGTGTTCCCAAGCAAGCCTTACAATAAGGTTACTGTAAAGGGAAAGGGTAAGTATCAGATTTACGACATCAAGTAACCTCATCTGTTAAGAACTGAATCTATAAGATAATTGTTTCTAAGAGTGTTACTGATGTAACAATGCAACATAAATGGTAGCCGATGAACGATATTTTATGATATATTGTATCGTTTGTCGCTACCTTTGCACCTGTAAAAAGAAGCAATAACGCTAACAATTATGAATAAGTCGTCAAAATTATCAATCATCCCGGTGATGCTCTGTTTCTTCGCCATGGGATTTGTAGATTTGGTAGGTATCGCCTCCAACTACGTAAAGGAAGATCTCAACCTCAATGATGCAACAGCCAATCTGTTCCCTTCATTGGTATTCTTCTGGTTTCTCATCTTCTCGGTTCCTACGGGAATCCTGATGAATAAGATAGGTAGAAAAAAGACAGTACTCCTGTCTTTGATCGTAACCGTTATCTCACTCCTTTTGCCCATCTTCGGCGAAAACTTCGAAATGATGCTCGTGTCATTCTCTTTGCTCGGTATCGGAAATGCATTGATGCAGACATCCTTGAACCCGCTGGTTTCAGTGGTGACATCAGGTAAGAACCTGGCTTCTACTTTGACCTTCGGTCAGTTTGTCAAGGCCATCGCTTCCTTCCTGGCTCCATATATCGCTATGTGGGGTGCCATGGCAAGCATTCCAACCTTCGGCTTGGGCTGGAGAGTTCTCTTCCCAATCTATATGGTTATCGGAATTGCAGCTACCTTCTTCCTGGCAGGTACACCTATCGAGGAAGAGAAGAACGAGGGTAAGGCTTCCGGTTTTGGTGAGTGCTTCAAGTTGCTCGGCAAACCTATCGTGTTGCTTTCCTTCATCGGTATCATGTGCCATGTGGGCATCGATGTGGGTACCAACACCACTGCTCCTAAGATTCTGATGGAGCGTCTGGGATGGAGCCTGAATGATGCTGCCTTCGCCACATCACTCTACTTCATCTTCCGTACTATCGGATGTTTCACCGGTACAGTCTTTCTCCGTATGATGAAGACCCGCACTTTCTTCGTCATCAGCGTAGTGATGATGGCTCTGAGTATGATTGGTATGTGGTTAGGAGAGAGCAAGACAATGCTTTACATCGCCATCGCCCTGGTGGGATATGGCAATTCTAACGTATTCTCCATGATTTTCTCTCAGGCTCTGCTTGCTATGCCTGACAAGAAGAACGAGGTGAGTGGATTGATGATCATGGGACTCTTCGGTGGTACCATCTTCCCTTTGATTATGGGATTCGCCAGCGATGCTATGGCCAGGCTGGTGCTGTAGCTGTCATGGCAGTAGGTGTAGCTTATCTCTTCACTTATATCCGCAAGTTATAATCTGCAAGTTATAATAAAAATCGTTCACTATCGTTTATAACGTATATATATAATAAGGTGTAATTATGGAAACAAAGAATTTAGATACAAAATATTGCGTAGGTTTGGGTGAGATTCTTTTTGATGTTCTCCCTACTGGTTCTCAACTCGGTGGTGCTCCTGCCAACTTCGCTTACCACGCAGGTCAGCATGGTCTGCATTCTGTAGCAGTCAGTGCTGTGGGCAAGGATGTTCTGGGCGATACTGCTCTCCGCCTGCTCGATGAGAAGAAGCTCAAGTATGTGATGCCTGAGGTAGAATTCCCTACAGGTACCGTTCAGGTGCAGCTCGACAAGGAGGGTGTTCCTACATACGATATCAAGCAGAATGTGGCTTGGGACAATATCCCATTCACCGATGATATCAAGGAGATTGCTGCCAATGCCGGTGCTGTTTGCTGGGGCTCTCTGGCTCAGCGCAGTGAGGTCAGCCGCAAGACCATCTATACGTTCCTCGATCATACTCCAGAGGATTGTCTGAAGATTTTCGACATCAATCTTCGTCAGAACTTCTATACTACTGAGGTGATTACCGAGAGCTTGAAGCGCTGCAATGTGTTGAAGATCAACGATGAGGAGTTGATTACCATCGGCCGCCTCTTCGGTTATCCTGGTTTGGATATCGAGAACAAGTGCTGGTTGATTCTCGGCAAGTACAATCTTGATATGCTCGTATTGACCTGCGGTGTAAACGGCAGCTATGTCTTCGCTCCGGGTGTGAAGTCATTCCAGGAGACTCCAAAGGTTGAGGTGGCTGATACCGTAGGTGCAGGCGATAGCTTCACCGGTACTTTCTGTGCCAGCATTCTGAAGGGTAAGAGCATCCAGGAGGCACACGAGCTTGCCGTTAAGGTAAGTGCATACGTTTGTACCCAGAATGGTGCAATGCCTCAGATTCCTGAGGAATATACATTGTAAGGCTCCCCATTTGGTCAGTAAGTATTAGTTTTGAATTGTTGGTTTTTAGTGAATAGTTGATATATAGGTTTAATGTTGATTGATTAGCTGCTATCTGCTTGTGAAGAGTAGATAGCAGCTCTATTTTTTTTAGGAAAAACATGGGATGTTGATAAAGCAGTTTATCAGTGAAGAATAATTTAAAGGTAAAAAAGTAAAAAGGTAAAAGGATCTTTAAAAGAAATACAGATAAAGAAAAAAGCTCAAGGCCAATGGCCCTGAGCTTTTTTATATTATTGATGTCTGTATCATTACTTCTGGCATTCCTTGCAAGGAGTCCAAGGCTTCAACTGCTTGAAGAAGTCGTTGCCCTTGTCATCTACGAGGATGAATGCAGGGAAGTCCTCTACGGTAATCTTCCAGATAGCCTCCATACCGAGCTCTGGGTACTCTACGCACTCGATGCTCTTGATAGAACTCTGAGAGAGAACGGCAGCTACACCACCGATAGTACCGAGGTAGAAACCACCGTGCTTCTTGCAAGCCTCTGTAACAACATCGCCGCGGTTACCCTTGGCAATCATTACCAAGCTAGCGCCGTGATCCTGGAACTCATCTACGTATGGGTCCATACGGTTGGCTGTGGTAGGTCCCATAGAGCCACATGGATAACCCTCTGGAGTCTTGGCTGGACCAGCATAGAGGATAGGGTGGTTCTTGAAGTACTCTGGCATCTCCTCGCCAGCATCCAAGCGAGCCTTGAGCTTAGCGTGAGCGATGTCACGAGCCACGATGATGGTACCCTTCAGGTTGACACGGGTGCTTACAGGATACTTGCTCAACTCGGCACGAACTGCGTCGATACCCTTGTCGAGGTCGATCTCGATACCCTTTGTACCCTCACCTGGGTTGCGGAGCTCCTCAGGAATCAGCTCTGTTGGGTTCTCGTCCATCTTCTCCAACCAGATACCGTCCTTGTTGATCTTAGCCTTGATGTTACGGTCGGCAGAGCAGCTTACACCCATACCGATAGGGCAGCTTGCACCATGGCGAGGCAAACGGATGACACGGATATCGTGAGCGAGATACTTACCGCCGAACTGTGCACCCAGACCAATCTTGTGAGCCTCTTCGAGGAGCTTGTTCTCCAAGTCGATGTCACGGAAAGCACGACCAGTCTCATCACCTGTTGTAGGCAACTCATCGTAGTACTTGATAGAAGCCAACTTCACGGTAAGGAGGTTCTTCTCGGCAGAAGTACCACCGATAACGAAGGCGATGTGGTAAGGAGGACATGCAGCTGTACCCAGGCTCTTCATCTTCTCTACGAGGAATGGGAGGAGTGTGCCCTCATTCTGGATAGTAGCCTTGGTCATAGGGTAGAAGTAGGTCTTGTTGGCAGAGCCACCACCCTTGGCAACCATTACGAAGCGATACTCGTCGCCCTCTGTAGCCTCGATATCAATCTGAGCAGGAAGGTTGCAACGGGTGTTCACCTCATCATACATATTGAGAGGAGCGTTCTGAGAATAGCGGAGGTTGTCCTGTGTGTAGGTGTTGTAAACACCCAGGCTCAAAGCCTCTTCGTCCTCGAAGTCAGTCCATACGCGCTGACCCTTCTCACCGTGGATGATAGCAGTACCTGTATCCTGGCAGAATGGGAGAATGCCCTTAACGGCAGTCTCTGCATTGCGGAGGAACTGGAGTGCTACGTACTTGTCGTTCTCTGAAGCCTCTGGGTCGCTGAGAATCTTAGCCACCTGGAGGTTGTGCTCACGACGGAGCATGAACTCTACGTCGTGGAAACCCTGCTGTGCCAGCAAAGTAAGAGCTTCCTTGGAAACCTTGAGGATAGTCTTACCCTCGAACTCTGCTGTGCTTACGCCTTCCTTAGAGATAAGGCGATACTCTGTCTTGTCCTCTCCAATCTGGAACATTGGAGCATACTTAAAATCTGGAGTTTTTGCCATAATGTTTTTTTGTTATTTTAAACTGTTGAAATATTCAATATATTCTTTTTCCTATTTAATAGCCGAAGATTTCCTCTTGAGAGAGACGCTTGATTGGCGCAATCTTCTCCAGGCTCTTCATATCGAGATTCTTCTCATCACCGAGGATCACCATGCGGTATGGCTTGCCTACGATATTCTGCTTCTCGAAGTTCGTGATGTCCTGCAGGGTGAGTGAAGGGAGCTGCTCGTAATAGAGCTTGGTTACATCATAGTCGATGCCCATCAGCTTGGCATTGAAGTATGCGTTGATGACGCCAGCCTTGGTAACGCGACGGCTCTGGATAGACTTCATCAGGTTCTGCTTGGCAAGATTGAAGGAAGCCTCGTTCTGTGGGAGATTGTTGGTAATCTCGTCAAATACGTGGATGCAGTCCATCATCTTGTCATTCTGGGTGATGATGTGACGCATGAAGTAATCCTTCTCGTCCTTGCGAACTGGAGTGTAGTAGGCAGCACCGGCATTGTAAGCCAGACCGCGGGTCTCACGAAGTTCCTGGAAGACGATGGTATTCATGCCGCCACCATAATACTCATTGAAGAGAGAAATCAGGGCACCATCCTTCACATCGCTCTTCTTTCCGGTGTTCTGGTAAGAACGCAGATAGATGTTCTTGGCATCGTAAGGAGCGATATAAATCTCGTTCTGCTTGATTTCTTCCATCTTGTACTCCTTGCCCTCAGGAACGGCAGCAAGCTTCTTGGCTGTCTTGTGCTCCTTGGCGAGCAGGGCGTTGAGCTGCTTCTCGCTGTAAGGACCGTAGTAAGCCACGGTATGCTCGATGTTGTTCAGTCCGCCCAGAAGATTGACGAGCTCCTGAGGATCCATCTTGCGCAGGTCAGCGGTCTTGATGGCGTTGCGGGTTGGGTTATAGGCACCGTAGGTGCTGTAGTCCCAGAGATAGCTGAAGTTTGACATCTGGTTGGTCTTGGCATCCTGCTGTTGCTTCTCGATGAGGTCGATGAACTGGTTCCATGAGGTCTTGTCTGCCTTGGCATGGTGCAGGATTTCCTCCGTCAGCCGGAGAGCTGCAGGAAGGTTCTCGTTCAGACCGTTGAGGCTGATCTGCAGAGTCTTGGAACTCTGGGCGATGCTGAAGTTGCAAGCCAGCTTGTAGAAAGCCTGCTTGATGGCAGAAACGCTCTTCTTGTCGGTTCCGATATAGTCGAGATACTGGGCTGCATAGCTGTAGCGGATATCATCCTCATCGCCGAACTCGTAGCGGAATACGAGGTTGAAGAGGTCGTCCTGGGTGTTCTGCTTGTAGACGAGAGGCAGCTTCCTGCTGGTCTTGCCTACGGTAAGGTCCTTCTTGAAATCGAGGAACTGAGGCTGGATTTCAGGCACCTGGGCGTTCTTGATTTCCTTGACGAATGCACTCTCATACTCGCGGTTTGCCGGAATAGGAGTGATGGCAGGCTTCTCAATCTTCTTCAGGGTAGTATCCTCGCCCATTTGCTTGTAGACGCAGATGAAGTTGTCATCGCGCAGATATTTGTTGGCGAAATCCACGATGTCCTGCTTGGTCAGCTTGCTCTGACGCTCCAGCTTGCCGGCTACGTCTTCCCATTTCTCATCGTTGATGAAGGCGTCTGCCATGATGCTGGCACGGTTGTCGTTGCTGTCGAGACCTCTGTAGAAGTTCAGCTTCTTGTTGGCGATGACCGAAGGCAGGAGGTCGTTGTCGAATTCTCCACGGCGCAGCTTCGCCATTTCCTGGAGCATGAGGCTGCGGACCTCTTCCAGCTTCTGACCCTTGTTAGGATTACCGGCAAGGATGAAGGCAGAATAGTCGTGCAGACCATAGACGAAGGCTCCGGCAGAAGCCAGCTTCATCTGCTGCTCCAGGTCAACTTCCATCAGTCCAGCCTTACCGTTGGAAAGCATGTCTTCGATGACATCGAGCACATCGCTCTCCTTGTCGTTGGCGCCCTTGAATTTCCATGCGAGCATCACGTTTTCAGCTTCCTTGCCCACTACGGCAGTATCCTTGACGGCAGTAATGTCCGGCTGCAGGCTGAACTCAGGACGGGTGAGGTTGTCGCTCTTCTTCCATGAACCGAAGTATTTGTCGATGATGGCAATGGTCTGGTCTGGATCAAAATCACCTGCCAGGCAGATAGCCACATTGTTAGGTACATAGTAGCGGTGGAAGTAGTTCTGGATGTTGATGATGCTAGGGTTCTTGAGATGTTCCTGCTCACCGATGGTGGTCTGGGTACCGTAAGGATGGGTAGGGGTGAGAAGCTTCCAGAGGGCAGCAAACTCCTTGTCGTTGTCGCTAGCCATAGAGATGTTCTTCTCCTCATATACAGCCTCCAGCTCGGTATGGAAACCGCGGATTACCATGTTCTGGAATCGGTCGCTCTGCACCTTAGCCCAATTCTCTATCTCGTTGTTCGGGATGTTCTCTACATAGCAGGTCACGTCGTTGGAAGTATAGGCGTTGGTGCCTTGGCTTCCGATGCTCGCCATCAGCTTGTCGTACTCGTTCGGGATGTTGTACTTGGCTGCCAGCTGCGAAACCGAGTCGATTTCGTGATAAGCCTGCTTGCGCTGTGCAGGGTCGGTCAGCTTGCGGTAGCTCTCATATCGGCGGGTGATTTCGTCGAGATAAGGCTTCTCCTTGGCGTGGTCGGTGGTGCCGAACTTCTGGGTTCCCTTAAACATCAGGTGCTCCAGATAGTGGGCAAGACCGGTTGTCTCGGCAGGGTCGTTTCTGGAACCTGTCTTGACGGCGATATTAGCCTGCAGACGAGGCTTTTCCTTGTTGACTGACATGTACACCGTCAGACCGTTGTCGAGGGTGTAGATGCGTGTCTTCATCGCATCACCGGGGATGGTGGTGTAATGATAATCCTTAGCTGTGGCGCTGATGCTGCCCATCAGGACAGCTGCCAGCAAAACGTGCTTGATCTTCATTTTAAATTATAAATTGTTAATTCTTCATTATGAATTAATTCTCGTAATCCACTTCCTGGTCCAGACTGTTGACGAAGTTTCTGTAAACCTCTTCCTCCACATCGCCCATGGCATACTCCTTCTCGGCATCCTTCTTGATTTCCGCAATCCAGGAGCGGCGTGCCTTGATGTAGTCCTCGTGGATGCGGTTGGCATCCTCCAGGGTAATCTCGGAGATGTGGTAGTAGTCGCAGATGATCTTGTAGGTCCATGCCCACTGGTATTCGCGATAGTTGGCATCAATCTCCTCGAAGCGTCTGATGAGCTCCTGGATGGTTTCTATGGTGCCATCCTTCAGGTCGGCGATGATGCGGTCTTCCTCGCTTACCGGCAGCAGGAGTCCTGAGAGGTCATCCCAGTCGCCCACGCCTGTCTGGGTAGATGGAGGGGTGATGGCAGGATCCCGTTTCAGCACTCGTTTCAGCACGGCACCCATATAGATGCGCAGGGCTATATCGTAGTATTTGATGCCCTTGTGGAGCGATGTGGCAGGGATGATGTACTCGTGATAGAGATACTGCGATACGTTGTCGCCCGTTACCTCGCGGAGACTCTCCAGAATCTTCTTGCCCTTCAGGATTTCGCCCACGGAGAAAGGAGAGAGCCAGTCGAAGTTCACGATGCTCTTGCGGTTTTCGGGAGCACGGAGATCTCGCTTCGGCCACTTTTTGATGTCGCGGTACAGACCCACGGTGGTGATGTTTCTGCCTGGGATGAGGAACATCTTGTCGCCATCGGCTATCAGATAGGCGAATGGCAGGTTGCGGGTGTTAGGGTGGTGCATCAGCTTGCCGAAGCATACTGAGAACGACCCCAGGGTGGCTGGCATCAGCAGGTAGGCACCGCTGGCTGTCTTCGAACCACGCTCCAGGATGCCCCAGTGCATAGGGCCCATCTTGTAGGCATGGTTGCTGAAGTTGGTGGCTGAACCGGCATTATAGAATGAGAACATTCCACCGATAAGCAGACTGCTCTTGTGATGCGATGCTGTGAATGGACCACAGAAGGCGGCGCACGCCTCACCGTTGCTCATATAGCTGTTGGCAAAGAATACGGAGGCTGAGGCTGTGAAACCGTTGCTCAGCTGGCAGGCTTCGCCCACGAAGCAGTCCTGTATCTTCACGCTGTTGATAACGCTGGAACCCTCGGCGATGATGGAGTTCTCGATGATGACTCCCGTGCCGATATATACGTTGCCGTGAACCGAACCGAGCAGCGTACAGTCGCTGAGTCGTGAGGCACCATTTACCTCGCAGAGGTCGTTGATCACGCAGTTGGTAATCTCCTTGGTGTTCACAATCTTCACGTTGCTGCCAATCTGTCCTCTTTCCGGCGCCTTGTTCTCGATGTCGGTCTTGATGAGCTGTCGGATGTTCTCCTTCAGTTCCTTGTCGGAGAAATGCTTCACCATGAAGGCAGCCAGCTGACTGTTGAGGTCGGAGAAGAGAATCACGTTTCCTTCGCCCACCTCGTTGAGCACGCTCACCAGGTTACCCTCGCCGAAGGTAGCGCCCTCGGTGGTTTCCATCGTAGAGATGTTGGAGATGTAGCAGTCATCACCAATGGTGTAGTTATTGATGAAGTTGCCCACGTTCTCGATGAGACAGTCGTCTCCGATGGTTACGTTTCTCAGGGTGGCATTGTTGATGCCGGAATGCTTTACGAAGCCTTGGCTCACCTCCACATTCTTGTTGAAGGCACCGATGTTTACCTCGCCATAGAGCATCACGCGATGCATGTAGTTGGGCTTGAAGTCTTCTGAAACATTGATTGAAGTCCAGTCTTCAGCCCAGCAGTCGTTGCTCTTGAGTACCTCGATTTCCTCGGAGGTCAGAGATCTGTAGTCATTCATTGTTGATATGTTTTTAGGGAATTATTCGTAATCCTGGTACAGGAAGTCGTTGTATGGATACTTCTGTACGTGCAGTTCTCTTACCTTTTTATATAGCACTTCTCTGAACTCGTCGATGTTCTCCTTGTTCTTTGCCGAGATGAAGAGACAGTCGTCGTTGAGCTTTGCCATCCAGGTTTTCTTGAGATCTTCCAGCGGGATGTTCTCCTTCTCCATCGGAGTGAGGTCGTCTTCCTCCTTCTCCACCCAGGAGTAGTTGTCTATCTTGTTGAAGATGATCATCGAAGGCTTGTCGGAGCATCCTATCTCCTCCAGGGTCTTTTCCACTACCTGGATCTGCTCCTCGAAGTCTGGGTGGGAGATATCCACCACGTGCAGCAGGAGGTCTGCCTCGCGGGTCTCATCCAGGGTGCTCTTGAAGGAGTCCACCAGGTCGGTAGGCAGCTTGCGTATGAATCCTACGGTGTCGGCAAGGAGGAATGGCAGGTTATCTACCACCACCTTTCTTACTGTGGTATCGAGGGTAGCAAAGAGCTTGTTCTCTGCAAACACCTCGCTCTTGCTGAGCAGGTTCATGATGGTGGATTTTCCCACGTTGGTATAGCCCACGAGAGCCACTCGGATCATTCTTCCGCGGTTCTTGCGCTGGGTAGTCTTCTGCTTGTCTATTTCTGCGAGTCGCTCCTTGAGCAGGCTCATTCTGCCGAGGATGATACGGCGGTCCATCTCGAGCTGGGTCTCACCCGGTCCACGCAGACCTACCGATCCCTTTCCGCCACCGGAACCTGAACCACCACCCTGGCGCTCCAGGTGAGTCCAGAGTCGCTGCAGTCTTGGCAGCATGTATCGGTATTGAGCCAGCTCTACCTGCGTCTTGGCAGCTGCAGTCTGGGCACGCATGGCGAAGATGTCGAGGATGAGCGAAGTACGGTCCAGAATCTTCACCTGCAGTTCCTGCTCGATGTTTCTGATCTGCTTTGCCGAGAGTTCATCATCAAAGATAACCATACCGATTTCTCTGTCTTCCTCCTCTTCTTCCTTGATATATTGCTTGATTTCCTCGAGCTTACCCTTGCCCACATAGGTAGTCTGGTTAGGCGAAACCACCTTCTGCGTGAATCGCTTCACGGTGACCGCGCCAGCCGTATCGGCAAGGAATTCCAACTCGTCGAGATATTCTTTTGTCTTGGCTTCGTCCTGTGTCTTGGTAATCAGACCCACGAGCACAGCGGTTTCCGCCTTGACTTCTGATATTACAAATTCTTTCATTTACGTATACGTGTCTATTATATATATAATTAGGTGCAAAGATACTGTAAAATGCAGACAATACAAAATAAAACCGAATGTTTTTTGATTTTTTATTGCTAATGGTCCCTTGTCGGTAGAGCAAAACTTGCAAACGTTTACGTTCTTTTTTGCATAAAAAACAGTCTTTTTTTTGATTTGCATCAATTTTATTATTACTTTTGCACCCAGAAAGAAAAACTGATTTTCAAAGATACAAATCATAACTACATAAAAAACACAAACTGCTGAAACATTCAAAAACTTCAAGAGCCTCGACGTGATGTCGGGGCTTTTGGTTTTCATTTTCGTTTCATTTTCTTTCATTATGCCTTTTTTTTCATGCCTTTATCGATTTTTGAACAAAATGTGCACTTCTTTGCTCAAAAAGTATACCCTCGCAGCTTAATTTTTGCTTATCTTTGCAACCAAATGGTTTGCATCTGAAGAAGAAAACTGAAGCTGATTCGCTTTTCTTGGGTGTATTTCCGACAACTGACAGAATTATTAAATCTATAAATACAGACAAGATGAAGCAAAAAATTGGTATTGCTGGTATTTATTTGCTCGGTGCTCTTGCAGCACAGGCGGGCAACTATACCGTCAAATCGCCTGATGGCAAATTGGCAGTGAACGTATCGTGTGAAGGGGGCAAGGCTTCCTATACTGTAGACTATGAGGGGAAGCGAATGCTCAGTCCTTCGGCTCTCGGACTTGTAGCCAACTATGGCGACTTCTCCCAGAAGCTCACGATGGGTGCCCTGAAGGGTGGGGAAGTGAAGCATCTCTCATACAGGATGAGTCGCATCAAGAAATCGCATATTCAGAAGGATGCGGTAGAGGCAACCATCGGATTCCTCAACGAGAAGAAGGATTCCATGACCCTTCATCTCCACGTTTCGGACAACGATATCGCCTACAAGTATGAGATGATCCGTCCTAAGAAGGATAATCCTAAGTCGGTAATCATATATAATGAGGTGAGCGGTTTCAATTTCCCGGAGAAGACCACTACCTTCCTCTGTCCTCAGATTACTCCGATGACGGGCTGGGAGCGCACCAAACCATCATACGAAGAGGAATATACTCCTGATGCCCAGATGAACGTGAAGTCGCAGTTCGGCGTAGGCTATACCTTCCCTTGCCTCTTCAAGGTAGGCAGCGACGGATGGGTTCTGGTAAGCGAAACGGGTGTTTCGAGTGCATATCCAGGCAGTCGACTTTCTGATTATGAGCCAGGAAAGGGCTATACCATCGCCTTCCCGCAGAAGGGCGAGAACAACGGCTTCGGGTCGGAATATGCCGGAATCCCATTGCCTGGAGAGACACCTTGGCGCACCATCACCGTAGGTTCTTCGCTGGCTCCTATCGTGGAGACAACCATCCCTTACGACGTGGTAGAGCCATTATATGAGGCTTCGCAGCAGTATAAGCCATCGCGCTATACCTGGAGCTGGCTCATCTGGCAGGACGGTTCCATCAACTATGATGACCAGGTGAAGATGATAGATGTGGCTGCTGCACAGGGATATGAGGCTATCCTGGTAGACAACTGGTGGGACAAGCAGATAGGCAGAAAGCGCATCGAGGAATTGAGCAGATATGCTCAGAGCAAGAAGGTGAGCCTGATGCTCTGGTATAATTCCAACGGTTTCGAGAATGATGCGCCTCAGACTCCTCGTCAGATCATGAACAATTCCATCGCCCGCAAGAAGGAGATGGCTTGGATGAAGAAGATTGGCGTGGTAGGTATCAAGGTGGATTTCTTCGGAGGAGACAAGCAGGAAACGATGAAACTCTACGAGGATATTCTGAGCGATGCCAACGATTACGGTCTGGAGGTTATCTTCCACGGTTGTACCATGCCACGTGGCTGGGAACGTATGTATCCTAACTATGTATCCAGCGAGGCAGCCCTGGCTTCAGAGAATGTTTACTTTACGGATTATCATGCCAAGAAGGAGGCTTTCGAAATGACGATGCATCCTTTCTCAAGAAATGCCGTAGCCAGCTTTGACTGGGGTGGCGTGATGATGAACAAGTATTTCTCCAAGGACAACAAGAGCCGTCATCAGCGTTATACCAGCGATATCTTCGAGATGGCTACAGCTATCACTAACCAGAGCAGCGTGAACTGTATCTGCTTATATCCTAACAACTTGCAGGATGTTCCACAGTGGGAGCTGGATTGGTTGAAGAATGTTCCTACAGACTGGGAGGATACCAAGTTTATCGCCGGTTATCCTACGAAGTATGCGGTAGTAGCTCGCAAGGCTGGCAATCTGAACGGTTCGGGCGCAGCCCTTTCTGCAGGCAAATGGTTTGTTGGCGGTTTGAATGCTACAGACAAGCCTCTTGCCCTGACCCTCGACTTGCCGATGTTTGCGGGCAAGACCGTGACTTATCTCACCGACCAGCCAAAGAAGAAGGGTGAGAAGTTCTTCACTTCTGTCAAGAAAACCTTGAAGGTTGGAAAGAACGGTAAGGCAAAGGTCTTGATTCAGCCTAATGGCGGTATCATCATCGAATAACCGGCTGTTTGAAGAAACGAAACGCTTGCTGTCAAGCATAAAAAAAGGTTCCTTCGAAGGATGTTACTCCTTGAAGGAACCTTTCTTGTGTATATATTATAGAACCTATTGAATCTTATGGTTCTCTTGAGACTTCCGGAGGGAAGCTTTAGTCATTCTTGAAAACCAAACCGTGATCCTTGACGTAATCGATGGTGATTGGCTTCTCACGACTTACTTCCTCTGAAAGAATCTTCTTGCTCAAATCGTTCAAGACGTAATCCTGGATGGCACGCTTTACCGGGCGGGCACCAAACTCTGGATCGTAACCTACCTCGGCAAGATAACCGATGGCAGCTGGAGTCCAGCGGAGATCGAAGCCCTGAGGCTCCAACATCTTCTTGACTCTGTTCATCTGCAACTCCACAACCTTGGCAATCTGATCCTTGGTCAATGGCTGGAAGGTGATGATGTCGTCAATACGGTTCAGGAACTCCGGACGGAAGGTCTTCTTCAACATCTCACGGCTTGCGTTGGAAGTCATGATGATGATGGTGTTCTTGAAGTTGACTACACGACCCTTGTTGTCGGTCAATCGGCCATCGTCCAATACCTGGAGCAGGGTGTTGAAGACATCTGGGTGAGCCTTCTCTATCTCATCAAAGAGAACCACGCTGTATGGCTTGCGGCGAACAGCCTCGGTCAACTGACCACCTTCATCGTATCCTACATACCCCGGAGGCGCTCCGATAAGACGGGTGACGCTGAACTTTTCCTGATACTCACTCATATCTATTCGGGTCATCATCGACTCATCGTTGAAGAGATATTCTGCAAGCGCCTTGGCAAGCTCGGTCTTACCTACACCGGTGGTGCCGAGGAAGATGAAGCTGGCGATAGGACGCTTAGGGTCCTGCAAACCGGCACGGCTGCGGCGAACGGCATCGCTTACGGCTGTGATAGCCTCATCCTGACCGATGACTCTCTTGTGGAGCTCCTCCTCCAGATGGAGCAGTTTCTCGCGCTCACTCTGCATCATACGGCTTACTGGTATTCCGGTCCAGCGGCTCACTACCTCAGCAATATCATCGGCAGTCACCTCTTCGCGGATCATGGCTTCACCGCCCTGAGTGCTCTTCAGCTGCTCCTGAATCTTCTTGATATCGTCTTCGAGAGCTACCAGCTTAGAGTAACGAATCTCGGCAACACGTTCGTAGTTTCCTTCACGCTCCATGCGCTCAGCCTCAAACTTGAGGTTCTCCATCTCCTGCTTATCTTGCTGAATTTTATTGACAAGAGCCTTCTCGCCTTCCCACTTTGCACGGAAGTCATGTTCCTTATCCTTCAACTCAGCAATCTCCTTATCGAGCTGCTGAATCTTTGGCTGGTCGTTCTCACGCTTAATGGCCTCACGTTCAATCTCTAACTGCTTCAAGTGGCGGGTGATTTCATCCAATTCCTCTGGTACGGAATCACGCTCCATACGGAGCTTGGCGGCGGCTTCATCCATCAGGTCGATGGCCTTATCCGGGAGGAATCTATCAGAAATATATCTCTCTGATAATTTGACTGCTGCGATACAGGCGTCATCCTGGATACGTACCTTGTGATGGTTCTCATAACGCTCCTTGATACCACGAAGAATGCTGATGGCATCTACTTCGTCTGGTTCGTTGACCATCACGGTCTGGAATCGGCGCTCCAGAGCCTTATCCTTCTCGAAGTACTTTTGGTACTCGTTGAGGGTTGTGGCACCGATGGCTCTCAATTCGCCACGAGCCAAGGCTGGCTTCAGAATGTTGGCTGCATCCATGGCACCTTCGCCACCTCCAGCACCTACCAGGGTATGAATCTCATCGATGAAGAGGATAATCTGACCATTGGCATTGGTTACCTCCTTGATGACGCTCTTCAAACGTTCCTCGAACTCACCCTTGTATTTGGCACCGGCAACCAGTGCACCCATATCGAGCGAATAGAGCTGCTTGTTCTTCAGGTTCTCAGGCACATCGCCACGGACGATACGCTCTGCAAGTCCCTCAACGATAGCGGTTTTACCTGTACCAGGCTCACCAATCAGAATTGGGTTGTTCTTGGTACGGCGAGAGAGAATCTGGAGCACACGGCGAATCTCTTCATCACGTCCGATAACCGGGTCGAGTTTGCCGCTGCGAGCCTGTTCAACGAGGTTCTTGGCGTACTTTTCAAGACTCTGATAGTTCTCATCGGCACTCTGGCTCTTCACGTTCTGACCCTGTCGCAAAGCCTGGATGGCCGCAGTAAGGTCCTTCTCGTTGGCACCCGCATCCTTGAGGATTCGGGCAGCGGTAGAGTTGCCTTTGAGGATAGCGAGGAGGATAGGTTCCACGCTGACGAATTCATCTCCCATCTTCTTGGCGATGTCCTCGGCGTTGATCAGTATCTGGTTGGTATCGCCTGAGAGGTATGGCTGACCAGCACCCTGCACACGAGGCAAGTGCTGCATCTCCTGCTGAAGGAGCATGGCAATCTGGTTGCCGTTCATGCCCAGCTTCTGGAAGATGTAGTTGGTTACATCAGGTGCTTTCTCGATGATACCGCTGAGAAGATGCACCGGTTCGATGGTCTGCTGACCATTTCTCTGCGCTATGTTCACAGCGGCCTGCACCGCTTCCTGCGCCTTGATTGTAAATTTGTCGAATGTCATATCTTAATCTCCTTTCTAATAATTGTTATTTTCTACTTATGTTATGGATGCTTCAGCTTTTGTGGGTTTTCTGCTTCGGGAAAGTTTCGGCCTTTTGGACTTTCAGCTTCTGAAACCTCAGCCCCGTCCGGCTTTCAGCATCGCAAACCCAGGAAGCGAATAGTGTGCCCTGTTGGGCTTTTTCTGTGTTTTTCTGACGTTTTGTCTGATTTTTCCAGAAACTCGTCTCTTTTTTCTCGGTTTCTCTGTCAAAATGTCTGAGCCATTTCTTGATTTACCGCAAAATATTAAAGAATTGCTTTAAATAATGTGATAATAGCTCTTAAATATTTGCGTATTTCAAATGTTTTTCGTAACTTTGCAGCGATTTAAAAAATAGATTGAAGTCTAATTCAAAATAGATAAATAGTTAATGGCTGAAACAAAGAAAATTAAGACAGCTTTGGTGTCTGTCTTCCACAAGGATGGCTTAGACGAGTTGCTCGCTAAGCTGAATGAAGAGGGTGTTAAGTTTTTGAGTACTGGTGGTACCCAGAAATTTATTGAATCTCTTGGTTATGAATGTCAGAAAGTAGAGGACGTTACCACATATCCATCTATCCTTGGTGGTCGTGTGAAAACTCTTCACCCAAAAATATTCGGAGGTATCTTGGCTCGTCGTGACAACGAGGGCGATCAGGAGCAGATGAAGGAGTATGAAATCCCTTCTATTGACCTCGTGATTGTTGACTTGTATCCATTCGAGCAGACTGTAGCTAGCGGTGCCAGCGATGCAGACATCATCGAGAAGATTGATATCGGCGGAATCTCTCTGATCCGTGCCGGTGCAAAGAACTTCAAGGATGTAGTCATCGTACCTAGCAAGGCAGAGTACAGCGTGCTTCTCGATATCTTGAAGAAGAAGGGTGCTGAGACTGACATTGAGGATCGTAAGATGTTTGCTGAGCGCGCATTCGGTGTAAGCTCTCACTACGATACTGCTATTCACGCTTGGTTTGCCAAGTAATCTCTCTCATGTAGAGACAAGGCTGAATCCGAGGTGTCTCTGAAAAATGCTTTCGGAGGCTTCTCGGATGTGTCTTTAAATACGATGAAATTTTAAGCTTAGAATATTTTTAGTATTACATTACAACAAATGGGATTTTTTTCATTTATTCAGGAAATCGCAATGGACTTGGGTACTGCCAATACCATCATTATCAGTGATGATAAGATTGTAGTGGACGAACCTTCTGTTGTAGCCCTCGACCGCAGAACAGACAAGATGATTGCTGTGGGCGAGAAGGCTAAGATGATGTACGAGAAGACTCATGACAACATCCGTACCATCCGTCCTTTGCGAGATGGCGTTATCGCCGACTTTACTGCCTGCGAGCAGATGATGCGTGGACTCATCAAGATGGTTCACACAGGAAGCCGTCTGTTCTCACCTTCACTCCGTATGGTTATCGGTGTACCTTCTGGTTCTACCGAGGTGGAGCTTCGTGCCGTGCGCGACTCTGCTGAGCATGCCGACGGTCGTGATGTTTATTTGATTTTTGAGCCTATGGCTGCTGCTATCGGTATCGGTATCGACGTAGAGGCACCAGAGGGTAATATGATAGTTGATATAGGTGGTGGTAGCACCGAGATTGCAGTAATCTCTCTGGGTGGTATCGTATCCAACAACTCTATCCGTACTGCAGGTGATGATCTTACTGCAGACATTCAGGAGTATATGAGCCGTCAGCACAACGTGAAGGTTTCTGAGCGTATGGCTGAGCGTATCAAGATTCATGTAGGTTCTGCATTGACCGACCTGGGTGATGAGGCTCCTGAGGACTTCATCGTTCACGGTCCAAACCGCATCACCGCTCTCCCTATGGAGGTACCTGTATGCTATCAGGAAATCGCACATTGTCTGGATAAGACAGTGGCAAAGATAGAGAACGCAGTGCTCTCAGCATTGGAGAACACACCTCCTGAGCTTTATGCTGATATCGTGAAGAACGGTATCTGGCTCTCTGGTGGTGGCGCTTTGCTCCGCGGTCTCGACAAGCGACTCCAGGACAAGATCAACATTCCATTCCATATTGCCGAGGATCCTTTGCACAGTGTGGCTAAGGGAGCAGGCATTGCATTGAAGAATGTGGATCGCTTCTCATTCTTGATGAGATAATAAGAATAAAATAAGGTAAGTTCCGCATTTGGACATTAATTCTATAGTGCCCATTTGCGGAATTTTAATCATATATAAGTAGTATATGCACAACCTTTTAGAGTTTTTCCAGAAATACAACCATTGGTTTCTCTTCCTGATTCTTGAGGTGGTGAGCATGGTGCTCTTGTTTCAGTATAACAGCTATCAGGGTAGCGCATGGTTTTCTACAGCCAACGTCGTAACGGGCAAGCTCTACGAATGGAATTCGAACGTGGAGACTTTCTTCTCGCTTACCAAGGTGAACCAGGAACTGACGCAGCGAAATGTGTATCTGGAACATCAGGTGAAGCAGCTTTCCGACAGTCTGGTCAGCCTGACCAAAGACAGCAGTTTCCTGAAACGTGACCAGTTTGCCATGCTGAAGAGCTATAGATTGATACCAGCCAAGGTGGTGGACAACAGTATCGATAAGCCAGGCAATCTCATGACCATCGACAAGGGACGTGCTGAGGGCATTCATAAGGATATGGGTGTGGTCAGCGGAACCGGTGTCGTGGGCATCGTTTATATCGTGGCTGAGCATTACAGCATCGTGATTCCTGTGCTCAATGTAAAATCGAATATCAGTTGTACCATCCAGGGCAGAGGATATTTCGGATATCTGAGATGGAAGGGCGGCTCTTCTGAGTTGGCTTATCTGGAAGATGTGCCTAGACATGCGCACTTTAAATTGGGTGACTATGTGGTGACCAGCGGATATTCGGCTGTGTTCCCTCCTGGCGTAAGAGTGGGCAAGATTCTGCACGTTTTCAATTCTGCCGACGGACTCAGTTATCGTGTACAGTTGCGACTCTCTACCGATTTCGCCCGTCTTCGTGATGTCTGCGTCATCGATGATGCTGCCATGAAGGAGCGATTGGAGATTCTGCGTGCTGCCCAGGATAGCATCAAGCCAGATGGTAGTACTGGAGATAATAATTAATATAAAATATAGTAAGAGGAGAAAAACTCAGAATTTAGAGGAGATATATTGGCAATGAGTATAGATTTAATGAAACGACTCGGCATCTTCGTGGTGCTGGTGCTGGTGCAGGGATTGGTGTTTAATCACATTCACCTTTTCAACTGCGCTACCCCCTTGCTGTATATCATCATGGTGCTCCATTTCCGCAGAAACCACCCTCGCTGGGCGGTGCTGCTCTGGTGCTTCATGATGGGACTTTGTATTGACGTGTTCGCCAATACCCCTGGTGTTGCAACTGCTTCCATGACTCTGGTAGGCCTGCTGCAACCGTATCTTTTCGAACTCTTCGTGCCTCGTGATAGTGCCGATGACCTTGAGCCGTCGGTGCGAACCATCGGTATGGGTTCGTATTTTCTGTATGTATTAATTATAGTTCTCGTTTATAATCTCTTGTTCTTTACACTCGAAACATTCAATTTCTTCAATTGGATGCAGTGGCTCATGTGTATTGGTGGCAGTACGGTCATTACTATGGTGATGGTCATGGCCATCGAGGGCTTCAGAAAATAATATATTAAATAAGGTGTATGATAGATTACAATCTTGAAAAGCGTAGATTTGTTATTGGGGGAGTGGCCATAGCTATTGTGGTCATTTACTCCATTCGTCTGTTTACGCTTCAGATTATGAGCGACGACTATAAGAAGAATGCCGACAGTAATGCCTTCCTGAAGCAGATAGAGTTCCCTTCACGTGGAGCCATTTACGACCGTAACGGCAAGCTGATGGTGTATAACCAGCCTTCCTATGACATCATGGTTGTGATGAAAGAGCAGGAAGGAAGACTCGATACCTTGGACTTCTGCAATTCCTTGGGAATTACAAGGGAACAGTTTGACAAGCGTATGGAAACCATCAAGGACCGTTCCAAGAATCCGGGTTATTCCAGATATACGCAACAGCTCTTTATGAGCCAGCTGTCTGACAAGGATTTCTCGGTATTCCAGGAAAAGATGTTCCGTTTCCCTGGCTTCTATGTTCAGAAACGAAGCGTGAGAGAATATACCTATCCTTACGCAGCCCATGTGCTGGGTGATGTGGGAGAGGTCTCGGAAAGCGATATTGAGGAGGACGATTACTATCAGCCTGGTGACTATATCGGAAAGCTGGGACTGGAGAAACATTATGAAAAGCAGCTCAGAGGCCAGAAGGGCGTGAAGATTATGCTTCGAGATGCCCACGGACGAATACAGGGCAGTTATCAGAATGGTAAGCTTGACCAGAGGCCGATTGCTGGTAAAGACCTTACCCTGGGTATCGACATCAATCTGCAGGCACTCGGGGAACGGTTGCTGCAGGGCAAGATTGGAAGTATCGTGGCAATCGACCCTCGTACCGGTGAAGTCCTGGCGATGGTTTCTTCACCAACCTACGACCCTCGTAAGCTGGTGGGTAAGAACAGAGGAAAGATGCATAAGTGGCTCTCCAAGAATCCTTGGAAACCGCTCCTGAACCGTAGTATCATGGGACAGTATCCTCCGGGTTCTACCTTCAAGACCACGCAGGCGTTGACTTTCCTGACCGAAGGTATCATCACTCCAGGAACAGCCTTCCCATGTAATCACGGATTCTCTTACAGAGGATTGCACGTAGGATGTCACGGTCACCCATCGCCTATTGCGCTTGTGGATGCCATCAGTACTTCCTGCAACGGTTACTTTTGTTGGGGACTTTACTACATGATAGGTAAGAAGAGCAAGTATGGTTCTGTTCAGAACGCCATGACAACCTGGAAAGACTATATGGTGAGTATGGGATTCGGCTATAAGCTGGGTATTGACTTGCCGGGTGAGAAGCGAGGACTGATCCCGAATGCACAGTTCTATGACAAGGCTTACAAGGGATCATGGAACGGACTTACCATCATCAGTATCTCTATCGGACAGGGTGAGGTGAACCTGACACCGTTGCAGATAGCCAACCTGGGTGCTACTATTGCCAACCGAGGTTATTACTATGTGCCTCATGTGGTGCGCAAGGTAAAGGGTGAACCGCTCGATACGCTCTACACCCGTAGGCACGTAACCAAGGCTTCGCGCAGAGCTTACAACTATGTAATTGCCGGTATGAGAAGTTCTGCCTTGAAGGGAACCTGTAAGATGCTTTCCCGTTACGATTTCGAGCCTTGCGGCAAGACGGGTACTGCCCAGAACCGTGGTCATGACCACTCTGTATTCATGGGTTTTGCACCAATGAACAACCCGAAGATTGCCATTGCGGTATACGTAGAAAATGGTGGATGGGGTGCCGACTATGGTGTGCCTATCGGAGGCTTGATGATGGAGCAATATCTGAAGGGTAAACTGTCGCCTGCTTCTGAAAGTCAGGCTGCCCAGATGCAGGCACGCAGAATTGCATACGGTTCTAGCAGTAGATAAGGGAACAATTGATAATGTATAATTAATAATGTATAAATTATATTATTATGAGCGATAATAAACAACCTAGTGTGTTGCGTTCGCTCGACTGGTGGACGATAGGCATCTATCTGGCACTTCTGGCTTTTGGCTGGATCAGTGTCTGTGGTGCCAGTTACACATACGGTGACAATGAAATCTTCAGCTTGGGCGCTCGTTCGGGTATGCAGATTGTATGGATTGGAACATCGATAGCATTGGGTTTGGTTCTTCTTTTGCTCGATGACCGGTTTTACGATACATTCTCGTATGTGATCTATGCGGTACTGATATTGCTGCTCTTTGCCACGATATTCAATCCGCATAGCATCAAGGGTTCGCATTCGTGGCTCGTCCTGGGACCGCTCCGACTGCAACCTGCCGAGTTCGGTAAGTTTGCCACGGCTTTGGCTGTAGCGAAATTCATGTCGAGCTATGGATTCAATATCCACAACATGAAGCATTTCATGGCGGCAGTAGGCATCATCATGCTTCCTATGGTATGTATCGTGGGACAGCGTGAAACGGGTTCGGCGCTGGTTTATTCAGCCTTCTTCCTGATGCTCTATCGCGAAGGAATGCCGGGTGCCGTGCTCTTTACGGGAGTTTCGATGGTGGCTTATTTCGTGTTGGGAGTGAAGTATGAGAACGTGATGATGTGGGATACCTATACCTCGGTGGGCAAGTTTGTGGTGCTTTTGCTGGTACAGATTTTCACTTCGGGTATGGTCTATTCGTATACGGGCAATAAGAAACATGCGCTTATCATCCTGGGCTATTCCCTGGGTATTACGCTGATATTTGCCCTTTTCTCCACCTATGTTATTCCGTTCGATATCGTGTGGATACAGCTCCTGCTATGTGCGCTGATGATAGGATTCCTGGTTTACCATGGTTTGAGAACGAGATTCAGAAACTATTTCCTCATCTCGTTATTCTCTCTCGGTTCTATCGCCTTCTTCTATAGTGCCGACTACGTACTGAATAATGTGATGGAACCTCACCAGCGAGTTCGTATCAACGTGCTTCTGGGTCTGGATGAAGACTTGGCGGGTGCCGGATATAATGTTCATCAGAGCGAGATTGCCATCGGTTCGGGAGGTTTGCAGGGTAAGGGATTCCTGAATGGAACCCAGACTAAGCTCAAGTTCGTGCCAGAGCAGGATACTGACTTCATCTTCTGTACGGTAGGAGAGGAGGAAGGATTCCTGGGTTCGGCAGGTGTTCTGCTGCTCTTCCTGGCGTTGATATTGAGACTGATACACCTGGCAGAGCGACAACCGTTCAAGTTCGGACGAATATACGGCTATTGCGTGTTGAGTGTTTTCCTGTTCCACCTGTTTATTAATGTAGGAATGGTGCTGGGACTGACGCCTGTAATCGGTATTCCGCTGCCGTTCTTCAGTTATGGTGGTAGTTCGCTTTGGGGCTTTACCATTCTGCTCTTCATCTTCCTGAGAATAGATGCAGGTAGAAATCTGGTAAGAAGCTAGAATCTGGTAAAGAGCTAGAATTCTGCTAAGAAACTGGGATAAAAGAAAAATGACCAATGGGAAATCCTCATTGGTCATTTTTTGTTATCTTCACTCCGATATCGCTTACGCCAGGCAGAATCTCGCGCTTCATGTCATGACGCACAGTGATATGGATAGAGTCTCCCTGATTCAACCTGTAGACGTTGATAGGGAAGTTGTACTGATAGTAGCTGATGCCTTGCCCTTTGCTCACACCGTTCTTGTCTATCAGCTGACAGTTTACGGTGTCTGTCTTGCATGCGCTGCGCACATGCTTGTTGTTGTGGTAGATGTTCTGCTCCACGATGAGGGTAAGTCCCATGAAAGGATAATTACCCGTGATGCGGAGCCCCAGGCTCTCGTTGTAATAGCCGCCTTCCAGAAGAGGTGGAATCTCGAACGAGAGCGTGTCGTTCTTCTCCCATCCTGCAATCGGGGTATGCGCATAACTGTCGAATACGGTAGAATGCTTGCAGGAAGGGAGCGACATGGTTGCTACCATTACCAATATCAAATATATCAGTCGTTTCATTTCTTATCTTCTGGCTTTTTATCACCGCCATGCTGCTGGCGTGGCTGACGATTGCGATTGTCGCGACGGCGATTGTTGTTGCCGTTCTGATGACGGTTGCCCTGACGGTTCTCGCCTTGCTGCTGTTTCTCGCCCTGCTGACCGTTCTGCTGCTGTCGGTTCTCGCCCTGCTGCTGTTTCTCGCCCTGCTGGCTGTTCTGCTGCTGGCCGTTCTGCTGCTGTCGGTTCTCGCTCTGCTGCTTGTTTGCCTTATTGTCTGCGTCCTGGCGGTTACGATTCTTGTTATTTTTCTTTTTCTTTTTCTTAGACTTGTCGAAGCGGCTCAAGTCTGATTCGTTGAGCAAATCGATAGGCTTGGAAGATTCCTTGATCTTTCCGTTCTCCAACAGGCTGAGAGGCTTTTCGCCTTTCCGGTTCATCTCTATGATTTCCTTGGCACGTGCTGCGGTAATGGTTTCGAGGTTTGAAGCCAGATTCTTATCAGAAGAATAGGTGATGAGACCAGCCAGAATATCTACCTTGAACTGATGGAATTCACCATCGGCAGTCTGCAGAACAGCATCCTTTGGAGGCATCTTGCGACTTGCTTCTACATAGTTGTCTACCTCATAGTTGAGACAACATTTCAGCTTGGCACACATACCTGCCAACTTCTGAGGGTTGAGCGAGATGTCCTGATAGCGTGCGGCATTGGTGCTGACGCTCACAAAATTCTTCATCCATGTAGCGCAGCAGAGTTCGCGACCACAAGGACCGGTACCACCGATGCGGCCTGCTTCCTGACGGGCACCAATCTGCTTCATCTCGATGCGCACGTGGAAGGTATCAGCAAGCACCTTGATGAGCTGACGGAAGTCTACTCGCTCATCGGCGATATAGTAGAAAATAGCCTTGTTGCCATCACCCTGATACTCTACGTCTCCGATTTTCATCTTCAATCCCAGGTCCAGGGCAATCTGTCTGCTCTGAATCATGGTAGCATGCTCGCGGCTCTTTGCTTCCTTGCATTTGTCGAGGTCTACCTGCTTGGCAATGCGATAGATGCGCTTGATGTCATCCTGCGACTTGAGATTTGCCTTCTTCAGCTGCAGTTTCACGAGTCTACCGGTGAGTGTAACCACACCGATGTCGTGACCAGGGTTGGCTTCCACAGCCACTATGTCGCCCTTTTTGAGATCGAGGTTATTCACATTATGGTAATATCCCTTTCGGGTATTCTTGAATTGCACTTCTACGAGGTCGGTGCTCTCGGCGTTACCTGGCACGTCTGCGAGCCAGTCGTATGTGTTCAGCTGTCTGTCCTGTCGTCCCACCGCCTTGCAGCAGAGTCCTCGGTCGCAGCCGTTCCACAATCTGAATTTCATATTCTTGTAATCCACGATAAAATCTATTTTATAATATTATTAATGTATATTGATAGGCTTACGCCCTTTGTTTCTCTTCATTTTTCCGCTCTTCTTGATTCATTCCTCACTTCCTGATGAGCAGTACGATAATCTTGAGTGCCAGGTCGAAGAATACAATCTTAGGATTGGCATTCTGCCCGATGAACCGTTTGCTCTCCTCGAAGAGGTTGGAGATGTCGATGATGTTCGCCTCGTTGATGAAGCGGGCGAAGTTCCTGGCGAAGTTTTCCTCTTCCTGCGTCATGTAGTTCAGTTCCGGCTGTCGGAAGTTGTACATGAAGCTTTCCCTGAGCATGTGCATGAAGTAATCGAGCATTCTCTTCTGCTTCTCTCTTCCGAAGGTAGAAACCACTTCGCTCCATTTCTTCAGGTCGTGAATATTTCGCATGTAGGCGAGTCGCATCAGCATGATAAACATGTCGAGATGCTGTCTTTTCTCATTGCCGGCATTGAGTTCTTCCAGTGCTGCATTCCAGTTGCCGTTGGCGATGCGGGCTATCCGGTGTGCCATGTCGGGTTCCAAAGCCCTGCGTTCTATCAATGCCTGCTCGATGTCTTCTGTAGCTATCTTCTTGAAATCGATGCGCTGTGTACGGCTTCTGATAGTTTCCAGTAGGAGTTCCGGCTGTTCGCTAACGAGCAGGAAGAGGGTTTGGCGAGGTGGTTCTTCCAGGAGTTTCAATATCTTGTTGGCACTCTGCTGGTTCATTCTTTCCGGCAGCCATATCAGGCTGATCTTGTAACCGCCCTGGCTCGACATCATGATGAGTTTCTTGGCAAGAGCATCACTTTCTTCGGCGGTGATGATGGCTTGCTTGTTTAAGTCGGCATCGCTTTTGCCCATCTTCTGCATCCATTCACCAATCAGCACGTAAGGTCCATCCTTGAGCAGCATCTCGCGCCATTCCTTGATGAAATCATCGCTAACCGGAGTATGGTCGCTGCCCATATCGGACGTCTTGATGGTTGGGTAGGTGAAGTGAAGGTCGGGATGTTCCCATTTGTTGAGCATCGGAGAATCTCCAAGCAGATAGCTGGCGAAAGCCAGTGCCATCGCCAGTTTACCGCAACCTTCCGGTCCGCAAAACATCAAAGCATGGGGGATGCGGTTCTCCTGAACCATCTCCATCAGACGGTTCCATACTTCTTGCTGACCTATCACATCCTTCTTTAACATTGAACTCTTTTTACTTTGAACTTTGAATTTTGAACTTTATGATTAGTAGCCTGAAGTTTTTGCTCCAGGCACCTAACCTTTACCTTCCTGTAGCAGGATCCTCTACCCTAAAACAGAGTTTTGGCAATCTGCTTTACGCTTTCCACAGCCGAAACGGTGAAGAAATGTATATTGTTGTAGCCGTGCTCGAACAGGTCTTTCACCTGGGCGGTTGTCCATTCGATGCCGAGAGCTTTGGCGTCTTCATCCGTCTTGCACTTTAATACCTCCTGCGCCAAATCCTCAGGAATGTCGCAATGGAAGGTCTTTGGTACCACGGTGAGCTGGCTCAGCTTGGCAAATGGCTTCAGGGCAGGGATGATAGGAATGGTGATACCTATCTTCCGAGCCTTGTCTACAAAGTCATAGAATTTCTGGTTGTCGTAGAAGAGCTGGGTTACAGCGTATGCTGCGCCCAACTTCTGCTTCTCCAGCAAGTGCTGCATATCCATTTCCAGATTAGGAGCTTCTTCGTGCTTCTCCGGATAGCAAGCTACGCCGCAGCAGAATTTCTCGCCAGGATGCTTGATAGGAGTACCGTCGCAGAAGAAACCTTCGTTGAATTGGTTCACCTGCTTCAAGAGGTCGGTTGCATTCGCATGACCATTCAGGGTTGGGGTGAATACTCTATCATCCTTAGCCTTATCACCGCGAAGTACCAGGATATTGCTGATGCCCAGAAACTGGAGATCGAGCAGCTCGTACTCAATGTCTTCCTTGCTGACGCCACTGCAGATGACGTGCGGAATGACAGGAATATCGTACTTGTTCTGGATGGCAGCTGCAATGGCAACGGTACCCGGACGTCGGCGTACACGCTGGCGCGACAACAAACCGTTTTCCAATTCCTTGTAAACGTATTCGCTGTGATGTGTCGTAATGTTGATAAACCTAGGGGCATAATCCTTCAAGCTGTCGATGGTGCGGAACAGGGTTGCTGTTCCGTTACCCTTGAGTGGAGGCAGAACTTCGAAAGAAAAGCCTCGCTTATTGCCCTCATTTTGTAGAAAATCTGCTATATTCATATGACGTAATCTCTGTTGAAATTATAATTTGGTTGCAAATTTACAAAAAAAATAGGGGAAAAGTGCACTTTATACGTAATATTTTAAGAGAAGAGGCGTTAATATATAGAATATTTTCGCTGAACTACAAAAACAAAACAGATTCAAACCTAAAAAATAATGGAACAAAAACAAACGGGCTCTAAAGCCTATCTTATCTCAATTGTGATGGTCGCAGTATTAGGCGGCTTGCTTTTCGGTTACGATACCGCAGTGATATCAGGTGCCGAGAAGGGCTTACAGGCATTCTTCATGGGTGCAAGTGATTTCGTATATACAGATTTCTGGCATGGATTTACCAGTTCCAGTGCTTTGATTGGCTGTATCATTGGTTCGGCACTTTCCGGAGTGCTTGCTTCTAGCTGGGGACGTAAACGCTCGCTGATCTTTGCGGGTGTGATGTTCTTCATCTCTGCATGGGGTTCTATGTGTCCTGAAAGTTTGGTCTTGCCAAAGGGAGAACCAAATCTAACCTTGCTTATCGTCTTCAATCTTTATCGTGTTATTGGTGGTATTGGTGTAGGCTTGGCTTCTGCTGTTTGTCCTATGTATATTGGTGAGATTGCCCCAAGTAATATCCGTGGTATGTTGGTTAGCTGGAACCAGTTTGCCATCATCTTTGGTCAGCTGGTGGTTTATTTCGTCAACTTCTTTATCCTTGGCGACCATATAGCTCCTGCTATTCAGAGTGTGGGTAATGGTATGAATGAGATTCTCAATGGTGGTGAAGCTGCTTGGGCTATCGAGACTGGTTGGAGATACATGTTTGGTTCAGAGATGATTCCTGCAGGTTTGTTCGCCTTGCTTATCTGCTTTGTTCCTGAGACTCCACGTTATCTTGCTATGGTAGGTCAGGATGCGAAGGCAGAGCGTATTCTTGCCCGTATTAATGGTGCTGCAGAGGCAAAGAAGATTCTGGATGAAATCAAGAATACGGTAACCGAGAAGACAGAAAAGCTGATGACTTACGGTTTTCTCTGTATTTTCGTAGGTGTGATGCTCTCTGTATTCCAGCAGGCTGTAGGTATCAATGCGGTGCTTTACTATGCACCACGTATTTATGAGGCAATGGGATTTGACAATCCTATGGTGCTTACCGTATTCAATGGTATTGTGAACCTCAGTTTCACTTGTGTTGCTATCTTTACTGTAGAGAAGCTGGGTCGCAAGCCTTTGCTCATTGCGGGCTCTCTGGGTATGGCTTTGGGTGCTATTGGTGTGGCAATAACCTTTGGAAATCCTAATATGCAGCTTTTCTGCATGGTTTCCATCATGGTTTATTCAGCATCGTTTATGTTCTCTTGGGGACCTATCTGCTGGGTACTTATTGCCGAGGTGTTCCCTAATACCATCCGTGGTGCTGCTGTAGCTATCGCTGTAGCTTTCCAGTGGATTTTCAACTGGATTGTTTCTACATCGTTCGTACCACTTGCTAATAGCATGGGTTATTGGTTCACATACGGTTTGTATGGCGTTATCTGTATCCTTGCTGCTGTCTTTGTATGGAAGTTGGTTCCTGAGACAAAGGGTAAGACTTTGGAGGATATGACCAAGCTTTGGAAGAAAGATTAATTGATTGTGGAATATTGATAAAAAAGTAGGCGCGATAGTCAATCCCGACTGTCGCGCCTTTTATTTAGTTTTCATACTGAGTGATTTCAGAACATATATTTGTAAGTTGTTTTATAAGAGAGTATTAACTATATTCTTTTTTACTTTTGATTCTTGTTTCTAATCTTATTTTTATTTCTTGAATGCATTGCGGCAAGCGAAACTTACAGAGCTGTAGCCGGATACAGAGTTCTTGAGATAAGATGTCTGTGCTCCGTCAACCCAAAGCTGGGCAAGATAGAACTGGAATCCTAACTGTCTTGGCTCGTTCAGTGTGCAGTAGCCATAATACATCTGGTTAGGCGCAAAGGCAAACTGTACCTTGTGGCTCTTGTTGTCCGTACCGTAAGTCAGGTTCAGCTCGATTACGCTAGGACATGCCAGGAAGTAAGCCATAGTTGATGTACTGTTTGGTGCAACCTGATACTTGCATGTAATGGTTCTTGGCGCTTCCTTTGCGAGAGCTTCAGCCAGATTTTTGTTAGAGATGTGCTCTGCGAGCTGAGCGATAGGGAAGTTGGTCATAGTGATTGTACTGTCACCGTACATGCTTACTCTGCAAGATACTGCAACAGAGTCAATCTGCTTGTTTACATTGGCTTCATTCTTCTTCTCAAAGAGAAGCATCATGTTGTTGTATGAACCTACAGCCATTGCTGTCTGAAAAGACTTCTGCTGTTCGAGAGTCAATGGTGTGTAGCTGTCGCCATCAGTGTTACAGGAAGTGAAAGAGAATGCAGCAACGAAAGCTGCCAAAACAGTGAGTAATGTAAATTTCTTCATTTTGTTTTCTAATTTATTTTGCTATAATATTGTTTATTATCAGTATTTCCGTATAATAAAACGAGATTTTTCATGAATCTTGCATCTGTTTTTGTTAAGAACTATTAAAAGGCTCTGTTTTTTATTCTTTTTATTCCTTCTGATGTGCAATGGTTGTCTTGCAGGATATTCCAGCTTTGTCTGGGCGTCTCAGTTAAATGTATACGAAAAAAGGACTTGCCATAATGGAAAGTCCTTTTTCAGAGATCTGTGACTCGCATGGGGCTCGAACCCATGACCCCAACATTAAAAGTGTTGTGCTCTACCAGCTGAGCTAGCGAGTCAATCTCCAACCTTTGGTTTCAAAAGCGAGTGCAAAGGTACGACATATTTTTCAAATAACCAAATATTTAGTCGTTTTTTTGCTGTTTTTCTTCATTTTCGCTCTCTGGGATAGCTTTTTCAGCCATTTTTCCACTCATTTTGAGGGAATGAGCTATCTCTTCAGCATTTTGCAGAGTTTTATCAGGTGGAGTGCTTGGAGTCTTGTATTGTGGCTTTTCTCGCGTTACATACCGTTGCCAATAAGCAATGAGCAGTGTGGTGAGAGGTAGTGCGATAATCAGACCGATGAAGCCCAGCAGGGCACCCCAGATGGAGAGACTCAGCAGCAGGATGGCTGGGTTCAAACCCATCGCCTTGCCCATAATCTTTGGTGTAACCACCATATCCGTAATCACCTGAACCACGCAGAATACCAGGAAGGCAAGTCCGAAGACCATCCAGAAGTTTTGACCGGTATCTGCCGCCTTGAGCATGGCAAGGAAGGCGGTAGGGATGAGGGCGAAGGTATGAAGGTAAGGTACCAGGTCCATGATACCTATCAGAATGCCCAGACCGATAGCCATCGGGAAGCCGATGATGGTAAAGCCAATACAGAACATGATACCCATGCAGAGGGCCACCATTCCCTGGCCGCGGATGTAGTTGTTGAGCTCTCGTTCTACATCTTTCATCAGCTCTTGCCAGAAAGGGCGGTTCTTCTTAGGGAAGATGCGAACCCAGTTGGCGGTTAATGTCTCATAGTCGAGCAGGATAAAGAACATATATAATAAGGTAATCATGGATGCCACGATGCTGATGATGATGTTTGCCGTTTGTCCTACAACGGAGAACAGCTTGGGCATCGTTGTCTTGAGGGCATCGCTGAAGTCCTTGCTCTTCAGGAAATGTTCTATCTGTGCCTGATTTTCCTGCAGCCACTCCTTGATCATCGCCGTCAGGTTGTTGGTGTGGGTGGTTTGGTGCAGCCAGCGGGTCAAGACTTCCCCTAGTTTGTCAAACTGGTCGATCATCGGTGGAATGATGAGCCACAGTACGCCACCGATGACTGCGATGGCAGCTCCCATTGCCAGTATGATGGACAGGGCACGAACCTTGATGTGGAGTTTGTTCTCGATAAACTTCACGACCGGATAGAGCAGGTAGGCAAAAAACCATGCTATGACGAATGGTAAAAGTACCTCGCTCAAGTAATTGGTGATATATAACACCGCAAAGACGATGAGCGTAATGCCTGCCCATCGTATAAACTTATCGAATGTAATCTCCTTAGGCATATTACTTTGAACTTTAAGCTTTGAACTTTATGATTAGCAAAGGCTATTGAATTCTTCACTCTTCACTTTTCACTCCTCCTTGTGGAGGGCTTTCTGATAGCAGTCGCGGCAGAGCGGCTCGTATTCATCCTTTTCACCCAAAAGCACCCGCTTTTCGTTATGCACCAGTCGATGGCTCACGTAAGCCAGGGCACCGCATTTCACGCAGATGGCATGAACCTTGGTCACTTCGTCTGCAATGGCGCAGAGGGCAGGGATTGGTCCGAAGGGAACGCCCTTGAAGTCCATGTCGAGACCGGCAACGATCACACGGACGCCACGGTTGGCAAGCTGGTTGCATACATCTACCAGGCCATTGTCTAGGAACTGGGCTTCATCAATACCGACCACGTCGATATCAGAGGCCAAAAGGAGTATAGATCCAGAGGACTCGATAGGAGTAGATCGGATAGAGTTCAGATCATGGCTCACTACGTCTTCCTCGGAGTAACGAGTGTCAAGCGCAGGTTTGAAGATTTCTACCTTCTGCTTGGCGAACTTCGCACGCTTCATTCTTCGAATCAATTCCTCTGTTTTTCCAGAGAACATAGATCCGCACACCACTTCAATTCTTCCGGGGCGATGTGCCTCCCCAATTAGATTTTCTGTCATTTCGGGGACAAAATTACTAATAAGGTTTTAAAAAATGCAAAGAAAACGCATTTTTTTTTGCTTAGAAAGATTAATTAACTACATTTGTACCCTGTATGGGCATATTGTATATCGTACCTACTCCTGTTGGTAACATGGAGGACATGACAATGCGAGCCATCAGAGTCTTGAAAGAAGCTGATTTGGTACTCGCTGAGGACACTCGGACATCGAGTGTCCTGCTGAAGCATTTCGATATTCGAAATCGATTAGTTGCGCATCACAAGTTTAATGAGCATGGCACTTCGGCTTCCATCGTTGAGCGGTTGAAGGCTGGTGAGACCATCGCTCTTATCAGTGATGCAGGAACACCAGGTATCAGCGATCCGGGTTTCTATCTGGCTCGCGAGGCGGCAAAGGCGGGCATCACCGTTCAGACCCTTCCGGGACCTACGGCTTGCATTCCAGCCATCGTGTCGTCGGGATTGCCTTGTGATAGATTCTGCTTTGAGGGTTTCATTCCTCAGAAAAAGGGCAGACAAACCTATCTGGAATCTCTCAAGGACGAAGTGCGGACCATGATATTCTATGAGTCGCCTTATCGTGTGGTGAAAACCTTGCAGCAGTTTGCCGAGAATTTCGGTGAAGACAGGCAGGTGAGTTGTTGCCGGGAAATCTCCAAGATACACGAGGAGAGCGTAAGAGGAACCCTCGCTGAGGTCATCGCCCATTTCGAGGAGGTGGAGCCTAGAGGTGAGTTCGTCATCGTGCTGGCTGGTAAGGATCCTAAACAATTAAAAGAGGAATTGAAGGAAAAAAAGCGTGAAGAACGTAGAAAAAACATGAATCAGTAAATAAATTCGTGTTTAAATATAATAAATGCGGGTTTATCACGTAATAATAATGAAGCGACAGCGTAATTACTATGTATGGAAGGCGTATACACGCATTCTTTCATGTAGTATAAATACGAATTATTAAATCATATTAAGGAGACAGATTATGAAAAAGCTTTTTTTAGTAGCATGCGTAGCAGCATTTTGTTTGACTGGTTGTAACAACGGCAAGAATGATTCTGCTGCTCAAAACACTGCTCAGGCAGATTCTCTTAATGGCATTATTGCACAGAAAGACAGTGAAATTAACGATTTGATGGGTACCTTGAACGAAATCGAGGAAGGTTTCCAGCAGATTAGTGAGGCTGAGCATCGCGTTAGTCTTGCTAAGGATGGCGAGGGTGTCAACAAGAAGCAAAAGCTCAAGGAAGACATCCAGTTCATTGCTGACCGTATGAAGCAGAACCGTGAACTCATTGCCAAGCTCCAGAAGCAGCTTGCCAACGGTACCTTGAAGGGTGCTCAGCTGCAGAAGACCATCGAGGGCTTGCAGAAGCAGTTGGAGGAGAAGGATGCACAGCTCCAGACTCTGCGTGAGGAACTTGACAAGAAGGATATTCATATTGCTGCACTCGATGAGACAGTAAATAACCTCAATACCAAGACCAACCGTCTTACTGCTGAGAGCAATCAGAAGACTGAGACTATCAATGCTCAGGATAAGCAGATCCATACCGCATGGTATGTATTCGGTACCAAGAAGGAGCTGAAGGAGCAGAGTATCATTCAGGACGGTAAGGTCATGACTGGCAACTTCAACAAGAATTACTTCACCAAGGTGGATATCCGCAACCTCTCAGAGATTAAGTTGTACTCTAAGTCAGCTAAGTTGCTTACTACCCACCCATCAAGCAGCTATTCTCTGGTTCGTGATGCCAACAAGCAGTATACTCTCCGCATCACCAACTCACAGATTTTCTGGAGCACCAGCAAGTACCTGGTTGTTTTGGTTAAGTAATCAGTAGAAATAAGGTAATCATCCGGAGATTGATTTATCATCCGGATTTTACAATCAAGTGATAAGCCGGGAAGAGATAGAGAAAAAGATTCCTATCTCTTTCTGGCGAAGAATTCCTGCATGAGTGCCCGGCACTCATCTTCCAGTACGCCCGATGTAACTGTAGTCTTAGGATGCAGTGCATCGGGCGCATATTTTGTATACCCCCTCTTCTCATCTCCTGCTCCGTATACTACCCGGCTTATCTGTGCCCATCCCAATGCTCCGGCGCACATGACGCAAGGTTCTACGGTGACATAGAGCGTGCAGTCCTTCAGATATTTCCCGCCCAGCATGTTGGCGCCTGATGTGATGGCCTGCATTTCGGCATGGGCTGTGACATCGGTCAGCATCTCGGTAAGATTGTGGGCACGGGATATGATTCGGTCCTTGCATACGATGATGGCGCCCACCGGTATTTCGTCTTCATCAAATGCCGCTTGTGCCTCTATCAGGGCACGGCGCATGTAGGCTTCGTCTTTTTTCTTGATATCTTCCATTGTTTTTAGTGCAAAATTACATAAAAAAGTTTGAAGTGTGAACTATTTTTATTATTTTTGCAAGGTAAAAGTATCTTTTGATGCAAAATAAAGGAAATAGACTATGGCAGAGCATAATGAATTAGGTGCATGGGGAGAAGACGAGGCGGCTCTTTACCTTGAAGGCGAAGGCTATGTTATCATCGACCGGGACTGGAAGATAGGCAAGAGAGACCTGGATATCCTGGCTCTTTCGCCAGATGGAAAGACCTTGGTGGTGGTAGAGGTGAAGACCCGTTCCGGTGATGATTACCAGCGGCCGGAGGAAGCTGTTGATGGCAGAAAGATGCGCAATCTGGCGATAGCTGCCAATGCTTATGTCAAGGAGCATCAGGTGGATAAGGAACTGCGCTTCGATATCATCGCTGTGGTAGGTGTAGGCCATCAGGTGAAGTGCCTCGAACATCTCAAGGATGCCTTCAATCCGATGCTGATACTGTAATCATGTCATGAGGGGTGTACCTATGTATATAAGTACGGTCTGTACATTATCTATATTAGGAAAAAGATAAAATGGAAAAGAAGATAATAAGATTGAAGGAAGTGGATTCTACCAATCGCTTCCTGAAGGAATTAAGTTCATACGATGAGACTGCACTCACCATTGCCGTGGCTGATTTCCAGACAGCCGGCAGGGGACAGGGCACGCATACCTGGGAGAGCGAGGAGGGCAAGAACCTCCTGTTCAGTATGTTGGCTTGCCCTGTGTGGGTGCCGGTTCGTCAGCAGTTCCTGCTTTCCGAGGTGGGAGCCCTTGCCATCAAGGATGCCCTGGATTCCTATGCTGACGGGTTTACGCTGAAGTGGCCTAACGATGTGTATTGGAAGGACAGGAAAATCAGTGGTACGCTGATAGAGACGTCTATCGATTCCAGGGGCATCAAGCGCTGCATCTTCGGCATCGGCATCAATATCAATCAGATGGAGTTCAGGAGCGATGCACCTAACCCTGTGTCTCTGGCTCAGATCCTGGGGCATGAGGTGGATAGGGAAGAGGTGCTGCAGAAGGTGATTGAGGCTTTCTGCAGATACTATGAGCTCCTGCGCCGTGCCGACTATATGGATGTGTCGGGCATCTACCATCTTTCGCTCTACCGTCGCAAGGGCTATCATTGGTATGAGGACAAGGATGGCAAGTTCGAGGGAGCCTTCGTTGAGGTTGAGGACGATGGTCATCTTATCCTTCACGACAAGAAGGGAGTGATTCGTTCGTATGCATTCGGCGAAATCAAGTTTCTGATAAATACTTAATCCCTGAAGTAAACATTAAACAATAAACATTTAACAAAATATTTATGGCAAAGTTTAAAAGAATTCTTTTGAAGTTGAGCGGTGAGAGCCTGATGGGCAAGCAGAGCTTCGGTATCGACCCTGAGCGCTTGAGTGATTATGCTAAGCAGATCAAGGAAGTTCACGAGATGGGTGTGCAGATTGGCATCGTTATCGGCGGTGGCAATATCTTCCGTGGATTGAGTGGCAGCCAGAAGGGTTTCGACCGTGTGAAGGGCGACCAGATGGGCATGTGTGCTACAGTTATCAATTCTCTTGCTTTGAGTAGTGCGCTCGGAGCTTTGGGCGTCAAGAACAAGGTGCTCACAGCCATCCGCATGGAACCAATCGGTGAGTTCTATACCAAGTGGAAGGCTATCGAGGCTATGGAGGATGGCTATATCTGCATCTTCTCTGCCGGTACAGGCAGTCCTTACTTCACTACTGATACCGGCTCTTCTCTCCGTGGTATCGAGATTGAGGCTGATGTCATGTTGAAGGGTACCCGTGTGGACGGTATCTATACTGCCGACCCGGAGAAGGATCCTACCGCAACCAAGTTCAGCGACATTACATACGATGAGATTTATACAAAGGGCTTGAAGGTTATGGACCTGACAGCTACTACCATGTGTAAGGAGAACAACCTTCCTATCTACGTATTCAATATGGATGTTGTAGGTAACCTGAAGAAGGTGATGGACGGTGAGGAGATTGGTACGCTTGTGCACAATTAATCTGCCAGTCCCGGCAAACGATAAAAGGCTTACTTCCCTGTCTGGGGAGTAAGCCTTTTGTTTTATCTGATTAAATCCTTTATTTCTTTCTCATGAATAGGATGGCAGAGAGGAGAACATACATCAGGATGATGATCCACCAGCCCTGCAGGAATCCTCTTGCGCCCTCGTCTGCTACCGAGAGGGCAAGAATTGCCACGGCAAAGCCTGCGAAACCATATTTCACCTCATTGCCCTTGAACGACCACTGCTTGAACTTCAGGGCAAACAGTGGCATCTCGCATACCAGCAGGTAGCTGGTGATGAGGATGAGAGCCAGAACCAGATATACTGACCAGCTCAGGTTTGTAAGCCAGGCAGGATTGAATACTACCAGCGAGCCCCAGAACAGGGCGTTGGCTGGAGTAGGAACCCCGATGAAAGAGGTGGTCTGGCGCTCATCAAGATTGAACTTGGCCAGTCGCAATGCCGAGAAGGCTGCGATGATGAAGGCTGCATAAGGCAGCCATGGGCGCATCGGCTCCAGAAACTCTGGGTATTCCATCACCTGGAGATGAGAGAATACGATGGTGGCAGGCGCCACGCCGAAGGTTACGTCGTCAGCCAGCGAATCCAGCTCCTTGCCGATAGGTGATGAAACGTGCAGCAGACGTGCACTCATACCGTCGAAGAAGTCGAAGGTGGCTCCAATGATTATCCACAACAAAGCCATCTCTGGATTTCCACCGAAGGCAAACGATGTAGCAATGCAGCCTGATATCAGGTTGCAGCATGTTATCGTGTTAGGGATATGTTTCTTCATGCTCATTTTTTATTTCAATTTTGCAATGATGGTTTGGTCACCCGTGGTAGACTGTCCCATCTTCACACATACTTCTGTTCCGAGAGGCAGGTAAACATCCACACGTGAACCCAGTTTGATAAAGCCAAGGTGCTCGTCGATATAGCACTCTTCGCCTTCCTTTGCATAAGTTACGATACGGCGCGCTACGGCACCGGCAATCTGACGACACAATACATCTACGCCTTCAGGGGTAGTGATCATGACGTCGGCATGCTCGTTTTCCTCGCTTGCCTTAGGCAGCCAAGCCTTGTGGTAGTTGCCATCCACATGCTTTACGAATTTCACCTTTCCGTCTACCGGGAACCAGTTGGCATGTACGTTCCAAAGGCTCATGAAGATGGAAATCATCAATCGCTTGTCATTAAAATATGGCGCATTATCTACTTCTTCTATTACCACAATCTTGCCATCGGCAGGAGCTACGACGAGCTTCTCAGTATCCTCTACGTTCAGGTAGCGGATAGGGCAGCGATAGAAATTGAGCACGATGCAGTAAACCACACCGAAGACAACCAGGAAAATCCAGAATGGAATTTTGGTGTCAAAAGCTCCCCATAATATTGCCGCAATGGCTACTAACGCTATCGCTCCGCCCACCAGCTGATCGGTGCCTTCGCGATGCAGTCTTATCTTTTTCAGTTTCTTTATTTTTTGTCCCATAAGGTAGGATTAAGTTTTTATTGGTGCAAAGGTACTGTATTTTTGTCGTTTTAGCAAATTTTTTGGGCGTTTCTTTTATGTTTTTCAATTTTTTCTCTTTTTTCTTTTGGAATATCAACTTTTAGCCGTAACTTTGGACTCAAATTTTGAAATTTAGAACGTTTAATGGAAGATTTTGTTCATTTACATGTGCATACCCAGTATTCCATCCTCGACGGTCAGTCTAAGATTCCGCATCTCGTTGACAAGGCCATCAAGGACGGCATGAAGGGTATGGCTGTTACCGACCATGGTGTGATGTTCGGTATTAAGGAACTCACGGATTATTGCGCCAAGGTGAACAAGGATCGCAAGAAAGAGGGACTGGAGCCCTTCAAGCCTATCATTGGCTGTGAGATGTACGTGGCCCGCCGAAGAAAGGAAGACCGTGAGAAGGACAAGGGCGATATGAGTGGTTACCACCTCATCGTGCTTGCCAAAAACTATAATGGATACAAGAACCTCATCCAGCTGGTCAGTAATGCCTGGGTGGATGGATACTATATGCGTCCGCGAACCGACCGTGCCGACCTGGAGAAATACCACGAGGATCTGATAGTCTGTTCGGCATGTATTGCCGGTGAGGTTCCGTCTAAGATATTGCATGGCGACATCGAGGGAGCCCGCGAGGCTTGCGAGTGGTATCATAATCTCTTTGGCGACGATTACTATCTGGAGCTTCAGCGCCATGAGGTGAAGGAACCGCTTCCTTTCCTGGCCAACCGCGAGGCTTTCCAGCTGCAGCAGAAGGCCAACAAGGTGCTCATAGAGATGGCTAGGGAATACGGCATCAAGCTCGTATGCACCAACGACTGCCACTTCGAGGACAAGGAGACGGCTGAGGCCCACGACCACCTGCTCTGTATAGCTACCGGCAAGGACCTGGACGATCCTAACCGTATGCGATATTCCAAGCAGGAGTGGTTCAAGACCCGTCAGGAGATGAATGACGTCTTCTCGGATATTCCCGAGGCACTGTCTAACACGCTGGAGGTGCTTGACAAGGTGGAAATCTATAGCATCGACCACGGACCAATCATGCCTTTCTTCCCGATTCCTGAGAGTTTCGGTACCGAGGAGCAACTGCGCCAGAAGGTATCAGAGGAAGACCTCTACAAGGAATTCACCAGCGATGAGAACGGCGAGAATCAGCTGCCGCCGGAGGAAGGACAGAAGGTGATTGACCGTCTGGGCGGCTACGACAAGATATACCGCATCAAGTTTGAGGCCGAGTATCTGCGCCATCTTGCCTACGAGGGAGCCAGGCAGCTCTATGGAGATCCGCTGCCGGCGAACGTGGACGAGCATGTGAACTTCGAGCTCCACGTGATGAAGACCATGGGTTTCCCTGGCTACTTCCTTATCGTGAGCGACTTCATCAGGGCGGCTCGTGAGGAACTGGGCGTGATGGTGGGTCCGGGCCGTGGTTCTGCGGCTGGTTCCGTGGTGGCCTATTGCCTGGGCATTACCAAGATTGACCCTTTGAAGTACGACCTCCTGTTTGAGCGTTTCCTAAACCCTGACCGTGTCAACCTGCCTGATATCGATACCGACTTTGATGATGATGGACGAGGCAAGGTCTTGCGCTGGGTAATGGATAAGTACGGTCATGAGAACTGTGCCCACATTATTACATACGGTTCGATGGCAACGAAGAACTCCATCAAGGACGTGGCCCGAGTGGAGAAGCTGCCGCTCGACAAGGCGAATGCGCTCTGCAAGGCGATTCCCGACCGACTGCCTGACGGCGCGAAGATGAATCTTCCCAATGCCATCAAGTATACGCCGGAGCTGAGAGAGGCAGAATACTCCACCGATCCCCGCGAGAGCAATACCATCAAATATGCCAAGATGCTGGAGGGCACCATCCGTGGCACGGGTATCCATGCCTGCGGATTCATCATCTGCCGAGACCCTATCAGCAACTGGGTGCCTGTATCTACTGCCGATGACCCTGATTTTCCGGGACTGAAGACGGCAGTAACCCAATACGACGGTCACGTCATCGAGACCACCGGACTCATCAAGATGGACTTTCTGGGCTTGAAGACCCTCTCCGAGATGAAGGAGGCATGCAAGGTCATCAAGCAGACCACGGGCGACGTGGTAGACCTCGATACCATCCCTATCGATGATGAGCTGACCTATCAGCTCTACCAGCGCGGACAGACCATCGGAACCTTCCAGTTTGAGTCGCCTGGCATGCAGAAGTATCTCCGCGAGCTGAAGCCTACGGTGTTTGAGGACCTCATCGCCATGAATGCCCTCTACCGTCCGGGTCCTATGGACTATATCCCTGACTTCATCGCCCGCAAGAACGGTAAGCAGGCGATTACCTACGATATCCCGTGCATGGAGAAGTATCTGAAGGATACCTACGGCATCACGGTCTATCAGGAGCAGGTGATGCTCCTTTCCCGTCAGCTTGCCAGCTTCACCCGAGGTGAGTCTGATGCCCTCCGTAAGGCGATGGGTAAGAAGAAGAAGGCAATCGTAGATGCAATGAAGCCTAAATTCATCAAGCAGGGACAGGAGAACGGACACGATCCGAAGGTGTTGGAGAAGATATGGAGCGACTGGGAGAAGTTTGCTTCCTACGCCTTCAACAAGTCGCATGCCACCTGCTATTCGTGGGTAGCCTATCAGACGGCTTATCTCAAGGCTCACTATCCAGCCGAATACATGGCAGCGCTGATGACCCGCCGCTTTGCCCAGATTACCGAAATCACCAAGCTGATGGAGGAGTGCCAGTCGATGGATATCAAGACGCTGGGACCTGACGTGAACGAGAGTTACCGTGCCTTCGGTGTGAACGAACATGGCGAAATCCGATTCGGTCTTTCTGCTATCAAGGGTATGGGAGCTCCGGCTGCCGATGCCATCGTGGCAGAAAGGGAGAAGAACGGTCCCTATAAGACCATCTTCGATTTTGCAGAACGTGTAGACTTCTCCTGCGTTAACCGCAAGGCTTTCGAAACCCTGGCGCTGAGTGGCGGTTTCGACAGCTTCGGCATCCGCCGTGAGCAGTTCTTCGGCAAGAACAGCAAGGGCGAGACCTTCCTCGATACCTTGGTGCGCTATGGCCAGCTCTATCAGCGCGAGCAGCAGGAGGCGGCTACATCGCTCTTCGGAGGAACCGAAGCAGTAGAGATAGCCACTCCGCCTATTCCTGAGGTGGAAGGCTGGAGCACCATCGAGCGACTGAACAGGGAGCGCGAGCTGGTGGGCATCTATCTCTCGGCTCATCCGCTGGATGATTATGAGATTATCCTCAACAACCTCTGCAATACCCATTGTGCGGAGCTGGGCGACAAGGTTGCGCTTGCCAAGAAGGAAGACATCGTCTTCGGCGGCATCATCACCGAGGTGAAATCCAAGTTTACCAAGACCGGAAAGCCTTGTGGATTCGTTACCCTCGAAGACTTTGAGGGGTCGGGCGAACTGGCTCTCTTCGGTGAGGACTGGGGCACCTGGCGAGGCGTCATGGTGGAGGGAAGTACCATCTTTGTTACGGCAAAGTGCGTAGCCCGCTATGGCAACAGCAACTATCTCGACTTCAAGATCAGTACGGTGGAATATCTGCAGACCGTGAAGGAGAACAGATTGGAGAAGTTTACGATTTCCATCGACAGTTCTATCGTTGATGATACGCTGGTGAACGACCTCAAGACGCTGGTTGAGAACGATGAGGGCCATGCGCAGCTCTTCATACAGATTCATGACTCTGAGACCAACACCAACTTTACGATGCGTGCACAGGACAGGGCGATAGGAGTGAGCCGGGAACTGATTCAGTTCGTGAACGACAACCCGAAGATGTCTTATCAGATTAACTAGTGAATATACTCAGATAATATCAATCATAAATAAAACAAAAAGTAAAGAAAATGGAAGTAACAATTACAACAGAGAATTTCGAGAGTTACAAGAATGGCGAGTTGCCATTGGTAGTAGATTTGTGGGCTACATGGTGTGGTCCTTGCCGTCAGATTGCTCCTATCGTGTCAGAATTGGCTGAGGAGTTTGATGGTAAAATCGTTGTTGGTAAGTGTGATGTAGAGGAGAATGACGACATCGCTATGGAGTTTGGTGTTCGCAACATCCCTACTATCCTCTTCTTCAAGGGTGGTCAGCTGGTAGACAAGTTCGTTGGTGCTGCATCAAAGGCAACCCTGACTGAGAAGTTCCAGGCTCTCTTGTAAAATCCTGAAAGCGAAATGGTTAAAAGCATCTGGCTGGAGATTTTCCGTCTCTGGTCAGGTGCTTTTTTGTTGGCAGAAGGTGACAAAGTCACTCGTCACTCGTCACTTTTCATTTTTAGTGCATGTTGCATCTTTTGTTTCCTAAGGACCTTATTATTAATAATAGGTGTATTATTGAGGGATTATGATAAATAGATAATAATAATATATATAATAAATATAAATATTATTCATCATATATATTTATAATATACATATTGTATTTATCATAATACCTCATAATAATAAGGATATATAATAATAAGGGGTGTACAATGTGCAAAAAACAAAAAGTGACGAGTGACGAGTGACTTTGTCACTTTTTGCATGCCCGTTGGGTAGCGTTACGAGTGGGCTGTAGCTGCACGGCGAGGGGCGGGCAACTGCATCACGAGGGGTATGAAAATACGTCCCGACGCAGACTGTGCTACGTCGGGACGTACTGAGAACTGCGTCGGGACGTAGTAAAGTCTGCGTCGGGACGTATTTTTCTTACCATTCTACGCTTCTGCTGCCATCCTCCTCGGCGGTGATAGTCACCTTGGTGCAGTCTTCTGGCAGGAGGTCTTCTATCAGCTCCGGCCACTCCAGGAAGCAGAGGTTTCCGCTGTAGAAATAGTCCTCATAGCCCATATCGTATACCTCGTCCAGCTTCTTGATGCGATAGAAATCGAAGTGATAGACAGGGTCGCCATTACCAGCGGTATATTCGTTGACGATGGCAAAGGTAGGAGAGGTGATGACATCCTCTACTCCCAACTCTTCGCAGATAGCTTTGACAAATGTTGTTTTTCCGGCACCCATCTTGCCATAGAAGGCAAAGACCTTGCCGTCGCCCATGTTATCCAGAAATTCCCTGGCAGCTACATGGATGTTGTCTAATGAATCAATCTTAATCTTCATATATTTACTTTGAACTTTGAATTTTGAACATTGAACTTTATGATTAGCTAAGGCTGCTGGAGTCTTTGCTTATCTCTTTCTCGGTGTCAGCGTGATGAGCGGAATGAGCATTTCCTCCATCGAGATGCCACCATGCTGGAAGGTGTCCTTGTAGTAAGACACATAATAATTATAGTTGTTCGGATAGGCGAAGAAGGCATCACCGTAGGCGAAGACATACGCAGTGCTCAGATTAGGAGCAGGCAGCTGTGCCTTGTGGGGCTCCTTGATGGTGAATACTTCCTTGGCATTATACGCCAGGTTCTTGCCCAGTTTGTAGCGCAGGTTGGTGTTCGTATTGCGGTCGCCTACAATCTTGATGGGCTTCGATGCGCGGATACTGCCATGGTCGGTGGTGATGATTACCTTGAAATCGCTCTGGGCAAGCCGCTTGAACAGCTCTGCCAGTACCGAGTGGCGCAGCCAGCTCCGGGTGATGCTGCGGTAGGCAGATTCCGTATTCGCCAGCTCCCTTACCATCTTGGATTCGGTTCGTGCATGCGAGAGCATGTCGATGAAGTTGATGACGAGCACATTCAGGTCGTTGCCCTTGCATTCATTGTAATGCTCCAGGAACTTGTCGGCTCCAGCCGAATCGTTCACCTTGTGATAGCTGAAGCTGTAGTGCTTGCGATATCTGTCCAGCTGCGTCTGGATGAGCGGCTTCTCGTTGAGGTTCTTGCCTTCCTCTTCGTCTTCGTCCACCCACAGTTCCGGAAACATTTCGGCTATCTTGTTGGGCATCAGTCCGCTGAAGATGGCATTCCGGGCATACTGGGTGGCTGTGGGCAGGATGCTCATATACATGTCTTCCTCGATGTCGTACATGTCGCCGATGTCTTTTGCCAGCATCTTCCACTGGTCGTAGCGGAAGTTGTCTATCACGATGAGGAACACCTTTTCGCCCTTGTCGAGCATCGGGAAGAGCTTGGTCTTGAAGATGTCCGGACTCATCACGGGTCTGCCTTCCACCACCTTGCCCAGATTCTTCGGGTCTACCCAGTCCATATAGTTCCTGGCGATGTATTTGGCAAAGCCGATGTTCGCCTCCTCCTTCTGCATGGAGAGCATCTCGGTCATTGAACTGTCGGTATCGCTCAGTTCCAGCTCCCATTTCACAAGCCGGCGGTATACTTCCATCCAGTCCTGAAAGTTGCGGCAGTCCATCATCTGCATGGCTATCTGCTGGTAGTCCTGCTGGTATCCGCTCTGCGTTACCTCCGTCACGATGTCCTTTCGGTGTATATTCTTCTTGAGCGACAGGAGAATCTGGTTCGGGTTTACGGGCTTGATGAGATAGTCGGCTATCTTGGAGCCTATAGCCTGGTCCATGATGTTTTCTTCTTCACTTTTTGTACACATCACAACGGGTGTGGCTGGCTGGATGTCCTTGATATGCTGCAAGGTCTCCAGTCCGCTCAGTCCCGGCATCATCTCGTCGAGGAGGATGAGGTCGAAGGTCTGCTGCCTGCATTGGTCGATGGCATCGGCCCCGTTGCTCACCGTCACCACCTCGTATCCTTTCTTTTCCAGAAAGATGATATGGGCTTTGAGAAGCTCTATCTCGTCGTCTACCCAAAGTAATAATCCGTTGCTCATTAATGTATCTTTTTTTTTAAGGTGCTAAAGTACAAAGAATTCTTGAATGGAGAACGATTCTTGCTATTAAAGTATGTTAATAGGGCTGAAAGTGTTGTATTCTTGGGTTAGGATATAATATAAAGACCGGGAATCCGTTATTATTATTTAGTAATGAATAAACGAAAAATAAACGAAGAAAGAAGAAAACAATGCTCAAGATTGTAATGATTATGTTGTGCGGAATAGGTACGGGATATCTGCTTCGCAACAGGAAAATGAGTTTTATTGGCCGGGGTATCACGGCGCTGATATGGGTGCTGCTGTTCCTGCTCGGTATCGAGGTGGGGGCTAACCCGCATATCGTCAATGGTCTGCAGACTCTGGGTCTTGAGGCCATCGTGCTGACGATAGCCGGAAGTCTGGGTAGTGCAATCTTTGCCTGGGCATTGTGGAGATACGTCTGCAGAAAGGAGGCTGGGAAATGAAAGGTAGTCTGATTATCGTGGGTTTCTTCGTGCTGGGCATCATCGTGGGCTTGTGTGATGTGATTCCGTCCAGCTTCCCGGCGAGCGACGTGAGCTATTATGCGCTCTGCTGCCTGATGTTCTGCGTGGGTATCAGCATCGGTTGCGATACCTCTATATTGAAGAGTTTCAGAAAGGTGAACCCCCGGCTGATGATGCTGCCGGTGATGACCATTCTGGGTACTCTTGCCGGATGTGCTGCTGCCTCCCTGGTATTGGGGCATCGCCAGCTCAGCGACTGTCTTGCCATCGGTTCGGGCTTCGGATACTACTCGCTGTCGAGTATCTTCATCACCCAGTATCGTGGTGCAGAACTGGGTACCATCGCCCTTCTTGCCAACATCTGCCGCGAGATTCTCACCCTGCTGTGTGCTCCGCTGCTGGCTAGGTATTTCGGCAAACTGGCACCTATCAGCGTAGGTGGCGCCACCACGATGGATACCACGTTGCCCATCATCACCCGCAGTTCGGGCGAGAGCTTCATCATCGTTTCCATCTTCCATGGTTTCTGTGTGGATTTCTCCGTACCGTTCCTGGTGACATTCTTCTGTTCATTATAAACGAAACTTGCCCATAGCGCTGTGCATTGGTTATGCATCAGGCGCTATGGGCAATTCTTTAGAACCCTTCCAGTTCGAAATATTCATCTTCCAGTTCGATGCTTTCTGAAGAGTTGCTGTCATCAAAATAGATGCCGGTATCTTCTTCCTTCTTATCTTTCTTCTGGTTTGGAATCACGAGGGTTCCGTCGTCTTTCTTTTCCTTCTGGTTTGGAATCACGAGGATTCCGTCGTCTTTCTTTTCCGGAATCTCCTCCTTCTTGCCTTCTACTTCGAGTTCTCCGCTGCTTAGCGGTTCGTCCTGTGGGGTTATTGGAACTGTCAGCGTGTTATCTTCTTGTGATTGTTCCGCTTTGGGCGATTCTTCAGAAGTAGCCTCTTCTGTCGAAGGCTCTTCTTCTGCTGCTGGAGCTGTTTCGGCAGGCTCGAGAAGCAATGGAAGCTTGCTGACAGGGAGAGGGGCGAAATGCTTGCTGTAGAACTTCTCATACTCCTCGTAGGTATGGCTGGTACCCAGGAGCTTCAGGTTCGGCTCGCTGATGACGTAGGCACGTACATTGCCTAGCAGACGCTTGATGGCGGGCTGCTGGTATACGGCGTTGGCGTACTGGCGGGCTTCGTCATAACTGTTGAAACCGCTAATCTGCATGCGATGCAGTCCCTCCAAGTCCTCGATATTGATATCGAAATAGCGTGCCATGTAGGAGGTAAAGTTGTACTTCGCCATCTCGAAGAGCAGCTGGTGCTCGTTGGTCTTGTCCGGATCGTAGGCAAGGAGGAACACGAAGCTGGCATTGCGTTCCGGGCTATATCCCTTCTGCCTGGTGGAATCCCGGTTGTTGAGCTCTATGCTTCTGCGGGTCCATACGTCGTTGAGGTCGAATTTGCCCCCATAGAGTCGTCTGCCGGCATCCACGCCGTTGATGATCATACCTGCCATCTCGCTCAGACGGCTGTCGGGATACTTGCTGACCACTTCCTTGAGGTCTGCCAGGCAGCTCTTGATATTGCCGTCGTTCAGCTTGCTGAGGCCGCCGATGAAGAGGAATTTATCACGGTTTGCCCCATCAGGGAAGCGGTTCCGGGATATCAGGGCGTTCCTTTCCACCTTGTCATATTCCCCGTCCCTGAAAGCCTGATAGGTGCGCGTATAGAGAGAATCTTCTATCTGCACACCCCGCTTGGCATTCTCTGCATAGTATGGGTCGGAAAGGAGGGTAGTCCACTGGCTTTCCGGGTATTCTGCCTTCAGTTTCTGCAGATAGGTCTGTGCCATCTCCGGTTTCCGTTCTCTGGAATAGAGCAGATACAGATGGTAGTAGGCGTCATCCAGATGTGCATAGTCAGGATGGTTGTTGACCAGTCTCAGCAGGGATTTCCGGCTCAGTGGCAGGTTGTCGAGCTTGTCCTTGAAGATTACTCCGGCATGATACAGACCGTCTTCCAGCAGCTTGTTGCTCTCAGCCAATTGTTCTGGGGTGAACGGAATCTGTGCCAGGTAATACTCGCGTCTGTGCGGATCGTTGACGGCACTGTCTGAAGTCTGCTTGAGTAATTCTTCCTGTTCGGCAGCCTGTGCCAGCGAGTCTCTCTGTTCATCTGTCATCTCTTCAGCTCCGGCAGCGTTGGCAACAACGGTCTTGTTGATGCGCTGCCAGTTGTCCACGTTATCTCGCTTGCCCCAGAGTTTCTGGAATTGCGCCTTTCCCTGGCTTACGGTCAGCGGAGAGTAGAAATACCATTGCCCGTTGGCAGGGGTGTTGGCGCTATTTTCATTGTTTTTCTGCGGGCTGTTGCTGGAGGCGAAGTTGTTGTTGTTGGCAAAGTTGCCGCCGTCCTGCCGGAGGGTTGATTCCGCTTCTTCCTCCGCCTTTCTGTTTCTTTCTTCCTTTTCCTTCTTTTTCAGGGCGTCAATAACCCTGTCGATGGCAGCATTGCGTTCTTTCTCGCTCATCCTGGCAAGTTGCTGCAATGAGTCTTGCAACTGCACGGCATCGGTATAGGGCACCAGTTCATCGAGCACCTTGGATCGGTTGGCGAGTTGCTGGTAGTCCTTTCTGTCCTTATCCAGCAGTCCGATGGCTTCTCCGTAGCATCTGCGTGCATCGGAGAATTTCTCCTTGGTCCAGTACAAATCGCCCAGATGCAGCAGCAAGACGCCTTTTTCTATTCCGTTGCGGGTAGATTTCTGATTGCCTTTCTCGTATGCCGTTATGGCTTGCAGGGTATCTTTCCTGCTGAGGTGTATATTGCCGATGGCATAGTATATCTGGTCCTGATATTCTTTGTTGTTGTCGGAGGCAGCCATTCGTTTCAGCCTGTTGATCATCTTGCCGGCATTGTCTTTCGCCATCACTTCGGTCATGGCAATGCGGGCGTTGAAGGCGAGTTCGTAAGGTGGATTCTGGCGAATCACGTGCCTGAAGGCTTTATAGGCTTCTTTCTTGTTGCCGATGGATGCCTGAAGCTGTCCCATCAGATACCATTCGCGTGCTTTCTGCTTGCGGCGCATCTCGTGGCTGATTACTTCCCTGAGGTAAGGAATGGCCTGCTCGGCATTGCCGGTGTGGATATAGTAATCGGCAAAGGTATAATCCCATTCTTTCTGGGCACGCCAATGGATGGAATCGCGAAGCATGTTGCGAATCACGTCTTCGGCATCGTAATTCCAGTTCTGCTCGATATAGCATTTGGCGAGCCAGGCCCGGGCTTTGCCGTAGATGGCGGGCTGGGTGGCGTAGAGGCGACTCATATAGGAAAAGGTGGCGGCTGCCGACTCGAAATCTCCCTGATAGAACTGCGAACGGCCCATCAGCATCCATGCCTTCCAGAGGAACGGGTTGTATTCCCGGCGACTCAGCCATTCGATGTCTTTGGCTGTCTTGCGGCGGTTTTTGGTCCATTCCGGTCTTCGCTTGATGCTGTGCTGATGGATGGCCTTCTCGCATTTCTCGATGGCGCGGTCGAAGTTGGCCTTGCCGATTTCCCGGCTGTTCTTGTTGCTCACGGTATAGAGCGGAATCTGCTCGGTATAGTTGTCCTTGTTTTCCGTCTCTTTCTCCAGCGAACCATCGATATAGGCGAGTGTACCATTATAATAGGTGTTGTACTTTGCATTAAAGGCGTGCCACCATCTGCTCTGCGCTGTATTCTTCTGCGTAGAGCATCCGGTAAGAATCAGGGCTATCGTCAGGAAGACAAAGCCTAGGGCGTAATGAAAAGTATTCTGTTGTTTCACCTTATTATATTATCTTTATGAATGACGGAGCATCTTATATCCCTTGGCGAGGGCAAAGAGGATGATGCTGACGAATATGATGGTGGCGCCTGAAGGCACGTTGAGCAGATAGCTGGCATATAATCCCACCAGGCAGTCTATCCATCCCAGCAGGATGCTGACGGCAATCATGTTCCTGTAATTGTTGGTAAAGAGATTGGCGGTCATCTGCGGAATGGTAAGCAGGCTGATGGCGAGTACGATGCCCACCATCTTCAGCGTGGCTACAATGGTCATGGCGATGAGCGTCATCATCAAATATTCTATGGCTGTGACGGGCAGGTGCTGCGACCTGGCAAACGTGCTGTCGAAAGCAATGTTCTGAATGGGGCGCAGCAGGAATGTGAAGAGCAGCGCAACGATGAGGGTGAGACCGCCCAGCAGCCACAAGTCAGCACTATCGATGGCTAGGATGCTGCCAAAGAGGAAGGAGGGAAGATCGGGCATGAATCCGGGTGTAAGGAAACAGCAGATGATGCCCACGCTCATTCCCAATGTCCAGAACATGGCGATGGCAGAGTCTTTGCGCACGTCTTTCTTCCTGGAAATCCATTGTACGCCAAAAGCACTCAGTATGGCAAAAGCCATGGCTGAGAAAATGGGGTTGAGCCCCGCATATACACCGATTCCGATGCCACCGAAAGAGGCATGGGTGATGCCGCCGCTGATGAAAACCAGTCGGCGGGTAACTATATAGGTTCCGATGAATCCGCATAGGATGCTGGCTAGGAAAGCTCCTATGAGCGCATTCTGGAAAAATGTATACTGCAGTATATCCATTACTTTGAACTTTGAGCTTTGAACTTTATAATTAGCGAAGCTGCTGAATTTTTAAGTTTGAACAGTAAAATTCTAGCTTAAAAAGTTGATGACTTCATCTTTCAGCTGGTTAGGAAGGTTGATGCCCCGAAGGATGAGGCTTCTGTTCCAGCCGGCTACTTCTTCTGGTTGCATCGTATAGAGCACCTCTGAGAATTCCTCCACCTCTTCGTCGGTATAGGAATCGGCTTCCCGACCAGCAAACCGGTCGAGGTCTTCGTCATCGTAATATTCTATTTCCTTGATGGCAGCTTCCATCATGCAGTCCTGTTCGCATTTAGAGTTTTCCCCATTGCAGGTGTTGCACGATACTCCTTCCTGCAAAGGTTCCTCGTCCTCTCCCTTGCGATGAGAGAAGATACCGAACAGGGCGCTTATCAGGCCTAATACCACCAAGGCTAAAACTAAATATAGCATTTACTATTTACTTTGAACTTTGAACTTTGAGCTTTGAACTTTGAACTTTATGATTAGCAAAGGCTGTTGAATTCTTCACTCTTCACTTATTTCAAACCCCACCTTTTTGAGGTCTTCCCAGTATTGTGGATATGACTTGCTCACAACTTCCGGGTTGTTGATTTCTATCTGTGGAAACTTGAAGGCGAGAGGTGCGAAAGCCATAGCCATGCGATGGTCTTCGTAGGTGTCGATAGGAGCGAACGTAGGCTCGCAGGTTTCACCATCCCAGATGAGCGTATTGTCATTCTCATCGCGAATCACATAACCCACCTTCTTCAGTTCCGTCTTCAATGCTTCGATACGGTCGGTTTCCTTGATCTTCAAACTGGCAAGACCGGTAAACTTGAACTTGACACCAAGGGCGCAGCAGGCTACGACGATGGTCTGAGCCAAATCTGGTGAGCCCGTGAAATCATATTCGAATTTCGGCAACAGGCAGCGATTCGCCTTCAAGGTAACAGTGCTCAGGGTATCGCGACTTTCGAATTCACTCTTTACACCCAGCAGACTGAAGATGTATTTCACAACCGAATCGCCCTGCTTGGAGCTGTCCATCAGACCTTCGAGCTTGATGAGGGAATTGGAATTGCTGTTGAGGGCCATCATCTCATACCAGTAAGAAGAGGCGCTCCAGTCGTTTTCTATCTGATAAGGAGTGCTTTTATATGGCTGCGGTTTGACGGTGATGGTATCCATATCAGTCCATTCTGCTTCAGCGCCATATTCCCTCATCGTCCAGAGCGTCAGGTCGATGTATGGTCGGGATGCAATTTCGCCTGTCAGTTTCAGTTCCATTCCGTTCTTGAGGATAGGACCAATCATGAGGAGGGCTGAGATGTATTGCGAACTGATGTTGCCCACAATTTCCAGATGGCCTCCTTCCAGCGGCTTGCCCTTGATATGGAGTGGGGGATAGCCTTCCTTCTTTTCATAGGTGATGTCTGCGCCCAGATAGCGAAGGGCATCTACCAGAATGCCTATAGGGCGGTTCTGCATGCGCTCGGTACCCGTGATGGTGTGTTCACCTTCTGTAGAAGCCAGGTAAGCAGTCATGAATCGCATGGCAGTACCTGCAGCTTTGATGTTGATGACCTCTGGCATATCCTTAAGGGCTGCAATAATCACCTCTGTATCATCACAGTCGCTCAGGTTGTCGGGCTGGATGTTGCTTCCTGCCATCGCACTGATGACGAGCGCTCTGTTGCTGATACTTTTGGATGCAGGCAAGTTGATGCTTGCGTTGAGTTGGCTTGGAGCCTTGATTGTATATTTCATATTCTATATTCTGCTGTTTGATGATATTGAATCTGTTTATTTGCCATGGAAGGTGCGGGTCTGAATGTCTTTCAGCCTGATGGTTCTTCCCTTGGCCAAGACATTCGGAAGGTCGAATTCTTCTTCTGGCATCTCATTCCATGCTCTTGTGGTGGTTCTTGCCTTCTTCGGACCCGGAATGAGCGGCGAATAGTACAATACCTGTCTTATTCGATAGGCTTGATCTGGAGTGAACCGCATGCTGTAGCAGATGCTGTAATCCATCAGATTGTCTGCCTGCCATTCTTTTCCCTGATTGTTGGAGCGTTTGGCAAGTTGTTTCACCGTGAAAGTCGTATCTGGCTTGATCTTTTTGGCTTCTGCCATGTAGCTGACGAGCCATTTGTTATACGCTATTCTGTTGTAGCTAGGTGTATCTTGGCAATAGTCTGAATCATCATCGTCATCAGCCGGCTCTGATTTGTCTTTCTTGTCTGGCTTTTCGGAGAATGTGTGGAAAAGTCCCAGATAATGCCCCAGTTCGTGGGCCAGTGTGGCATTCGGATCTGCTGTGTTATACTGATAATTCTTCTGCTTCTTGTCGGTCGTATATCGGGTACCCTCGTATTTCTTATCCACATAGATGGCATTGAGGGATACGCAGTATGGGAAACTGCTTGGCTTGCTGAGCGGATAATTCTTGCCGTTGGTCAAGCCTTCCAGATCAGGATAACCGGCTACCTTGTAGGGTACATTGCTGATGCCAAGAGTTGTCGACGTTGCATCGGTATTCTTGAAGGTATAGACCATCACATTGATGTAGTCGTTCTGGTTCCAGGAGTATTTGGCGTTCGACTTGCTGCGCATGAACTCTTCACAGTCTAGGGAGTCTTCTGCTATCTTGATGTATTCTACGCCTGGCGTCTTCAGTTTCTTTCCATTGAGGTCGTATTCGGCAAGTTCGAACTGTATATGGAGGTTCTCACTCTCGATGGTGTCGAGACTGATATTATATACATTGCCTTGATATAGCTCGTTGACATTGTCTAGCAGCTCCTTGAGTCGGGCATTGGGTATATACTGTTTCGGGTTTTTGCTGTCTTTGTAGAAAACATGGAATATGACGGGGAGATGGTAGATGTAGTCATCTCCCGTAATGAAGTCACTATCCCTATCCTGTCCGTTGGCAGTGATGGGTGAATCTCCGATGGTTCCCTCTGAGTCTTTGCAAGACCAAAGCCCAAGTGTGGCCAATATGATGATGAAAATTGCAAAATGTTTCATGCGTGTACCTTATTATATGATATAATTTATGATATATTTTCTGCAAAAGTACAAAATAAAATGAACATAAGCTAGCAAACGGGCGAAAAAGTTTATGTTTCTGATGAAAAAAAAGTTTCTTTTATACGATATGAAATGATAAATGAGTTTACAATATGTAAAGAGATGATGGGTAAAATAGGGTATTATTTCTTGTAGCTACTTTCAAAGTGCGTAATTGGAGGTGCGAAAATAACAAATTGTAATTCTGTGTACGTTTTCACGGAAAAAGTAAAACTGGGGTAAAAAATAAAATAAAATTGCGTTAAGAGAATATACAACATTGAGAAATTCATTGTATCTTTGCACCAGAAAAAAGAAATAAACAACAACAAATTCAATCTAAAAAATTAAGAATATGAAACGAGTTATATTATTCTCATTGATGGCTTTGATGACTGTAGCAGCTTTCGGTCGCAAGCACGTAGAGAATGCAACAGTAGTTGCTGACACTATTTACTATGCAGAAAATATGAGTAACGTAGCTAGTGCAGGTCAGGCTAGTTATTACAGACTGCTGATGACTACTGGCACTGGCATCAATAAGAAGGATGTATTCCAAGACTTCTATATGAATGGTAATCTCCGTGCTGAGGGTGGCTACAGTTTCGTAGACCTCGGTAACGATCGCAATACTATCTTCAATGGTGAGGTTACTACCTACTATAAGAATGGCAAGGAGAAGTGGCATGGCAAGTATGTCAATGGCAAGCGCGAGGGCTACTTCACTCTTCAGCTCCGTGAAGGCGGTGTAGCTGTCGTTCAGTTCAAGAACGGTAAGTCTATTCACAATTACTTCATGGTTACTTACAAGGATGGTTCTACTGAAAAGAGAAATCTCTCAGAAATTCAGCAGCTCTTGTAAGATAAGTAAACCTTAGAAAAGGTTTCTTCATTGAAATAAAAGAAAATCTCTCTTATATAAATTAAAATTTTATGTTGATATGACCAATATGGGGATGGCTTCCGTGAGGAAGGTACATCCCCATCTTTTTTCTGATATGTGCGTAACTGAAAAGGGCTGGCGAAATCTCGCCAGCCCTTCTTTTGCCTTTGTATTTGATATCTGAATCTTTTGTCTGTCTAGGGATATCTGATTAGATGTCTAAATCAACTTCTACAGGACAGTGGTCGCTGCCCATGATTTCTGTATGAATCCTGGCTTCTGTTATCCTGTCTTTGATGCTGTCGGATACCAGGAAGTAGTCGATACGCCAACCTGAGTTCTTCTCACGGGCCTTGAAGCGGTAAGACCACCACGAATAGGTTACTTCTTCCGGATGAAGATAACGGAAACTGTCGGTAAAGCCGTCGTTGAGGAGGATGGTCATCTTTTCTCGTTCCTCGTCGGTGAAACCTGCATTGCGACGGTTGGTCTTCGGATTCTTGATATCGATTTCTTCGTGAGCTACATTCAGGTCACCACAGATTACAACAGGCTTCTTGGCGTCAAGAGCCTTCAGAAACTTGTGGAAATCGTCTTCCCAAGTCATTCGATAATCCAGACGCTTTAATTCTGTCTGAGAGTTTGGGGTATAGCATGTAACGAGATAGAACTGCTCATATTCCAGAGTGATGATGCGGCCTTCGTTGTCGTGTTCTTCCACACCCATACCGTAGCTTACGCTCAAAGGCTTGTGCTTGGTATAGATGGCCGTACCTGAGTATCCTTTCTTTTCTGCATAGTTCCAATAACTCTCGTAGCCTTCAAAGGTCAGATCGAGCTGTCCTTCCTGCATTTTTGTTTCCTGCAGGCAGAAAAAATCAGCATCGAGTGCCTTAAACTGGTTCTCGAAGTCCTTGCCAACGCAAGCGCGCAGGCCATTTACATTCCAGGATATAAACCTTAACATCGTGTTTATTGATTATTTTATAGTGATTAGTGATTACTAATAGACTCTCATGCCAATCAATAATCACTAATAACTAATCATTATAATAATTAGATTCTCTTTGTTTCTCCTCTCAGCAAGCTCATGAACTCTTGGCGGGTATTCAGGGAATTGAATACGCCACTGTAGTCACTTGTTGTTGTAATGGAATTCTGCTTCTCCACACCTCTCATCTGCATGCACATGTGCTTGGCTTCAATGACCACCATCACTCCCTGAGGATTCAATGTCTCTTGGATGCAGTCTTTAATCTGTTGGGTAAGTCGCTCCTGTACCTGCAGACGATGACTGTAGATGTCTACCACACGTGCAATCTTGCTGAGGCCGGTAATCTTTCCGTTTGGGATATAGGCTACATGAACTTTTCCGTAGAAAGGCAGCATGTGGTGCTCGCACATCGAGAAGAAGTCGATGTCTTTAACGATAACCATCTGGTTGTATTTCTCCTCAAACAAGGCATCAGTCAATACCTTATGAGCATCCTGTGTGTAGCCGCGAGTCAATATCTGCATAGCTTTGGCTACGCGCATCGGAGTCTTCGCAAGACCTTCACGTTCAGGATCTTCTCCTAAGAGTTTCAATACTTCTTTATAGTGTCCTGCGAGTTCGTCTAATCCCTCGCGAAATTCTGTTTCTGGATTCATATCTTATTTACTTTGAACTTTGAGCTTTGAACATTGAACTTTATGATTAGTAAAGCTGTTGAATTCTTCATTCTTCATTCTTCACTCTTCACTTTTTAATACTGCACTTTAATCTGTCCCTTTACGAGGCAGGCTTGCTTGTATCCAAGTGCTTTTACCTTAATCAATACCTTCCGGGCATCGTTAAGGTTGCGGAAGTTGCCCATGCGGCAAATCCATCTTGGTGAGTAGAAATGAACATATACTGGCTGCTCCGGGAATTTCATCTTGAGTGTATTGCCAGTCTGTTCTGCTTTCAGACGGTCGTTGCGTGAATTGCCTCCGGCATAAACCTGTACTCTATATCCTGTAACCTTATAGCTCTTGCGCATCACTTTCTTGCGCATGTCTACAACAGTGTTGTCTTTTTCGTCTTTTGGGGTTTCTGATTTTTGCGCATTACTTTCATGGACACCTTCTTTGGCTGTCTCATGGCGCTGAGGTTCAGTCTTCTTTAATGAGTCTGGACCCTGTTTGTGCTGAGTAGTAGGAGTTACTCCCTTCTGCTGAGTATCTGTTCCGTTCTTTTGTGGTTGTGGTGTAGTCTTGGTCTTGTCGTCTTGGGGCGTAAACTTCTTTCCGTTAACCAATTCATCTATTGCCTTGCTTTGGTGAACGGTCACAACACCCTGTCCCTGATTCTTCTCTTTCAGATGATCCAGGTAAGTTTGAGCATGAGCGGTCATGCTTGTACTGAGGATGATAATCAATAATGTGACGAATTGTTTCATGACTATTCCTTTTATTATTAATATCGTAGTTTTGATGAAGAAGGGATGCTTCTTCACTTAGAAAACATCCCTTCAATTTTTTATTAAGTCTGTAGACTTATTAATTACTTCTTCCAAGCGTCGATGATACCCTTGAAATCAGCAGCCTTCAAAGAAGCACCACCAATCAAGCCACCGTCGATGTTTGGCTTAGCGAAGAGCTCAGGTGCGTTGCTAGCCTTGCAGCTACCACCGTAGAGGATTGATGTCTCCTCAGCAGCCTCGTTGCCATACTTCTCAGCTACGATAGAGCGGATGTATGCCAACATCTCCTCAGCCTGGTCAGAAGTAGCAGTCTTACCTGTACCGATAGCCCAGATTGGCTCGTAAGCAAGGATGATGTTCTTCCAAGCCTCAGCGCTCAAGTGGAATACTGAACCCTCCAACTCAGCCTTAACAACCTCGTTCTGCTTCTCTGCCTCACGCTCCTCGAGAGTCTCACCGCAGCAGAAGATGACCTTCAAACCGTTAGCCAAAGCCAACTCTACCTTCTCCTTCAAGATCTCTGCTGTCTCGCCATAGTACTGACGACGCTCTGAGTGGCCGAGGATAACGTACTGAGCACCTGTGCTCTTTACCATCTCAGCTGAAACCTCACCTGTGAAAGCACCCTTAGCCTTGTCTGCGCAGTTCTCTGCACCGAGACCTACAATCTTTGAATCCAAAACCTGAGCTACAGAAGCCAAGTGGATGAATGGAGTACAGATTACTACGTCGCAGTTTGGCTTGTCTGCTACCAATGCCTCGTTGATCTCCTTAGCGAGAGCAACACCGTCCTGCAGGTTCATGTTCATTTTCCAGTTACCTGCTACAATTTTCTTTCTCATTTTTCTTTTCTTTTTAAAAGTTGATAATATTCTGTTTGAATTCTCTTTCTTTCTAATCCATGCGCCCCAAGCCCAGAGCCTGTCGGCGATGGTGAGTAATACCAATGGTATGACGAACCATGAAACCATGCCTGCTATCTTCTTGGCTGCACTTACTTCCGGCATCTTGCCTATCTCTGTCTGCTCCAGCGGCTTGCCTGCTATCTCTGTCATATTTGGGAGATCATTGTGGCTCCATTTCTGGATAATGGTTCCGTCTTTCAGCAAGAGCAGACCCGGATTGCTGCGGATCACAGTCTTCAGCGTGGTCTCGTCAGTGAGATAGAACGGATACTCTGCGCCTGTGATGTCTTGCCAGTGCTTGATACCTTTTTCGGTACTTGCCGTAAGGCAGATGAACTTGTAGCCATGATCATTGGCGTATTCATAGATCTCATCGATGTTCCCAAAGTTGGCATCATCGGCAAATTCCAGATGGGGCGAAACCAAGATGAAGGTGTATCCCTTACGATGGATCACCTCTTGGGTGATGTCTAGACCCGTCTGAGTGTCTTCGATACTGAAATCGTGGATAGGAGGCACATATCCCTCTTCTGTCTGTACCGTCTTACTGTCGATGAATGTCCAGGTAGAGTCTGGGTAGTTGTCTATCGTGAACTCCTTTCGCTCTCCGTTCTTTTCCAGAATGAAGGTCGTATCAAACTTAGGCTGTTTGGCTCCCTTTGGTATTTCCATCCCTTTAGCGATGTTGGCACCGATATGATATGGGCGGAAGTCGAATTGTGGAAGTGTCCAAAGACTCCATAAGCTTACGCAGATAGAGAAGATGAACGTATAATTGATTACGATCCATTGAGTCGGCTTTGATATCAGTCGTTTCATTTCAAACGGCTTTCTCCACAATAAGAGAGCTATCGCCAGGAGGATGATGTTCTTGATGAAAGTCTCTGTATTCGATAGGATAATGGCATCACCGAAGCATCCGCAGTCTTTTACAGGGTCTGCGATGACTATCCATAAAGTAATCAGCGTCATCACGCTCATGATGAACAGAGTAATCCGGCTGACCTGCCTCCTATGGATGGCAAACAGCAGGAAAATACCGATGGCAAACTCTATCATTCCTAGCAGAACCGACATGCCAAGTGTACTCCATGAGGGGAATATCCAGTCAATATGCAGTGCTTCCAGATAGTCGGTTATCTTGTATTGCGTACCCAATGGGTCCATTCCCTTCACGAATCCTGAGAATATGAAGGTTGTCGCCATGAGCAATCGCCCGATATTCACCGCAATCTTGGTTAAGATATGAGTAGCCTTATTCTCCATTTGAATTATTCATTTACCCTTATTCGCTCATCTTGATGGCTCCAAACACGGCATAGTTGATGATGTCCATATAGTTGGCATCAATGCCTTCTGACACGAGCGTGGCACCAGCGATATCTTCTATTTCCTTTACGCGCTGAATCTTGGTAAGGATGAAATCGGTATAGCTGCTGACTCTCATCGAACGCCAAGCCTCGTCATAGTCATGGTTCTTCCTGAGCATCAGTTCCAATGCTTCCTGTGCATGGAGGTCATATAACTTCATTGCCTCTTCTGGCGTCATGTCTACTTCATCCACGAATGGTTTTTCCAGCTGGATGAGTCCCACAATACCATAATTAATAAGGGCGATGAATTCCGGACGTATGCCTTCGCCAACCAAAGATTCTTTCTTGATTTCGAGCGAGCGGATACGCTTAGCCTTGATATAGAGCTGGTCTGTCAGAGAAGAAGGGCGCAAGATTCTCCAAGAGGCTCCATAATCATGAAGCTTCTTCTCAAATAATGCCCTGCATTCACCCATGACAGCCTTAAACTGCTGTTCTGTTTTTAATAAATCTGCCATAATAATTTCGAAATTCGGTGCAAATTTACGCATTTATTATGAAATAGCCAAATAATTATTTTGTATTTTACATAATTTGCAGTAACTTTGGATAAGTTACGCTGCATTCGGAAGAAAAAATAAATCGCAATTTATTTTGTTTTTCGCTCATTTTGCAGTAACTTTTGATAAGTTACGCGGCATCTCAACAATAAAAACAAAAAAAATCTTTTTTTATTTTGTATTGTCTTCGATTTGCAGTAACTTTGCACCCCGAAAGAAAAAAGAGTATGAGAAATTTGACCAATGCCGAACTGGCACAAATACTGGATAAGGATATATTTCATAAGATTTCAGAGGTAGCGGATTCGTTGGCTGTGGAATGTTATGTGGTTGGTGGATATGTGCGTGATTTGTTCTTGGAGCGACCTTCCAATGATATAGATGTCGTTGTGGTGGGTAGTGGTATTGAGGTAGCTTCTGCCTTGAAAACATTGCTCGGAAAGAATGCATATCTCTCTGTGTTCCGGAATTTCGGAACTGCTCAGGTGAAGTATCATGATATGGAAGTGGAGTTTGTGGGAGCCCGTAAGGAGAGCTATAACCATGATTCCAGAAAGCCTATTGTGGAAGATGGAACTCTGGAGGATGATCAGAACCGCCGGGATTTCACTATCAATGCAATGGCTATCTGCTTGAATAAAAAGCGATTCGGTGAACTTGTAGATCCGTTCGATGGCGTTTATGATATGGAAGATGGTATTATTGCCACTCCTCTCGACCCAGATATTACCTTCTCTGATGACCCGCTCCGTATGATGCGTTGTGTGCGTTTTGCCACTCAGCTCAATTTCCAGATAGAAGATGAGACCTATGATGCTCTCTCCCGTAATGCCGAGCGCCTGAAGATCATCAGTGCCGAGCGCATCTGTGACGAGATGAACAAGATTATGCTCTCTAAGCATCCTAGCAGTGGATTTTATTATTTGAAGGATACAGGTCTGCTTGACCTCATCCTGCCGGAACTGGTAGTGATGGATAAGGTGGAAACACGGAACGGAAGAGCGCATAAGAACAATTATGACCATACGATGGAGGTGCTTGAGAATGTATGCAAGCATTCTGATAATCTCTGGCTTCGTTGGGCGGCACTCTTCCATGATATCGGCAAACCGAAAAGCAAGCGATGGGATAACAGCATCGGTTGGACCTTCCATAGCCATAATATCATAGGCGCCAAGATGATTCCGAACATCTTCCGCCGTATGAAACTGCCGATGGATGCAAAGATGAAGTATGTACAGAAGCTGGTGGAACTCCACATGCGTCCGATTGTGATTGCTGATGAAGAGGTGACGGATAGCGCCGTTCGCCGTCTGCTGAATGATGCTGGCGATGATATCAACGATCTGATGACCCTCTGCGAAGCAGATATAACCAGCAAGAACCAGGTTCGCAAGCAGCGTTTCCTGGATAATTTCAAGATGGTGCGCGAGAAACTTGTTGATTTGCAGGAACGTGATTACAAACGTCTGCTCCAGCCATGTATCGATGGCAATGAGATTATGGAGATGTTCCACCTTACTCCATGTCGCGAGGTCGGTACCTTGAAGCAGTATCTTAAGGATGCTGTACTGGACAATAAAGTGGCTAACGAGCGGGAACCATTGATGGAGCTTTTGATGAAGAAGGCACAGGAGATGGGACTTGTAAATGCAGAAAACTTAAAATAGAGAATAATTTTTGTTAAATAACGGCTCCATGCGAGCCGTTATTCGTTTATTATTAGTAATTTTGCAGCGCCTTTAAAACTTAGAGGCGTTTCTTAGTTTTCGCCGGAGGGCGGAAAAGCGTTGTAACTTAAGGAAGTAAAAAGATTAAATAATAAATTATAATATAAATAGGTATGAAAATTAAAAGCGTTTTGTTTGTTGCAGCAGTTTGTGTTCTTGCTGCGTTGACATCATGTGGTGGAAGTAAGAAGGGCGGTCTGCCTAACTTCGGCGACGATGAGTTCGCTGTGGCTACTATCGGCACTTCCAGCGCCGCATTGCAGACTACCTATCCTGCTACCATCAAGGGTATTCAGGATGTTGAGGTGCGTCCTAAGGTTTCTGGCTTCATTACAAAGGTTTTTGTACATGAGGGTCAGACAGTTTCTGCTGGTCAGGCTTTGTTCTCAATCGATAGCGAGACTTATCAGGCCGCTGTCCGTTCAGCTGCTGCCGCTGTCAATACAGCCAAGGCTCAGGCTAACACTGCAAAGTTGACTTACCAGAACAATAAGAAATTGTATGATAGCAAGATTATCGGTGAATATGAACTTTCTACAGCAGCTAACAGCTATGCAACCGCTAAGGCTCAGGTAGCTCAGGCAGAGGCTTCTTTGGCTTCAGCCCGTGAGCAGTTGGCTTGGTGTACCGTTACCAGCCCTTCAGCAGGTGTTGTAGGTAGCCTTCCTTTCAAGGTGGGTGCTTTGGTTAGCGCTTCTGGTCAGGCTTTGACTACTGTTTCCAACATCAGCACCATGGAGGTGTTCTTCTCACTCTCAGAGTCTCAGATATTGAGTATGTCTAAGACCAATGGTAGTGTTCAGGCAGCCATTGCTGCGTTCCCAGCTGTTAAGTTGCAGTTGGCTGATGGTTCTATCTATAATCATCCAGGTAAGGTTGTCAAGATGAGTGGTGTCATCGATGCAACTTCTGGTTCTATCTCTCTCATTGCTCACTTCCCTAACCCAGAGAAGTTGCTGAAGAGTGGTGGTGCAGGTTCTATCGTGGTTCCTAACGATCATAACAGTGCTATCGTCATCCCTCAGGAGGCTTGCTCTCAGGTGCAGGATAAGATCTTCGTTTACGTAGTAACCAAGGATAACAAGGTGAAGTATTCTGAGATCAAGGTAAATCCACAGGATGATGGCAAGAACTATATCGTAACTTCTGGTCTCCATGTAGGCGACCGCATCGTTTTGAAGGGTATCACCAAGTTGACCGATGGTCAGCAGATCAAGCCTATCACTCTGGAGCGTTACAATCAGAAGATTGCTGAGGCTGCCAAGTTGAGTGAGTCTCAGGACAATGCTCACGCATTCGCTACTGCAATGGGCGGAAAGAAGTAATATAATTAATAATGTATAATGTATAATTAATAATGTATGATGTGCATCCGCAACAGAACGGTATGCGCTGGAATGTAATTATTAATTGTTAATTATTAATTCTTAATTAAAGCAATATGACATTTACAAACTTTATAAAGCGCCCGGTACTTTCGACGGTGGTTTCCATCTTCTTCGTCTTGCTGGGTATCATCGGCTTGGTATCGCTGCCTATTGAGCAGTATCCGAATATCGCGCCGCCTACCATCTCGGTATCTACCTCCTATCAGGGTGCTGATGCCCAGACGGTGTTGAACTCTGTCATCGCTCCTCTGGAGGAGAGTATCAACGGTGTGGAGAACATGACCTACATGACCTCTTCTGCGTCTAACTCAGGTTATGCCAGCATCACCGTTTATTTCAAGCAGGGTTCTGACCCTGATATGGCTGCGGTCAATGTACAGAACCGTGTGTCTCAGGCGCAGTCTCTGCTGCCTGCCGAGGTTACCAAGGTGGGTGTCACCGTAACCAAGCGACAGAGTTCCAACGTCATCATGTTCGCTCTGACTACAGACGATGGCCGTTACGACGACCAGTTTGTTACCAACTACGCCCTGATCAACGTCGTTCCTCAGTTGAAGCGTATCAATGGTGTGGGTGATGTGCAGAGCCCTTCTACCCGTAACTACTCTATGCGTATCTGGTTGAAGCCAGAGAAGATGAAGGAGTTCGGACTGGTTCCTTCTGATGTTTCTCAGGCTTTGGCAGAGCAGAATATCGAGGCTGCCCCTGGTAGCTTCGGTGAAAGCTCTGATATGCAGTATGAATATACCTTGCGCTACAAGGGTCGTTTGAAGACTCCATTGGAGTATGAGAACATCCTCATCAAGAGCAATACTTCCGGTCAGACTCTCCGTCTGGGTGAAGTTGCCAAGATTGAGTTGGGTGGTTTGCAGTATAATGTAAACCTGCTCAATGATGGTCAGCCTGCCGTGATGGGTATGGTTCAGCAGATTGCCGGATCCAACGCTACCCAGATTGCAAGCGACGTAAAGAAAACGTTGGATGAACTGGAGAAAAGTTATCCTCCAGGGTTGAAGAATGTCATCCTGATGGATGTTACCGAGTTCTTGTTCGCATCTATCGAGGAGGTAATCTTCACCTTGATCATCACCCTGGTACTGGTGTTCATCGTAGTGTATATCTTCTTGCAGGACTTCCGTTCTACGCTGATTCCTATGATTGCCGTACCTGTGGCTTTGATTGGTACGTTCCTCTTCCTCTGGATCTTCGGATTCTCCATCAACCTGCTTACGCTGTCAGCCCTGCTGCTGGCTATCGCGATTGTGGTCGATGATGCCATCGTGGTGGTCGAGGCGGTTCACGCCAAGCTCGACCAGGGTTACAAGAGTGCTCTTACAGCATCTATCGATGCGATGAACGAAATCTCCAGCGCCATCATCTCTATTACATTGGTGATGTCTGCCGTGTTCGTTCCTGTATCATTCATCGGTGGTACTTCCGGTTACTTCTACCGTGAGTTCGGTGTAACCATGGCGGTATCTATCGTTATTTCGGCTATCAATGCGTTGACCTTGTCTCCTGCACTTTGTGCCGTATTGCTGAAGCCACACGAGGAGGGTCACGAGAAGAAGATGTCTTTCATCGACCGATTCCACGCAGGATTCAACTATCAGTTTGAGAAGATTACCAATAAGTATAAGGGTGGCGTCAAGTGGGTTATCAACCACGGTGTCATCGCAGGTAGCCTCGTGGCTGTCAGTATTGTAGGTCTGGTTGCCCTGATGGGTACTACCAAGACGGGTCTGGTGCCTGATGAGGATACCGGTACTATCTTCGCTTGTATCTCTACAGCTCCTGGTACCTCTCAGGAACGTACTGCCGAGGTGGTAAAGCAGGTGGATAAGATGCTGGCTAACAACCCAGCCATCGCAACCCGTAACGCCATCATGGGTTATAGCTTCATTGGCGGTGCCGGTTCTAACCAGGGTACCATCATCGTGAAGCTGAAGCCATTCGAGGAGCGTCCGGGTGGATTCTTCCACCGTATCAAGGAGGCTTGTACGGGTGGCGGTATTGAGGCTTTGTTTGTCAACCCTATGGAATATACTTCTGTATTGGGTATGATCTACAAGCAGACTGCTTCCATCAAGGATGCACAGGTTCTTGCCTTCGCTCCACCTATGATTTCCGGTTTCTCTGTACAGAATGGTATTACCATGACTATGCAGGATAAGACCGGTGGTGACTTGAACAAGTTCTATGACAATGTGAAGAAGTTCCTGGCAGAGTTGAACAAGCGCCCTGAAATCCAGACCGCTCAGACTCAGTACAACCCTAACTATCCTCAGTATATGGTGGATGTAGATGTTGCCAAGACCAAGCAGGCTGGTATCTCTCCATCTTCTGTATTGTCTGTGATGCAGGGTTACCTCGGTGGTCTCTACGCATCTAACTTCAATGCCTACGGTAAGCTCTACCGTGTCATGATTCAGGCTGGTCCGGAGAATCGTATGAAGCCAGACGATCTGAGCAAGATTTACGTTCGTTGTGCTGATGGCACCATGTCTCCTGTAAGCGAGTTCGTGAACTTGAAGAAAATTTATGGTCCATCTAACATTACACGTTTCAACCTGTTTACCTCTATGGATGTATCTGTAACTCCTAACACCGGTTACTCTACCGGTGACGGTATGAAGGCGATTGCTGAGGTAGCCAAGGAGACATTGCCAGAAGGCTATGGTTATGAGTACTCTGGTTTGACCCGTTCTGAGGCTGAATCAAGCAACTCTACAGGTTTGATCTTCGCACTCTGTATCGTATTCGTTTACCTGATCTTGAGTGCCCAGTACGAGAGTTACATCTTGCCTCTGTCTGTGGTATTGTCTATCCCATTCGGTTTGGCAGGTTCGTTCATCTTTACCAATATCTTCGGTCACTCTAACGATATCTACATGCAGATTTCGTTGATTATGTTGATCGGTCTGTTGGCTAAGAATGCCATCCTGATTGTACAGTTCGCCCTCGAGCGTCGTCGTACGGGTATGGCCATCAAGTACTCAGCTATCCTGGGTGCCGGTGCCCGTCTCCGTCCTATCCTGATGACCTCTCTGGCGATGGTTATCGGTCTGTTGCCTCTGATGTTTGCATCAGGTGTAGGTAAGAATGGAAACCAGACCCTGGGTGCTGCCGCTGTAGGTGGTATGTTGATTGGTACTCTCTGTCAGATCTTTGTGGTTCCTGCTCTCTTCGCAGTCTTCCAGTGGTTGCAGGAGAAGTTGACTCCATTGAAGTTCGAGGATGAGTTGAACGAGGAGGTTGCTGTCGAGTTGGAGCAGTATGCCAATGCCGCTCAACAGCATAAGGGTATCGAGAAGAAGTAATAACGCAATGTAACTTCAAAGGAAACAATGAAAAAGAATTTAAATATCATCATATTAGGTCTCGCAGCGCTCTCATTGAGCAGCTGCAAGACTCTATACGGAAAGTATGAGCGTCCGGATGTGAAGACCAGTGGATTGGTTCGCGATGTAGCTTCTGATACAGATACTTTGGCTGTAAAGGATACTACTACCTTCGCTAACATCCCTTGGCGCAGTGTCTTCACCGACCCTCAGCTCCAGTCAATCATCGAGAAGGGATTGAACAATAATGTCAACCTCCTCAATGCGGCTTTGAACGTGAAGATGGCTGAAGAGCAGTTGAAGTGTGCCAAGTTGGCGTTTGTGCCTTCCTTGTCTTTCACTCCTCAGGGAACCATCGCTTCCTGGGACGGTCAGGCTGCTACCAAGACTTACAGCTTGCCTGTAACTGCCAGTTGGACTGTTGACCTCTTCGGCAACCTGCTCTCTCAGAAGCGCAGTGCCCAGATGGCGCTGCTCCAGTTGAAGGACTATCAGGTGTCTGTGCAGACCAACCTCATCGCCAATATCGCCAACATGTATTATACACTGTTGATGCTCGACAAGCAGGTGGAGCTGGTTAACAATATGGAAGGCTTGACCAAGGATACTTGGGAGATGATGAAGGTGCTGAAGGATACCAAGCTGGGTTATCGCGGAACTTCCGTTCAGGCTGCCGAGAGCAACTACTATGCTGTGTTGACTCAGAAGACCGACCTGATGCGACAGATTCGTGAGACAGAGAATTCCCTGAGTCTTCTCATCGGCGACCAGGCTCATTCTATTGCCCGTGGCAAGCTGGAGACCCAGAGTCTTCCTACTACTTTCTCTACCGGCGTAGGCATCCAGTTGCTCAACAACCGTGCTGATGTTCACGCAGCCGAGATGAATCTGGCTCAGTGCTTCTATGGCATAGAGACTGCCCGCAGCAAGTTCTATCCATCTATCACCATTTCTGGTACAGGTGCATTCACCAATTCTGCTGGTGCAGGCATCGTGAATCCAGGCAAGTGGTTGCTTTCTGCTGTTGGTTCATTGGTTCAGCCAATCTTCCAGAATGGTAGAATCATTGCCGGCTTGAAGGTGGCTAAGATGCAGTACGAGCAGGCTTACAACACCTGGCAGAACACCGTGCTGAAGGCAGGTAGCGAGGTGAGCAATGCACTCGTGCTCTACAACTATTCTGACGAGAAGGGTAAGGTGGAGGCTAAGCGCATCGCCGTACTCGAGAAGAATGTGGAGGATACACGTAAGTTGATGTCAGAGGCTGGCGGTTCTTATCTGGAAGTAATCCAGGCACAGTCTTCACTGCTCAACGTACAACTCTCAAAGGTAGCTGATGACTTCTACAAGATGCAGGCAGTGGTAAACCTCTACTATGCATTGGGTGGAGGAGCTAAGTAATTGATAATTAATAATTAATAATTGATAATTAATAATTATGGCTAGTATAATAAGTCCAAAGGCAGAGGTTTCTCCAAAAGCTAAGATTGGAGACAACTGCAAGATCTATCCATTCGCCTATATCGAGGACGATGTGGTCATCGGCGACAACTGTACCATCTATCCCTTCGTGAGCATCATGAACGGTACTCGCATGGGTAATAATAATAAGGTGTTCCAGGCAGCCGTTATCGCTGCCCTCCCACAGGATTTCAACTTTACTGGTGAGGAGAGTGAGGTAGTGATTGGCGACAACAATACCATCCGTGAGAATGTGGTTATCAACCGTGGTACTCACAAGGGTGGCAAGACCGTTCTGGGCAACAACAACTTCCTGATGGAAGGTGCCCATATCTCTCACGATACCGTAATCGGCAACGGTTGCGTATTCGGTTATGGTACCAAGATTGCGGGCGACTGCGTGATCGGTAACGGTGTCATCTACTCAACATCCGTAGTAGAGAACGCCAAGACTAGAGTAGGCGACTTGGCGATGATTCAGGCAGGTACTACCTTCTCTAAGGATATTCCTCCTTATATCATTGCCGGTGGAAAGCCTGTGAAGTATGCAGGTCCTAACACCATCATTATGGAAGCAGCCGAGGTTACCGAGAAGATTCGCAAGCATATTGCAAATGCCTACCGATTGGTATTCCATGGCCAGACATCCCTCTTCGATGCCATCAACCAGATCAAGGATCAGGTGCCAGATGGTCCGGAGATTCAGAACATCATCCAGTTCCTGGAGAGTTCAGAGAAGGGTGTCATCACCAAGTTGTAAGATTTGTTAGGGATTAGCAAGTCCCATAAAAGCAAATAGATTAAATTAAGTAAAAGTTCAAGTCATACCTATTTGAATTTTACTCTGTATAGGAAGGGCTGGCCGTGAGGTCGGCCCTTTTTCTCGTTTCTGTTATTCTTATTTTTCCGAATAAATGTAAATAAATGCAATTTTATTTTGTTATCTCTTCGTTTATATGTACCTTTGCAGACAATTTGGGTAATTACGCCCTTTTCAGTCAGAAATAAATAGAATTGATAATGAGAAAGAAACAATATAAACCTCGCAATCATCGTGGATTGCAGGTTGTTACTTTATGCATCAGCACCGCCATGGTGCTCGTTTTGTTGGGTTTGGTCATCTTCTCTGTCCTCATGGGGCGGAATCTCTCGTCGTATGTGAAGGAGAACCTGGTGGTACAGGTGATGCTGGAGCAGGATATGACCAATCCGGAAGGTTTGCAGATGTGTAAACGCTTGAATGCCCGTCCTTACGTAAAGGATTTGACTTATATTACGAAAGAACAGGCGTTGAAGGAAGCTACTAAGGAATTGGGTACCAATCCTAGTGAGTTCGCCGGTGTAAACCCATTCCAGCCTTCTATTGAAATTACGACTCAGGCAGATTATGCCAATAATGATTCCCTGACATGGATTGCCAAGGAATTGAAGGCTTATCCGCGTGTAACTGAGGTCAGTTATCAGCATGATTTGATAGAGCAGGTCAACAATACGCTCGCTAAGATTAGCATTGGTTTGTTGATTGTGGCAGTCTTGCTTACTTTCATATCCTTCTCATTAATCAACAATACGGTACGCTTAGGTATTTATGCCCGTCGATTCTCTATTCATACGATGAAACTGGTCGGCGCTTCATGGGGCTTTATCCGTAAGCCATTCCTGAAAAGAGCGATGGTGATAGGCGTGGTGGCAGCTTTGCTGGCAGATGGATTCCTGGGTGGCTGTCTTTATGCCTGGTCATTGCATGAGCCTGAGTTGCTCAACGTGTTGGGTTGGCAGGAACTGGCTATAACTGGTGGCTCTGTGTTCCTCTTCGGTATCATCATCACGGCTTTGTGCGCAAGCATCTCTGTAAATAAGTTCCTGAAGATGAAGGCAGGAGATTTGTATAAGATTTAAACATTACACATTAAACATTATATATAATGGATAAGAAGAATTTAGCATTTGACAAGATGAACTTCATCTTGTTGGCAATTGGCATGGCAATTGTCATCATCGGTTTCCTCTTGATGAGCGGAGCTGGCTCTAATGAGCATACTTTCGATACTGATATCTTCAGTACTCGTCGTATCGTTGTGGCACCAACCGTTACATTGATTGGTTTCCTCTCAATCATCTATGCAGTAATACGCAAGCCGAAAGACAATTAATAATTTATAATTAATATACATATTATTATTAGATGGATTTTATTCAGACAATCATTATCGCTATTGTAGAGGGATTGACCGAGTTCTTGCCTGTGTCAAGTACAGGTCACATGATTATCACCGAAAATTTGTTGGGCGTAGATATTCAGGATCAGTTTGTTAACGCTTTTACTGTCATCATTCAGTTTGGTGCTATTCTCTCTGTTATCTGTTTGTATTGGAAGAGATTTTTCTATCCGGATTCAGTGAAAACAGGCGAGAAGACCTATTGGAAGGCAATGTTCGATTTCTATGCACGATTGGTAGTGGGTACTGTTCCTGCGGTGGTGTTGGGTCTTGCCTTTAATGATTTTATTGAGTCTAACCTTGGCAATGTACAGTTGGTAGGTTGGATGCTCGTTGTGGGTGGTATTTTCATGCTCTTCTGCGATAAGATATTCAATAAAGGTAGTGAGCAGACTAAGCTTACTTACAAGCGTGCCTTGACCATCGGTTTTATCCAGTGTATTGCGATGATTCCTGGTGTGTCTCGTTCTATGTCAACCATCGTGGGTGGTATGTCTCAGCGTCTTACTCGTAAGGCGGCTGCAGAATTCTCATTCTTCTTGGCGGTTCCAACTATGTTTGGTGCTACTTGTCTGGAGCTTTATAAACTCATCAGCCATGGTGGCGGTTCGTTGCTCACTCAGGGTAATAACCTGGTAACATTGATTTTAGGCTCAGTGGTAGCATTCGTCGTTGCCATCCTCGCCATCAAGTTTTTCATCAATTATGTCACCAAGTACGGTTTCGCAGCTTTCGGCTGGTATCGTATCGTTGTAGGACTCATCATCATCATCTGCGGCCTTTGTGGTGTAGACATGCAGATGGTGGATTAAATATTTCATAATGGATTTCAGAAAAGGAGAAATTATTGCCATCGACAAGCCTTATCGCATGTCGAGTTTCGGAGCCTTGGCGCATGTTCGCTATCTGCTCAGCAAGAAGCTCGGATTTAAGGTGAAGATAGGACATGCCGGTACGCTCGATCCCCTTGCCACTGGCGTGTTGGTGCTCTGTACAGGAAAATGTACCAAGCAGATAGAAGAGTTGCAGACCCATACCAAGGAATATACTGCCACCTTGCAGCTTGGTGCTACTACGGCTAGCTATGATAAGGAGCACAGCGTGAATCATACTTTCCCTACCAAGCACATCACCCGTGAACTGGTAGAGGAAACACTCAAGCAGTTTGTGGGCGAAATCCAGCAGGTACCACCTACCTACAGTGCCGTGAAGGTGAATGGTGATCGCTCTTATGCCCTTCGTCGTGCGGGAGAAGACGTGCAGTTGAAGCCAAAGACCGTACGTGTGGATGAGATTGAACTCACCGACTACAACGATGAGGAGAAGACGGCGAGCATCCGTGTTGTTTGTGGTAAGGGAACCTACATCCGTTCTCTGGCACGTGACATCGGTCGTGCTTTGGATAGTGGTGCATTCCTTACAGCCCTTCGCCGTACCAAGGCAGGAAGTTTTGCCGTTGAGAACTGTATCGACTTCGATCATTTCCAGGAATGGTTGGATGCTCAGACTTTAGAAGACAGCACCCAGGCTGCAAAGTAAGTGTTGTCTTTTGAGAATAATAAAATAGAAATTAGTAATCATTTAGAAAGGAGAAAAATATATAACATGAAACTATCACAATTCAATTTCAAGTTGCCAAAAGAGCAGGTGGCACTTTATCCACATAAAGCAAGACGTGTGGTTAAGACAGCAAGTGGAGAACGTGTATTCGAGGTGACTCGCCGTGACGAGTCTCGTCTCATGGTGCTCCATAAGAAGTCAGAAACCATCGAAATGTATAAGAAGGATGAGGATGGCAAGGATATGGTGGATGCCGACGGCAATCCTGTATACTTGCAGTTCAAGGATATTGTCAACTACTTTACCGAGGGTGATACCTTTGTATTCAATGACACCAAGGTTTTCCCAGCCCGTCTTTATGGTACCAAGGAGAAGACTGATGCCAAGATTGAAGTGTTCCTGCTCCGTGAATTGAATCCGGAGATGCGTCTTTGGGATGTACTCGTAGAGCCTGCCCGCAAGATTCGTATTGGCAACAAGTTGTTCTTTGACGATGTGAACGAGATGGTAGCTGAGGTTATCGATAATACCACCAGCCGTGGTCGTACCCTTCGTTTCCTCTATGATGAAGAAGGAAAGCATGATGTCTTCAAGAAGTCTCTCTTTGCATTGGGTGAGGCTCCATTGCCACGTTATGTGATTGATAACCGTGAGGTGCATCACGCTACAGAGGAAGATATGGACGATTTCCAGTGCGTATTTGCAGAGAAGGAAGGTGCTGTAACTGCTCCAGCTACTGGTCTCCACTTCTCCAGAGAGTTGATGAAGCGTATGGAGATTGATGGCATCAACAAGGCTTTCATTACTTTGCATTGCGGACTTGGCAACTTCCACGAGATTGAGGTGGAGGATCTTACCAAGCACAAGATGGATTCTGAGCAGATGATTATCACCAAGGATGCATGTGAATTGGTGAATAACACCAAGTTGTCTGGTCACCATGTCTGTGCCATTGGAACAAGTGTGCTCAAGGCTACAGAGACAGCTGTGGGTACAGATGGTATGATGAAGGCATTTGATGGCTGGACCAACAAGTTTATCTTCCCTCCATACGATTTCGGATTGGCAGACAGTATGGTAGCCAATTTCTATCAGCCTGAGTCTACACTCCTGATGAATACTGCTGCCTTTGGCGGTTACGACATGGTTATGGAGTGCTATAAGAAGGCAGTGAAGAATGGTTATATGTTCGGTTGTTACGGCGATTCATTGTTGATTCTTCCGGATTAATTGCGAAATAAACGCTTTTTGTGTATAATTAAGTCGTTGATGTACAGGTCTTAGACTGAGTTATCCACAGTTTTTGCAAAAGTGTGAATAAGTATGTATAAAGTATATTTAGGTCTCGGAACGAATTTGGGCAATAGAAAGCACAACATTCGTGAGGCAATAGATAAAATAGGAGAGCAGATTGGTGTGGTCAAGCGCCAGTCTGCTCTTTACGAAACTGAGCCTTGGGGCTATTCATCGCCAAATTATTACATCAATGCCTGTGTGTTGGTGCTGACGGAGATGGCTCCTCGCCAGGTATTGGAAGCCACTCAGAAGATAGAGCGAGAGATGGGGCGTACGATGAAATCGGTGGATGGAGAGTATTTCGACCGTATCATCGACATCGACATCCTGCTCATTGATGATTTGAAAATCGATGAGCCTGATTTCAAGGTTCCTCATCCGTTGATGGAGGAGCGTGACTTCGTGATGAAGCCCTTGAAGGAAATATTATAAAGAATGAGAAACAAAAAAATCCCATCGTTCTTGCGAGCGATGGGATTTTTAATTCTGTTAAGCAATGTGTCTGCTTGCGCTGATTACTTACGAAGACCGAGGGCCTTGATGATAGCACGATAGCGATTGATGTCGCGATCATACAAGTAATCGAGCAATGCACGACGCTTTCCTACAAGCTGTGTCAACGCACGTGTTGTAGTATAATCTTTACGGTTCTTCTTAACGTGCTCCGTCAAATGAGCAATACGGTATGAGAACAATGCTATCTGGCTCTCAGCTGAACCAGTATCAGAGTTAGACTTTCCGTACTTGCTAAAGATCTCTTCTTTTTTTGCTTTGTCTAAATACATAGCTGTGATACTTAAAATTTAATTATTATGAATGAATGTTATGCATCTTTTGGACCTTCCTCACGGTGGTTTCCGTTAAAATGCGGTGCAAAGGTACAACTTTTCACTGAATTATGCAAATTTTTCGGGAATTTTTTGTAATTTTGCACCCAAATTCATAAAGTATTTAAGGTAAAGGAAATGCAAGACATTAGAAACATTGCAGTTATTGCACACGTTGACCATGGTAAGACTACCTTGGTTGACAAGATGATGCTCGCTGGTAAGCTGTTCCGTGACGGCCAGGATAACAGCGGCGAGGTGCTCGATTCCAACGATTTGGAGCGCGAGCGTGGTATAACCATTCTCTCAAAGAATGTGTCAATCAATTGGAAAGGTACTAAGATTAATATTCTCGATACTCCAGGACACTCTGACTTCGGTGGTGAGGTTGAGCGCGTGCTCAACATGGCAGACGGTTGCCTCCTCCTCGTCGATGCTTTCGAGGGTCCTATGCCTCAGACCCGTTTCGTGCTGCAGAAGGCATTGCAGCTCGGACTGAAGCCTATCGTTGTCGTTAATAAGGTAGATAAGCCTAACTGTCGCCCTGAAGAGGTGTACGAGATGGTGTTCGACCTGATGTGCGACCTCGATGCTACTGAGGATCAGCTTGACTTTACTGTAGTTTACGGTTCTGCCAAGAATGGCTGGATGAGTGATGACTACAACAAGCCAACAGACAACATCGATTATCTGCTCGACAAGATTGTGGAGATTATCCCTGCTCCTAAGCAGCTGGAGGGTACTCCTCAGCTCTTGATTACATCTCTTGATTATAGCTCTTACACCGGTCGTATCGCAGTAGGTCGTGTACACCGTGGTACTTTGAAGGATGGTATGAACATCACTATCTGCCATCGTGACGGTACCCAGGAGAAGACTAAGATCAAGGAACTCCATACCTTCGAGGGTATGGGTCATAAGAAGACAGACCATGTGGATTCTGGCGACATCTGTGCCGTTGTCGGTTTGGAGAAGTTCGAGATTGGTGATACCATCTGCGACTTCGAGAACCCAGAACCACTTCCTCCTATCGCTGTGGATGAGCCTACCATGAGTATGCTCTTCACCATCAACGATTCTCCTTTCTTCGGTAAGGAGGGTAAGTTCTGTACATCTCGTCATATCCAGGAGCGCTTGAACAAGGAGTTGGAGAAGAACCTGGCTCTTCGTGTTCAGCCTTACGAGGACACCACCGATAAGTGGATTGTTTCGGGCCGTGGTGTGCTCCATCTCTCTGTGCTCATCGAGACCATGCGTCGTGAGGGCTATGAGCTTCAGGTAGGTCAGCCACAGGTTATCTACAAGGAGATTGATGGCGTGAAGTGTGAGCCTATCGAGGAGTTGACCATCAACGTTCCTGAGGAGTTCGCTTCTAAGATGATTGATATGGTTACCCGTCGTAAGGGTGATATGACCTCTATGTTGAACATGGGCGACCGTGTGGATATCGAGTTCGATATTCCTTCACGTGGTATCATCGGTCTTCGTACCAATGTGCTCACTGCTTCTCAGGGTGAGGCTATCATGGCCCACCGTTTCAAGGAGTATCAGCCATACAAGGGCGAGATTACCCGCCGTTCTAACGGTAGCATGATTGCGCTGGAGACAGGTACTGCCTATGCTTACGCCATCGATAAGCTGCAGGATCGCGGTAAGTTCTTCATCGACCCAGGTGAGGAGGTTTACGGCGGCGAGGTTGTCGGTGAGCATGTTCACGAAAACGACCTGGTGGTTAATGTAACCAAGGCAAAGCAGCTGACCAACGTGCGTGCTTCCGGTTCTGATGATAAGGCTCGCGTGATTCCTAAGACCGTGATGAGCCTTGAGGAGTGTCTGGAGTATATCCGCGAGGATGAGTACGTAGAGGTAACTCCTAAGAGTATGCGTATGCGCAAGGTGATTCTCGATCACTTGGAGCGCAAGCGTAGTAATAAGGATTAAGCTATAGCTTATATATAAATGGATCCGTGAGAATTCCCCTCTTGCCGATTGCTTTGGCAGTCTGCTTGCAGGGGATTCTTTTTTTAATGTATGCGTATGTGGTTGTGGAAATTCTTTAGAAAGTTTTCTTTGCCCTGTTCCCTGGTATTGGGAGCAGTGGGCTATCTGATTTTTGCCAATGTTCCTTTCCTGGAACCTTTGGGCGATGCGGTGGGACCGAAGCTGGTGGATATGATGCCGGTGGTGCTCTTTGCCTTGCTCTATGTTACCTTCTGTAAGATTGAAATCAAGGAGATGAAACCGAAGGCTTGGCATTTTATCCTGCAGCTCATCCGAACCAGTCTGGCACTGATGATGGTGGTGCTTATCTTCGAATTCGGAGATAATTATGAAACCAAGCTGGTGCTCGAAGGTGCTTTCATCTGTTTTATCTGTCCTACGGCGGCTGCCGTGGCTGTGGTGACGGAGAAGTTGGGTGGAAGCATCGGCTCGTTGACAACTTATACGGTGATAGCCAATGTCTTTACGATGGTTATCATTCCTAGTCTTTTCCCGATGGTAGAAAAGGGGGCAGATGTTTCCTTTCTTTTCATGAGTGCGATGGTGTTCAGAAACGTAACCACGGTACTGGTGGTACCTTTGCTTCTGGCTTTGCTGAGCCGCAGGTTTCTGCCTAAGTGGGTGGATAAGGTGAAGAGCGTGAAGGATTTGGGCTTCTATATGTGGTGCTTCAACCTTACTATCCTGATGGGTGAGACGGTTCGCAATATCCTCCATGCCGAGGTTTCGGGATGGATTCTTGCCTTGCTGCTCATTGTTCCGCTCTTTGTCTGTCTCATCCAGTTTGCCATCGGTAAGGCGGTGGGCAGACATTATGATGCGAGTATCAGTGCCGGTCAGGCTCTTGGACAGAAGAATACCATTGTGGGTATCTGGCTCACCCTTACTTTCCTCAATCCGCTTGCTGCCGTAGCACCGGGCGCTTATGTGGTTTGGCAGAACCTGGTGAATGGCTGGCAACTGTGGTATAAGGAGAAATACGGAAAACTGAAATGGTAGGATGCTAAGTTATAATGATGCGGTAATACTGTGAATGATAGAAATCGGACTGAGTAATATTATATTCGTACTGGGTAATATTATATTCGTACTGGGTAATATTATATTCTGCCCGTACTTTGGCTGAATATAATACGATGTTTCTGAATGTGCCTCGGCACGGCAATTTATTGCCCCCTTCTAGGGCAATAAATTGCCGTACCGAGATATTTTTTTATATCTCGGGATGAAAAATAGAGAGTAGGGCGTGGTATACTGAAAAGCAGTATATCGGGTGTGTAAGAGCCAGCTTCGATTTTACTCTTCACTCTTCACATTTTATAGGTAACCTTCTGTGCTACTGTGGGTTGAGTGGATGAAGAGTTGATGGGCACTCTTCACCACTCTTCACCACTCTTCACTTTAGTGGGAAAATGGCTTCTATTGAGGCTTGTCTTTGCCATCTATTGAGGCTTGCTTCAGCCATCTATTAAGGCTCGCTTTAAGTCTCATTTGCTTCTGAAATAAGCCTTTTTCCAATTTGATTTAAGCCTTAGATAAAGTTTACGTGGGGCTTTGTTAAAGTTTACTTGAGTCTTATTCCGATTCCAGGAGACTCTGAAAGCCCTTTCTGAGCTGCTCAAAATCACTTGATGTGAAGAGCGGTGAAGAGTTGTGAAGAGATAAAATAACTCTTCACCCTTCCAACTTGCAGTAACACAGAAAGTTATATGCAAAATGTGAAGAGTGAAGAGTGAAAACGAAACTGGGTTGTATTCCTTGTTTATTTGCTTGTCGAGATAAATATGCACTCGATGGTTACGTTGCCATCCATCCATTTGGCTGGAATGGTATAGGTGCCATCCTTGGCGATATCTGTCTTCTTGAGCGATTCTATCTGGTCACCATGGGTAATGGTGAAGTCACCGTAGGTGAATCCTGGAGCAGGAACCATCTTCACCTTGAATGGCTTGCCGTATGCCACCTTGTGGTTGTTGAGGGTGGTTCCGTCTGCTGCGGTCACCATACCGTTGCGGTTAGCCTCGGTTACAGAAACAAACTCGCTGTGAGCCTTCTTCTTTGCAGCACCTTCGGTCTTCAGCAAGGTGATGCGGGGAGCGTTGGTCAGGTGGATATTGATGTCGTCAATATATACTACTTCATCCTGCTTCATCTCGTGAGGTGACTCAGCATGAGGAACCACTACCAGGCTATAGATGTCTACACCTTCTGCACTCTTGATTGGGAAAACGGCATCAGCCCACTGTCCTGCAGGAACAGGAGTGGTTGACTTGATCCAGAACTGCTCCACTTCGTTGGACTGTCCGGCTCTGTCTCTACGCTTTCCGAGTCCTACCAGCATCACTCTGCCTTCCATCGGACGGTTGATAAGTACATGAACTACTTTTCCTGAAGGCCCCAGTGCGATAGGTTTCTTCAGATCTATTCTTGCCCCGAAGATGTTGGATGCCAGGCGTGAACGCTGGAAGGCAAGCACCTTCTTGTTGGGATTGTTGGTGAGGTCAGGATTATCCACGACTTCGCAGTTGCCCGCCAGTTCTCCTGTGCGGAATGGGGAATGCTCCCATCTGTCGTAAACTCCCACGGATTTGTAATCCTGGGTGTCGAACTTAATTTCTTGTCCCATTGCAGCCAATGGTAACAAACACAATGCTATGAGTAATTTCTTCATATTCTTAGTGTAGAGTCAAAGTTTAAAATACTTTAATGGAATGTAACAATGGGCAAGCCTTGCTGTCATCGATGACAACCTTCAGGCCTTTCACCTGATAACCCTTGCCGTAGCTGTCGGATGTGCTGCCGTTCAACGGGATGATGCGCTTGTATCCGATGGTTGTGGTGGTGCACTTCTCTGCGATAGGTTTCCATGTCTTTCCGTCTTCAGAGATTTCGATATGGAACTTTCTTACTCGCTGACCCTTGCGGATGTACTCCATCATATCAACATAGCGAACGGTCTGAGGCTTGTCCCAGTTGAAGGTGATGGTAGCCTGCTTCACGCCATCATCAGTAGCCCAATAGGTATTCTTGTTGTTATCGGTCAGGTTCTTGGCAGCATAGTTGCGGTTGGCACCAGCCTTTCTGGTGTTGCTTACAGTAACCTTTGCCTTCTTTGCCAGGTCCTTGCCCAGGCGGGTACGAATCATGTTGCCCATATCCTTGAGGACGCGAACGTCGATCTCTGGCAACTGACCACTCTTGTCTGGAGGGCAGTTGAGAATCAAGGTAGCATTTCTACCTACAGTCTCCAGATACATCTGGAAGAGTCGCTCTACAGAGAGAGGCTTCTCGCCCTCGTGCCAGAACCATCCCTTGTCAGTAAGTTTGGCATCGCTCTCTCCCGGGTCCCACTGCCATCCGTCTTCGGTACCATACATACCGTTGCTTTCAGGAGCATAACCTCTTTCGTCGGTGAGCCAGTTTGTTTCGCCAGCCCATCCTGCCTCGTTACCAATCCATCTTGACTCAGCGCCCACACCCCAGAGGATGATGTCTGGACAAACCTTGTGGATGGAATCTCTGAGGTTAGGAATGTCATAATAGGTAGAACGGTCTACATTGACGGTGGTATTGCGTCCGCCGTAGTATCCGTCGCCACCGTTGGCACCGTCGAACCACATTTCGAACTGGTCTTTACCATACTGAGCCAATTCTGCGCACTGACGGAGGAAAACGTCGTTGACATATTTCTCTGTGCCGTAGTATTTGCTGTTTCTGTCCCATGGAGAAACATAGAAACCATACTTCATTCCCAAGCTTCGGGCAGCCTTGGCAAAGTCGCGTGGAATGTTGGTGGTCTTACCGTTCTCATTGCCGGCATTGACGATGGAATGGTCAGTAGTAGATGTAGGCCAGAGGCAGAAACCGTCATGATGCTTGACTACAGCGATACCGCCCTTCATGCCAGCAGCCTTTACAGCCTTGAGCCATTGAGTAGGGTTAGGCTTCTTGGTAGGTGCAAAAAGGGTTACGTCTTCACTTCCCAATCCCCATTCTCTGTTGGTATAGGTGTTCATTCCGTAATGAAAGAAGGCATAGAATTCTGTCTCCTGCCATTTCATCTGGCGATCGCTAGGAACAGGGAACACAGCTGTAGGCTCGTTGTCCGGATTAGGCAACGACTGCTGCTTAACTTGGAATACACTCTGAGAGTGGCCAGTCATGGTAGACATGATGAAGGTCACTCCAAACAAAACTTTTTTGATGTTCATGGTTGTTGTATTAAAATCGATACACTTTATTCTTGCCATAAAAAGAAGTTGATAATTGTTAGTTATTGTCGTTATTGGTGATTGTCGTTAATATATAAATCTTATGCAAAGATAATGCAAACGAGCGCAATGAAAGCTTGCTTTCAAATTGCCGAGTGCAGCTTATCTTATGCAAAGATATGAGTTTTCGGAAAAGTTTCAAAACTTTTCAGGTTAATTAAATATAAACGCCCGCAATTTGTGGTTGCGGGCGTTCATATATGATTAATCCTGTGTAGGATAAATCAAGTTAGCTTCTGTGATACAGTTGAGCACCTCTTCGAGATATTTCTTCGATTCGTACTTAGCCATAGGCAGGTCGTGGAGCAGATAGTTGCCGCAATCCTTGGCTGCCTGTCCAGGAATTTCGCCTTCGAAATCGGCAATGAACTGGAAAGTACGCTTCATCAGTTCTACGATGTCCTTGCTCTCCAGATCGCCACGGATGAGGAGGTAGTTGCCGGTAAGGCATCCCATTGGTCCCCAGTAGATGATGCGGTCTTTCCACTCCTCGTCGTTACGCAGGTAAGTGGCAGCAAGGTGCTCGATGGTATGGATGGCACCGTTGTGGAGGCATGGCTCCTGGTTAGGCACCTTCATGCGGATATCGAAAGTGGTGACTACTTCTCCGCCTACTTCGTCCTTGCGGCTTACGTAAATGCCGCGGAGCAACTTGTTATGATTGATTGTGAAACTTGGAATCTTATTCATATAGTTTATAATTTACAATTTATAGTTTACAGACTTTCGAGGAATGCCTTGGTGACATTGAATGAGCCTTCTGCCATTTTAGCCCAGAAGTCGAAGTACTGCTGTGCCTTGGTATCCTTCAGAGGAACATCGCTGATGATGCGGAAGGAGATGAAAGGTGTTTTGTAGATGTGGCAGGTCTGGGCAATGGAGCAGCTCTCCATATCCACAGCCATGGCATGAGGGAAGTGCTCCAGGATAGAGTGCATCTTCTCCTTGCTGTCTACAAACCATTCGCCGCTAACAATCTGTCCTGCATGAATCTTTGGATGCTGGTTGTCGGGCAATTCATTGATGGCAAGTGCTTTCTCCACATACTCCTTGGGAGTCTTGAAGGTGGCTGGCATACCGAGAATCTGTCCATACTCGCATTCATCACCGCAGTAAGCATCGTGATAAACACAGTTGGTTGCCACAACCACTTCGGTTACGTTGAGGTTGATGTCAGCGCCTCCAGCCACACCCGAAGAGATAACGAGGTCAGGGTGATAGTTGTCAATCATTTCCACCGCTCCGATGGCGCTGTTCACTTTTCCGATGCCGCACTGCTGCATCACCACCTCGTTCTCGCCGATTTTTCCGATGACGAAGTCCTTATGATTCTTTCGCTCTGTCTGCGATTCTGTCAATAATGTCTTGAGCTGCGTGAACTCCTTGTCCATCGCAACGATAATTCCTATTCTCATACTGATTTATTTCAAATTTGGGTGCAAAGTTACAAAATAAATCCCATAAAAGAACAATTCCCCACCTATATTTTATAATAGGCAGGGAAATGTATATCAAGTTTTAACTACAAAACGTATGGTTGTTTTCTTCTGTTAGAAATTTACGCCAAAATTGAGCATGACGGCTCTGTTGCGTGCCTTGTCAAATGTATCGTGGCAGATGTTGGCAAGACCGAGGTCGTAGGTGAGGTCGGCATAGAACATGTCGTAGCCGATGCCGCAACCGATGCGGAGACCGCCATCCAGGCGACGGAAGTTGTCGCTTCGGAATGAACTCTGAGCCTCGCGCTCAGCAAAGTTCTTGATCTTGCCACCCACGCCTGCTGCAAAATATCCACCGGCAAACGGCTCTATGGTTAAGTCGTCATCTATCTCATACTTGTATTTTACTACTACCGGAATCTCCAGATAGTTGAGGTCGTAGGTCATCTTCTTGCCGCCACCTAAGGATTTCTTTCCACCTTTTTCTATATAATAGAGACCGGTCTCCAGATAGAGTGGGTCAGAATAGGTAAGCGGGAAGCCGGCTACTACACCTACGTTGAGACCTGTCTGCCAGTCGCCACCATCGAGACGGCTGTCGTCAGAAGTGACGTATGAGAATCCGGGTCCGATGCGGATGCCGTAATAGGTATCGACGCCCTTATTGTTGAATCCATAGTCGAGATGTCCCGTCTTCTGGTTATAATATTTACTGTGCTTGTAATTCTGTGCAGTAGATGGGATGACTGCCATCAGCATCGCCATCATGATAAATACGATTTTTTTCATAATCTTACTCATTTTATGTTTATGGGTGCAAAGGTATGACTTATCGGCAGATAAACCAAGATAGTTTCCCTAAAAGTTAGGGGGAAACCCCTATTGTGACTTTTCTTCGATAAAAAAAGTAAAAAGTTTCTTCTTTTATTTTGTAGTGTCTTCGATTTGTGCTAACTTTGTCCCCAAAATTATAAACGTTTATAGAAAATATGAAATTTTTGAAGAAGTATCTACTGGATATTCTGGTAGTAATTGTTTTTGCGGTAATCTCCTTCGCCTACTTCATGCCAGCTGACATGGACGGACGAATCCTGTTCCGTCATGACTCTGCGGCAAGCAAGGGACTGGGACATGAGAAGGAACTTTACCAGCAGCAGACTGGCGAGACTACTCGCTGGACCAACTCTGTATTCGGCGGAATGCCAACTTATCAGATGTCGCCTTCGTATGGCAGTACCAAGGTGCTCGACCAGGTAACTAAGGCTTATCACCTGTGGCTGCCAGATTATGTATGGTATGTATTCGTATATCTTCTTGGCTTCTACATCATGTTGCGTGCTTTCGATTTCCGACAATCGCTGGCGGCATTGGGTAGTATCATCTGGGCATTCTCGTCCTACTTCTTTATCATTATCGCAGCCGGTCATATCTGGAAGGTATGGGCACTGGCTTATCTGCCTCCTATGATTGCAGGTGTGGTGCTGGCTTATCGCGGCAAGTATCTGAAAGGCTTGCTCCTGACAGCTATCTTTTCGGCTTTCGAGGTGAATGCCAACCATGTGCAGATGACTTATTATTACCTCTTCATCATCCTCTTCATGGTGATTGCCTTCCTGGTAGAAGCCATCCAGAAGAAGCAGCTGGCTCGTTTTGGAAAGGCTACAGCGGTATGCGCAGTGGGTGCCCTCATCGGTATCTCGCTCAACCTGTCCAACCTTTATCATACCTGGCAGTATGGCCAGGAAACCATGCGCGGAAAGAGTGAACTGGTAAAGAAAAACTCTGCTAATCAGACCAGTAGCGGTCTGGATAGAGACTATATCACTCAGTGGAGTTATGGTATTGACGAGACTTGGACGCTCCTGGTTCCAGATGCCAAGGGCGGTGCTTCCGTGCCTCTTGCCCAAAACGAGAAGGCAATGGAGAAGGCAGACCCTAACTTTGTTCAGATTTATCAGCAGCTGGGTCAGTACTGGGGTAATCAGCCTGGTACCAGCGGTCCGGTATATGTTGGAGCATTCGTATGTATGCTCTTTATCCTTGGGCTGTTTATCGTAAAGGGTCCGATGAAGTGGGCTTTGCTCGCTGCCACCATTCTGAGCATCCTGCTCTCATGGGGTAGAAACTTCATGCCGTTCACCAATTTCTTCCTGGATTATATTCCGATGTATGCCAAGTTCCGAACGGTGGCTTCCATCCTCGTTATCGCCGAGTTTACCATTCCGCTGCTGGCGATGATGGCGTTGAAGAAGATTGTGGATGAACCGGAAGTGCTGACTTCTAAAATTAAATATGTATACGCCAGCTTTGGCCTGACTGCAGGTTTCTGCTTGCTCTTTGCCATCATGCCGAGCGTATTCTTCCCTGATTTCGTCTCAGCCCAGGAGACTCAGGCGCTGCAGCAGTTGCCTGCTGAATATCAGGGTCCTATTATCAGCAATCTGGTAGAGATTCGCAAGAGTATCTTTACTTCTGATTGCTGGCGTTCGTTCTGGATTATCGTTATCGGTTCAGCCTTCCTGCTGCTTTATAAGATGAAGAAGCTCGGTGCAGAATTCATGATTGCCGGTATCGCTGTGCTTTGTCTCGTAGATATGTGGATGGTAAACAAGCGTTATCTCTATGACGATATGTTCGTGGACAAGGTAGAGCGTGATGCTCCTCAGCAGATGACAGAGACCGATAAGATTATCTGTCGCGATAAGGCACTCGACTATCGTGTGCTCAATCTCGCATCGAATACCTTCAATGAGAACGAGACTTCTTATTATCATAAGAGTATCGGTGGATATCATCCAGCTAAGTTGCGCCGTTATCAGGAGATGATTGATGCTCACATCGCTCCTGAGATGCAGAAGACAATGAAGGCTGTGGCTGAGGCTGGCGGTGATATGACCAAGGTGAATGGCGATAGCATCTTCCCCGTATTGAATATGCTGAATGCCAAGTACTTCATCATGCCTTTGCAGGGCGGTCAGACTGTTCCTGTTCAGAATCCATACGCCTACGGCAATGCCTGGTTTGTTGACGAGGTGAAGTATGTGAACAATGCCAACGAGGAAATCGAGGGCGTGGGCAAGGTGAACCTCCGTCATGTAGCCGTGGCTGATGCCAAGTTCAAGGAGCAGCTGAATCAGAGTGTAAAGCAGGATGATACTTCGGTTGTGAAGATGACTGCCTATAAGCCAAACAACTTGACTTACGAGGTGAAATCGAGCAAGGGTGGTGTCATCGTTTTCTCTGAAATCTACTATCCGGGTTGGTCTGCTACCGTAGATGGGGAGCCTGTTGAACTCGGTAGAGTTGACTATATTCTCCGTGCGCTCAATGTGAAACCGGGTAATCATAAGGTGGTACTCGACTTCCATCCACAGTCGCTCAAAAATACAGAGACTGTAGCATACGTAGGTTATGGCGTTCTTGTACTCCTTATTATAATAGGTATAGGAGTGGAAGTCAAGAAACGCAAGAAGAATACTGAAGTAGTTAAGGAATAAAGGAGTAGAAGAGATGCTGTTTCGGACAGAAATCGATATTCCTAAGGCTGACTTTGAGATACAGCCGGCAGAGCAAATGCTCTTTGTGGGCAGTTGCTTTGCCGATAATCTGGGTCGCCGATTCCTGGAGAATCGCTTCCGGGCTACGGTGAATCCTTTCGGAGTGATGTATAATCCGGCTAGTATTCTTCATACGGTGGAGAAGAGCCTGGATGTTCATCCACGGGTTGCGGTCTTTACGCTGGGGACAAACCATGTGTATATATTGAAGGAGACGGGCGAAATAGTGGACAACTGCCAGAAACGTCCACAGCGTCTCTTCGAAGAAAGGAAACTGAGCGTGGATGAATGTGCGGACTATCTGCAAAAGGCGATAGATTTGCTGAAAGCAGAAAGAAAGGAAGCTTCATCTGCCGACGGTGGCTTGAAGGTTATCATTACGGTGAGTCCTATCCGGTATGCCAAGTATGGCTATCACGGAAGTCAACTTTCGAAGGCAACACTCCTTTTGGCTGCTGATAAGCTGTTGAAGGCGAATCCGGGAGTGGTGAGCTATTTCCCGGCTTACGAAATCATGAACGATGAACTTCGTGATTATCGCTTCTATAAGGAAGACATGCTGCATCCGAGCGACCAGGCTGTGGAGTATATCTGGGAGAAATTCCGGACAGCATACTTCGGAAAAGCAGCCGAACAGTTTCTGGAAGACTGGAGACCCATCAGGGAAGCGCTCGGACACAGACCCTTCAATCCTGATAGCGAAGAACACAAAAAGTTTATCGCCAGGACGGAAGAGAGGAAAAGAGAATTTGAGGAGAAGTATCTTCTCTTGTAAAATATAGAATCATTAAAGTATTAAGACAATGACATATACTATTGAAAAGGTAACCACACTGATAGGTGCGCGTCGCTATGGAGACAATGATACCAACATCGGTTTTATCCTGACCGATAGTCGTTCACTTTGTTTCCCAGAGGAAACTCTATTCTTTGCGCTCAAGTCGGAGCGTAATGATGGTCACAACTACATACCTGAGCTGTATCGCAGAGGTGTGAAAAACTTTGTGGTGACCGATGTTCCTAAGGGATATGCTTCTGATTATCCGGAGGCAAACTTCCTGAAGGTTGTCAATACGCTGGAGGCTTTGCAGCGTCTGGCTGAGCGTCATCGTGATGAATTCAATATCCCTATCGTGGGGATTACGGGTTCCAACGGCAAGACCATGGTCAAGGAGTGGCTCTATCAGTTGCTCTCACCAAGTATGTTCGTTACCCGAAGTCCTAGAAGTTACAATTCCCAGATAGGTGTGCCATTGTCTGTCTGGTTAATGAACGAACAGACTCAGGTGGGCGTGTTCGAGGCTGGTATCAGTCAGCCAGGTGAGATGCTTGCCCTTCGCGACATCATCCAGCCTACCATTGCTGTTCTTACCAATCTAGGTTCTGCCCATCAGGAGAACTTCTCTTCCCTGGAGGAGAAGTGCCGTGAGAAGCTCATCCTCTTCCATGATGCTGATACCGTGGTTTATGATGGAGATAATGAGGTGATTACCAAGGTGGTGGCTGAATATCCTGATTATAAAGGTGAAAAACTCTTCTGGTCGCTCAAGAATCCTGAGGCTCCTTTCTTTGTCAAGAGCATCGAGAAGCAGCAGAGCGTGAGCGTCATCACCTATATATATAAAGGTGAGGTGGATAGTTTCTCCATCCCATTCATCGATGATGCTTCTATCCAGAACTCTATCATCAGCGCTGTGGTGGCTTCTAAGCTCGGAGTCTCTGCTGAGGATATTGATAAGCGTATGGCGAAACTCGAGCCTGTGGCTATGAGACTGGAAGTGAAGGTGGGACAGCACGGATGTACTCTTATCAACGACAGTTACAACAGCGACATCAATTCGCTTGACATTGCTCTCGACTTCATGAATCGTCGTCCGGATCATCGTGGTCGCCGTCATACCTTGATATTAAGCGATATCTATCAGAGCGGCCAGACTCCGGAGGCGCTATATAAAGAAGTGAGCGATCTCGCCCGCAAGCGTGGAGTTGTGAAATTCATCGGTATTGGTCCTGAACTCTGCAAGCAGCATGATATTATTCAGATTTCTGAAAAGTTCTTCTTCCAGGATGTAGAGGAATTCATAGCCAGCGAGGTCTTTGCTTCCTTGCGTGATGAGGTTATCCTGCTGAAGGGAGCTCGCCAGTTTGGTTTTGACCAATTGACCGAGTTGCTGGTTCAGAAGGTTCATGAAACCACTCTTGAGGTGAATTTGAATGCAGTGGTAGCCAACTTGAATTACTATCGTGCCTTTATGAAGCCAGAGACAAAGCTTGTCTGCATGATTAAGGCTGACGGTTATGGAGCTGGAGCTGTTGAAATCGCAAAGACTTTGCAGGATCACCGTGTAGATTATCTGGCTGTGGCTGTTGCCGATGAAGGTGTAACCCTGCGCAAGAACGGAATCACCAGCAATATCATGATCATGAATCCGGAGATGACCGCCTTCAAGACCATGTTCGATTATGACTTGGAACCAGAGGTTTACTCATTCCGTTTGCTCGATGCACTGATTAAGGCTGCTGAGAAGGAGGGAGTAACAGGATTCCCTGTTCATATCAAGCTGGATACTGGTATGCATCGCATGGGATTTGATCCGGAAAACGATATGGAGGAATTGATCGGCAAGCTGAAGCATCAGAATGCCATTATCCCTCGTTCTGTGTTCTCTCACTTCGTGGGTAGTGATGATGACAGCTTCGATGACTTCTCTGCCCATCAGTTTGAACTCTTCGATAAGGGAAGCAAACAGTTGCAGGCTGCCTTCGACCATAAGATCTTGCGTCATATCTGTAATTCTGCAGGTATCGAGCACTTCCCTGAGCGTCAGTTGGACATGTGTCGCCTAGGTCTTGGACTTTATGGAATCAACTCCCGCAACAATAAGACAATCAACTGCGTGAGCACCCTGAAGACTACCATCCTGCAGATGCACCATGTGAAGGCGGGAGATAGTGTAGGTTACAGTCGCAAGACCATTCTTGATAAGGATAGTGTGATTGCAGCCATTCCTATCGGTTATGCCGATGGCTTGAACCGCCGACTCGGCAATCGACATGCTTATTGCCTTGTCAACGGACAGAAGGCAGATTATGTAGGCAACATCTGTATGGATGTGGCGATGATAGATGTGACAGGCATCGATTGCAAGGAAGGTGATTCTGTGGAAATCTTCGGAGAGCATCTTCCTGTTCAGACGCTGAGCGATATTCTGGAAACTATTCCTTACGAAGTTCTGACTACCATCAGCAACCGAGTGAAGAGAGTTTATTATCAGGACTAGGAAGTGAAGAACGACGTTCAATTCGTCAATAAATCGTGCAAAAACGGATAAAAATCGATAAATCCCATCCGAAAAGCTCGGATGGGATTTTTTTTAAGTAATATTTTCCATCAAAACGTATTGAATATGAAGAAAAAAGTGTATCTTTGCAACCAACAAATCATCTAAAAACAGGTGGAGGTGCACTTTTGGTGTGTTTTCTTAACTATTTAACAAATTCAAAAAGTAATAATGGAACAGGTATTTAGCTATATCATCAGTCTAGGTGCGAGCGTGATGATGCCTATCATCTTCACGGTCATTGGACTATGTATTGGCATGAAATTCGGAAAAGCGTTGAAATCGGGACTCTTCGTAGGTGTGGGTTTCGTGGGTTTGGGGGTGGTCACTGCTTTGTTGACTACTAACTTCAATGACCCGTTGAAGGCTATCTCCGACATCTATCACCTACAGTTGAACGTGTTTGATATGGGATGGCCTGCCGCTGCTGCCGTAGCTTATAATACAGCAGTGGGTGCTCTGATTATCCCAATCTGCTTGGGTGTCAACTTTCTGATGTTGATAACCAAGACCACCCGTACGGTGAACATCGATCTTTGGAACTACTGGCACTTTGCATTTATCGGTGCCGTGGCTTACTTCGTAATGGGTGAAAGTTTGCTTTGGGGATACTTTGCTGCCATCGTCTGCTATATGATAACATTGGTATGTGCAGACCTCACTGCAGAAAAGTTCCAGAAGTATTACGATTTGGATGGTATCTCTATTCCGCAGCCATTCTGCCAGAGTTTCATGCCATTCGCTATCATCTTCAACAAACTCCTGGATATGATTCCTGGTTTCTCTAAGCTCGATGTTGATGCAGAGGGATTGAAGAAGAAGTTTGGCGTGCTCGGCGAACCATTGGTTCTCGGTGTCATCGTAGGTGCTTTGATTGGTTGGGCTGCACAGCTCGATATCAAGAAAATTCTCTTTCTCGGTGTAACCATGGGAGCAGTGATGGAGCTGATTCCTCGTATCACCTCTTTGTTTATTGATGGTTTGAAGCCAATCTCAGAGAAGACACAGGAGTTGGTAAAGACCAAGTTCAACGGTAAGAAGGTTCATATCGGTATGAGTCCTGCCTTGGTGATTGGTCATCCTACTACTCTGGTAGTATCAGTCATCCTGATTCCTGTCATTTTGGCTATAGCAGTCTTCTTGCCTGGTAACCAGTTCTTGCCATTGGCATCATTGGCTGGTATGTTCTACCTCTTTCCAATGATATTGCCATTCACCAAGGGAAATGTAGTGAAAACCCTTATCATAGGTTTGGTAGCTCTCATCATCGGTCTCTACTTTGTAACCGATATGGCTCCAGACTTTACAATGGCTGCCAATCAGGTTTATGCAGCTACTGGTGATAATGCCGCTCATATTCCTGACGGATTTTCGGGCGGTGCACTCGATTTCGCATCTTCTCTCTTTGGATGGGTCATCTATCGTGGCGTGAAGCTTTCATACATCGGTATGGGTGTGCTCACCATCATCACTATCGCCTTGTTGGTTCTCAACCGTCAGCGCATCGTGAAGGAAGAGAGAAAGGTAAAAGGGTAAAAAGAGCCTTTCCCCTCCTGCCCCCGTTCCCAGCGATTCCATCGCTGGTCCCCAATTTTTAAATCTTAAAGGTAAAAAAGTAAAAACAAAATAGTAATGAAGAAATTAACATTAATATTAGCAGCAATGGTATTAACAGCAAGTCAGGCTTTTGGCCAGTGTGGTAAGTGTGGATACGAGGTAAAGGCAGAAAATGCCTACACCAATTATAACGTTCGTTATGCTAGCAACCCAATGGATGCCAAGCATTACACAACAGACCGCCTTCGCAGCGAGTTCGCTATCGAGAAGGTGTTCGCTCCAGGTGAGGTAAACTGGACATACACTATGTTCGACCGTTTCCTCATTGGTGGTGCAGAGCCAACAACAGCTCCTCTGAAGCTGACTTCTATCGCTCCTCTTTATACAGATAAGCCAAACGATCAGAAGAATCTGCTCGACAACCGTGAACTAGGTATCATCAACATCGGTGGTGAGGGTACTGTTACCGTAGATGGCAAGAAATATACTCTTGGTTTCCAGGAGGCTCTCTATGTAGGTCGTGGTGCCAAGAACATCGAGGTAAGTAGCAAGGATGCAGCTAAGCCAGCTAAGTTCTATATGAACAGTGCTTGCGCTCATCAGACATTCCCAAACAAGAAGGTGACTCTGAAGGATGCCAACAACATCAAGGCTGGTAGCTTGAAGGAGAGCAATGACCGTGTTATCCATCAGTTGATTATCGATGGTGTGGCTGGCGTTCGTACTTGTCAGTTGCAGATGGGTGTAACAGAGTTGAAGGAGGGTTCTGTATGGAATACCATGCCTGCTCATACTCATCTCCGTCGTATGGAGACATACCTTTATTATAATGTACCTGAGGGTCAGAAGATTCTCCACGTAATGGGTGAACCACAGGAGACACGTCCAATCTGGTTGAACAACGAGCAGGCAGTTATTGCTCCTGAGTGGTCTATCCACTGTGCAGCAGGTACCAGCAACTATACCTTTATCTGGGGTATGGCTGGTGAAAACCTTATCTATAACGATATGCAGGTAGTGAAGATTCCTACATTGGAATAATAGAGTGAGAAATATTGGCATAACCTGGCTTGAAGATACAAGCCAGGCTTTGCCGTCTAATAACTGGAATAAATAATAAATATAAAAATAACGCTTAAAAACTTAGACAAATGAGTCCTATTTCAACGAGTAAAATGTCCAACTTCCGTTGGGTTATCTGTGCGTTGCTTTTCATTGCTACCACAGTCAATTACATGGACCGTCAGGTTCTGTCATTAACATGGAAAGACTTCATCGCTCCAGAATTCCACTGGACTGATGACGACTACGGTACGATTACTGGTCTTTTCTCTATCTTCTATGCCATCGCTAACCTCTTTGCAGGTAAGTTCGTGGATTGGATGGGTACCAAGAAAGGTTATCTTATCGCTATTTTTGTATGGTCAACCGGTGCCGTGATGCATGCAGGTTGCGGTTGGGTAGCTATGCAGGTAGAGGGTTACGATTCTATCGAGGCACTCCGCATGGTACAGGCTGGTAGCGATGCAGCTGTTGCTATCGCCACCATCAGCGTATGGTTGTTCCTCTCTTGCCGTTTAATCCTTGCTGTGGGTGAGGCTGGAAACTTCCCTGCTGCTATCAAGGTAACGGCAGAGTACTTCCCAAAGAAGGACCGTGCGTTCTCTACTGCCATCTTCAATAGTGGTGCATCTGTTGGTGCCTTGGCAGCTCCAGCTACTATTCCATTGTTGGCTCGCAGCATGGGCTGGGAGTGGGCCTTCATCATCATCGGTGTGCTCGGTTATGTATGGATGGGCCTCTGGATGTGGCTTTATGAGAAGCCATCAAAGAGTAAGCATGTGAACAAGGCAGAGCTTACTTACATTGAACAGGATGAAGATCTCGATAAGGTTGAGACTGAGAATGCTGAGGCTGCTGAGACTACTGAAGAGGAGAAGACCATCGGCTTCCTCAAGTGTTTCAGCTATCGTCAGACATGGTCATTCATCGTTGGTAAGTTGATGACTGATGGTGTATGGTGGTTCTTCCTCTTCTGGGCTCCAGCTTACTTCTCAGATCAGTATGGTTACTCTTCTGACTCTGGTATGGGTATTGCCCTCATCTTCACTCTCTATGCGATTGTAACCGTATTGAGTATCGGTGGTGGTTACTTGCCAACCTACTTTGTAGACAAGAAGGGTATGAATCCATATATCGGTAGAATGCGTGCGATGTTGATCTTCGCTTGCTTCCCATTGCTTGGTCTGATTGCTCAGCCTATGGGTGAGTACAGTGCATGGTGGCCAGCTATTATCATTGGTTTGCTCGGTGCAGGTCATCAGGCTTGGTCAGCTAACCTCTATTCTACCATCGGTGATATGTTCCCTAAGTCAACTGTTGCTACAATCACTGGTATTGGTGCAATGGCTGGTGGTATCGGTTCTTTCCTTATCAACAAGGGTTCTGGTATGCTCTTCACCTACGCAGAGGGTCAGGGTTCTGCCTTCAGCTTCATGGGCTTCGATGGCAAGCCTGGTGCTTACATGATTGTATTCTGCATCTGTAGTGTTGCTTACCTCGTTGGTTGGTGCATCATGAAGGTACTGGTTCCTAAGTACAAGCCAATTGTGGTAGAGTAAATGATTAATTAATAATGAATAATTGATAATGAATAATTAATATTTCTGTTATTCAATTATTTGATGATAAAGAAAAAGCGCATCAGCATTTTGTTTTGCTGTTGCGCTTTTTGCGATATAATCCTTTGCGGTTCTTTTTACCTTTAAATAAATCCTTGCTGTTTGAGGGCATCCAGGAAGCCTTCACTCATCGCTTCACAGTCTTTCTTGGTATAGCGGATGTCTGTGAAAACTTGGGCGAGAGTCTCCACATTGTTGATGCGGACAAATTCCTTGTTCTCTTCCAGAGATTCCTTTTCTGAATAGAAATTATCTATTTTTTCTGGAGTGTAATCTTCAAAGGTCTCATTGTGAACGATGCTGCGTAATGGCAGACGGTCGGTTTGGACAGGGTGTTCATCTGGCCAACCGATGGTTAATGTAGCTACAGGCATTACGAGCTTAGGAAGCTTCAAGGTATCAATAATCATCTTTGGCATATAGACCGTTGTACCTAGAAAGCAAGTACCCAATCCAGCCTCTTCTGCCAGATTGGTAAATGTCTGGGTGAAGAGGAGAGCATCTGTGGCTGCATTCATGAAGGAGAGAATGTTATCGTAGCCAGGAGTTCCCTTGCGGTTCTCTGCCCATAGGGTGGTGCGACGATAATCGGCACAGATGGTGAGTACAACGGGAGCACCTGTCACCATCGGCTGGTTGAAATGAGCTGGAGCCAATGCCTTCTTGCCTTCCTCGCTACGGGTAATGACAACGCTGTAAAGCTGAAGATTACCCATGGTTGGGGTACGCATTGCATCTTCCAGCAATTGATTCAGAAGTTCGTCAGAAACTTCCTTCGTTGAATATTTTCTAATGCTTGTTCTGTTCTTGATTGATGTCATAACTTTCCTATTTATGTTATTATACCTTATTATATATAGTAGCTCCGTGTTGTTTTAGAGCCCTATTTTGATGCAAAGTTAGTGAAAGTTTTCCTAAATGGTACATATCTTTTATATTTTTAGTGAAATATATGGTAAAACGTTTCATATTTTAGAAATAAAATCTTAATTTTGCACCATAATATTAAACGTTTGATAGAATGAATAAAGAAAATACAAATTTTGAAGAGGCTACAAAGGTCTTGCTAGATGAGTTGAAAAACAATTTAGCTGCTCTTCATAAACAATATGAAGTGCGTCCGGCTGAATGGAGTAAGATGCATGATCAGCTGTTGAAAGTAGTTTCTGAGGAAACTCAAATTCCTTATGTACCTGAAGAGGTTGTAGAAGTGCGTCCAAGAGAATTGGAATGTGATGTCGTAAGATATCAGAATAATAAGGAAAAGTGGGTGGCTCTTGTTGGATTGCTCAATGGACATCCTTATGAAATCTTCACCGGCTTGCAGGATGAGGATGAAGGAATCATGCTCCCTAAGTCTGTTACTAAGGGTAAAATCGTGAAAACCGTTCTTGAGGATGGTGTGAAGCGTTATGACTTCCAGTTTGTCAACAAGCGTGGTTATAAGATGATTATTGAAGGTCTTAGTGAGAAGTTCAACCCTGAATACTGGAATTATGCAAAGTTGATTTCTGGTGTATTGCGTTATCGAATGCCTATTGAGCATGTAATCAAGCTTGTGAATCAGCTTCAGCTTACCTCGGATAGTATCAATACCTGGAAGAAAGGTGTAGAGAAAGCCCTCAAGAGATATCTCAATGATGGGAGCGCCTTTGATAGGGGTGACGACGACATGGAGGAAGAGGCTTAATACTGAGGTCTATTGAATCAGAAGACTAAACTATTTATGAAATTAAACTATGTCTGTTAGTAGTAGGATTTATTTGAAGAATGCTCGTTTTCATGCTTATCATGGCGTGTTGCCGCAGGAGAGAACTGTCGGCAACAACTATGTGGTGAATCTAGTCGTAGATTATGATTTCACTGATGCCATGGAAACGGATGAACTGTCTGCTACCATTAATTATGCAGAATTGTATGAAATCATCAAAGAGGAGATGGCTATACCAAGTAAGCTGCTGGAACATGTAGCGGGAAGAATCGGTAAAAGACTCTTTTCTGAATTTTCCGCTATTCGTCAAATGCAACTGGCTATTACTAAAGAGAATCCTCCTTTTGGAGCTGATTGTGACGGTGCAGGAGTTGAAGTTGTATTAACAAATGATAAAACTTACTAGTTAGTTTAGGTTTTCTGATAATAAAGTAGTAATTTTGCAAAGTCATCAGAAAGTATGTATAAAAAAATAACACTGATATGGGTGGTATTGTGGATGTTGACAATGACTTCGTTTGCTGCCAATAGAAACTTTACACTTGTGATAGATGCAGGACATGGTGGTCATGATGCGGGTGCGCGTGGAGCTATTTCCATGGAAAAGAATATCAATCTGTCTGTGGCGTTACAATTCGGCAGATATGTAGAGAAGTATATGCCAGAGGTAAGAGTGATTTATACACGTAAAACAGATAAGTTTGTCTCTTTGATAGAACGTGCCAATATAGCTAATCGTGCCAATGCAGACCTTTTCATCTCTGTGCATACCAATGCTTTGCCTGCAGGTAAGATAGCACGTGGATTTGAAACCTATACGCTCGGTATGCACCGTGCCAAGGATAATCTTGATGTGGCTATGCGGGAGAACTCTGTAATTTCGATGGAGAAGGACTATAAGCAGACTTATCAGGGATTCGACCCGAAATCTTCGGAGAGTTATATCATCTTCGAATTCATTCAGGGCAAGAATATGGAGCGCAGTGTAGAGTTGGCAAGAATGATTCAGCGTAAGGTTTGCGATAATGCCAATCGTCCTGACAAGGGGGTGCATCAGGCAGGTTTCCTGGTGTTGCGTGAAACATCTATGCCAAGTTGCTTGATTGAGTTGGGATTCATCACAACGCCTGATGAGGAAAGAATTCTCAATAATTCTGATCGTGTTAATGAGATAGCGAAATCTATTTATGATGGTTTTGCTCAATATCGAAATAAATATGATAAGAGGGTCACTGTACCTTATCGCCCATTACAATCTGGTGATGTAGAGGAATTGAAGGAGCAAGAATCTCAACATCAAGTTGAACCTCAGAGAAAAAATGAAGCTCAGAAGAAGGTAGAAGTTCTGAAAAAAACAGAAGCTCTAAAGAGAACTGAACCTCAGAAAAAGGCTGAAGTTCAGAAAAGAGTAGTAGCTCGGAAAAAGCCAGAGCCAAAGGATGCTCCTGTTTTCAAGCTTCAAATCTTCGTGAGTGACCGAATCCTGCGCAAGGGAGATGCCCATTTCAAGGGCGAGACTGATTATGAATCATTCAGGGAAGGTAATCTGGTGAAGTATACCATGGGGGCCTCTTCAAATTATAATGAGATATATCGTTTGCGTAAGAGTTTGCAGGAAAAATTCCCTGAGGCTTTCATCATCGCTTTCAAAAATGGACAAAAGTATGATGTAAATCAGGCGATACGTGAATTTAAGCAGAATAAAAATAGATAAAAATGAAACTGACAAAGGAAATAAAGATAGCGCTGGTTGCTGTTGTAGGTATTTTGATTATGTATTTCGGAATTAACTTTCTGAAAGGCATCAATCTGTTTTCTACCAACAATGCCTATTATATGACGTTTGATAACATCCTGGGATTGGGCGCTTCTACGCCTATCTATGCGGATGGTTACAAGGTGGGTACTGTGGATGCCATCAGTTACGACTACAAGGAAAACGGACCTATCAGAGTAACGGCTGATATTGTCAAGGATCTGAGGATTCCGGCTGGTAGTCAGGCTGAGATTTCTAAAGATATGATGGGCAACCTTCAGGTGAACCTGCTCCTGGCTAATAATCCACGTGAGCGTATTGAACCAGGTGGAACTATTCCAGGCTCTATCAATGCAGGTATCATGGGAAAGGCTGAGCAGCTTATTCCTGTTATGGAAAAGATGTTGCCTAAGCTCGATTCTATCTTGACCAGTGTGAATGCTCTTCTGGCAGATCCTGCTTTGGCAGCTACACTTCATAACGCTGAGACCATTACCAGCAACTTGACAGTTTCTACTCGAGAGTTGAATACCTTGATGGCTGGTTTGAACAAGCAGATACCAGGTATGATTGGTAAGGCGAATGGCGTGCTCGATAATACCCATAAATTGACAGCCAATTTGGCTGCTTTGGATGTACAGGGGACATTGAACAAGGTGAATGCTACCTTGGAAAATGCACAGCAGTTTACTGAGAAGTTGAATAACAATAAGGGAACTCTCGGTTTGTTGATGAATGATACCCAACTCTATGAGAATTTGAACTCAACTATGGGGCATGCTGATTCATTGATGATAGATCTGAAGGCGCATCCAAAGCGCTATGTGCATTTCTCAATATTTGGAAAAAAAGATAAGTAAACTTGATTTTACTTATATAAATATTATCTAAATAACAAAATAGATGTTTCACGCCCCGATATAACTGCCAAACTGTTTGTTTGTTAGCTATTTCGGGGGTGTTACATAAATGTTTCACTGCAAGAATATTAACGATTGTGGATAACTCTGTAAAATGCAGAGCATCAGCTGGTTACATTTAATGTATTAAAATTAATTAAATGGGGAGATTTGCTGTTCTCCTTTTTTTTTCTTAATTTTGCAACTGATTTCGCATCTTTAGTGGTGTGAACACAATCAATATCTAAAAAATAATTAATATAAAATAGTCAATGTTAGCAAGTCCGAAAGCGCTTTGGGATAATAGTCTTTTGCTTATAAAGGATAATGTGTCAGAGCAGCAATATAATACATGGTTTAAGCCAATAGTCTTTGAGTCGTACAAGCCATCGACAAAGACTTTGTTGGTGCAAGTTCCAAGTCCGTTTGTTTACGAATACTTGGAACAGAACTATGTTGGCTTGTTGAGTAAGGTGTTACATCGCAATTTTGGTGATGGAATCCGACTCACTTATCGTGTTGTTACCGATAAGGAACATAAGATTGCACAAGATTTAGAGGCTGATCCTGCTGACGAAGAGGTTGCTGAGCGCAACAGAAAAGCGAAGCAGGATCAAGCACAAGGTGTCGTTCCAGAGGCTCTTCAGCAGGATGACATTGATACCCAGCTCGATCCTAAGCTTACATTCAATAATTATGTAGAGGGTGAGAGCAATAAGTTGCCTCGTTCTGTGGGATTGTCTATTGCTGAGCATCCTAATACCACTCAGTTCAACCCTATGTTCATTTATGGTCCATCGGGAAGTGGTAAGACGCATTTGGTGAATGCTATCGGTTTGAAGGCAAAGCAGATATATCCTCAGAAGCGTGTGCTTTATGTCAGTGCCCGTCTTTTCCAGACTCAGTATACGGATGCTATCTTGCATAATTCCAGCAATGATTTCATCAATTTCTATCAGTCTATTGATATTCTGATAGTGGATGATATTCAGGATTGGGCAGGAAAGGCTAAGACATTGAACACTTTCTTCCATATATTCAATCATCTCTTCCGTAATGGAAAACGCATTATCTTGGCGAGCGACCGTCCACCGGTGGAGTTGAAGGATATGCCAGACCGCTTGATTACCCGTTTCTCCTGTGGCTTGGTATGTGAGCTTGAAAAGCCAAATGTGGAGCTGTGTGAAGATATTGTCAGCAACAAGGTTCGTCGCGATGGTTTGAAGATTCCTAATGATGTTGTGGCCTTTATTGCTCAGACCTGCAATGGCAGTGTGCGTGATTTGCAGGGTGCTATCAATGGTCTGTTGGCTTATAGCATCGTGTACAACAGTCATATTGATATCCGATTAGCTGAGCGTGTTATCAAGCGTGCTGTGAAGGTAGATGATAAACCACTCACAATTGATGACATCGTCGAGACCGTATGTAACCATTATAATGTAACTGTTACGGCTGTGAACAGTAAGAGCCGTAAGCGTGATTATGTGGTGGCACGACAGGTAACTATGTATTTGGCGCAGAAATTTACCAAGATGCCTGCTTCACGCATCGGCAAACTCGTTGGTAATCGCGATCATAGCACAGTTATCCACAGTTGTTCCAAGGTTGAAGAACGATTGAAGGTTGATGCTGCATTCAATGATGAAATCAATAGTATTGAGAACGGATTGAAGATAAAAAATGGTTAGAAATGCACGGAACCTTGGTATAGTGGTTCTGTTTATATAAATGAAATAAAAGGAAGTCGAGCTTTTTGTATATGCTCAGGCTTCCTTTTCCTGTTTATTTACTTTGAACTTTAAACTTTGAGCTTTATGATTAGTTTTCTTTTTGCTCTTTTTTCATCATCTTTTTCCATTTGAAATATCCGGCTACGGCGATGATGACGTAGAGACCATAGAGCCCAGCCTTGAATGGGATACCTTTTACTATATAGAGATAGCAGCAAACGGCATCTACAAGAATCCAGAAGAACCATTGTTCTATGTATTTCCGTGCCAAGGCCCACAGACCCACAAAGCTCAGGGCATTGGTGAAGCTATCCTGCAATGGTACCGTGGAGTTGGTAAAGGTAATCAGAATATAATAGGTGATTCCCCATGCTGCCAGAAAGAAAATAGCGGTAGGGAGATAGAGTGATTTTTTCATATAAGTGATCGGAAGCTCTTCTTTTTCCGTCTGGTTGTGTTTCTTGCCGAATTTCCAAACAGCATAGCCATAGACGGCTGCCACCGTATAATATACTGCCATACCCGCATCGCCATAAAGACCATGGCTCCAGTATAGCCAGACATCCAGAGCCGGCATGATGATGCCCACTGCCCAAAGCCAGATGCTGGCACGGTACTCCAGCAAGATGTAAATCAAGCCGAGTACCGTGGTAAAGATGTCTAAACCATGTGATGCAATATAATCCATCATAATGTTTTAGTTTTTGAATCTACTTTCTAGAAACCGTGATAATTAGAACTTCAATGTTACATGTCCCATTACAGTGGTGCCTGCCATAGGAATATAGCTGATGGCACTGAGGCGGTGATCCTGAGTGTAACCGGCACTCTGACTTACTGCATTGTACCATACGGAACCGCTCGCTGCGTAATGACGGTTGAAGATATTGTTGATATCAAAACCGAAAACCATCTGCTTGATTCCCAGTTTCTTAGCTACATTTGTCTGATAGTTGAGGCTCAGGTCGCTCTGTGAATAGCAAGGCAATGAACGGTCTTTGCTCTCAGAATTGTCGAGATACTGACTGCTTACGAAGTTGGTGTGCCAGGTTGCTGAGAATCCGGCATAGTGCAGGTCGATGAAACCATTCAGAATAGCTGATGGAGAATATGACAAGGTTGAATTGTCGTAGTGTATCTTCAAAGCATCACCATCCCAATTATCTACATACTCATCGAAATCCTTGATTTTGTTCTTGCTCAAAGCAGCATTTCCCTCCAAGGACAACCATGACAATGGTGCCCAACCAGCTGTCAACTCAACGCCCATGCGATAAGAATCCTTGATATTGGTAGTCAATGGCTCACCGATTTCGCTCAACTGTCCGGTTTGAGCAAGCTGGTTGTCGTAATCCATGTAGTAGAAGTTGGCACCTGCATGCCAGTTGCTTCCCTCATACTGATAACCGAATTCCACATCGAGTAACTTCTCCTGTTTAGGGAAAGGATAGTTGAGGTTGTCGGTATAGTTGTTGCGCTCCGGCTCACGGTTGCTGTAAGCTACGGAAGCGTAAGCCTTATGACCGTCCTTGTTGATGCTGATACCTGCCTTAGGATTGAAGAAATTGAATTTCTCGTCGATGTTCAGTTCCTGATTCTTGTAGCTGCCATCAGACTGTTTGATAAACTTATCGTTGATACCGTCGGTCTTGTATTCCACACGGCGGTATTGCAGGTCTGCGAATGCATTCCAGTAGTCTGCAAAGCGATAGCTTGCCTTGATGAAGGCGCTGTAGTCGTATTTGTGGGCATCAGAATCATAGTACTTATACTTGCCGTTGCTGCCGAGGAACTGCTTCTCTGCGTCCTGATTGGCGATATAGGTTAGGTAACCCCAGTGGTTGCCACGGAACTGCTGGAGGTTCAAGCCGCCGATTACGTCCCAGTGTTCATCCTTGTAGTTGGTGTTATATACCATGCCGTAGGTGTTCTGGGTCAATCCCTTTTTGCGGATGAAGTCAGATTTCTTAACCTTGTTGCCCTCTGCATCCTTATAGATGAGTCCAAATTTCTCAAACTTGGCGTTGTTCTTGAACTCCTTGTAGTAGCCGTAACCATAGGTATAGTGCAGGGCGATGTTGTGGCTCCAGTGGCTGTTAGGAGTCCAGGCTGCAGAGAGAATATTGTGGTTCTGATAGAAATTATCCGTAGTTTTCTCCCATTTGTTGCCGTTTCTGAGGGTATATGGCTTGATGGTATAATCGCCCTTTCCATTGCGCACCAAATCGCCAGTCAGGACATTGAATTTCCCCAGTCCAGCCTCGTACATATCCTTGTATGTGCGTATTCCATCATCCATCAATGTGAAGTTGGTATTGTAGTCGCCTCCCAACACGCCATTCCATGCCTGTCCGGTCTTCTCGAAGTTGCCGATGTTCTTATAGCTGATCTTGAAGTTATCTCCTAACCAGGTCAGTCCACCATAGTAAGAGCCGGATCTGCCGTCTGTTCCGTCGATATAGCCATCTGTGGCAGTCTCATGATAAGCTCCGTCAAAAACCAGGTGGTTGCCCATCAGTCCGGTAGAGAAGCTGACGCCCGTATTGTAAGTGTTGTAAGTGCCGTAAGAACCAGTTACTTCTGCCATAGGAGTGAGCGAAGGAGCAGCTGTAGCCATAGAGATGCTGCCGCCGAAAGCACCATCGCCGTTGGTAGAAGAACCTACGCCACGCTGCACCTGAACACTGCCCAGGAGCGAAGCATAACTGTTCATGTTAGCCCAGAAAACGGTCTGGTCTTCTGGAGAATTGAGAGCTACGCCGTCGAGTGTCACGTTGATGCGGCTACCGGCAGCACCACGGATACGCATATAGGTAGTACCCGTACCGATACCATTTTCGCCCCAAGCCAGAATACCTGGTGTGCGAGAAAGGAGAAAAGGCAATTCCTTACCTGTAGAGGAAAATTGTTGGAGTTCTGATTTCTTGATGTTGGCAATGGCGTATGGAGCTTCTTTTGCGGCACGTACGCCTTTTACGATTACTTCATTTAAATGTTGCACCTTCAAGGTGTCGATTTTTGTCTGTGCCAGTGCAGCTTGGCTTGCCAAAGAGCAAAACGCTACACTGAGTGCGATCCCGTTGAATCTTTTCATTTATTTAAATTAAAACCTTTGTATAAGGGGCATTCGTGTAAAGCTACCCCTTCGTCAGCGCTCTGCTAACTGGATGCAAAGTTAGTAATAATAACCGAAAGCGCAAAATTTTCGTAAGTTTTTTCAAGGTTTCAGTCTTTATATCATTCTTTTTTATTATATTTGCAGCTGTAATTGTATTTTGAACCTAAATAAAACGAAGATATGGTTAAGAATATTTATCGTCTATATATTTGGGTCTTCTTTTTGGGGACTATGCTAGCATTCTCTTCGTGTCAGAATGAGCAGCAGAAGAATCTGCTCAGTGAGGATGCTATCAATGGTTCTGTGTCCGAAATTTATTCCAATGCCGTAGCGCCCCTATATGATTATATGGATAAGGACAGCCTGGGAACTTCTGATGCCGACCCGCTTTACCATGTCTGGGAATATATCTATCAGGGTATTTCTCTTGCCAATCATTCCCTTGATTTTATTGATGACAACGCCTCGCTGATTACTGCCGACCAGAAAGACCGGTTGAAGGCTGAGGTGCGAGCCGTCAGAGCTTTACTGTATTATGAGGCGATGGATAAGTTTGGGCGTATTCCGGTGGTTTTGTCTTCGGAAGAATCTGCTATTTATGCCTCTGCAAAGTCAGATTCCATAGCTTCATTTACAGATGTTTATCTTTCTGTTCAAAGTGAGAGGAGTGAGGTCTTTCAGTTTATTTTCAGTGAGTTACAGCAGGTTTTGCCTTATCTCTCCGCTCAGCATAGCGGTAAGGAGGGCAGATTTTCCGGTCGCATCACGAAGCCGGTGGTCAACTATCTGCTGGCAAAGATGGCATTGAATGCTGAAATCTATACGTTTGATGACTGGACTAAGGGGTATAAGAAGCGTCCAAGGGGCCGTAATATTGATTTTATGGTGCAGACAGCCGACGGTGCCTCCCTGCTGAATGACCTCAAGGCGAGCGAGAATCGCAGCAAGAAGCTGAATGCGTGGGAAACCTGTATTTACTATTGTGATGCTCTGGCTGCTGAGGGATATTCCTTGGACGAGGATGTGATATTCTGCAGTACCGACAGCCGTACAGCGCTTCCTAGCCGTATCGGCACCCCAGTTGCGCGTTTCCTGTTCCGTTATACGGATGTTTTGCTGATGAAGTCAGAGGCGAATATCCGTAATGGTGAGGATGGCAGAACCGAACTGAATATGGTTCGCGCCCGCCAAGGCAAGCCTGCCCATAGGGCTACGCTCAATCGTATCCTCGAAGAGCGTCTTGACGTATTGTCAAGAGAAGATATTCATCGTCAGGACCTTATCCGCTTTGGTATGTTTACTGATGCCTTCAATCTCTATCCATATCTTAAAGGCAAATCGTCCGGTTATATCACCGTTTTCCCGATTCCTCAGAAATGTATCGATTTAAATCCTAAGTTGGTACAGAATAAGGGATATGAAGTAGAAGGCTCATCTGCTTATAAAACAATGCGTTATGACTAATGGTGAGTGAAACGCCGTGTGGTTGGAATAGCATTTTTTATAAATCTAGCAACGCAGCGTTTCACAGCGTCGCTAGATTTATTTTTTTATTTCCTTTGGATAGCAAATTGGTTTACAACTGAATTTCCTGTAGGAATTACAACTGATAGAATTTGGTGAAAGCCTTCACGCAATATTCGTGGTCGATAACGCTACCGGTTTCGCGGCAACTGTGCATAGCGAGGATGGCATTGCCCATATCCACACCCTTCAATGGGATGGAAGAGGCGAGGATATTGCCCAATGTGCTGCCACCTGCTACATCGCTGTGGTTCACGAAACGCTGGCATGGTACACCGGCAGCCTCGCAGATGTTGGCGAAGATGGCTGCTGATACAGCATCGCTCGCATACTTCTGGGCTGCATTGAACTTGATGACCGGACCACCGCCCAATTTAGGATGATTCGTAGGGTCGAATTTCTCGCTATAGTTAGGATGCCAGGCATGCGCATTGTCTGCAGAAATCATAAATGCACGCTCCACAGCCTGATAATAAGCCTCTTCCGTACCGCTCTGAGCCAGGGCGATGCGCTGCAGCATATAAGAAAGGAATGGACTTCCGGCACCCTGTTTAGTCTGAGACCCCGTTTCTTCATTATCGAAGATGGCGAGAACCTGGGTGGTATCATTGGCATCAGATGCAATCATCGCCTCTACACCAGCCCAGCACATAGACAGGTCATCGAGTCTGCCTGAAGAGATAAACTCATCGTGTACACCGAAGGTGCAGGCTGGAGTGGCATCAGCCAGATAGAGATCGAAATCAAGAACATCCTCTTTCTGGATATTCAGTTCGTCGGTTATCACATTCATCAGGAGGTTACCCTTCTCCAGTTCATCATTGATAATGCCGAGGATAGGGAGTACATCCTTCTGCTTGCTCAACTTCACACCATCATTCACCTGACGGTTGAAGTGGATAGCGAGATTGCTGATCTGCAACAATGGGCGCTTTACATGAAGAAGAAGCGTCTGGGGATTCATCGCATCCTCGCCCTTCACGATGACTCTACCTGCCAGGGTCAGCGGACGGTCGAACCAGGTGGACATGATAGGACCACCATAAACTTCGGTATTCAGTTTTACGATACCGCCCTCGCAAAGCATCTCAGCATTTGGCTTGATGCGGAAGGTTGGGGAGTCGCAGTGAGCACAGATCATGTGGAAACCGGCATCTGCCAAAGGCTTCTTTCCGATTTGGAAGGCGTAGATGGAAGAGTCGTTCTTGGTAACGAAGAACTTTTCACCCGCTTCAATCTTGCCCAAAGGCTCCTGTGGGTTCATACGGCGGAACCCGTTCTTCTCCAATTCCTTGGAGATATTCTTTACTGCCAGGAAATTCACTGGCGATGCGTCTAGAAAGGATAATAATCTTTTGATCATAGTCTATATCTTTAAATTAATATGTTGCAAAGATAATAGATTTTTTTCATTTTATCTCATTATTCTATTTGTTTTTCATTTTTTTGTATTATCTTTGTCCCCAAATAATATCAATGAAAGAATTATGAAACGACATAAATCCTGCACTCTAATTATATTGTTGCTGTTGGCATCGGCTCTTCAGGTATATGCGCATATTTCCAGAAATATGTTCATGCTTTCCAATCTCAATGCTGACAATGGTCTTTCCAGCCCTCGTGTTTATTCTATTGTAGAGGCAGAGGATGGTGCCATGTGGATAAGTACTAAGCGTGGAGTTGACCGATATAATGGGCAACAAGTAACCAATTATACTTTATACACAGAGATGCCGTATAGTGATGCTAGTGGTAGATGTATTAAACTGACTAAGGATGCGCAACATCTGATTTACGCCTACGACAACAAGGGAAAGGTGTATATATATGATAAGAGGAAAGATGCATTTGTTTTGAAATGTAATCTTCAGAATATTTTAGGTGGAAGTATCGTGTTGAACGAACTGTTGGTAGACGAAAAGGGCAATTTCTGGTTAGCTATGGATAGAGGCATTTATTGCTTATCAGCAGCTACTGATGGTAAGGAGATAGTTCGGGAGACAGCTAAGGGTAGGTTTGTATTGAAAAATACCTATATTAATCATATCCAATTTATAGGTGAGAAACTCTTGATAGGAACATTTAAAGATGTTTATTGCTATTCGATGACTGCCCGGAAGTTAGAAAAGAAGATTAGTGGCAGTTCTGTAGTATCCTCTTATCATGATATTGTGGGACATCGTATCTGGCTGGGTACTTTTCACGAAGGAGTTAAAGTGATGGATGATAGTACTTGGAAGCTGATAAAATCTGCTGATTTCCAATCTTTGCAAAACATTCCTAAAATTCCCGTACGTTCAATCATTTTATACGATAAGCAGACTCTTCTGATGGCTGTAGATGGAGCAGGAATATATGCTTATGACAGTTCGAATAAACAAACCAAACTCTTGCTTGATACAGATGGACGTCCTGGTAACGTACTGAATGGTAATGGATTATATACCTTGTGCTGCGATCGTTTTGGCGATTTATGGACTGGCTCTTACTCGGGAGGAGTAGATTTGGCAATACCGATGAAACATACTTTGGAATATATCACACATGAATATCTCAACAATCAATCACTGATAGATAATTGTGTGAACGATGTTTTCCAAAGCCGTGATGGGAAAATATGGTATGCCACAGATAAAGGAGTAAGTGTTTATGATGCGCAGACTCGTCTTTGGCATCATGGATTATATAATAAAGTGGCGCTTACGATTTGTCAGACTGTAGACGGCAGAATTCTGGTTGGTACCTATGGTAATGGCGTATATCAGGTTAATGCTGATGGCACTAGTATGCCTGCTTATTCTGTGGATACAGGAATGTTGAAGAGTGATTACGTATTCAGTCTTTTAACTGATAGCGATGGTAATATTTGGGTGGGATGTTTGGATGGAGATATGGCTTGTTTCCCTTCAGATAAATATAATTTGAATGGAACGGGAAAGTCGGTATTCTATCTGCCTGTCAACGAAGTGCAATGCATCACGGAATCACTGGATAAGCGTTTTATTGCTGTAGGAACTTCGCATGGAGGCTATTTGATTGATAAGCGCGAACCTTTGCATCCTCGTCGTTTCTTTTATCCTGAACAGTATCCCGATAAAGACATTAATTTGTTTGTCAACAGTATGGCTTTTCAGGATTCCCGTCATATCTGGATTGGAACGGATGGAGGAGGACTCTATGATTATGATTTCCTGACAAAGAAGTTTAAGCGTTATACTAATCAGGACGCTTTGCCTTCTAATTCTGTTTATGGACTTATAAAAGGTATTAATGGCAATTTGTGGATAAGTACGGATAAAGGATTGGCGTTCATGAAACAGGGGAAGATAGTAAACCTCAACATCTTTAAGGGAATGGAACGTGAGTATAACCGAATGTCTGTTGCGTGTACTTCAGATGGCAGGGTGCTTTTTGGCAGCAACGATGGAGTTGTCACTTTGGCTCCTATGTTTGCCAAAGGTTTGAATTATGCCGCTCCACTTCGTATTCATAGTGTTGAGGTTGAAGGTGTCGAACGTTCCGATCACTGGAATGAATGTCTCTTTGAAATGTTGAAGGAAGGCAAATTGAAACTTAGCCATAATGAGAATACGCTGGTTGTTTCTTTCGAGAGTATCAATTATCAATACCAGTATGATATTCAATATCAATATTATTTGGAAGGATACGACCGTAATTGGAGTAAATCATCTTCTAATCAGTTGGCACGATTTGTAAATTTGCCTTCGGGCAGCTATGTGCTTCATGTAAAGGCTATCTGCAGAAGTAATGGTAGAGAATTGGGAGAAACAACTTTGAAAATTCATATAGCCCAACCTTGGTGGAATACCTGGTGGGCATGGATTATCTATCTCTGTATTTTTGTTGCCATCTTATATTTTGTCTGGCAGTATTACAAAGAGCGCTTACAGCGAAAGTATTATGATGAGAAAATCAATTTCTTCGTTAATACTGCCCATAACATACGTACTCCTTTGAGTCTCGTGTTGGCTCCTCTTGATAATCTGGCTAATGATTCCAACTTGAGTGAGAAAAGTCGTGGATTCTTGGATATGGCGCATCGCAACGGCAACAAACTATTGAAGATGGTTACAGAATTGCTTGACTTCCAAAAGGCAGAGCAGTCTGCCGAACAGGTTCGCCTGCAAGATATAGAATTGCCGATGCTTTTACGTGTGCAGTTGGAAAAGTTTGTATTGGCAGCTCAGGAGAAGCATATTCAACTGTGTATTGAAACGTGTCCGCAGCAACAGATTCATTCTGATGTCAAAATGATGGATTTGATATTGGAAAATCTTCTCTCGAATGCTATCAAATATACACCTCAAGGTGGAAAGGTTACGTTGTCGGCTTCTATTGAAGGTAAGATGGCTATGATTCATGTATGTGATACAGGTATAGGTATTCCAAAGGCCGAAATTAAGAGTATCTTCAAGACCTTCTTCAGGGCTTCTAATGCGATAAATTCTCAGGAAATGGGAAGTGGATTAGGACTGATGCTTACACGAAAGCTTGTAGAGAAATTAGGAGGAAAGCTTAGTTTCGTAAGTGAGGAAGGAAAGGGTACTACTTTCTGTGTGAAGATGCCATTAGGTAATGTAACAGATTCTTCTGTTCGGCTTGTAGGAGAAAAGAAAAATGTTGCAACTGAATCTTCTTTAGCTGAAGATAAGCATGATGAAACTTGCCAGACAGTGTCTTCTGCGGTTCTGCAGGATGCTGATGTTTCAACGGATACACTTCTTTTTGTCGATGACAATGAAGATCTTCGCAAATATATCAGAATGACTTTTGGTGATTCTTATCAAGTAGTTGATGTGGAGAGTGCAGAGGCTGCCTTGAAATATTTGAAAGAGGGCGGGGTATGTGATATCGTTGTTTCTGATGTCATGATGCCGGGAATGCACGGAGATGAGTTCTGTCGTAGCATCAAGGAAAATAAGGAAACATCATGGCTGCCTGTTATCCTGCTGACTGCTAAGGCTGGTCGTGACTTTATGATAGAGGGACTCGGACTTGGTGCTGATGATTATATAGCCAAGCCATTCGATACTGCTATTCTTGCGAGTAAGGTTGCTAGTATTTTGAAGAATCGTCGCCGGTTGAGTCAGTATTATATGGACAGAAGCCTTGCTCTTGTTAGAGGAGAGGTTGCTTCTGAGTCTGCTTCTTCCGAGCAGATTGTGGGTTCTGATTCTTCCAATGAACTCTTGGAACCTACTGGAGCTTCTGAAGAGAAAAAGGATGATACTGTCTTGAATAAGCAAGGCCAGACATTCGATAATGTGGCAGAAGCTGTTCTGAATCCACAAGACCAGGCTTTTGTAGACAAAGCTACCCGTTTGGTGTTGGCTCATCTGAGCGACACAAACTTTAATATCGACCGACTCTGTAGAGAGATGGCGATGAGCAGAACGCTTTTCTATGGTAGGCTGAAGACTCTTACGGGTCAAAGTCCGCAGGATTTTATGCGTTTGATACGTCTGGAGCAGGCTGCAATCTTCCTGAAACAGGGGGATAGTGTGTTGGAGGTCTCAGTGAAAGCAGGTTTCGTGAATGTGAAGTACTTTAGTACTGTGTTTAAGAAACATTTTGGAGTATCTCCAAGTAAGTATCTGTAAATTAGAGTTTTAAATTCAAAGAAAAGGTTTCTGTTTAGACGATATGTCTGAATTGAAACCTTTTTTTGTTTGTTATCTAACCCTCTGAAAGTTCCTTTTCTTTATCTTTGCAGCCAGATTCTGTTACGTAAGTAAAACAGTTATTTAAAAAACGAAACAATAACAATATAAACATAAAAATGAAAAGGAACTTTTTGAAATTTAGCCTCTTTTTAATAGGCGTCTTCACATGTTTCTCAAGCGAAGCAAGTACAACGTACTCATCCTGCAGTTCTGATGGCGTAGGCGAATCCATACCTACTGCCCAGCAATGGAATAAAGACGTTGTGGGTTGGAATCTCGGCAATGAATTCGAGTGCTCAGCTCCTGGACAGGATGGTGAGTCGATGCAGATTGGCAACCCTGATGGTTCTATCCATGCAGAGACAGCCTGGGGCAATCCCGTTGTTACCAAGAAGATGATACAAGCCGTGAAGAAGGCTGGTTTCAATGCCATCCGTATTCCAATCCGTTGGCAGTGCCACATTACCAACGCTCAGGCGATGAGCATTGACAAGGCTTGGATTGCTCGCATCAAGGAGGTGGTAGGCTGGTGCCTTGACAACGGTTTGAAGGTTATCATCAATGTGCATCATGAAAAATGGCTCGAAGGTCGTCCTACCTATCAATATAAGGAAGAAAACTGCCAGAAGCTTGCGCTCCTCTGGATGAATATCGCCTCTGAGTTTGCCAATTATGACAGTCGCTTGGCTTTCGCCGGTACCAATGAGGTTCACATCAGGGACAACTGGGGCAAGCCTACTGCCGAGAACCTCGAAGTGCAGAATGCTTACAATCAGATATTCGTGGATGTGGTTCGTGCTACAGGCGGCAACAATGCCAAGCGCCACCTCATCTTACAGACTTACGTTTGTAACCCTTGGTTTGGCATCGAGAATGGAGATTTCATCATTCCAAAGGATGCCGAAGGCAATGGCAACAACTATATGAGTGTGGAATTCCACTACTATCAGCCATGGAGCTACGCCGGCGATTGCACCTACGATTACTGGGGTGATGCTTGCAAGGATGCTGGCAAGATACCTGCAGAAAACGAGAAGACGATGACGGATTTCTTCGACAAGGCGGTGAATACCTGGAGCAACAAAGGACTGGGTATCGTTATAGGAGAATGGGGAGTAACCGATCACTATAAGTCAAACTCAGAGAAAGTGCATGAAAACATGACCTACTACTGTAAGTTCTTGACTACGGAGGCTCGCAAACGAGGCTTCTCTACTTTCGTTTGGGACAACAACCACTTCGGCAACGGCTCTGAGAAGTATGGCATCTTCGACCGTTTCAAGAGTATGAAGGTGAATGCTCCTTGGATTCTCGAAGGAATCTTTGGGAAAGAATAAAGTTAAACTAAAAACAAAATATCAATTATGAGAAAGAAAACTATGTTTCTCGGCCTGCTCGGTGCAGGTTTGATGTGGATGCCTGCTTCTGCCATTCTCGCTGCCCAGATGAACAATGCTGCGATGAGCGTTCAGCAGAACCAGGGCATCAAGGGTACAGTGGTGGATGCCACTGGCGAAACCTTGATTGGCGCTAGCGTGAAGGTGGCTGGTACAACCAACGGTGCCGTTACCGATATAGATGGTAACTTTACGTTGAACTGCAAGCCTGGAGTAACGCTCGAAGTGAGCTACATCGGTTACAAGACGATGACCGTGAAAGCTGCTAATGGCATGAAAATCACGATGCAAGAGGATGGTAAAGCCTTGAATGAGGTAGTTGTCACCGCCCTCGGTATCAAACGAGACCGCAAGGCCCTCGGCTATGGCTTGGAGGAAGTGAAGGGTGAGGAACTCACCAAGGCGAAGGAAACCAACGTCATCAACTCCCTTTCAGGTAAGGTGGCTGGTCTCGTTGTGCAGAACACCGCTGGCGGTGCTTCTGGTTCTACCCGCGTGCTTCTTCGTGGTAATACGGAAATGGCAGGCAATAACCAGCCTCTCTATGTGGTGGATGGTGTGCCTTTGGATAATACCAACTTTGGCAGTGCTGGTGAAGCTGGTGGTTATGACCTCGGTGATGGTATCTCTGCCATCAATCCTGACGACATCGAGACGATGACCGTATTGAAAGGTCCTGCTGCCTCTGCCCTCTATGGTAGCCGTGCTTCCCATGGTGTTATCTTGATTACGACCAAGAAGGCGGAGAAGGATAAGATTTCCGTGGAGTACAATGGTTCTTATACTATCGATACCCAGTTGGCTAAATGGGACGACATCCAGGAGATATATGGCGCTGGCTACAATGGCGAGCTTCCTAATTCGAGCACTTCTGGTACGAACGCAAGTTGGGGTCCTAAGGCCGATGACTTCATGTTCAAGTATTTCGATGGCGAGGAGCGTCCTTTCCTGATGCACCCTAACAACGCCTCCGATTTCTTCCGCACAGGTTTCACCACCCAGAACTCTGCCATCTTCTCAGTTAATTCCGGTAAGACGGGTATGCGTTTCTCTGTTACCGATATGCGCAACAAGGATATCTTGCCAAATACTAATATGAGTCGTGACAACTTCAACCTCCGTGTGAATACCTCTGCAGGTCCTGTTGACTTCGACTTCACCGCCAACTATACCCGTGAGAAGGTGAAGAACCGTCCTGCCCTTGGTGACTCTCAGAGCAACGTGGGTAAGAACCTCATGACCCTGGCGGGTACCTACGACCAGGCTTGGTTGAAGCACTATGAGGATGCCGACGGCAACTACTCCAACTGGAATGGTAACGACCAGTATAACAAGAACCCATACTGGGATCTCTATAAGAACAGCAATACATCCGACAAGGACGTGTTCCGTTTTACGGGTAAGGCCATCTGGAACATCGACAAGCACCTCAAGTTGCAGGGTACCATCGGTACCGATATCAACAGCATGAACTTCGAGGACTTCATCGCCAAGACAACTCCTGGAACTCCTGCCGGAAAGCTTACCGACCAAATCTTCAACAACCGCACATTCAACGCCGAGATACTCGCCCTCTACAACAACTCATGGGGCGACTTCGATGTCAACGCTACCGCTGGTGGTAACATCTTCAAGGTGAACAACAAGACCACTACCAACGTCGGTCTCAACCAGCAGATGAATGGCATCAAGAACATCATGAACTATCAGGAGCAGAATACTCGCGAGAGCATGTATAAGAAGCAGATCAGCTCTCTCTATGCCAGCGCGAGCCTCGGCTACAAGCATACTTACTATCTGGAGGGAACACTCCGTGGAGATAAGTCTTCTACGCTCCCTTCGGGCAATAATACATATATATATCCTTCTGTATCTGGTAGCTTGGTTTTCTCTGAGTTTATCAAGAACAAGAAGTTCATCAATTACGGTAAGATTCGCGCATCTTGGGCAAAGGTAGGTAGCGATACCGATCCATACCTGTTGGCACTCAACTATACCACGGGCAAGTACAGCTACTCGGGTTATACCATCGGTATGATAGCCAACTCAACACAGCCAAACAAGGATTTGAAGCCTACTATGACAGGTTCTTACGAGGTAGGTTTGGAGATGAAGTTCCTTAACGGACGCTTGGGCTTGGATGCCACCTATTACAACCAGAACTCCAAGGACCAGATTTTGAGTTTGGCTTCAACCACCACCTCTGGCTATGCTTACCGCCTCATCAATGCCGGTGAGATTCAGAACCAGGGTATCGAGATTGCCCTCAATGCCCGTGCCTTGCAGATCAAGGACTTCGCTTGGGACTTGGGTGTCAACTTCTCGAAGAATACCAACAAGGTGAAGTCGCTCACCGATGGCATGGACTACTTCGAGTTGGCGAAGGCATACTGGTGCGGTGTTTCTGTAGGTGCCAAGGTAGGTGAGAACTATGGAGCTATCCGTGGACATGACTTCCTCTATAACGACAAGGGTCAGGTGGTTGTCGATGCAGCTACTGGTCTTCCAAAGGTTGACCAGAAAATCAAGACTATCGGCAATTCTACTTGGGACTGGACAGGTGGTTTCTACTCAACCTTCAGCTACAAGAACTTCCGCCTCTCAGCTGCATTCGATGTGAAGGTAGGTGCCGACATCTACTCTATGTCCATGCGTTCCGCATATCAGACAGGTAAGGCAAAGGGAACATTGGCAGGCCGTGAGGAGTGGTACACTTCTGAGGAGGCTCGCAAGGCTTCGGGTATGGACCTTGCTGCATGGCGTGAAACAGGTAACTGCAAGGGATTTGTCGTAGAGGGTGTCATCGACAATGGCGACGGTACTTATCGCAAGAACGACATCGCCGTGAACCCTGAAGATTACTGGAAGCATGTGGCAAATGGCGTGCAGAGTGCCTTCATTTACGACAACTCTTACGTGAAGTGTCGTGAGATTACTTTCGGCTATACCTTCCCAGAGAGCATCCTGGGCAAGTATGTCAAGGGCTTAACCGTATCCTTCGTGGCTCGTAACCCATTCATTGTTTGGAAGAACATTCCTAACATCGACCCAGACTCCAGCTACAACACCTCAGGTCTCGGTCTGGAATATGGTTCCCTGCCATCTCGCAAGAGTTATGGTTTGAACGTGAACGTGAAGTTCTAGTCTCGAAAAAATGAATCAATTTCTTTAGAAGAGTTCTAATATATAATAATGTAAGAAAATGAACAATATAATCAAGAAATATATAGGTAAGAGCAGCTTGATGATGGCTTTCGCCCTGATGGCAACCGGCACTGCGATGATTTCTTGCTCTGATGATACCTTGAGCAACATCAATACCGACAAGACCAAGGTGAGCGAGCTCGACCCTAACGCACAGTTGACAACAGCTTTGTTGCAGACTTACGGTGACTTCAGTCTGATGGATACCTACCGTAACTATATAACTGGTTTTCCACAGTATTTCGCTGGTGGTTGGAATGTAACCAATTACGCTGGTTCTAATTTCAGAGAAGATGATATGACCCGTCGCGTCTGGGACCGCTATTATGAAATCAGTATCAAGAACCTTGTGGATGCCATCCACAATTCTGCTGACAAGGCAAACTTGAATGCGGCACTTCGTATCCATCGTGTCTATATCACGGCAGTTTTGGCAGATACCTACGGTGACGTGCCTTGTTCGGAGGCAGGTCTGGGTTATATCTCAGGTATCTCCACCCCTAAGTATGATACCGTAGAGGAACTCTACAGCTGGTTCTTCGAGGAACTTGACGCTTGCGAGAAGCAGCTTGGCACAGGTACCGACCACATTTCTGGTGATGTCACCAGCATGGGTGGTGATGTAGCTCAGTGGAAGAAGTATGCCAATGCACTCCGTATGCGCTATGCCATGCGCATTTCCGATGTTAATCCACAGAAGGCAAAGGAGGAGTTTGAGAAGGCTGTAGCTGCCGGTGCCATCGCCAGTGCAGCAGATGATGCTTATATCAAGTATGCTGATTCTCCATTTACCTATTATGATGGAGCCAACGACTACGATTTCCGTGCCAATGCATTGAGCGAGACTCTCTATGGTCAGGATGCCACATCGCCTACCATGGTATGCTCTACCTTGTTCTATCAGTTGCAGAATACCAATGACCCTCGTCTCTATCGCATCTGCCGTCACTACTACAATATCAAGCGTAGTCAGGTGAAGCCAGATAAGGAACAGAACATCGACTTGACCGATGATTTCCTGGCTTACTTCCAGAACAAAGGTCTCGGTGAGGAGCCTTGCAACCCTGGTGCAGCCTGGTACACAGACTGGATGAATCCAGCTACGTTGGATGACCTTCCTACTTTGAAGAAGTATGCAGAGATTGACGAGAACACTTATGCCAACTCTGATTATATAGCCCGAGCTAGTCGTCCTTGCCTGAACATCGACTTCGAGATGCCTTCTTGTCCTGGCGACTTGATGAGCTATGCTGAGGTAGAGTTCCTCAAGGCTGAGGCTGCAACCAAGGGTTGGAATGTAGGTGGTGGTGATGCTGAGAGTCACTACGAGGCTGGTGTTCGTGCCAGCATGGAGTTGCTCAACAACTACTATCTTACATCCAACAAGATTTCTGAGGATGAGATCAATGAGTTCATTGCCAACAACAAGTTGGGTGACAATCCTAAGGAGACCATCAACACCCAGGCTTGGATTCTCCACATGATGAACCCTTCTGAGGGTTGGGCTAACATGCGCCGCTCTGACTATCCTGCCATCTTGAATCGTGATCTCTTGACCAAGAATGGTTTCACTTATACGGATTCCGATTGGTCAATGCCTGTCCGCTTGCAGTATCCTGAGTTGGAAGCTCAGTACAACAATGCCAACTACAAGGCTGCCATCGACCGCATGGGTGGTACAGACGATTGGCACAAGCACCTCTGGTGGGACAAGGCTGATGTAAACCTTCAGCCAGACTTCAATCCTCCATTCGGAAAGGGATATAGCAAGTAGTGTTTAATGTTAAGTGTTAAATGTTAAGTCTTATAGGACAATAGAATAGAATAATTAATTATGAATAAGACAATGAAACAATATAAGGGAAAAGTCTTGAAGGCTATGATGATGCTCTTAGCCGTGGGTTTCGCACTGGCTGGTACATCTACCTTGTCTTCTTGCTCTTCTGACGATGAACCATACTTCACTGTCAGCGAAGATGACAATCCACGTATCTTGAACACCGACTTGGCTGATTCCAAGATAGACCGCAAGACTAATTATAAGTTGGAAATCAAGGTGACTCCTGTTCACTACACCACTGTGACATGGTTGCTCGATGGCACTCAGATTGCTGAAGGTACTACCATCGACCAAACTTTGCCTGTAGGTAATCATGAACTGAAGATTGTGGCAACCACCACCAAGGGCAAGACCACATCCCGCACCTTGAACGTTACCGTGACTCCTGCTGCCGATGACCCAGCCTTGGGTACCAATGCCATCGAGCTTTGGGTAGCTCCGGGAGAAACTACAACCATCCACAAGTGTAAGAACCTGGGTCTCGTTCAGAAAGTACTCATCGCTGGTAAGGAGGCTGCCTTCGAAGTGCTCGATGAGGGTACGGCATTGAAAGTTACTGCTCCTTCCGACCTCGCCAATGGCGATTACGACATTACATTGGTAGATGGCAGTGGTGTACAGTTCCCTTGCGGTACCATCAAGGTAACCACCGAGGCTCGCCCATCTATGGAGAACACCATCTGGGAAGGTGAGTTTGCCGTGACATGGGGTACACCATTCGATGCCTTGAAGGATACCTTCCTCTCAAAGGTGAAGGCTGGCACCATCCTCCGTGTCTATGTAGATGGAAATGGTCAGGGTACCGCTGCCACAGCTTGGTGGAACAACATCCTTACAGGTAAGGGCGATCCAGAGCGTGGCGACATCATGGTGAATGGACCTGCTAAATGGGAGTTTGAACTGACCGACCTCTCTATCCAGCTCTTGACAGAGCAGAATGGTCTCCTCCTCGTGGGTGACGGTTACACCGTAAAAAAAGTAACTATTGAATAATATATTGGAAAGATTTCCGTTTTATCATAAAACGTCAAACCTTTACTGTTTATGAAGAAAATATTATTATCTATTTCAATGTTGGCATTGGCTTATACAGCCAGTGCCAATGTTCCAGTTATCAAGAGCGACCCTAAGATAGAGGCTCAGGTAGAACAAACTCTGAAGAAACTCACCTTGGAGGAAAAGATAGGTCAGATGATGGAATTGGTGACCGACCTCTTTGGTGCCAACGACAAGAACGGTGTGTTCTATATCGACGAGCACAAGACCGATTCTATCCTTTCCCGCTATAAGATCGGCTCTATCCTCAACGCTCCTAATACTTGCGCACCAACCGCCAAGCAGTGGGAGAAGTACATCGCGCAAATCCAGAAGATCTCGATGAAGCGCATCGGCATCCCTTGTGTCTTCGGTCTCGACCAGAACCATGGTTCTACTTATACACAGGGCGGAACCCTCTTCCCGCAGAACATCAATGTGGCTGCCTCCTTCAATCGTGAGATAGCTCGCCGTTCGGCTGAGGCTACCGCTTATGAGACTCGTGCAGTGAGCATACCTTGGACTTACAGTCCTACCGTTGACCTCGGTCGTGATGCCCGTTGGCCTCGCATCTGGGAGAACTTTGGCGAGGATTGCTACCTCAGTTCAGAGATGGGCAAGGCGATGGTCTATGGTTTCCAGGGCGAGGACCCAAACAACATCGACCAGTATCACATTGCCACTTCAATGAAGCACTTCATGGGCTATGGTGTGCCTTGGACCGGTAAAGACCGTACGCCAGCCTATATCTCTCCTGCCGACTTGCGAGAGAAGCACTTCGCTCCTTTCCTGGCGGGTCTGCAGGCTGGAGCCTTGACCGTGATGGTGAATTCCGCTTCCGTCAACGGTATGCCGATGCATGCCAACAAGGACATCCTGACAGGATGGCTGAAGGAAGAGACTGGATGGGATGGTGTGCTCATCACCGACTGGGCAGACATCAACAATCTCTATACTCGTGAGATGGTGGCAAAGGACAAGAAGGATGCGCTCCGCATTGCCATCAATGCTGGTATCGACATGATTATGGAACCTTATTCTTGCGATGCTTGTGGCTACCTTGTAGAACTGGTGAAGGAAGGTAAGATTCCGATGAGTCGCATCGATGATGCCTGCCGTCGTGTGCTTCGCATGAAGTACCGTCTCGACCTCTTCAAGAACCCAACCCAGAAACTGAAGAATTATCCTAAGTTTGGTGGCAAGGAGTTTGCCAAGCTCGCCTTGGAGGGAGCTACCGAGAGTATGGTGCTCCTGAAGAACGAGGGTAATATCCTTCCTTTGCAGCATGGCAAGAAGATTCTCCTCACGGGTCCTAATGCCAATCAGATGCGCTGTCTGGACGGTGGGTGGAGCTATACCTGGCAGGGTCATCGTGCTGATGAGTTTGCCGGCAAATACAATACCATCTATGAGGCATTCTGTAATGAGTATGGCAAGGAGAATGTCATCTTGAACCAGGGTGTTACCTATAATGAGAAGGGAAAATACTGGGAGGAGAACGAACCTCAGATTCAGGGCGCAGTTGATGCCGCAAAGAATGTTGATGTCATCGTTGCCTGCATCGGTGAGAACTCTTACACAGAGACTCCGGGCAATCTGACCGACCTTTGGCTTTCAGAGAACCAACGCAATCTCGTGAAGGAACTCGCCAAGACCGGTAAGCCTGTCGTTCTGGTATTGAATGAAGGTCGTCCTCGTCTCATTGCTGACATCGAACCATTGGCACAGGGCATCATCGACATCCTTATCCCTGGCAACATGGGCGGCGATGCCTTGGTAAACTTGGTATCGGGCAAGTCAAACTTCAGTGGCAAGATGCCTTACACCTATCCTAAGGAAATCAATTCGCTCGCCAACTATGACTTCAAGAAGAGTGAGGAGGTGGGTACGATGGAAGGTGCTTACGACTACAATGCGAAGATTACCCAGCAGTGGGGCTTCGGATATGGTTTGAGTTATACCACTTACAAATATAGCAACCTGAAGGTTTCTCAGTCTGATTTCCGCCACGGCGACATCATCAAGGTGAGCGTGGATGTGAAGAATACGGGAAAGGTGGCAGGCAAGGAGAGTGTTCTCCTGTTCAGTAGCGATCTCATCGCTAGTATGGTGCCTGATGGCCGTCGTCTCCGTGCCTTCGACAAGGTGGAACTTCAGCCTGGTGAGACCAAGACCATGACATTTGAATTAAAGGCAGACGATTTGGCCTTCGTAGGTTGGAATGATAAATGGAGATTGGAGGAAGGCGACTTCAAGTTGATGATTGCCGACCAGAGTGCCGATATCCATTGCACTGATACTTATCAGTGGCCTACTGCCAACCGATAATGTATATTTAAAAGATGAGTTAAAGAAAAGAGCGTGCCAATAGTGGTGCGCTCTTTTTGTTTGCATAGTAAAATGCAGAAGAGTTAAATATCTACAAGAATCCCCCATGATGTTTGGTGTTATGTCTTGAAATGATTACTTTTGCAAATCATAATTTTTTGCAGATTTTCAGAATCATTTAAAACAAGGATAAATGGAAATAGTAATTGGAATCATCATAGGGCTTGCCATCGGATTCTTCGTGGGAAAACTGATGGAAGCAAAAAGTGCGGGCGAGGAGAAAACCCAGCTCGTAGCGAAGGCTCAGGTGCTGGCGGCTAACATTGAACAGATAAAACTGCATCATGCTTCTGAGGTTCAATCAATGAAATCTCAAATGGAGAACGAGCGGCTGTATGCGGCGAAACTCAGGGCAGAAAGCGACCAGCAGTGGGCACAGAAACTCGAGAGCCTGAAGCAGGAAATGCAGCGAATGACGATAGAACAGCAGAAGGTGGCGGCTGAGCAGTTGGCTGCCAAGCAGTCGGCTCTGCAGGAAAACAACCGTCTGCAGATGGATGAACTCCTGAAACCTATCAAGGAACAGTTTGCTGATTTCAAGAAATCGGTAGAGGAGAGCAAAACCCAGAACGAGGTGAACAAGAAGGAACTGCAGAACACCTTCGAGGCAACGATGAAACTCTTCCAGCAGGAACAGCAGCAGGCTGTACTGAACCTGAAGGAGCAGACCGAGAAGATTGGCTCCGATGCTGCCAATCTGACCAAGGCATTGAAGGGCGACAGCAAGATGCAGGGCGACTGGGGCGAGATGGTGCTGGAAACCATCCTGGAGAACAGCGGACTTCGTAAAGATGAGGAATTCTTCATTCAGGAGAATACGAAAGATGAAGAGGGAAAGAACTATCGTCCGGATGTCATCGTCAGATTCCCAGAAGGCAGAAGTGTGGTCATCGATTCCAAGGTTTCGCTTACCGCCTATTCCGATGCTCTGGCAGCTGAAGATGAGGCTGAACAGGAACGCCTGATGAAGGCACATGCGCTGAGCGTACGAAAGCACATCGATGAACTGGCAGCCAAAGACTATTCCAAACTGGTGGATGATGCCATCGGCTTCGTACTGATGTTCATTCCTAACGAGACCAGCTATATCGCAGCGATGAAGCAGCAGCCGGATCTCAGCCGTTATGCTTATCAGAAGAAGATTATCATCATCTCACCAAGTAATCTGCTCATGGCACTCCAGCTTGCCTATAATCTCTGGCAGTATGACCGGCAGAACAAGAATGTGGAGAAAATCGTGAAGACGGCTGCTGACCTGTATGATAAGGTAGCTGGCTTCGAAGATACCTTTACAGGAATCGGCGATTTGATAACCCGTCTGTCCGGAACCTTCGACAAGGCAAAGAAGCAACTTTACGACGGAACAGGAAATGTGATGAGAAGAGTGGAAAGCTTGAAAGGTCTTGGCGTTACGCCGAAGAAGCAGATTAAATCGCTGGAAGAATAGAAAAGCAGATCAAATCGCTGGAAGAATAGGAAAATGAAATCTAAAGATAAAAAGAAGAGGATGTGGGGGCAAGAACTTACGTCCTCTTTTCTGTTTTTCTGATGTAACCCTTTTTTATTTGATGTAACATAATCGTTAAAAACGGGTTCATCTGATCCGTGACGTTTACCTTTTCGTTCAAATGTATTTGCAAATCGTTCATTTTATGAAATTATAGCCTTTAAAATGAGCGGGTTTCGATTTTTCTTTGTATTTTTGCCACGCCTTTTCGGAAAGATAGGCGAGTACATGAAACAATCAAAAAATACCGTATAATCATGAAACTGAACGAAATTCTATCAGACAGCTTTAATGCTGCAGAATGGGAAGCTAAGGGTTATGAGCTTCCTAAGTATGACATCGCAGCCGTAGCTAAGAAGACTCACGACGAGCCTACTTGGGTTCACTTTGGTGCAGGTAACATCTTCCGTGCGTTCCCGGCAGCCATCCTCAACGATGCGCTTAACACAGGCAAGTATGACCGTGGTGTAATCGTAGCAGAAAGCTTCGACTACGAAATTATCGATAAGGCTTATCGTCCTTACAATAATCTCTCTCTTCTCGTAAGCCTCCAGTCTAATGGTACTATCGAAAAGAAGGTTATCGCATCTATTACCGAAAGTGTTAAGGCTGACAAGCAGTTTGCTGACGACTGGGCGCGTCTGGTTCAGATTTTCCAGGCTCCAACTTTGCAGATGGTTACTTTTACCATCACCGAGAAGGGATATTCTTATAATGATGCAGATTTGGCACGTGGTCTTGATGCAGTATTTGCTATGGGTAAGCTTACCGCTCTTCTCTATGAGCGTTATAAGGCAGGCAAGTTGCCGCTTACTCTTCAGTCTACCGACAACTGTTCTCACAACGGCGACCATGTTAAGGCTGGCGTAAAGGCTTATGCTGAGCGTTGGGCACAGGATGGTATTGTAGAGGCTGGTTTCGTAGATTATATCAATGACAGCAGCAAGATTACCTATCCTTGGTCTATGATAGATAAGATTACTCCTCGTCCACACGAGAAGGTACAGGCGATGCTCGCTGAGGATGGTTTCGAGGATAACAATACGATTATCACCGAGAAGCATACTTTCACCGCTCCTTTCGTCAATGCCGAGGAAGTGCAGTATCTCGTTTGCGAGGATACTTATACCAACGGTCGTCCGCCATTGGAGTTGGGCGGTGCACTCTATACATCCCGCAAGACTGTAGATGAGGTTGAGACCATGAAGGTAACCACCTGTCTGAACCCTCTCCATACAGCGATGTCAATCTATGGTTGCATGCTCGACTATACCTTGATTTCTGCCGAGATGGCTGATGAGGATTTGCGTTCATTCATCCAGAAGATTGGTTATATCGAGGCAATGCCAGTAGTAACAGATCCAGGTGTATTGAATCCATACGAGTTTATCGGCACTGTTATCAACAAGCGTCTGCCTAACCCATTCATGCCAGATGCTCCTCAGCGTATCGCTACCGATACCAGCCAGAAACTCTCTATCCGTTTCGGTGAGACTATCAAGAAGTATATCGACCGTGGTCTCGACAAGAGCAATCTCGTGCTGATTCCATTGGTATTGGCAGGTTACGCCCGTTATCTCAAGGCATTGGATGATAATCTGAAGCCATTCGAGCCATCTTCCGACCCATTGCTGGCAGAACTCCAGGCTATCGTAGCTCCTCTTGAAGTAGGCAAGGCTGATCAGGACTACTCTTGCCTCAAGAACCTCTATTCTCGCAAGGATGTATTCGGACTCGATCTCTACGAGGCTGGCTTCGGCGAGCAGATAGAAGGCATGGTGAAGGAACTCTTCGCCGGCAAGGGTGCCGTAAGACAGACATTGCACAAGTACGTTGCTGCAAGATAATTCATTTTTTTGATTTAACCAATACATTATATATAAAGATATATGGAAAGAACATGGCGCTGGTTTGGCAAGAAGGATAAGATTACGCTTGCCCAGCTGAAACAGATAGGTGTGGAGGGTATCGTGACTGCATTGCACGATGTTCCTCTGGGCGAGGTTTGGACTCGTGAGAAGATTCATGAACTCAAGGAGTACATCGAGTCTTATGGTATGAAATGGAGCGTGGTAGAGTCTTTGCCTGTTGTTGAAACCCTGAAATATGGTGGTCCTGACCGTGATCATCAGATTGAGGTTTACAAGGAAAGTCTCCGCAACCTGGGTGAGGAAGGCATCAAATGCATCTGCTACAACTTCATGCCAGTCTTGGACTGGGCACGTACCGATTTGTCTCACGACAATCCTAACGGAGCCAACAACCTCTATATGAACTGGGGCGAGTTTGCCTACTTTGACATCTATATCCTCCAGCGTGAAGGCGCTCGTGAGGATTGGGCTGAGTTCTCTAAGGAGCACAAGTGGGGCAGAGACCTCGTGGCTGAGGCTGATGAAATCAAGAAGACTTCTACACCAGAGCAGGATCATGCCCTGGTAGAGAATATCATCATCAAGACCCAGGGTTTCGTATCGGGTAACTTCAGCGAGGGCGATTCTGCTCCTGTCCAGAAGTTCCGCGACCTGTTGAAGCTTTACGATGGCATCGACAAGAAGAAGTTGCAGGAGAACATGAAGTACTGGCTGGAGGCTATCATGCCTATCTGCGATGAATACGATATCAACATGTGTGTTCACCCAGACGATCCTCCTTATCCTGTATTCGGCTTGCCAAGAATCATCGGTCGTGCCGAGGATATCCAGTGGATGCTCGATGCTGTGCCAAACAAGCACAATGGTCTGACTTTCTGTGCAGGTTCATTCTCTGCCGGCGAGCACAACGACTGTGTGGCAATGGCTAAGCAGTTTGCTGACCGCACTCATTTTGTTCATCTGCGCTCTTGCTACATCTTCCCTAACGGCAACTTTACAGAGGCTTCTCACTTGGGTGGTCGCGGCCATCTCATTGAACTTTGCCGCATCTTCGAGAAGGCTGAGCAGGAAGGCAAGTGCAATTCCGGCCGTCGATTGCCAATGCGAGTAGACCACGGTATGACCTTCACTGATGAGCCAGGTGGCGTATTCGATGAGAGCAACCACGGTCACAATGCCGGTTACACTCTCCTCGGCCGTATGTTTGCCATGGGTCAGATTCAGGGTGTCATCGCAACAGTAGATGATGAACTCGGCATTGAGTATAAGCAGCCGGGATTCTATGATTAGTGATTAATGATTAGTTATTAGTGATTAATTCTGATGAAATATAAAAAAAGGCTAGCATCTGCTATGATGACTAGCCTTTTTTTGTTTTTGACGAATTTTGCAGTTTTTTTGACGAATTTTAGGTGTTCTCTTCCAATTATTCGTATTAATTTTGCAGCAGAAAACAAAAGATATAGTCGGTTATAGTAACAGAAAATATAAATTATTAAGAATATCATATATGACATATAAGTATATTATAACTCAGAGTTTGGCGATGCTGATGAGTCTTGCTTCGAATGCTTTCGAAGTGAAGAGCGGCCAGATGGTGGTGGTTTCTGCTGATACAGCCCGGATGGAACCCGTGGCTAAGACAGCTTTGAAGATGTTGAAGGGCGATATCCGAAAAGTGCTGGGTTCGGAAATGAAACTTGTTAATACTTCTGTTAATAGTTCCATCATCCTGCAGAGGGATGCCGCTGCCTTCGCCTACAAGAAGGAAGCTTTCCTGCTAAAGTCTGCCAATGGTTACCTATATATAAAAGGTAGCGATGATCATGGATTGGCTTATGGCATCCTCGAGGTGTCTCGCCTCTTGGGCGTTTCACCGTGGGAATGGTGGGCAGATGCCGAGCCTAAGCAGCTCAAGGCATTCTCCCTGAAGGAAGGATATCACAATGAGCAGGCACCATCGGTGGAGTATCGAGGCATCTTCATCAATGATGAGGATTGGGGACTGATGCCATGGTCGGGAAAGACCTATGAACCATCGGATATTCCTGGTCATATAGGTCCGAAGACCAATGCCCGCATCTTCGAACTCCTGCTCCGTCTTCGTGCCAATACCTACTGGCCGGCGATGCACGAATGCACCCGTCCTTTCTTCCTGACAGAAGGCAACAGAGAGGTGGCTCAGCAGTATGGCATCTACATCGGCGGTTCCCATTGCGAGCCGATGGCTTCGAGCACGGCTGGCGAATGGAAGATGAGAGGAGTAGGAGAATATGATTTTCTGAACAACAGGGAGAATGTGCTCCAGTTTTGGGAAGACCGTGTGAAGGAGGTGGCTGGTCAGCCTATCCTCTATACCATCGGAATGCGTGGCGTTCATGATGGAGCCATGCAGGGAGCCAAGACAACTGAGGAACAGAAAACAGTATTAGATAGCGTCTTGAAGGCGCAGAGAGAGTTATTGGGAAAATATGTGAATAAGGATGTGGCGCAGGTACCTCAGCTGTTCGTGCCTTACAAGGAGGTGCTCGATGTGTATCATGCAGGTCTGCAGGTGCCTGATGATGTATGCCTCGTATGGTGCGACGACAATTATGGCATGGTGCGCCACTTTCCTACAGCCGTAGAGCGTGCCCGCAAGGGTGGTAACGGCATCTACTATCACGTGAGTTATTGGGGCCGTCCTCATGATTATCTCTGGCTCGGCACCTTCTCGCCAGCTTTACTCTACCAGCAGATGTCTGAAGCCTGGCACAAAGGCATTCAGAAGTTCTGGATTCTCAATGTGGGCGATATCAAGCCTGCTGAGTATCAGATAGAGCTCTTCCTGGATATGGCGTGGAATATGAACCGCATCTATCCAGGCGATACCCCAGAGAAGGAGCTGCAACCAAACAATGAATGGCTGGCAGAGCACGAGAGAAATTTCTGGACGCGCGAGTTCGGCAAGAAGCTGGCTGCAGAGATGCTGCCGGTGATGCAGGAGAGCTATCGGCTGGCGTATATCCGCAAGCCGGAGTTCATGGCGAATACGCGATGCGAGGAAAGAAATCCGAAATATAAGGTAATCACTGACCTGCCATGGAGCGAAGCCTATATCCGGGCAAGATTGGCTGATTACAAGTCGATTTCTGACAAGGCAGAGAAGATAGGGGGAATGCTCGATAAGGCGATAGCCAAGGGCGAATTGCCTAAGGAACGCAAGGATGAGTTCTATCAGCTATTCAAATATCCCGTGCAGGCTGCTGCCCAGATGAACAATAAACTGCTCTATGGGCAGCTGGCTCGCCACGGAAAGGAGATCTCAGGAGAATTCCGCAGTTCTTCCCGTGACATTTCTGCCGAGTATTGGAAGAAGAGCGAAGCGGCTTACGACAGCATCGTCAGTCTCACCAAGGTATACAACGAGGGTTATTACAATCAGGGCAAGTGGAACCGCATGATGGATTTCCAGCCACGCAGGCTGCCGGTATTCAACCGTGTGCCTCATACCGTGGCTACCCAGCCTTTGGCAAAAGATCCTGAATATATAGCATGTTTGAGCGCCAACGATTGCATTTCTGCCAGTCCTCTTTACTTGTGGAAGGGATTGGGTTATGAAGGTAAGGCGATTAGTATAGTCCGAAATCAAGAGATAGGTTTTGTTTTCGACGGTAAGAAGGTGAAGGGTGATTCGATTACCATCCAGGTTCGTTGGGTTCCGACTCATCCTATGGATAACAAACTTCGTTTCTTCCTGTCGTTGGACGGTGAAAATCCGGTTGAAGGGGAGGTTCAGACCAGTGGCAGAAGTGAGCAGTGGAAGGTGAACACCCTGCAATGTCAGGCTCGCGTATCCTTTACATTGCCAGTAGCCCGAATGAAGAAGCATCGCATTCTCATCAAGGCATTGGACGAAGGCTTGGTTTTGGACCAGGTTTGTGTGTATTGAGAGGGCGTGTTTTACGGGAATTATTTCTTCGCATCGAGTTTTACCTCCTCTACATATTTCACCAGCGAATCCTTGCCGTTCAGCAGATAGTAGTCTACTCTTACCACGTGGTTGATGTCGGCATTACCCTTCACCTTGATATGTAGGGTCTTGCTATATATAAAGGTGTCGCGGCGTGAAGGGTAGGATACCAGCTGGATGATATCCTTGGTAGAACCGCTGCCTATATAAAATATGTCGGTACTGTCCACGATGGCAGCCTGCTCAGCTGTCTTTTTCGCCATCTTTTTGGCGTGGGCAGACGATGTATCTTCCGGATAGAACTCGCTGGCAGCCACGGTGTCACCATCCTGCTGTTCGGGTGCGAACTTACAGCTGGTACCGGTTGTCGTAATAAGGGTTGTGGCGGCAATGGCAGCCACGAAGTATAAAATCTTCTTCATGATTATCTGTTTTTTGCCTGCAAAATTACAAAAAATCCTCTGAAAAACCAATTTCTTTTTCGTCTGATAGTCTTTTGAGCGTATAATTATCGTTCATTTGATACAATAAATCGTTCTTGATGCGTAAAAATGCCAAAAATTGCTGTTTTTTGAACGATTTTTTCACCTATTATATACAGAAATACCTTATCTTTGCACCAGAATTCAGAAAGGTTTGGTTTACTTACGGTGAATCGATTCGTTTCAGGATGATATGGTTTACGATTATAAGTTTAGGTTTAGTTGTTTTAGGTTAAGTTTAAGGTAAAAGTTTTTAAGTTTAGGTTAGTTAGGTTTTTAGGTTTATAGGTTTAGTTTTTTAGGTTTATAGAATTGTATTCTAGAAGTCCACAGCCCGCTGTTGAAGCTCGCTGTGGATTTTTTTTATCCCCAAAATACAAAAAAAATTATGAGAATGTTTTTGGATTCCTAGGTTTTACTCGGTAAAAATCTGCGACGTTTGCGAATTGAAAATCGGCGGCAGGAGGGAAAGGTGAAGCTGCGGGAGTTATTTCTTGTCCCACAGATTCCACAGATTTTCACAGATACAATAGAAAAAAGGGTCTATATGCCACGATAATCGGGTGGCGTATAGACCCTTCTTATTGTATCAGGGATACCGAAGGATGGCGCCATGCGGTCTGATGGGGCGCTGCATGACTAGAGTTTCATCTGCTTGATTTCCTCTGCCGTCAGCCCCGTCAAATCCATGACCATTGCTTCATCCATACCCTGTGCCAGCATCTTTCTGGCAATCTCAAGGCTTCGCTGGTTCATGCCTTCTTCTTTACCTTCAGCTCTGCCTTTTTCTATGCCTTTCTCCATTCCCTCTTCCTTACCTTTCTGGTAGCTGTCATCAATGAGGGTTCTTTCAACGCTTACGGAATCCCAGAATTTGTCGTAGGCCCAGAGTTCGGCATCTGTGAATCCGGAAATCTCCAGTTCCTCTACGGCTTTTCCTATCTCCGGGTCATTAAGCAGGTCGGAAGGAATCTCCTTCGTGTTGGAATTGATTTCCGTCAGGAAACGGAGCCACAGCACCATCATGCGCTTGTCGGCGATGGAATGTGGTGTGAACTTAGGGAGTTCTATGAAGGTGAAATGCAAACCCTCGATGACCTTATTGCTGTCCTTATCGTGCACGATGCGGTAGTTGTGGATGAAATCCGGAGTATCATGCGCAAAGATATCATTTATCAGGTTGAGAGAATACACAGGTTGGAGTTCGCTGTATTTTCCTCCCTTTTTAGCCTGACTCACATAGAGCTTGGAGGCATTGAACAATACTCGTTGCTGGAAAGCATCAGACCATTCCATCTGCATCTCCACGCAGAACTTCCTGCCTCTGACGTCGGTGCAGAGTACATCAACAATGGTGTTCTTTCCCCCTTCGAGCTGGGGCACAAGTTCTGTTGGCAGATACTTGATTTCTTGTATCTGCTCCTCTTCGCTGAGTGGCAGGAGTGCGTTCAGAAGGCTGATCAGTCTTTTAGGATGATTGCCGAATATCTTCTTGAACGTGAGGTCTGCCTTAGGATCTAAGTACTTCATAACCATCTGTTTTAAAATCTACAGCGCAAAGTTACGACTTTATTTTCAAACCCGCAAGCTTTTTCTGGAATTTCTTTGTTTTTCCTTGGGGGTGTTCTAAAGAAGCTGTTAGATTGGGAAAATATCTCTGAGAAATAATAAAATATCTCTGAGCGATAAAATATTATCTCTGTGAGATAAAACTATATCTCTGAGAGATAAAATAATAGCGTATTGAAAAATCTTGATTCTTTGGAAAAAGAGGGAAAATAAAAAAATAAGACACGAAAACTGAAGGAACTGAAGGCAAAGTTTTTTGGAGTGTTAAAATAGGGTTAAAAAGTAAGGAGAATGGACAAAATTATTGGCTGAAGGACTGAAGGCACTTTTTCAAAATAATAATTTCATGTCAAAAACTGCATTTTAACACTTGGTATAAATATATTGCAATTACCTAATAATCATATAATTGCATCTTTTTTACTCTACGCTGCATATAAAAATGAGTTTTTAATTTCAGATTTCAGCTTTTTTTTGTGACCCTTCCTTCACAACCTTCAGTTTTTCAGAGGGTATCCTTTACTCGTAATTCTTTACAAATTCTAAAATCCTAAATCTGCGTTATCTGTGATATCTGTGGGACGATTAAAGAAACAAAAAAGAGGATGTGCCATGGACTCATGACGCATCCTCTTTTTTTATTTACATTTCTACGATTACCTCGTGTTTGCCTTCCTGGCATGGAATGATGGTGCCTGGGATAGGTTGACCATCAACGGTTATCTGCTTGATGCCCTTCTCCTTGCCTTCTGGGTTCTTTACCACGATGTGGTATTCGCCACCACGGAACTTACGGGTTACCTCGTACTCATGGGCGGTGCTTGGGAGACATGGGTCGATGTTCAGACCCTCGTAATCTGGCTTGATGCCGAGGATGAACTCGCTGACCGTATACCACATCCATGCTGCTGTACCGGTGAGCCAGGAGTTCTTTCCTTCGCCCGGTTTGGCTGCATCCTTACCGGCTACCATCTGGCAGTTTACGTAAGGTTCTACCTTGTGCAGAGTCTGATACTTCTCTTCTACATAGCTTGGCAGAATCTTGGTATAATGGTTCCAGGCATCGTTGCCACGACCGGCTACGGTTTCACCGATGATAACCCAAGGATTGTTGTGGCAGAAGATGCCGGCATTCTCCTTGTAACCTTCAGGATAGGATGATATCTCGCCCATCTCTACATGATAGGTGGTATAGGCAGGGTTGTTCAATACCAGTCCGTGCTCGCACTCCAGACGCTCCTTGGCGCTGTCCAATGCCTTGTCGCAGAGACCGTCTTCCAGTCCGATGCCAGCCATGGTGCACCAGCCCTGGCTCTCGATGAAGATCTTGCCTTCCTCGTTCTCATCACTACCTATCTTGTTGCCGAAGAAATCGTAGGCACGGAGGAACCATTCGCCGTCCCATCCATGCTGCTTCACGGCTTCGCTCATTGCGTCTACCGCCTGCTGCATACGCTCGGCTTCTGCCAGGTAATCTTCCTCGGCTAGTCCGGCGATAGCGCCTTCATGGCTGTTCACGGCTACCTTGGCAAGCTGCTTGCAGAGGGCTACATAGTCCTTGCCGGTTACTACGAACAGGCCGGCAATCATCAGGCTTTCAGCCTTGCTGCCTTCGCCCTTGTTCTCGGTGGTCTGGAAACTCTCGTTAGGATCCCAGGAGAAGCAGTTCAGGTTCAGACAGTCGTTCCAGTCGGCTCTGCCGATGAGCGGCAATTTGTGCGGACCCAGGTTGTTGATGACATGGTTCATTGAAATCTTGAGGTGCTCGAAGAGGCTTACTTCTGTGCCCGGCTGGTTGTCGAAAGGCACCTGCTCAGCGAGGATAGAGAAGTCGCCCGTTTCCTTGATGTATGCCACGGTACCGAAGATGAGCCAGCAAGGGTCATCGTTGAAACCGCCACCGATATCGTTGTTGCCGCGCTTGGTGAGTGGCTGGTACTGGTGATAGCAGCCACCGTCAGGGAACTGGGTGCTGGCGATGTCGATGATGCGCTGGCGGGCACGGGTAGGAATCTGATGAACGAAGCCTACGAGGTCCTGGTTGGAATCGCGGAAGCCCATGCCTCGTCCGATGCCACTCTCGAAGAAACTTGCCGAACGCGACATGCAGAAGGTAATCATGCACTGATACTGGTTCCAAATGTTCACCATGCGGTCTAACTTGTCGTTGCCGCTCTTCACGGTGAAGATGTTCAGCAGGTTATCCCAGTACTGGTTGAGTTCTGCGAAGGCAGCATCCACCTTTTCTGTGGTATCAAACTTGGCGATAAGCTCATGAGCCTTCTCCTTGTTGATTACCTTCTTGGCGCTGAACTTCTTGTCCTGCTCGTTCTCCACATATCCCAGGAGGAAGATGAGGTCGCGGCTCTCGCCTGGCTGCAGGGTAACCTCGATATAATGAGATGCGATAGGGCTCCAGCCGTGGGCAAAGCTGTTGCGTGGCTTGCCTTCGATGACTGCCTCAGGCTCGGCAAACTCGTTATAGAGTCCGATGAAGCTCTCGCGGTCGGTATCATATCCCTGAATCTCTGTATTCACGGTGTAGAAAGCATAGTGGTTGCGGCGCTCGCGGTATTCGGTCTTGTGATAGATGGTAGAACCCTCTACCTCCACTTCGCCTGTAGAGAAGTTTCGCTGGAAGTTCTCCATATCGGTAGCTGCATTCCAGAGGCACCACTCTGCAAAGGAGAACACCTTGAGGGTCTTCACCTCCTCAGTCTGGTTCTTCAGCGTCATCTTCTGCACCTCAGCCCATGTATGGAGCGGAACGAAGAAGAGCACACTTGCCTCCACGCCGTTCTTGCTGCCCGTGATGCGGGTATAGTTCATGCCGTGGCGGCACTCGTAGCTGTCGAGCGGTGTCTTGCAAGGTTTCCACCCTGGGTTCCATACGGTATCGCCATCCTTGATGTAGAAATAGCGACCGCCGTTATCCATCGGCACACCATTGTAGCGATAACGGGTGATACGACGGAACTTGGCATCCTTGTAGAAAGAATAACCACCTGCTGTGTTTGAGATGAGCGAGAAGAAATCCTCGTTACCCAAATAATTGATCCAAGGCCATGGGGTCTTTGGGTCAGTAATCACGTACTCGCGATTGGCGTCATCAAAATGACCATACTTTTTTTCTGCCATTGTTTTTTTAATGTTATTTCTTGGTAAAATATACTATTTTGGTGCAAAGATAGTAAAAAGTTTCAGTTTCGGGGTTAGAAAACAGTTTTTTTTTGTATTTTTGCAATGAAAAGTTTGATGATTATCATCATTCTATAAACATTTTATACAGTTGGCTTATGAAAAGAAACATTTTATCACTTCTGATAGCCCTCTTTGCAACCTTGCAGGTAGCGGCTCAGACATACGACAACTTGTGGAAGCAAGCTGAAATCATTGCTCAGAAGGACCAGCCTAAGAGCGAAATCGCGGTGATGAAGAAAATCATCGCCAAGGCTTCGGCTGCCAAAGATTACGGGCAGCTGCTGGCGGCTGAGACAAGACTGATGACACTCTGGAATGAGATTTCGGCTGACTCGCTGACGCCTAACGTGAAGCGGATGGAAGCAGAGGTGCTGAAGGTGAAAGACCCGGCATTGAAGGCGGTGAGATATGCCGTGCTGGGTAAGGTGTACTGTGATATGAACGAAAAGAAAAGCCAGGAGTTCTTCAAGAAGGCCTTGGAACAGCCTGAACTTCTTGCTCGACATACATCTACAGAGTATGTTCCATTGACGCTGAAGGGCGTGGATGGAAGTTCCTTCAACAACGATCTGCTGCATCTCATTGGTTTCGAGGCAGACAGCAAGGAGGCGTATCTGCAGCTGTACACCTATTATAATAAGGTGGGAAATAGGGGCGCGGCTTGTCTCTGTGCCTATAAGCTCATTGAAAAATACAGTCAGGACGACGTGAGAGAGGTGAAGAAGTCGAAGTATCTCCATACCATCGACTCGCTCATCCACGTTTATCAGGATATTCCGGAGGCAGGCGAACTTGCCGTGGAGCACTACCGCTTCATGGAGCGTTCTTCCGATGCCAAACCGCAGGATAAGCTCAACTATATCAACTATGCGCTGAGCCGCTGGGGCGGTTGGTCGAGAATGAACGAACTGAGAAATGCGCAGAAGCGACTCACCGAACCGATGTTCCAGGTGCAGGATATGCCGCAGGTATTGCGTCCAGGAGAGAAGGCGTGGGTGCATCTGAATGTGCGCAATCTCCAGAACCTGAAGTTCAGCATTTCCCGTCTTGATATCACGGCAGATAATAATTATGATGCGCAGGATGAGGCTACCTATAAGATGCTCCTGAAGAAGACTACGAAGCTGCATCAGAAGGATTACAGCAGGAACTACTACGGTCGTCCGGATTATGAAGAGGTGAAGGATTCCATCGAAATCGGTGGCAATCTGCCGCTGGGCGCCTATCTGATGGAGGTAACTTCGGATAATACCGGCATCGCTCCGCAGCGACTGCTTTTCTATGTGAGCAATCTGGCGGTGATGATCCAGCAGTTGCCTGATGACAAACATCGCTATGTGGTAGTGAATGCTACCGATGGCCAGCCTGTCGCAGGGGCTAAGATTGAACTCTATGAAAAGGATTATGATGTGAAGACGGGCAAGCATAAGCGACTGGTTCATGCCCGCTTGACTACTGACAGCAATGGTGAGGCTTACTTCAAGAATGTGGATGGAGAGGTGTTGATTTCCACTTCTGCAGATAAGTATGCGCCAGCCAAATACATCTATCTCAGCCGTGACCGCTATTTCGAACGGAAGGATGACAAGACTGCATATCAGCTGTTTACCGACCGCAGCATCTATCGACCGGGACAGAAGATGCATGCCACTGCCGTCTCCTTCATCGTGAAGAAGGGCTTGGATGCCAGCGTGCCGGGCAAGAGCAAGGAACTGAAGTTTATCCTGAGAGACGCTGAATGGAAGCAGGTGGCTGAGCAGAAGGCTACGACCGATGAATACGGTACGGCTTCGGTGGATTTCGAATTGCCGAAGGAGGGAAAGACGGGAATGTTTTCTATCTCCGTGAATGGTACGGCAACAGAATATGTCAGAGTAGAGGAATACAAGCGTCCTACCTTCGAGATTACTTTCCCGAAGGTGAACGAGCGATATACCTGGGGCGATACTATAGTGGTGAAGGCTACAGCCAAGACCTATGCTGGTGTGCCTGTGCAGGGAGCCAAGGTGGAATATAAGGTGACCCGCAGAAACCAGATGTGGTGGAGGGGTGCCAGTTCTTCCGATAAGCTGGTAAAGACAGAATCCACCGTGACCCGCGAGGACGGAACCTTTGAGGTGGAAATCCCATTGGAGGTTGCAGAATCGGAGAAGAACGACTTCATGCGCATCGCCCGCTTCTTTAATTTCACGGTTTCTGCCGTGGTTACGGATATCAGCGGCGAGAGTCATGAAGGCGAGATGAGTCTGCCTTTGGGCACCAGGTCTACTGCTTTCTCGGTGGATATGCCGAAGCGGATAGAGGTAGACAGTTTGAAGACCGTGACTTTTGCTTATAGAAATGCCAGCGGAATGCCGATTTCGAGCCAGCTGAAATATCGCATTGATAAAGGCGAATGGAAGGTGGCTGAGGCAAATGCTCCTATCGCCATCAAGGAACTTAACGCTTCTTCTGCCCATGTTTGGAAATCGGGCGTTCATCAGCTGGAGGCAATCTGCGGAACAGATACCCTGCAGCAGAAGTTCACCCTTTTCAGCATGAAGGATACCCATCCGATGGAAACAACCACCGAATGGTATTATCAGACGGCGAAGACCTTCCCTCGTGATGGAAAGCCGGTATACGTGCAGGTGGGCTCTTCGGAGAACGGAGCGCACATCGTTTATTCCATCATCGCCGGCAACAAACTGCTGGAGAAAGGTGCCTGGGAGTTGGGCGACAGTATCGTGACCCTGCCATTCACCTACAAGGAGGAATATGCGTCGGGCGTGGTCATCAACTATAGTTTCGTGAAGAACGGAGAATGCTATGCTCGAACCATCAATATCGCACGTCCTCTGCCGGAGAAGAAGCTGAACATCGCCTGGAAGACTTTCCGCGACCGTCTCACTCCGGGACAGAAGGAGAAGTGGACCTTGCAGATTACCACTCCTGACGGCAAACCAGCCAAGGCACAGCTGATGAGTGTGCTCTATGACAAGTCGCTCGACCAGTTGGCTGAGCATAGCTGGAGAATGTCGCTGGGATTCAGCCAGTGGTTGCCAAGCTGCTATTGGCGGAGCAATCTGAAATATTATACGATGGATTTGCTGGGTATCTATCCTACCAAGTTTTATGACGAGAAGCAATTGGATGTGGATAAGTTTGATGGCAAATTCTTTAGCTATTATGCTTATATGCAGGCGGTGGAACTGAGCAAGTTGGAACGTTCTTCTGGCGGAACCGTTGAGGCTGTTCGTATACAGAAAGACGAGCTGGTTCGAGATGAGGCGAAAGTCATGAGAATTCGTGGTTCTAAGATGACCCGTTTCGGAGCTGCTTCTTCGAAGCCTTTGCTTTCTGAGATGGACCTGGTTTTGAAGGAAAAAATGGTGATGCATGAAGAATTTGGAGGTGGAGGATCTAATAAGGTTCTTTCTTCTGCCGATGAAGCGGCACTCAACCATGTTCAGGTGCGTGAGAATATGAACGAGACCGCCTTCTTCTATCCTGCCTTGGAGAGCGACAACAATGGCAACGTAGCCATCAGATTTACCCTGCCGGAGAGCGTGACTACCTGGAAGTTCATGGGATTGGCTCATGACAAGGAGATGCGCAACGGTTTGCTGGTGGATGAGGCTGTGGCTCAGAAGACCGTGATGGTACAGCCTAACATGCCTCGCTTCCTTCGTGAGGGCGATAAGGCAATTATCGTGGTGAAACTCTTCAATACTTCCGACAAGAAGGTGAGCGGCAACACCCGTATGCAGATTCTCGACCCGGAGACCAACAAGGTGGTTTGGCAGAAGACGCAGAACTACAGCATCGATGCTGAGGGCTCTGCTACCATCTCCTTTGATGTCCAGGGACTGAAAGAAGGTGTATATATTAATAAGGTGGTGGCTGCCGGTAATGGCTACAGCGATGGCGAGCAGCACTATCTGCCGGTTTTGAGCAACCGTGAACTCGTGGTGAACACCCTGCCTATCACCCTGCATCAGAAGGGTGAGCAGAACTTCGACCTGAGCAAACTCTTCCTGAACAAGGAGGGCAAGCAGGCGAAGGGCGCTGAAGAGGCAAAGGTAACCATCGAGTACACCAATAACCCAAGTTGGCTGATGGTGAAGGCGCTGCCAGCTATCAGTAATCCTACCGAGGAGGATGCACTCTCCTTGATGGCTGCCATCTATGCCAACACCGTGAGCCGCCATGTCCAGAAGACCTTGAACGTGAATGCCAAGGACATCGACGATGCTTCGGGCTTGACATCGGCTTCTGATACCTTGGAAAAGAAGGTGAACAAGTATGTCGCTCTCCTGAAGAAACTCCAAAACAAGGATGGTTCCTTCTCTTGGTGGAAGGGCATGAGCGGCAGCAGATATATGACCACGGCTGTGGCAGAGATGATGGTTCGTCTCAATGCCATCGTGGGCAGACAATCCTCTACCGCAAGTATGCTTTCGGGAGCAATCGACTATCTGCGTCAGCAAACGGCTCGTGAGGTGAAGGCGATGAAGGAGGATGAGGCAAAGGCTGCGCAGAAAGCCGCTCGCAATGGCAAGAAGGGCGAGGCTTACCAGGCTACGCCAAGCGAGGTGGCTTTGCATTATCTCTATATTGTCGCAATGGATGGGACTTGTGTGAAACTCAAAGCTCCTGCTTTGAATGACATGGATTATCTCCTCGGAAAACTGAAGAAGATGACCCGTTCGTTGACCATCTATGGCAAGGCGAAGGCTGCTGTGATACTCGCCCTAAACTACGATTACAAGACGGCTGCCGACTACTTGAAGAGCATGGAGGAATATTCAGTCTATCGTGAGGATATGGGCAGATATTATGATACTCGCAAGGCGTACTATAGTTGGAGAAACTATAAGATTCCGACAGAGGTGGCTGCCATCGAGGCTCTACAGGCTTTGGATGCTCAGTCAATAGCTGCTATTTCATCAGCATCGTTTGCTATTAGCAAACAGCAGACCATCGAGGAGATGCAGCACTGGCTTCTGATGTCGAAGCGTACCCAGGTTTGGGATACGCCGGTGAACACCGTGGATGCCGTCTATGCCTTTATGAAGGGCAATGAAGGCAACTGGAACAGAAAGGCTGAGAATGCCGTTCTGAAACTGGATGGCAAGCTGCTGCCGATGCCGCAGGATTCCACTACTTTGGGCTATGTGAAGACCGAAAGACCGGGCAAGGCATCTAAGCTGAGTATCGACAAAAAGAGCGATTATACCAGCTGGGGAGCCGTCTATGCAGAGTTTAAGCAGCCTATCAGCGAAATCGGTTCTATGGAGTCGGGCATCAAGGTGCGCCGTGTCATCGTTCCTGCCGAATCTGAGAGCAAGGGCAAGGCGCAGGCGAAGGTAGGCGAGAAGGTGAAGGTAACGCTCATCATCACCGCCGACCGCGACTACGACTTTGTGCAGATTACGGATAAGCGTGCGGCATGTCTGGAACCGGTCAACCAGTTGAGCGGTTATCAGTGGGGCATAGGCTGCTATGTTTCTCCAAGAGATCATGCAACAAATTTCTATTTCGATCGTTTATCTAAAGGTAAGCACATCGTAGAAATGGAGTATTACGTGGATAGAAAGGGCGACTATCAGAGTGGAACTTGCACCGTACAGTGCACTTACAGTCCGGAGTTTGGTGGCCGCACAGAGGCTTATGAATTGAAAGTTAATAATTGATTGTAAAAAGTTTATAGATTGATAATTTAAAATAGAATAGTATGAAACGGATGAATATATGGATGCTCTCAGCGCTGTTGGCGCTGCCGGCATCAGCACAGAAGATTACAACCCAGCACGAGGTGGTGGACTGCGGACAGGTGTTGTTCCGCAAGCCCGTAACTGCTGAGTTCGTGATGAAGAACGAAGGCCACAAGCCTTTGGTGATTAACAATGTATTGAAGAGCTGCGGTTGTACATCCGTGGAATATCCTAAGAAGAGTATCGCAGCAGGCGAGACCTTCACGGTCAAGGCTGTCTATGACTCCAAGCAGGTGGGTACCTTCATGAAGCAGATATGCCTCTACAGCAATGCCTCTGACGAACCTTTCATCGTCATGATGAGAGGCAAGGTGGTGGGCAGCGTGGTAGACTTCGCAGGTTCTTACGACCAGCTTCTGGGTGACATCAAGTCGGATGTCCAGGAAGTGGAGTTTGATGACGTAAACCGTGGCGACCGTCCGGTGCAGCGCATCCACATCTTCAATCCTACCGACCGCGTGATGGAACCGGTGGTGATGCATCTGCCTAATTATCTCCAGGCACAGGTATCTCCATCCAAGGTGGCTCCTCATCATTCTGCCGTCGTCGTATTGGGCTTGGATTCCAAGAAGCTGCGTGACCTGGGACTGAACCAGACTTCCATCTATCTGGGCGAGCGTCCTGGCGACAAGATTGCCCCAGAGAAGGAAATCGTGGTTTCTGCTGTCCTCCTTCCTGACTTTGACAAGTTGACAGCCGAGCAGAAGGCAAAGGCTCCGAAGTTGGAAATATCGGCAACGGAACTGAACCTCGGCAGCTTCAACGGCAAGAAGAAGCTGAAGGGACTTATCACCCTCACCAACAAGGGTAAGTCGGAACTCGACATCAGAAGCATGCAGATGTTTACCATGGGCTTGCAGGTAAGTTTGAAGAAGAGCAAGATTCAGCCGGGAGAAACCGTGAAGATGAAGGTGACGGCAGTGGCTGCCGAACTGAAGAAATCGCGTGTGAAGACCCCTCGTATCCTCATGATTACGAATGATCCTGACCAGGCAAAGGTGGTAGTGAAGATTCATGTTAAATAATGTACAATGAATAATGTACAATGAATACATTATACATTATAAATTATAAATTGAAATAAACCGTGCAGATAGAAATAGATAACGGCAGTGGTTTCTGCTTCGGCGTGACCACTGCCATCAAGAAAGCTGAAGAAGAGTTGGAGAAAGGCAGTAAACTCTACTGCCTGGGAGATATCGTGCATAACGGTATGGAGGTGGAACGACTGCATGAAGCAGGACTCATCACCATCGACCACGAGCAGATGGAGGAGCTGCATGGCGTGAAGGTATTGCTTCGTGCCCATGGAGAACCACCTGAGACCTATGCCCTTGCCGAGCGCAACAACATTGAAATCATTGATGCCACCTGCCCTGTGGTACTGCAGTTGCAGCGACGCATCAAGAAGCAGTATGTCAACAATCCGGAGGCGCAGATTGTCATCTTCGGAAAGAAGGGACATGCCGAAGTTCTGGGTTTGGTAGGACAGACCCAGAGTCACGCTCTCGTGGTAGAGAAGCTGGAGGATGTGGAACATCTGAGGGAGATAGGAAGGCTGGATTTCTCCAAGGACATCTATCTCTATTCTCAGACCACCAAGAGCCTGGAAGAGTTCCATCGCATCATCGAATACTGCCAGGCGCATATCGTGGAAGGTGCTACCTTCAAGAGCTTTGATACCATCTGCCGACAGGTGGCTAACCGCATGCCGAATATCGCCATCTTTGCCAGCAAGCATGATGTGGTGCTCTTCGTGAGCGGCAGAAAGAGTAGCAACGGTAAGGTGCTCTTCAAGGAATGCAAGAGCGTGAATGACAACAGCTATCAGATAGAGAGTGCTGACGAAATAGACATGGCATGGTTCCAGGGCGTCAATACCGTGGGCATCTGTGGTGCCACAAGTACTCCCAAATGGCTGATGGAAGAATGTAAGGAAAAGATTATCAATGAATTCAAGGGGTAATCTCTTTGAATTCAGGGGTAATCTCTTGGAATTCTGGAATGTATAAAAACAAAACAAGTGGTAAATCTTCTCCCGAAGACTTACCACCTTCAAAAAACAGTAATTAACTCAAAATTTATAATCTATATCATTACTACCTTTAAATAGTGCTGCAAAGATAATAAATCATTGCTTTTTTTGCAAGGTAGTGTCAATGAATAATTCTATTTTCTCGTTAAATTATTTTATTTTAACTTATTTTTGCAAACACCTATGCCTTGATGGCTTTCTGATACTGTTTCATGAGCCATGCCTTCTGCTGAGGGATGGTCAGCTGGCTGTTGTCGAGAACGATGGCATCTTCTGCCTGGCGCAGAGGAGAAGTCTCTCGATGGGTATCGATGTAGTCGCGCTCTTCCACGTTTTTCAGGATGTCCTCGAAATCAGCTGGCATTCCCTTCTCCTGCAGCTCATCATATCGGCGCTGTGCTCTCACCTGGGAGCTGGCGGTGACGAATATCTTGAGTTCTGCGTCAGGGAAAACGGTGGTGCCGATGTCGCGGCCGTCCATCACGATGCCCTTGTCTTCACCCATCTTCTTCTGCTGTGCCACCAAAGCCTCTCTGACGAATGGGATGGCGGCAATCGGACTCACGTGGCTGGAAACCTCCAATGAGCGAATCTCCTTCTCTACGAGTTCGCCATTGAGATAACAGTCCGGGTGACCGGTAGCTTCATTAAACTTGAACGAGATGTGAATTTCAGGCATCTTCTTCTCCAGCTCATCTACCTTGACATTGCCCTCTGCATCAAACAGCTTGTTTCTCAAGGCGTAGAGCGTAACAGAACGGTACATGGCGCCTGTATCTACATACACATATCCAATCTCCTTGGCAAGGTCCTTAGCCATGGTACTCTTGCCACATGATGAATAACCATCAATTGCTATTGTTATCTTCTTCATATTTCGAACTGATTTATAATTTATAATTTACAATTTATAATTCACACTCAGCACCAGACTGTTGCTGCTGACGTGATATTTGCCATAGGTCACATTCAGCTGGAAGCGCTTCAGGTTGATGCCTCCACCGAATGACCATCCGGCTCCATGACTGCTCTCCTCGTTCTCCTCGCCTGTAGAAATCGTCATCTCGTCGGCACGGCGGGCATTATATCCTGCTCCCAGCCACAGACTCTCGCCCAGGAGAAGTTCTGCTCCCACCACAAGATGGTTCTTCAGTCCGCTGTCCCAATGGTTCAGATTCACCAGGGTGGCAGAAATGCGGAACGGGGTGCTCTCAAACCGTTTGGTGGCTCCCACCTGCAGGTCTATCGGCATCTTCTCATATTCCTCATCATACGCCTTGAGCTGTCCACCCAGGTTCTTGGCAACGGCAGAGATAGAAAGGTCCTGCTCCGGGTCGTAATAGTTCAAACCCAGGTCTACGCCCATGGCGATGGAGTTGTAATCACCGATATAGGAGGTGATGAATCTGGCAGAGATACCACCTGCGAGATTCTGGGCAAGCATATAGGAGAAATGGCCCGCAAGCGCAATGTCCTTTGCCGAGAATTCGCCCATCTCGATGTTGTTCTCATCCGTCTGTTTCATCTTACCATAGTCGATGTATTGAGCCGACACCGCCCATGATGCCTTTTCCTTCACGATGCGGTTGAAGGAAGCCGATGCCACGTTCACCCCCGACATGTAATTCATGTAGTTGAGGTTGATGGTCTTATCGCTCACCGACGACAGCAGCGCCGGATTATGAAATACGAGGGCTTCATCATCTTCTATCAAGGTGATGTTATCGCCTCCGAGGGCTGCGGCATGTGCACTGACCGGTAAGCGCAGAAAGTTATAACTCGTTTGGCTCTCCTGAGCGTTCATAAAAGCCGCAAAAAGCGTCAATACGAGGGAAAAAACTATTTTTTTCATTTAAATTCTATAAATCTTTGGCAAAGATACAGCTTTTTTCAAGAATATACAGTAAATTTGCATTGTTTTCGTAGAAAAGAACGGAATTGATAGTGAAATATTGCAGTTTCTGCTCCTAAAAATGGGGAAGTGGGGCTGCAGACTAGATAGAAATAGAAGAATGTTGGAAATTAAAAAATCGAAGAAAGTACAGTTGGACGACAAGCGGGTCACCTTTTTCCTGCTTGGGCTTCTTCTGGCTTTTACCTTCCTCTTCGTGGGACTTCAATATCAGAAGGGACCTCAGGGAGGAGATGACTGGGCTGAGAACTTTGAGGATCTGGCACAAGACCTGGATATGCAGACACCACCCGACCAGAAGGACATGGTGAGTGCTGAGGCTATGTCGAAGGCACCTGCATCAGAAGCCATCACGCAGGAGGTGAAACCTACCGAACAGCAGATGGTGAAATCGCCCGATAAACTCAGTACCACTACCAGCAAACTGGTTATCGGTGACGGTTCGGGAGCGGTGGAAGGTGCCGATGTGAAGGAAGCTGCACCTGAGACTGCGATTGATAATTCTGACAATACGCCAGAAGAACCCATCAAATTTACAGTGGTGCAGAAAATTCCGGAATTTCCGGGCGGATGGTCGGCATTCATGCAATGGCTCACCAAGAACCTGAAATATCCTTCTGCAGCGCAGAAAAACAAGGTGCAGGGAACCGTTGTCATCACCTTCATCGTGAACAAGGATGGCAGTATAGCAGATACGAGAGTAAGCACTTCGGTAGATCCGGTGCTTGATGCTGAGGCTCTCAGGGTGATGAAGATGATGCCGAAATGGAAACCGGGAATGGATAGAAACAAGGTATGCCGTACCATGATTGCCGTTCCGGTGGTATTCCAGTTATAGGATTATAAATTATTTTGTAAATTATTCATTATAAATTATACATTATTATGAAGACAGCTGATGAAATTTTAAACATGGTGAACGAGTTCTTGGAAAACTTGCCATACGACCGTAAACCATATTCGCTATATGAGCCGATAAAGTATGTGCTCTCTATGGGGGGCAAGCGCATCCGTCCAACCCTGATGCTCCTGGGTTACAACATCTTCAAGAACGACCCGGAGAAAATCCTGATGAATGCCATCGCCCTGGAGACTTATCACAACTATACCTTGCTCCATGATGACCTGATGGACAATGCCGACCTGCGCCGTGGTCACGAGACCGTTCACAAGAAGTGGGATGCCAATACAGCCATCCTCTCGGGCGACAGCATGCTGGTTCTTGCCTATGAGCGCATGGCACAGTGTGACGAAAAGCATCTTGCCAAGGTGTTGAAAATCTTCACCACCACCGCTCTCGAAATAGGAGAGGGACAGCAGTATGATATGGAGTTTGAGACACGCAACGATGTGAAGGAAGAGGAGTATATCGAGATGATCCGTCTCAAGACCAGCGTACTCCTGGCTTGTGCTCTGAAGATTGGTGCTGTTTTGGCTGATGCTTCTGAGGAAGATGCCGAGAACCTGTATAAGTTTGGTGAGCAGATTGGCCTGGCTTTCCAGTTGCAGGATGATTTCCTCGATGTCTATGGCGATACCAAGGTGTTCGGTAAGGAGATTGGTGGCGATATCACTTCCAACAAGAAGACCTTCATGCTCATCAATGCCTTCAACCATGCCAACGACGCTCAGCGTGCAGAACTCCAGAAGTGGTTGGATGCCAAGGAGTTCGACCGCAAGGAAAAGGTAGCTGCCGTTACCCGTCTTTACAACGAGATTGGTATTGACAAGATGGCTCAGGACAAGATAGCTTATTACTTCGAGCAGAGCAAGAAGTATCTGGATGCAGTGAATGTGCCTGCTGAGCGCAAGGAGGAGTTGGCAAAGTATGCTCAGAAAATGATGAAGCGCCAGTACTAATTTAAGTGAAGAGTGAAGAACGAAGAGTGAAAAATTCATCGGCTTTACTAATCATAAAGTTCAAAGTTCAAAGTTCAAAGTTCAATGTTCAAAGTAATAGATACGCATACGCATTTTGATGCGGAGGAATTTGATGAGGATAGGGCGGAGGCTTTCGCTCGTGCCAGTGAAGCGGGGGTAGGCAAGGTGTTCTTGCCTGCCATCGACTTGAAAACCACGCACGCAGTCCTGGCTTTGAGCCGGGAATATCCGGGCTACGCCTATCCCATGATTGGCTTGCACCCTGAGGAGGTGAAGGAAGACTGGAAGGAGCAGCTGGCAGAACTCCGGAAGATATTAGAGGAACATCGCATAACAGGGAATGCTAATCCTGCAGGCGATTCTCCACAGGTTTCTGACTTTATTGCCATTGGCGAAATCGGATTGGATTACTATTGGAGCCGTGAGTTCGAACATGAGCAGCTGGAGGCTTTCGAAGAGCAGGTGAAGTGGTCGGTAGATACCCGCTTGCCATTGATGATTCATTGCCGCAAGGCGCAGAACGAGATGGTACATCTGCTCAAACAGTATCAGAAAGACCTGCCGGGCGGCGTGTTCCATTGCTTTACCGGCAATCAGAAGGAAGCCGAGGAACTCCTCTCGTTCGACAACTTCGTGCTGGGCATCGGTGGAGTCTCTACCTTCAAAAGCAGTCATCTGCGTGAAGACCTTCCAGCCGTGGTTCCGATGAACCGCATCGTTTTGGAAACCGACTCTCCATACATGGCTCCCGTTCCATATCGCGGAAAGCGCAATGAGAGCGCCTTCGTAGTAGAAGTTCTTAAAACCTTGGCGAAAGCCTACAACGTGAGCGAAGAAGAGTTTGCCAAGCAAACCAATGAAACCGTGGAAAGAGTATTCCATTTGAAATAAATAAACTTTAATAAATATAAATCCTAAACCAACTATTCATTATGACTAGAAAAATGTTGATGGCAGCCCTCCTGATGGCTGCATTTGCACAGGGCACTCAGGCACAAGACCTGAGCGGCCAGCGTTCTGAAAAGCAGGACGTAAACATGATTCCCGGTAAGAAACTGGATCATCACGGACTCATCGTGAGCCCTACACCACATCTCCTGAATGTGGATGCTGCTAACCGACTCGACCTGCAGAAAGGTGTCAAGGTGATAGACAAGAAAGGCAAGTTTGCCGATGACGTGAAGTTTCTTACCGTCAACGCCAAGGGCATTCGCCTGACTATCGATTTCGGTGAAAAACTCGCTGCCAAGGCTGGCGTAAAGCCTGTTTCGGGTGCTTACAGCCTGAAGGCTGATGCCAAGGGTATCCAGATTGTGGGCTACGACGAGCGTGGTGCCTTCTACGGTTTGCAGACTCTGCGCCAGATTGTTAACAGCGAGATGGCAAAGGGACAGATGCCTTACACCACCTGCAACGACTACCCAGATCTTCCAAACCGTGGTGTGGTAGAAGGCTTCTATGGCGAACCTTGGTCTCATCAGGTGCGTCTTTCCCTCATCGACTATTACGGAAAGAATAAGATGAACACCTATCTCTACGGTCCGAAGGACGATCCATATCACAGTTGTCCAAACTGGCGTCTGCCTTATCCTGAGAAAGAGGCTAAGAACATTAGCGAACTCGTTCAGGCTTGTCGCCGCAACCGAGTAGACTTCGTGTGGGCTATCCATCCGGGACAGGACATCAAGTGGAACGAGGAAGACTATCAGAACCTGGTTCACAAGCTCGATCTGATGTACGACCTTGGTGTTCGTTCTTTCGCTATCTTCTTCGATGATATTTCCGGCGAGGGTGCCAACCCGGTAAAGCAGTCTGAACTTCTCAACCGTCTCGAAAAGGAATTTGTGAAGGCTAAGGGCGATGTAACTCCGCTCGTGATGTGTCCTACCGATTATACCCGTCTCTGGGCGAATCCAAAGCCAACCGGTTCTCTCGCCATCTTCGGAAATACCCTCGACCCTTCTATCAACGTATTCTGGACAGGTGATGTGGTATGTAGCGACTTGACCCGCGAGACGCTCGACTGGGTAAACTCCCGTATCAAGCGTCCTGCTTATTACTGGTGGAACTTCCCTGTAACCGATTATGCTCGCCATATCATCATGCAGGGGCCTACCTACGGATTGCAGACCGACCTGACCAACAAGGATCTCTGCGGTTTCGTAAGTAATCCGATGGAGCACGGAGAGGCATCCAAGCTGGCGCTCTATGGTGTAGCTGACTATAGCTGGAATATCGCCAACTATAATCCGCTCGATAACTGGGAGCGTGGTCTGGTAGATCTCACCCCAGAAGCACATGAGGCATATCGCACCTTCGCCATGCACTCTTGCGATACCGAGACCGGTTATCGCCGCATCGAATCATGGGAGACCAAGAGCTTCCGCATCGACAACTTCACAGATGCACAGTTCAACGCTTTGCAGAATGAGTTTGTCAAGGTGAAGAATGCTCCTGCCCAGATGGAGGCAAACTGTAAGAACGCCCTGCTGATGAAGGAACTTCGCCCTTGGCTCAAAGAGTTTGGCAAGTTGGGTGAGCGTGGCTTGAAGACCATGAGTCTTATCAAGGAATACAAGGCTGGCAACGACCAGGCATTCTGGGAGGGTTACGTGAACAACCGCATGAGCAAGGAAGATGTGGCTGCCTACGAGAAGCATAAGTCAGGAACCATGGTATTGCAGCCATTCTACGAGCAGTCTATGGACGATATGGCATCTGGTTTCTTCAAGAAGTTGACCGGCAAGGTGCCTGCTTTCTATAAGGGTATCGGTACCTATGCTACCTTGAGAACTACCCAGAGCAAGGCGATGTTCGACAACGATTCTACTACCTATTATACATCGGGTAACGGCCAGAATACAGGCGACTGGATTGGTGCTGACCTGGGCTGCGTTCGTTCCGTTTCAGAGGTAAGAATCCTTCAGGGCCGCAACTCTGTGGATGATGTGGATTACTTCGACAACACCGTATTGGAGTATTCTGTAGACAGAAAGGAATGGAAGGCGCTGACAGGCGAGTTGAAGAAGCAGTATATCATCAACTGGAAGACCGACACTCCTGTTGAGGCTCGTTATATCCGTATCAAGAAGTTGAAGTCAGACAAGCGTAACTGGGCAGCTGTCCGCACCTTCGAGGTGAATCCAACCACTCCAGAGCGTTTGAGCTTCCCTGTAGAGGCAACCAACTTTCAGGCAGCGATGTATGGTTTCGATGAGAATCCTTGCACCTCATTCACCAACGAGGGCATCCTTACCATGGGTGTAGAAAAGGAAGTAAAGGGTTACACCCTGCTTCTGAAGTTGACTCCAGGCAGTTCTTTGGTTTGTCGTCAGTTGAATGCCAAGGGCAAGGTTCTTGCCACTACCACCATCGACAGTTCATTCTGCAAGGTAGAATTGGTGAAGAAGGCAGCCAAGCTTCAGATAGAAGGCTCAGCCGAAATCTTCGAGATTATTCCTGAGAAGTAGGATTTATATGATTGAGGGTGTGGCATTAGTTTCTTGCCTTATTTATACTCTAGGCAAGAAACTTATGCCACACCCTCTTCTTGCTGTTTTCGTTAAAGAAATGTAAAAAGCAAGCGAATATGTGGCATTTCGGATAAAAATTGATACTTTTGCATTCCGAAATAAAGGAAAGGTGCTCGAGTGGCTGAAGAGGCACGCCTGGAAAGCGTGTATTCCCCTAAAGGGAATCGGGGGTTCGAATCCCCCTCTTTCCGCTTATAATCAGTTTATTTCTCCTTTATTTATTGCGTTTTTGGTCTGCCACCTTTGTTGCGCTTGTCTCCCTTTTGTTTCTCTTTGTTGCAAAATGCGTGCAAAATGCGTGCAGTTAAATCTCGGAAAAATGATTAGAGTGCATTATTATCTTGATGTTCGTGGTGTCCCCGACGGTGGTCTTGCTTCCTTGAAGTTCGATTTCTGCCGTCAGCGTTCCCATTCCCAGCTCCCTGTTGGTATTCGCCTGCTTCCTTCTCAGTGGGATGCCAAGGCGCAAAAGGTGCGTGGTACCATGAACGACGAATCCACAAATCTCTTCCTGCTGCAGCAGATGGCTCGTGTCTCTGAAATCATTCTGAAGCTGACCTCTGCTGGTAATCTCGTTGGCTTGTCGGCTGTCGAGGTGAAGAATCGGGTGGCTGCTGAACTTCGCCCTGATGCTGGTGTCGATAATCGGTTCTTGGCTCGTTTCCGCTCCTATGCCTCGCTGTGCAGGTCTCCTCGAACTCGTGATATCTACCTGGTGACCGTTAAGAAGGTGCTTGCGTTTGACTCTCATGCCGAGTCTCTCTCCTTCGAGCGCATCACGAAAGATTGGCTGTCCAGGTTCGAGGCGTGGCTTGGTACCGAGCAGGGTGGGTGTCCTTCTGTGAATGCTCGCTCCATCCATCTGCGAAACGTTCGGGCTGTCTTCAATGATGCCATCGATAATGGTATCACCTCCTGGTACCCGTTCCGCTCCTTCAAGGTGAAATCGGAGGCGACCAAGAAACGAGCTGTGTCGGTGGAGGCTCTTCGCTCGCTGTTCTCGTTCCCTGGTTTGACCTGGCAGCAACAGTATGTCGATGCCTTCAAGCTCTCGTTCTGTCTGGTTGGCATTAACCTGGTTGATCTGCTAGCTCTGAAAGATGGGCAGCTTGTCGATGGTCGCCTGTCCTATCGTCGCTCCAAAACTGGGCGGCTCTATGATATCAAGGTGGAGCCAGAGGCTGCAGCTCTCATCGAGAAGTATCACGGCTCCTGTGGTCGGCTTGTCTCCTGGGGGGAAAACCGAAAACGCTATACCTCCTTTACCATGCAAATGTGCCGTGGCTTGAAGGCTGTTGGTTCTGTCGTGAAGGAATGGCGCACCGATGATCTGGGCGTGTATCGTGAAGTGGAGGTGTTCCGTCCTGCCTTCCCGATGCTGTCTTCCTATGTGGCTCGCCATTCCTGGGCGACGATTGCTGCTTCCCTGGATATCCCAAAGGACGTTATCGCCCATGCTCTTGGTCATGGTGGGTCTTCCGTTACCGATATCTATATCGATTTCGACCAGCGGAAGGTGGACGAGGCGAATCGTCGTGTCCTCGATTGGGTGTTCTACGGTACGAAATAAGGGAGGATCCTGTGTAGGATTCTCCCTTTCTCCTGTCTGTCAAGGCTCGATTATTTTAATCTCTGGCTTTCCTGCCGTCGTAATAATCACCTTGTGGCGTGTCATGTCTTGTCGTATCAGCTCGTTGATGTAGCGGTTCTTGTTTGGCTTGGTGTTCAGCCAATCCTCCAGCTCGCTGTCAATGGCGACCCCGATTCGTTTCTGGGTGCGTCCGTCGCCTCGCTTGCTTGACTTGTATTTTCTTGGTTCTGCCATGTTCTGTTCTCCTTTTTAAAAATTAAACTCCCCATTTTTTCCAAGTGCCAGCCTCCTTGCGTTGGTCTCGCTCTTTGGTGTAGATGTCGATGCATTTACGCACCTCCTTGATTGTCTCCTTCAAATCGAACTCATTTCCAAGCTCTTCTAGCTGGTTGAGGAGCTGCTTTGCTGCCTCGATTTTCTGGTCGAGCTCCTGCCCTGTCATGCTGGCTGCTTGCTTTGTTCTCTGTTTCTCGTTCAGTACTACGTAGTCTTCATTCTTTTTTACGTAGTTGTACGTAGCCTTCTTGTCTTTGCTCACGCAGTCTTCCTCCAGGGTACAGCGTCTCTCTGTCGTTCCCTGGTGTGCTGCCTTGAAAGGGCAGCCAAATGGGTTGTAGCATCTTGCCATGTTGTTCCATTCACGGATGTAATTTGCCATGTTGTCCTCCTTTCTTCTAGTTCGTTGCTTCATTAATGTATTCTGTGGCTTCGTCGATTGCGTCCATTGCGTTCGACAAATTGTCGATGGCTTCCTGCATCGTGTCGCCTTTTTCTCCTTCCTGGAAGGCTTCGGGCAGATTCTCTAGTGCCGTCTGCTCCTCATCCATGAGCTCCTCTACCTGGTTTTTTATCTCTTCGAGCTTGGTGAGGAGCTCGTTTAATGCTGTTCTTCTTTTCTTGTTCATATTCTTGTTGTGTTGTGGCTGGGTGGTTAGCCCAGCCGTTTCCTTCTTACTTCAAGTTGGCGAGGATTCGCTTCTTATCGTCCTCTGTGAGCTTCAGCTGGTTCTCTAGCTTATAAACCAGGTAATCTCTTTCTCCGATGATGGCGATCGCCATGCGGTTCATCTCTTCGTCGTTGAATTGGTCAGCCTTCTTGATGAGTGCCTTCGCCATGTTTGTCTTTTCGCCTTCAGCTCCTTTGGCTGCCTTCTCTGCCTTGATTCGCTTTGCGCATTCCCAATCGTAGGCAGCTTGAACACCTCCGTTCTTCTTCCACTCCTTCACCCATTCGTCTTTGTCCAGGTTGCTTGCGTTGTATCCTGGCTCTATGAATGTGTGGTAGCACTCTGGGCTAACCTTGAAGTTTGCTCTTTCTTCAAATTCTTGTTTCATCATGATTCTTGTCTCCTATCTTTAAAATGTTAATATTCAATGTCCTCTATGTCGTAATCAAGCCCTGCCAGGGTGTGGGTGAGGGTCTCCTTCAATTCGTAGAGGTCGTCTGCTTCGTCCTCATCCTCATCGTCGAATCTTTCGCTCTCCCATTGGTTGGTTGCTGTGCGCTGAAGGCATTCGAAGTATGGGTTATCCAGGATTCTGTCGATTCCTTCTCTTGCGTCGCCAAGGCTTATTGTGATTCTAATTGCTGTTTCCATGTCGCTGTCCTCCTTAAATATTAATCATTGCTATTTCCTCGCATTCGATAAAACTCGTACCTCCTTCTCCTTCTATGATGAGGATGCTGCTTGAATAGATGCTGTCTGGTTGCTTCATCAATCTGCAGTCATCGTCTGTTGGGTTGAACTCTATCTCCTTTCCGCTCTTGAGAGTGATGGTTGCTTGTTGAACCTTGTCTTTCTTTATCTGGCTTATGATGTTGTCTGCTAATTCTTTTTTCATTGTTTGTTCCTCCTTAAAATTTAATGTCTGTGTAATTGAATCTGCCGAGGTAGAATTCCATTGTCTCAATTGAAAGGAAAGCCTTTACTCGGGTTGCTCTCTTTTTAAGTGTAACCTTGAATGGCTTGTCTGCTGCCTCTCCCTCGTATGTGATGGTTAAGGTTGTGCCGTCCTCGGTTGTAAGAACTACAGGGTATCCTTCCATGATGTTGTCGATGATCCCTGTCATGTGCTTGTATATAAAAGCGTCGCCTGTCTTTGTCATAAAATGCGGCTTTACCGTGCTGCCGTAGGGCTTAAGTTGTGGGAGGCTTGCGCCTCCCTGGTTGTCTTTAATATTTCTCTATCCAGTATTCTGTTGTCATCTTGCCAGCCATGGTGAACTCCTCAATCTTGAAGTATCCCATTCTTCTGTCGGTGATGTTCTCGTTTCCCTTTTCGAGTCTGTTGAAGAATCGCTCGGTCTCTGCTTTTCTTGTAGAGTTGAAAACTTCTCTAACCTCTTCTTTCTCGGTGTCTCTCCAAGTTGTCTGTTCCTTAATGTAATATGTAGCTCTTGCCATAATTTTTGTATTTTATGCCCCTTGGTTAGGGGGGCGTTTCCTTTTCTTTTTCTGATGCAAAGATAATCAATTTTTCGCAAAGTTGTATAACTTTATAGTTATTATAAGTTACAGAAAATCAACTACTTAGCTAAAGAAAGTTATCAAAAAAAAGACCCCTCCACCTTGTCGGTGAAGAGGTCTCTTTCTAGTTTTTCGGCTTCTTTCGCTTTCTCCAGATCCAAATAATGGCGGTGGTTGCTCCTATACCTATTATTATACCAGCTCCCAGCCAAATGTCCCAGCTCGCCTGCGTTGTCTTGGTGGTTTGCTGGGTGTCCTTTTGGCTGTTCTTTGAATCCGACGAGGAGTTCCTCGTGTTTTTCGTGGATGAGCTCTTTTTGGAGATTTTGGTGGTGTCCGTGACCGCTGTCTGTCCCTTGACCTTTGCCCCTGGCTTTGCCTCCAGCGTGTGCGTCAGCTTTCCGTTTGCCCAGGTTGCGGTGGATTTGTACAGGTCTGTCTCCAGCACCGACGTGGTGTCCTTGGTGGTTCGCTCCAGCTTGGCTTCTGGTACCGCAATCTCAACGGGTACCAGCTTCTGGGTGATCCTGGTGGTGTCGTGGGTCTCCGTGATGGCAGTGTCCTTCACTTGTTCCACCTTCGTTGTCTCTTGCTCTGTTGCCGTCTCTGTCATTGCCTTTTTCTTCGTTGCGCATCCTGCCAAAAGGCATGCAATGCAGATGATGATCAGGGCGAGGATGCTTGTCTTTCGTTCTTTCGTCATGGTGTTAATCCTCATATTTTAAATCGTTGATTCTGTTGAGCCAGCCTTTTTTGAAGACGATCTGGCTCGGGTCTTTTTTTATCAGCTTGTTGATGTACGCCTTTCGTGCGTTCTTCAATGCCTCGAAGAGCTGGTGTTGGTTCGGGTAGTTGTTGACCGCTGCCAGGGTCTTCGCTCCGACGATGCCGTCTGCCTTCACTCCCAGGAGCTGCTGCGGTTTGATGATTCCCCATTTTCCGCTGTTCCAGACCCAATCGACCAGGCTCTCTGCTACCTTCTGGTCTTTGATTTGGTCTGCCTTCCATGTGTCCCAGAAGTTGCGCTTGAGCACCATCTTGAAGTCCTCCTCGTCGAGGAGCTTCACGTCCTTCTCGTCTATCTTGCCGTCTCCGTTCTTGTCGTAGCCTACGGTACGCCAGGTGGCGATGGTGATTCCGTACTTGGTGGCTCCACCTCTGTCGTGCTTGTTGTTCGTATACTTGGCACCTCCTTCCCATTTAAGGACGAAAGGTGCGAATTTCTCTACTTCTGCCATTGTTTATTCCTCCGTTTTGGATTGTTGGTTACCTGGGGAGGTTGGCTCGTTCCTCTCCCCGAATGCTTTTGTTATGCCTGCTGTTGCGAAAAGTGAGCCAATCGCACCGATTACTGCAGCAATGCCCATGAGGTCGGTGTGGATGGTGTTCGTGGTGAGCACCTCGTATAGCAGGACGAATCCTATTGTCAACAGCAGGAGGCATCCGATGATGGTCACGCTTACCAAAAAGAATGCCTTGCTGGATGCTCCGCTGTTGGTTTGGATGAGCTTCATTAAATATGTTGTAAGTCTCATACGCCTTCTTCGTCTGTTCTGTCTGTGTAGTTCTCCTCTTCCTGTTCCCTCTTGCGTGGTGGGCTTCTCCGCTCGCATCCGTTGCGGATGCATCTGTTCCAGCTTGACTCCTGGAGTTGCAGACGGAGCTCCATGTTTTCGTCCTTCAGCTTATCCTCGCTTGCTCGGTGCTGGTTTAGGACATCGTAGAGGCTGTCTATCTTCTCGTCCTTGGCTTTCAGCTCGCTGTCCTTTCGCTCGCAGAGGTCTTTCCATCCGCTTGCGTATTGAGCCGTTGCCTTGGCTTCCTCCTGCGATGCCTTCGCAGCCTCGGTTCGCTTCTTGCTGTCGTAGAACATGAAGCAGCCCAAAATGGTAACGAGGGCGGTTGCTATTGCCTGTAGAATCTCTGCGCTCATGCCTGCTCCTCCTTCTGCTCTCTGCCCTTTGTGATGGCTGCTTGGATGCCGTCCATCACTGCTGGGGTGCAAAGCTCGGAGCATCTGCTGATGAGCTCGGCTTCCTTGTCGCTGTACTCCTCCTCCCCATGGGAGTTGTAAATCTTCATGGCTAGGGCGTGGCAGGCGATGCCCTGTCCCTGGGTGTAGATTGCGTCTGCAAATCCTTCCTTGATGTCGATGACCGCTGCCTTGGTCTTGGCGAGGTTCGTGAAAACCTCCACTCTTTCAAAATTAATTTTCATCGTTCTGTTCTCCTTTTTATTTTTACATGACTCCGTATGCGAGCCATATTCCCTTGTTTAAAACTGCGTTCTTTGAAACGACCTGCCATCGTGGGCAATATACAAGAATGCAAGAGCCGTATGCGCTGAAAAAATCGGTATCAAATCCGCTCTTGGTGTAGCGTTTACCCTTGTTGTAGATGTAGGTCTCATACCTCTTTCCGCTCTTGTCGTAGCAGTACCCTGGCTTGACTTTGAAGGAGTATTCTCCGACCGCTTCTCTCGAAAGCATGACAAAGTGCCCCTCGTCGTACCATTGCATGTCTGGTAACGTGAATTCTACCCAATTACCGCTTTCGTTTGAGTCGCTTATGTAACTTACCACATTCTCGTCTCTGCTGATGGTGTAGGTCTTAGTTGTGATGATTTTCGTGTTGAGTGCAAATCCTTTGATGCAGCCTCCTAGAATTTCCAATGCCACGTTTCTGTCTGCGTTCTTTGCCGACAGCAGCATTGCGATGTTCTGTCCGAGATTGTCGTATTCAAACCATCTACTTTTGTTTTCGTTCTCGAATCGTGCCACGGCTCTCAGTCCGCTCGATGCTGGAAGCAAGTTGCCTCCGATTCCTGCAAATGCTCCAGCGTTGTCGTTCCTAAGAATGATGTAGGCATCGTTGTTGAAGTTCTTGTCGTTTGTCAGTCCATTTCCGCTGATGGTGAATCCTCCGATTGTTCCGCTGTCGATTGAAACGTTGTTGAAGGTTCCGCTCGTTGCGTTAATGGTACCCGTGATACTTACTTCGCTCGCTTCCAGCTGTCCTCCGTACTTCACTCTGAACTTAGCTGCTGCAGCAGTAATCGCTCCAATCCACAAAGGGTAGCCGTTTGCCTCATCCTCGACACCTCCGAAGCAGCCTTGAACCTTGTCTTTGCTGTTTGTGATGAGGATTCTGTTCGTCTGCGAAAAGCGAAGGACGGCATTCTTCGCCACGATGAGTGGCGTGTAGATTGGTCGCATCTGGTTCAGCTTTAGCCATTCTGCGCTGTTGTCGCTCGGTGCGTTCGCTGCTGTGGACGTATGTGTCACCCTGCATTGGTAAAGCTCGAATTTACCTGTCGTGTTGTTGGTGACGGTCACCAAGTCAAGGTATCGGATGCCTCCTGTCAGGTTCTCGTCGTTGTGGAACTCGACACCTGCTGCCCATTCACTCGTCCTCTCGATGAGTCCTGGTATTCCTCGCAGGTCATCGATTCCGTCCACAAAGCCTGTGGCGAACATTCCGCTCTCCAGCTTCGGCATGCAGATCCATACCTCTCGGTACGCCTCTTCGTTCGGTGTCGGCTGCAATCTGAACAGGACAGCCTGTTCGTCGCTGTTCATGGATTCCTTGGTCTTGAATGTTACCGTATGCCTCTTCCATTCGTTTGTCAATGCCCAGCTAACTCCCAGGTCTGATGGCGTTGCTGCTTTCTCGGTTCCGTCCACAATCATCTTGGTGTTCGTGTCCACCGCTGTCGGATAGATGAAGGTGGTGAGGTCGAGTCCGTCAGTTATCTCGTATTGGTACACCGTGACCGTGCCTGTTCGAGGGTAGTCTTGGTTGTACATGTAGCTATTCAGCTTGTATTCGCCTGTTTTCTTAGGCGTGAAGGTCATCCGTATGCCTGTTACGATGGTGGAGTCTGTGGATGTGTATGCGCTTTCGCTCCAATCGCTTTTGTAGATGTATGTTCGTAGCTCCTTGCCATTGTTTACGGCATCCTGGCTGCATTTGCCCACGATGGTGATGTTGTAGGTTCTTCCTGCGACGAGGTATAGGCTTCTTTCCGCAAATCCGTAGCTGCTGCTTGTCTCGTTAATCGGGATAACTTTTTGCCTTCCCTTCGCCCAAAAACTGAACGTGTACCATTGCCCTGCTGCCAGCTTGTTGATGGTACCTGGCTTATGGATGACTTGCCGCAGCACCTCCTTCATTGTAATGGTTGCTCCTGTAGCCTTGCAGGTGTCATGGTAGGAGTTGCGGTTGTCCTTCTTGTTGGTTGGATCAATGGCTCCCTTGTCGCTTGGTACCTGCTTTCCGCTTAATGCCTGGTATTGGCTCTGGAGTGCCCATGCCGTCATGTTGCCTGCGCTTGTGAAGGCTGCGTTGTCGATGATGTTGGCGTTGTCTCCACTATGGTATGTGGTGATGAGTTCTGGCGTGGAGTAGGTTGTTCCGCTCTTGGTGTAGGTCGTCTTCACGCATTTCCATACGTATGGCTTCTGTTCGGTCGCTGTCGGGAAGGTGGTGCTCCAGCCATAAACCGAAGAATAGGAGGCGACCTTCATCTGGTCGGTGGCGATGAAGTAGGTTGTTTGTGTGCTGATGCCGTTTCCATCTTTTCCGTCAGTGCCGTCCTTTCCGTTCTCTCCGTCCTTGCCGTCTGTTCCGTCCTTGCCTGGGTCTCCCTTGTCACCCTTGTCGCCATCCTTGCCAAAGTAACCGATGCAGATGGCTGTGGTGTAAGTGTATGCACCGCTCGTCCATCTTATTCGGTTGCGTGTCCATAGCCACAACTCCTTGGTTGGCGTGTAGCTCGTTCCCCATCCGCTGGTTGGTGCGGTTATGCCGCTGCTTCCTACAGCGTATTGCTCCGTGATGGTTGCAAAGTCCTTGCTCGCACCGAGGCATTGCTTGCCTGTGTAGGTGGTCGCTCCGCTGGTGAGCACGGTCTTGGTGCAGCTCCAGACGTAGGTGTTCTCCATCAGATAAAGTTGGGAGAAAAGGGTGACCCATGTCACGCTGTCAGCTGGTGGCGTGGTGTTGCTCGTGGAAAGCGTGAATACCACGTCGGCTGACTTGATGCCGATGCCGTCCTTTCCGTTCTCTCCGTCCTTGCCGTCTGAAGGAGCCCACCTGCAGGTGAACGCTGCCTTGAATGTTCGCTTTTTCTGCATGTTAATTAATCTTTCAATGAACTAAGGATTGCTTTGGCGCAGTTTGCGCAAATGTTGCGGTATTCTGCGAATTCCTTGTAACTCGCAATGTCTGCCTGCTCCTCTGCTGTCAGCTCCTCGCCATCTACCTTCTTCATCAGCGCATCGATGGTGTTGAATGCCAGGGCGTGCTCCTCCTTCTGTGGGAACGCTGCCTCTACGAGCTGGCTCTTGATGTGGGCGTAGTCCATGATGCCATCGGTCTGAATTACAAAACCGCTGAAGCCTTCGATGGTTGTCTGTTCATCCTTCGCCTTGCTGCTCTTGGATGATGTGCTGGTGCTGGTCTCGCTGTTGGTGGTTGTCTGTACCTGCGAGTCCTTCCGGAAGTTCATGTATGCGATGCGAGTCTGCTTGTCATAAATCGCTGGCTGCTCTGTCATGAACACTCTTCTGATGTTTCCGTACTTCTGTTTCATTGCTTTGTCTCCTCTTTTTTATTGTTGAACTTGGTGAGATCTACGACCTCGTTTGTGTCTGTGTATATCAGCTTGCCATCCTCTGTCTTGGCGACAGGTCTCTTGTCAATCTCGAGAATCTTGACCTGGCTGAACTCGAAGTGCGAGCCTCCTTTGTCGATGACCACTGCCTTGAATCTTGTAACTCGTGCCTGCTCGAACGCATCGATGAGCTGCTTCATGCTCGGGCTGTTTACGATGAGTTTGTTCTTTCCTCCGTAGAATTCAATCTCTAATGCGTATCGTCCCTTGCCGTATGATGTCTCAACGTCTCGCACCCAATCGACGACCTCTATCTCCTTGTTAAGGATGACGGCTGTTGTAATCTTCGGTGCGTCGATGATTCGCTTTCCGTTCTTGTCTTTTTTCTCGGGCATCTTGATGCCTAAGTCTGATAAATTTATTCCTGTTTCCATTTTAAATAATCTTTTGCAATGTCGGTTTCCCCATTTTATCATTCCCCATGCTGCTGCATCGATTTCGTGGAGCCTGCGCTTGTTGGTGACCTTGGCTCTTCGTTTGAGCCAGCGTACCTTGTCGCTCTTCCTCCAGAACATGTCGCCTCCTTCGTAGTAAACGAAACCGAGGAAGTCCAAGCCTTCGCTTATCGGACGGATCTTTGGCTCATGTGCCTCAAATCCCAGCTCCTTCAAAAAGGCGGTAGCCATTTTCATCTTTCGCTTGACCTCGCCCTTCGTCTTGCCGAATATGACGAAATCGTCAAGGTATCGGATGTAAAGGTGTGCCTTGGCTACTTCCTTTAGAAACCTGTCGAATCTCGTGAGGGCGAGGTTTCCGCTGTCCTGGCTTGGTCGAATGCCTAGCGGTATCCCTTTCTCGTCATCTGTGAATCTCTCGAACGGCTCCATGTATGCGTCGATGAACTCCTTGTCCTTGAAGATGTGCTCCAGGTTCTGTCTCAGCAATGCATGCAATATGTTAGCGTAATAATGGCAAATGTCGCCCTGGGCGAACCATCTGCATTCTTCTCTGTTCTCTCTTAGCCATCTCTTGACTTGAAGCGCAGCTGCTATCTGTCCGTAGCCGATTCTTGACGCATAAGTGTGTGAAATCAACGTGCGCTCTATTCTGTCGTGGCTTACTAAGACGAGGCTCTGATGCCATTCGTGGTTCGGGTGGAAGTTCAGCTTGCTGATGTCTCGTTCCTTCTTTCCGTTCTTCAGCTTCATGTGCTGGTATTCGTCCGTCTTGATCTTTCGGTCGATGATGAGCTGTTGAACTTCCACAAGGTCTTTCAACCATTGCTTCTTGTGCTTCTTCACTCCGTAGTTTTTCTTGCGCCTTGTGGAGACCCTGTCCGCTTCCTTCACGGTGTCCCATTGCCAGGTGCAATCATATATGTAACCCTGTCTCTTCGGCATAATTTTCTTTTTTCAAGTCGTGCTCGTTCTTTGTTCTCGTTGGGCTTGCTTCACTCTGTGCAGAGCTTTCAACTTCCGACCCTTTTGGTCGGATTTACTAACACCACGGGCAGGTCGCTGGGCGTTGCCTGCGCAAGTTCGATTTGTTTCGGCTGAACACTGGCTATACTTATGCACCAGCTGCCGAGGCTCGGGAAAGGCGGACATTTTCCCATGACGCAGTACCGATGTCCTTATGGGTGTCGTTTATTATTTCGTAAACGTTGAAGTAATTCGAGCCGAGATGTTCGCACTCGCAGACGACCAGGCGTTGCTCGAGATCGCAGAAGCGAGACCGCAATCCGCACCGAAGTTCGAGGTGCCGCCACCAACCCACAGCTGTCCTTCCCTTTTGCCTACCTCGCCACGAGCTGGGCGAGGGGTTTTGTCTATATTTTTTTTCTTGGCTAAATTTGAAGGGTGGGGGGAATCCCCCACGCCCCCTTTTTAAATGTCTTTCTCGCTGAGTTTCCTGCTCCTTTTTAAGATGCCAGGAGTCTCTTCAGCTCGGCAGAGGTGACCTCTTTAAGGTCGCCATGGTAATCAAGCCGAGCCGAGATGCTCGCATGCGCATTCGACCAGGCGTTGGTCGAGCTCGCAGAAGCGAGACCGCAATACGCACCGTAGCTCGAGTCGCCGCCACCAATCCACAGCTGTCCCTCTGCGTTGTACCAATAGTTATCTCCGTAGCTCACGCCTGTATGCGCCTTAAGCGGTACGTAGCTCATGTGCTGCGCTCCCTTCGTGGTGATGAGGTTGATATCTACGTTCTGGAGTCCGTCGGTTGTTGCTCGGGTCAGCTTGTTGTACTTGATAGCCTTGAAGGTGTCCGTCGTCGGCTTGCCTGTAGGCATGAAGTTGTCGTCCCATTGATAAACGTCGCTTCCTACCGAGCAAAGGTGTCCGTCCATTTCCCAATATTGACCGTATGGGTCACCCCATACGCCAACATTTACGCTGTGGCATGTGAAGTTGTCTGCGTCCTTGACAGCGACCTTTCCGTCGCTGTAGCCCAATGCCAGGCATGCGCCTGTCTTGATGTTCTTCTGTCTTGCGAATCCGTCCGCTAATGTTGAAGTTGCGCTCTTCTCTGTTCCGTCAAGACCGCATCCGAAAATCTTTGTACCATCGGATGCTGTGAGGTTCTGAATGTCTCGGTACCCGTATTTCGCCATGATGTACTGCAGGAGCAGGTTTCTGAACGGCTCGCCTGCTAGTCCATGGTTCTTGCTTCGTGCCTGGGCGTAGTTGAAGAACTGATTAATGTTGCTGCCTCCGCTCGGAACCACAAACGGAATGCTTCGCATCTGTCCGTTCTGAATGGTGCACTTGAACATGCCGACAGGGACGTTCTTGGTAAACCAGCCACCAGGCAGCGGTGTGAGCGATATGTGGTGTCTGATGTGCTTAACTCCTCCGATTGTCACCTCCTGGAGGTAGTTCCAATAACCGCCATCGAGCATACCGAACCAATCGGCATTCTTGTATGCTGCTACCACGGCTCCGTCCTTCACGACCTGGTCTCCGTCTGCTGTGTAGTGGTGGTCGTTCGGGTTCAGACGGGTGAAGTGTCCGTCTGGTGTCATGAGGATTGCCGTAATCTTCGACAGCCAAATCTGGCGCATGAGGCTGTTGCCTCCTGTCTCGCAGTATGCGGATCCCCTGCTTGATGCTGTGTTCTCTTCAATCCAGAATGCGTTCTCGTCTAAGAACTGCTGCTGGTTCTCTTCCATCATTGCTCGCAGGTTGTCGAGCGTGATTCTTTTCGGTGTTCCTCCTGCGATTACAAACACGTAGTCGCTTCCGTTCAAAGCGGTTGTGGTACCGAATTCTGTTACTTTCTGATATTGTACGTCTGCCATATCTATTCTCCTTTTTAAATGTTATGAGATTGATGCAGTCACTTCGTAGGCTACATCTGAATAATAATTTTTGCCCTGGTTGCTTGCGTCTGGTACGCATTTCGCCATTTCCGCTGTCAGCGTTACATTTGCTCCCGAGCCTGTGTAGGTCTTTACGTTGAGCGCATTGTACACTTCCCATCCCCATGTTATGGTTCCTGTGTATTTCACTCCGTTCTGCTTAAGCGAAAGGACAAACTTTGCGTTGCTTGTCTTTGAAATAGCGTCGGGGTTCGCTCCGTCAGGGTTTGAGTCGATGATCCATTCGTCTGAATCGTCCGTTACTCGTTGCGCATCGACGGCTTTGGCGACCCAGTTATCGCCTTCCTTGTGCAGGAGCTTGACGCTGAATACGGAGCTGCCATCTACGTCGCTTCTCGTTACGGTGATTGTCTTTCCGTTCTGTCCGCTCATGAGGACGAAATCCTTATACCACTCCAGCTTCCAATTCTTTGCGAATTCCTCATCGCTGATTGGCTTCGTTCCGTACAGGTATGTTGCGGTCAGCGTGGTGCTCTTGTCTGTCGCATTCAGCGTGCTTCGGCTTGTCGTGATGTTGATGCTGTAGCTGTCTGCTCCTGCCTGCTGAATCAGCACATCCTCTGTTCCTGCGATGGAGTCTCGGACGTTGTTGGATATGTAGCTGATTTCATATCCGATGATTTGGTTCGAGATGATGGTGGTGCTTGCTGCGTTGTCAATTAGTCGCAGGTAGCAGTAGCCGTCCACCTCCTTCTTGGCAAACTTGCCATCTGTTGACAGGTTCCAGCCTGTGTAGTTGCCTGTGGTGGCTGCGCTGGTGTTGAATGTCAGCTCCGTGCCTCGGTACGTCCATTTGATGCCTGTAATCGTTACAGGGTTGCCGATTGCACTCTTGATGCCCACCTTCAAGGCTGGCTGGTTGTAGATGTCGGTCTTCCAATCGACGGACAATGTTCCGTTTGTCGGGTCGATTGCCTGGAAGAGCGAGCCTCCGCTTTCCGCTCCTGCCTTGTCAAATTTCACGATGGATTTGCTGACGTAGATCTGGTCGCCTGTTCTGATGAAGCGCACCGTGAACGCTCCTTTAATCTTGTTTCCCATTTGTTATTCGTCCCATTTATTAAGTTCATTCTTGAATTCCTGCAGTTCCTGTAGTTTTCCTCCGAGCTCTGCTGCTGCTGTCTCGGGGTTCTCGTTCACCTTCAGCAATTCGTTCTCGTTCACTGCCATCTTCGAACCTGTGTTGTTCGTTCGATGGAGCTTGGCTTTCAGCCCTTTGGCTTCTGCCTTGCTTGTCTCTACAATTGCGTATCTCATAAGCTAAAAAATTAAAACCTTACCTTTCTCGTCCGTGAGGACGATGTTTGCGTTCTCGCTTGTCAGAATCGCTGCTGGCTCTCGTTCCTCGATGTCCATCGAAACATCAAACCAGCTAAGGTTCTTCTCGTAGCCGATGCCCAATGAATCAACGCTGCACTCCATCTTTTCGCCTGTCTGTCTGTAGATTCTATCTGCAAACTGATACGCCTTGCTGGTGGCGTTATAAACTCTCGCCTGTGTCCACCATTGAATGTTGTAGTACAGCTCTGGGTATTGGATGAGCTGGCTTCCTGCGGCAAAAATTCCGTGGTTGTTGTAGCGTTGCTGTCCTGGGACAACATCGTTGCCTCTCGCCACGTCGTGTTGTGTCAGCAGGCTCATGTCTCGAATGAGAGTGATACCTGTGCTGGTCTTCACGTTGCCCTTGGCATCGACAAACTGAACCTCGAACTCCTTCTCCCATGTGAATCGCATATCGAATCCGATTGTCGGATATGCTATCGATTTGATTTCTGGGTGCTGGAGCGTTCCTGCTGCAAGTGCAGCCGTCTTTCCTCGCTCCACGAGGCGCATCGTGATTCCTGCTGGCAGCTTCGTCAGCGTAGCGTCTCCCTGGGTGAGCGTAATGGTTACGGTTCGCTCGTAGCTTTTTCCGTTCACGAACTTGGCTCGTTGCCCTGCTGTCTCGATGCCTTCCGCTACCAGGTATTCGTAAAGGAGGAGCTCATCCTTCAGTGGGTCGTAGATGAGCTGTTCGCAATCTACGCAGCATGCCAGCTTGTTTCCTCCCTTGTCTGTCGTGGTGAGTGCCATTCCGCTTCCGCTCACCGAATTGTTCGTTCCTGTTCGGAAATCGTAGAACATGCCCGTGTACGAAAGTGCCGCCACCTCTCCTGGTGTAATGTTTCGCATCACCTTCAAACTGCCGTTGTCATCCGTATCGTCCTTGATGATCTCGTAGTCTGTTCCCTCTTTCCAAACCTTGGCGATTGGCGTGGAATTCACAAACCATGCGTGCTGGTCGCTTGCAAGGTTCCTGTTGTTGATTCCCGACGTGAAGATTCCGTCGGGGTCATTGACCGTCGTCTGCGGTCTGATGATTGTCGGGGTAATCGAGCGGTCTGGCTCGTATTGCCCCAGCGCAGTGTTGGCTGTCTGTGCCGTCGGTGCGTCTGGCGTGATGCAGACCAGCTCGCATGTCAGATTCAATGGCGAAAAGTCGAGCCTTGTGTGCTTGCGCTCAGATTGGAATGCCCTCTTTTTGTTTGCCATTCTGTTTCTCCTCTGCTTTAAATATTAATATTCTAATGGCTCCGTTATCGGAGTGTCTTTTCCGTCGTCTGCTATAACGTAGAATAGGGTGCTGATTCCGCTGTGGTTCGGGTTGATGTGCAAATCTGAAAACGAAATCTTAAACGATGAGCCGCAGTTTAGGTGCTCGGGCTTGGCGTTCCAGACGGCATCGGATGCCGTGTCTCCTGTATCTCGCTCCACCTTGAAGCTGTATTCGGACGTGTGGTCTTGCATGTATCCGTCCAGGATCTGAATCGTGACGGTCTCCGTTTCATCCGCTGCCATGTGTCCGTCCAGGCTCTGGTCTATGTACATCTTCCTGCCCATGTTCTCGAACTGCTCTATCGTACCGCTCATGTAGATGTTGTTTAGGTAAGCGGAGTAGCCCTTCATATTGAAGCCGAAAATGTTCAGATTCGTCAAGTCTCCGAATTGGGCGGCTATCATGTCCTTGCTGAATTCCCAATTGTTCACGTCCGTCAGGTACCGCTCGTATGTCAGCGTGCTGTAGCGGCTCTTCTGTCTCGTGGTGTCGCTGAAGTTGCCGTATGCCACAAAGTGCATCGCCTCGTGTGGGTGGTGCTGCGTCTTCCAGGTATCGCTTGTCGGACGCAATGCGTAGCGCACCCTGCTGTTGTGGGTGGTGTCTATGATTTCCGTGATTCGGAAGTATGCCGTATAGAATCCTGCAAACTTGAAGTTGCCGATGCCATCGTCGTAGTCGTCGCTCTCGTTGTCCTCGATGTTCATCCCCTCATGCCAGATGCCCTGGCATATGTCATCAACGGCAATCTTTCCTATCTCTCCGTCCTGGAGGTGGAGGACGATGGTTCCTGTTGCCAGCTGGTTGCCGTCGCTGTCGGTGTCTGGTATCACTTCCTTGATGATGCCTCCTCCTGGAGCTCTCCATCGGTTGCCTATCTGGATTGTCACTCGGTTGCATCTTAATTCGGGAGCCTCTAGGAAATCTCGGAGCGTGAGGCTATGAAGTTCTGCCCTTCCCATCTGGTCGATGTGTCCTCCCTTGCCGAATTGTCCGCTCACGAATTCACCGATCGTCATGCCCTTGTATAGGGTGATGAGCTGCTGGGCGGTGTCCTCGAAGACCTTGCTCAGCTTGGTGTCCATCCGCTTTTCCAGGAATTGCATCTTATTCTGCAGCTCCGTGATGAGCTTGTCGTATGCAGGCAGGTTGCCCTGGGCGGTGGTGTTCTGCAGCTGGTTGTTGTAGTACACGATTTCGTCCACGGTGCTTGCAAGTGTATCGCTCCTGCTTGAATGCTTGCTCTCGCCTATGGTGTATTCGCCCTGCGTCAAGTCTTCAAGGTCTAGTTCCCATCCGATGATGCGGCTTTCCCTTGCGTGGTCTTCTGCATCGAAGTACTCGGGTGCTACGAGCTTCACCTTGCTGCCGTATGTCAGCTCGATTCCCTTCTGTCCGAAAAGGACGGGGTTCTTGGTTCCTGTGTAGGTACCGCTGTCCACCTTCATCTTCTTCATGTCCTTCTCGGCTTCTGCCTTCAGTTCCATTTCCGCTGCCTCCACCAATTCGTCATCGATGAAGGTAATGTCCATGTTGTACATGTAGAGCGTGTCTCCTACGGCTGGCTTCATTGTCTCGTTCGGCAGCTCTAGGGTGTAGGTGTCGTTCCTGGTAATCTCGAAGAGCTGTTTGTCGTCGGTGTCTGCATCTGGGTTGAAGTGTACCTCGAAGTCCATGCCGTTCAGCTTACCGCTCTCGAAATGGATGCTCAGCGGCTTGTTTTCTTCCTGCGTCTCGTAGATGCTGTCGAATACGAATGGTGAGCCGTCCTGGAGCTTCGCCTTGAATCGGTATGCTGTCCAATATGTCACGTTGCCTGTGTCCGTGTCGGTGGTCTTGGCTGCTATCTCTGTGACCTCCGTAATGGTAAGCAGTGCCCTTGGGTAGATGTCCTCGTATGTCTTTACGATGTCCGTGATGTCGTCTGGATCCAGGTTCACGTCGCTGTCGATGTATGGGGTTCCGATTGGCAGCTGTAGGATGGTGTCGCTGACGCCTTGTATCGCTACCTCGCTCTGTCCGTCTATCGGCTCCGTGTAGAGCTTGCTGACGTATGCCATGGCAAGATGGGAGAGGGTGACCTGCTGGCTGCTTCCTGCCAGCTGTTTTGTCTTGTCGGTCAATGCGTAGCAGTCCCTGCCGTCGTTCACGCTGCTCATTCCGTCTGAGGTTATGCCGATGAACTCGATACCTGTCTCCGTCTTGTCTGCCAGCGTCACCCTGGTGTTTGGGGTGATTGCTTTCTTCTGAAGCTGCAAGTCCTTGAAACTGAAAATAGGGTAGCTGTCTCGCTCCACCTTCACCATCGTAGTCTTGCTGTCCTCTGTCTGCCCACCTGTTTCGTCTCCGATGATGAACTGAACGCCTGTTCCGTTCTGAAAGCCGATTGCATCTACAATGCTGCCCACCTCAATCTCGAAGACTGGGTTATTCCAGGACACCGTCTGTCCTGCTGCTGGGTTGGTGTATGAACCGCTTACGACCTTGAATGTGAATGTCTGCCCTTCGTACTTGCTGTTGCTGGTTATTTTGATGCGTCTCTTCTCGCTGAAGAAGTTCTTCGGCTTGTTGGTGGTGAATCTTACCTTTGTGCCGTATAGTCTATGGAATCCGTCTATCGTGAATGGGTTCTTCAGCTTACGCCTGTAGTTCTGGTTGAGGTTGCGGCTTGATCCGAATGCGTAGAGGCGAGTGCCATGCTCCTCGCTGTCCTCGCTTCTGCTCAGTCCGTTCAGCTCCTTGCCCTGTTCCAGCGTTATTGTCTGTCCCTGCTCGCATCTGCCGAAATGAATTGTATTCTCGGTTATCCACCATTCGGTCTCGAATGCTTCGGCTATCTTGTCGAGTGCCGATAGCAGGGTGGTGCTGTCGTATGCTATCAGCTTCGCCTCGTTCCTCTTCTCTACGTCATCGTGGATATAAACGAGGTATTCCTCCCCTGCGTAGGTGTAGCCGATGTTGGCAAGGTTGTCCGTCAGAATGCCTGCGTGCGCCTGTAGGGTGTCCGTAAGGCTCCATTTGGCTTCCATTCCGTTCACGCTTCCTCTTCTGAAGAAGATGATGCGGTTCTTGAACTTATACCATGGGCGGTCTAGGCGCAGCTCGTATTCGTAGCCGATGTCCTTGCTTGCCTTGGTTGGTGTAGGCAAGTCCACGACCTCGAATCGTCCGAGGCTTTCTATGTTGGTGTAGAATCCCTTCTTCAATGCCAGGACGGATTCGCTGGAGAAGTTCACGGTGATGTACTCCTCCTCCTGCTTCTTCCATGTGTAGGTGCTTCCGCTGCCTACAGGGATGGTGTATGCCTTGACTTGCGCCCTGTTATAAAGCTGTACCTTCATAATCGTCTGAATCTTTGGTTCCTCTGTTTGCTGGGTTCGGTTCGTTCAGCGTGAGGCTGAATGTTGCCATTCCCTTGAAATATGATTTGAATTGCTTGCAGCTCTTGTAATCGCACCTGTACACCACGTCCTTCTCGTACTTGGTTCTGATGTTGATGCGTCGCTTTTTCAATTCCTTCTTGAATGCGATGAGCTTGCTGAACATGTCGTCCCTGCTGGTTGCGTAAAGCTGGACGAATAGTGTGATATCACGTTCGTCCACCTTTGGCTTCGCCTCCTTGCGTATCTGCTTTCCGTCCTCTGTGGAGGATTTGTTGCTGACCGCATCCTTCAGCGGCTCTGGCTCTACCAGGGAGCAAAGGGAGGAGTCGCTTAAGCAAACGCCCCACATGCCGAATGCGTCCATGTCGTTGATGAAAAGTTCGCCTTTTCTGTTCATGCCTCTGTCTCCTTATAACTTTTCTGTGTTCTTTCTTATCTTCTCCAGCTTCTGGTTCATCGATGGCAGCTCGCTGGTGTGTCGCTCTATCTTCTCCAGGTACCCGACGGCTTGGATCTGCATCTCCATCATGTCGTCCATGTTGCTGCGGATAATGGCTGCGCTGTTGGCAATGATGGCGTTGTTCTCCACTTGCTGCTGGACGGCATCTGCAACAATGGACAGGCTGTTCTGTATGCTGGTAAGTCTGCCGTTTGTCTCGTCCTGCTGGTCTTGCGTCGCACCGCTGAGAGTTGCGCTTGTGCTGCTCTGCGTGTAGTCTTCCTTTGGGTCGATTCCTGCGGCAGCGTAGGCGTTGTCTCTTGCCTGCTCTCCCTTACGGTATGCTTCCTCGTATTTCTTTTGGAGGTCAGTTTTTTCGCTTTGGTCGAGCTTGCCGTCTGCCATTGCGCTTGCAAACTGCGTGTACCAATCCTGCATATCCTTGGCGAGGGTGGTCTTGGTGATGTATGTAAGAACTGCTTCTTCCATGTATTCCTTGACCTTCTTGGTTGCATCCTTCACGCCCTTGGTGGTGTCACTCAGCAGCTCTTTCAATCCGTCCCTGGTGTTGTCGAAGGATAGGTTCGTCACTGCCTCGTTGTAGTCATTCTGCAAGTCGATGAGTTTCTTGTAATACTCGATGTACTCATCCATGTTGCTGGCGTTGCTCTTGTATCCATCGTTGCTGGCATTCTTAATCTTAGACCAGAGGTCTGTCGCTTCGTCTGCCACCTTCGCCATCTGCTCGCTGGTAAGGTTCCAGAAGTCCGAGGCTGAGCGGACGTTTTCTCCTGTGATTTGGCTGATTCGCTGCCAATCAGCGGAGCTCATGGATTCGTTTATATGTGAGTTCGAGGAGTGTTTCCCTCCTATGCCGATGAATCCGTTACTGTATGCGCCACCTGTATCTCGCAGGATTTCCTGCTTGTTGGCGGTGGCATCTTCGAGGTTCTTCTTCGCTCGCTGGTAGGTGTCTGTTGCTTCCTGTCCTGCCTTGTCTTTCATGACTTCAGTCAGCCTTGTTACGGCTGATTCCAGGTCTTGGTTGGATTTGGTCAGGTCGCTGATGGTGTCCTCGATGCTGGTGTCGGTACCGAATAGCTTGCTTCCTGTAAGGCTTCGGAAAACTCCACCGACCGCTCCAAAGACTGATTGAAAAACGTTACCTACGAACTTGAAGAGTCCCTGCTTCTGTATTGCATCAAGCAATGAAAGGATGGCACCGATGATGCCTCCTATCTTCGAGCCTGCCTTTTCGAATACGTTTGCGACGTTGCTTGCGACGTTGCCAAGTTCTGAAAGGCTCATCTCGCTGGTGCTGCCCAGCTGGGTTATTGCCTGCGATAGCTGGATGAGGTTGTCCGTCGTGGTGTCGAAGCTCTTGTCTCGGTTCACCTTGCTGGTGTCCTTGTCTTTCTTCGCATCGTCTGCCTTCTTCTGTGCAGCCTCGACCTTCTTTTTCGCAGCCTCCTTCGCCTCTTCTGGTGCGTCGCTGTCCTCGATGTCATCAAACTCCGATAGGGCGATGTTCAGCTCTTGCAGGGCGGTGGTGTATCGCTCGCTGGCTTTCTCGTATGCCTGGCAGTTCTCTGCCAGGTTGCCGAATATTCCGCTCCCCTTGATGATGGCATCGTTGAGCTGGTCTATTGCCGTGGAGACCACCTTCTTGTTTTCTGGTGTCGCCTGCTGGTATTCCTTGCTGTTCTTGTATGAGGTGAGCTTGTCTCTCGTTGCCTTCAGCTGTTCGGTGGTCTGTCGGTCGAGGTTGTTGAATACTGCATCCCAATCAATGGATTTTTTCAGCTCCTCGAGGTAAACGCTTTGTATGTTCTCCTCCAGGGCTTGCGCTGCCTGCTGTCTCTTATGCTCGTAGTTCTTGGCGATATCGTTCTGTCCCAGCTTCTCGGCTTCATCTCTCAGCTTTGTAAGCTGGGCGATGTCGTCCGTGATAGCCTTGCGTGTCTTCTCTGCCTTCTCGTTCTCGTCATCGTATTTGTCGAGCAATGCCTTGATGAGCTCGCTCCTCTGCTGGGTCGTCGTAGCGTCCAGCGATTGTTTCTTGGCGGTGATGCCAGCCTTTTCCTCATCGGTTAGCTTGATAGCCTTCTGCTGTCCTGTTGCGTAGAAGCCCTGCTTCTCATGCTTTGGATCTGCATCCCATAGGTTCTTCGCATGGTCTATCTTTGCCTGGAGGAGCGATTGTTCCTCCTTATCGATGGCTTCTTTCTCTTTCTTGTAGTTGAGGTCGAGCTGGGCGAGCTTCTTCGCCTCTCCCTCCTGCATGGCATCCACGATGGCTTGCGCCTGGAGCAGCTGGTTGGCTTTCTGCTGCTGTTCCTGCTGCTGGCTATATCTGTAGGTTTCCTCTGCCGTCTTCTCGTTAGCCTTGGCTTGCTCCTTGGCTGCTTTCTCGGCTTCTGTCTGCTGCTTATGCGCTGCCGTGGTTCTCGATTGGTGTGTGGAGACGGTTCTGCTGGCGATGTGGTCTTGCGCTTCCTTAACGAGCGAGACCTGCTGGTTCCACTCCTTGCTTCCCTTCTGGCTGTCTGCCATCTGGTCGAGCTTGGCTTGTGCCTCCTTCTGCTGCTTCTCCCAATCTGATTTATTGTATGTGGTCTTCGACCTGGTTCTTGCTGCTGCGATTCCCTGTGCCTTGGTAAGCATGGACAGGATATCGCTTTGGCTGTATGCGTAATTGCCGAGACCCTTCAAGTTGAAGCGGACGTTCTTGCCTGTCCTCTTGCCTTTGGTGAGCGTGTTAATGACCTGCTGCAGCTGGTGCTTCGTCATGTCCTTGAATGTCTCAGCGAATTTGTCCGCATTCTGCGTTGTCAGCTCCCTGGCGACGTTCTTATTGGCTCCGACCGCAGAATCTTGTGCATATTTAATTCGTTCCTCGATGGTTCCTTTGTGTGGGCTATACCATTTGATCCCTCGTTTGTTTTCGTACCATTTATTCGCCCAGTCCACCTCGGCTTGCTGCGAGCCTGTTAAGAACTGCCTGTATTGGCTGGCTCCCATTCCTGCACTGATAGCCTTGTTTCTTGCCTGCTGTTGCAGCTTGAAGGCTCGTGTGGCTCTGTCTGAGTCGTTCTTTTCTGTTCGGAGGCTCCGTACTCTGTTAAGTCCATCCTGTGCTGCAATCTCTCTCTTTAGTTTTAATATGTCACGGAGGTGTCCTTCTTCGTCTATGTATTTTTTTATGATGGCTGGATATCGCTGAATAAGCAGATTCATTGCCTTCCTGCGTCCGTGGGTTGCATCCTCGTCCTGCTGCGCTCTCTCGATGGCTCGGTCGGTCTCTTCGTTGTATTCCTGCTGCTTTTGTCTTGCGGTCTCCATGGTTGCATTGAGGTCTGCTTGCGCCTTTTCTTCTGCCGTGGTGCTGTCGTGGCAGGCTACCAATACACCGACCAATACACCGAGGACGGTGGCTGCTGCTACGTATGGGTTGGCGAGCATCGTTGCGTTGAGGGCGGCTTGTACCTTCTCTACGACGGCAATTCGCACCTTGGCGATGGTCAGCGTCTCGATGTGGAGCTTCTCGGCTGCAATGGCTGTAACCACCGCTGCCTTGTAGATTCCGTATGTGGTAATCAATCCCATGATAATCTGTCCTACCTGCTGGTAGTTGGCGATTATCTTCTGTGCCATGTCGATGCTGCCTACGATGAGTCCTTCCTGGGCTTCGCCTATGTCGTTGAGCATGTACTGCCAGGCTCCTTCAAGGTTGGATATCGCTCCCTTCAAGGTCTTGCTCTGTGCTTCGAGCATTCCGTTGAACTGACCTCCCTCGCTGGCTGCTGCGTGGAACGCATCTTGCACCATCTTGGTGGAGATTGCGCCTTTCTCCATTTCCTCCTTCAGCTGTCCGATGCTCTTTCCTGTCTGCTCGCTAATCACCTGCAATGGGTTGAAGCCTGCATTAATCATCTGCAATAAGTCCTGTCCCATGAGCTTGCCTGTTGCGCTCATCTGGGAGAAGGCAAGGGTGAGGCTCTTGAACTTCTCGCTGTCGCCCATGGAAATGTCGCCAATGGCTTTCAAGTGCTGCATAACGTCCTGGGCAGGAATGTTGAAGGCGAGCATGGTCTGCGCTCCTGATGCGAGGTCTTGCATAATCATTGGCGTGCGAAGTTCGTATTCCTTTATCTGCTCGAAAAGCTCGCCACCGACCTGTTCTCCTGCGAGGGTCTTGAAGGAGGTCTGCAGGCTTTCCATCTCGCTTCGTATGCTGATGACCTTGCTCTCGAATTGGGTTAGCCGCTGGATTGAAAAGTACGCACCGATTCCTGCAGCAATCTTTTTGAGGCTTGCGTCCATCTTCTCGGTCTCGCTTTTGGTAGCGTTGCCGAGGTCGTGGATTTTATCTTCCGCTGCCTTCGTCTCTTGCTGCAGGGCTTCTGTGCTGACCCCATTGAATGCTGAGTCTATCTTCTGTCCAGCTTGTGTGGCTCGCCTTCCGATGTTGTCGAACTGCTGCACCACCTTCTCAGCGTCCGATTGGAGCTGTGAATCGTCTATGCCTATCGAGAATCCTTCTCTTCCGTTGTCGAAATCTGCCATTTTAATACTCCTTTACAAAGACTTCCTCTTCGTCTTCGTCATCTGTGAAATTTTCGGGATTGTTTGCGTCGAGTTTCGCATCCCATTTTGGTGGTTGCTCATCATCAAACTGCGGTGTCGCTGCTGAATAAAGCGAAAGGTTGGCGTAGCTGTAATCGTATAGGATTTCCTCTGGTGTGGCTCCTATGTTCTTCGCCCAGCCGATGATTATTGACCAGGGGCTGTCTGTTCCACTTCCTTGGTTCTCGCCAGCGTGTTTATTTCGGATAGGGAAGTGGTAAGCCCGAAAAAATCGCCCAGCTGCATCTCCATGAGTCGCTTGGTGATGGTCTCGTTCAGCGTTTCTGGCGTGATGTCCTCCATGATGCGCATGGCTACAAAGTCCAGCTCGCTCATGGTCTCCTGGTGCTTGGTGAATCTGAAATGTCGCCAGCTCCATTTCTTCGTCTCTGAAATCACGACCTGGTGGTTTTCTCGTATGCGCTTTGCTCCGAGCACCAATATGGCGGCAATGCGTCCGATGGCTTTGCAGTCCCTGGCGGTTCGGAGGGTCTCGCTGAAGATGCTCTTCGTCTCTTTGTTAATTAACGGCATCTTCGATGTTTCCTCGCTCACCAGCATTATGGTTGCCGGTGTCGGTGCTGGTATCTCGTATGTGCGTCCGTCTATCTCCAGGGAGGTTGTCTTGCGCTGGAGGATGGTATCGACCACCTGCTGTTCCAATGTCTTTTGTTCTTCCATGTTGTGATTAAAGTGAAAGAGCAGGAGGGTGGCTCTGTCGCTTCCTCCTGCTCTTGGATGAAATTATGGGTTATTTCAAAGCCTCTTTGGTTGTGAAACGGGAGTACCAATAGTTGTTATCAACAGTTTCTGTGTCACCCGATGCTTGTGTCTCTGGTACGCCTGTTGTCTTGAAGATTGAAGCGGTGATCTTGATGGCGTTACCGTTCTGCTCGTCCATCGCTGGTGCTACCTTGATGCGGCAGAGCGGAGCCTTGATGCCTCTCGCTCCCTTGTTGTGTGGGGTAATCTTAATCGATTTGTCTCCTGGCACAATGTGGGTCTTGACCTTCTGTTCGCCATCAGCGTCCTTGGCTGCAATGCCCAGCTTCTCGTAAAGCTCCGCAGTTGGCTCGATGACGGTAGTCTCCACCTCGAGTGTTCCTTCGAGGTCTTCCTGCGCCACGACTTCGCCTCCTGTTGCCTTCATCTGCAGCTGGTCGCCATCGTTGGACGTGAGGGTCGTTGTCTGGTCTTTGATGGTGCCGACGTTGAAGAGTGTAGTTGCGAATGCATCGTTCTCTCCTGTGTCGCCAATCTCGACCTTGCACTTGCCCCATGCCATGATGATTTTCTTTGAATCTGCCATGTGCTTGTTCTCCTTGTTTATGAAAATGTTGCTAATCTAAAATGAATCCCGATGTTAACGAAGTGCTCGTTCCTCTCTGGTACCGCAATGGTAGCCGTTGCCTGGAACTTGTCGAAGATGTAGGCGGTGCAGGAATCATTAAGGGTCTGCAGCACCTGTTCGTCGATTGCCTCCAGCTCCATCAGTCTGGCTTTGTCGGGCACCAGGCTTGCTCCTCCGTTATTGATGTCGGGGACGTATATGTTGAGCCTAGCCCTGCCTTCCTGGATCTGTCCTGCTGTGGCATTTGAACATGTAAGGACTGCGTCTTCGGTCTTGGCTTCGATAGGTCGCAGCTCGCTGGGGTAGAATGTTCCTTGAATCGTACGTCCCATCAGCTCTTCAAGGGCTGCGTACATGTCCATTTCTATTGTTGTCGTTCCTTTGCTTGCCATTGTCACTTCGTTTTGAATAATCGGTTAAGCATTGCCTTGATTTTGCGTTCTGCCATCTGCTCGCTCGTATCGAGAACGTCGAGGCTCATGGCTTCGACGTATTGGGCGTATGGCATTCCTGCTACCATCAGAAAAACAATGCCTTGTGTTGTCTGCTTTGCCGCAAGTTCATGAAGAAAAGCTACGCCTTGTTTCTTTCCCTCTGTTCCGTCGCCCTTGCCTCCATTCACGGCTTTCCATTCTCCCTCGTGTACTATTTCGCCATCCACGAGGACGCAGTAGCCGATAGAGCTGCAAAGGTTGCCTGTCTGGTTCAAGTACTTGTGTCCGCTCCTTGCTTGGGTCAGGCATTCCTCCCCAATGTAGAAAAGCTGGGCGATGATGGCTTGCTTCCTGTTCTCTATCATGGCGTTCATCCTTGCTCGGATGTCTGCTTGCGTGAAGTTGGGTTTAATTGGCATGGTGAAATCTTTTAGACGGTGATCTGCAATGCTTCTACTGCTTCGAGGTAGGTGATGTCCTGCACTTCAAACTCTCCGAGATCCACGCCTCGGTTGTCGGTTAGCTTCACTCTTTTGGCGGTGAAGTCCTGCGGTTCGATTAATACCTTGGCTGCAAATTGTCTGAACTTGCCGTCCTGGTACGTGCCTTGGTGGTCGCTCTTGTTTTTTACGATATTGCAAGGGATGCCCTTGTCGCTCAGCTTGGTTTCCACCTTTTGGGGGATGCCGTGAAACATTCCCCCTCCAGTGGTATCGTAAGTAAAAAGAAAGCCGTTCTGTATAATCATCAGAAATCCTCCCCGATGTAGCCGCATGGGATATCTGTTCCTGCTTCGTCCTCTCCCAGCTCTGCTAGCAGGCTGTTCGATTTCTTGGCAAAGCGTGAGCGTTCGTCCTCGTTGAATGTGTAGCTGATTCCTCCCTGGGTGATGTTCGGAGCTTCGGCAAGAAAGGCGTATGTGAGGGCTTTCGCCTTCTTGAACTCGTTGCTTGCTCGCACCTCCCTGGTGATGTCCGCATCTGCATCCAGCCCAGCTTCATCGATGATGTTCTCAATCGTCGCTGCTGGTATCGGGTAGCTGCTCATTGCTTTAATTGCGTTGCTTGTCTTCATGCTGCTTGTTTATAAAACGTTGTTATGCGCTCGCCTCTCCGTTCGCCCAGGTTTGGTTTGCGGTGTTGAAGAAGACGAGAGACTTGCGGTTGATGAGTCCTGGCTGAACGTATGCCTCTGCCATGGTGGTCTCGGTCTGTGGGTTGACCTCGCTGTAGCGTGTCACCTTGTAGAAACCGCCATAAACCTGCAGGGCAGCCGTGTTCTGTACCATTGGGACGTTCTTGTAATAAGTCCAGCCGAGCTGGATGGTTGGTGAAAGTGTAACCACATTCACGTTCCATGGCTTGATGGTCTCCTTGTTGCCGTCCTTGTGCTCGAGGCTTACGTAGGTATCGAGGACGATAATCTGCGGATAGCCTCGGGTTGGGCTTGCGTTGTAGGCGTTGATTTTTTCCAGCGTGATCATGTCCGCTGTAATCATGGACAGGTCGTTGACCTGTGGGTACAAACGCTTGGCTGTCTTCTTCTGTGCTACCAGCTGCTGGAACTTCGCTTTTTCCATGAATGCGTAGCGTGGCTTGGTGAGTCCCTGCTTTGCTATCATGTCCTGGGCGTTGGCGAGGTCGAGGAGTCCGTCTGCGTTCTCCTCATCGCTCCACTCGTAGCCCTTCTTCTTAACGACAGCTCCTGCCTTGACCTCCGAAATCTTCACACCGATGAAGTTGCCCTTCGGTACGTTGAAGTCGATGATGTCCTGTGATGCCATGTCGCCTTCAATCTTTTCTGGGAAGGTCTGTACACCGCTTGATGCAATGCGCATGCAGTCCAGCTCCACCTTGTAGTCCATCGCCTTGCGGACGAATGAAACGTCATCGTAAACCATGTTAACGAGTTCCTGCTTTTCCTGCTGGTTCTCGGTTGCTGAGTTTGCGAGTGTCTGTGCATCGAGGTATTCATTTATCTCGATTTCGTCCTTGTCTCGGCTCACGGAATACTTGGAGAGCTTACCGCTCCATGTGCCGACCTTCTGGCGTGTCTTCTTTGAAGCCTTGGTGTTGAATGCGACACGATCGGCAGCTACAGGGATTCCCTCGTCACCCTCCAAGCCCTTGATATCGAACTTTCGGGTGTATTTCAATGGGAAGAGGGTAGCCCATGCAAGACCTGTACCTGGCTGGAACTTGTTGACGGTTGCCTGCATTCCAGGGATGTCAATGTCGAATAATGGTGCTTCCATTGTTTCTTTTCTCCTTTGTGTTAATTAATTAATCGAGCGTGATGCCCTTCATCAAGTCCACGACCTCCTGCGCTATAGGTGCTGTCTCCTTGCGAAGGCTTGCGGCTCTAATCAATCGAGCCTCGAAGTCACCCTCTCCTGCCTTTCCAAGGTTGCCCATGAAATTGCCGAGGATGTATTCTGGCTTGTGAATTGGTGCAGCCTCCTTTGTGCTTCCGTCCGCTGCTTCGGCTGCTTGGTAGAGGACGGTATCCTGGGCGATTGCCACGCCCATCGTCACGGTTACAACATCGTAATCGTCGCTGGTGGTGGTGTCGACCTCTGTGCAGGCGACACCCACCTTGCCGTGGGCGATTACGTCTCCCTTCTTGATACCGCTACCCTTGGCAATCTTGATAGTGGTGTCAGCTGTCTTGCGCTCTGTTACGAGTCGGTATCCCTTGATTGGGACGTAGAGTCCGCTTGCGTCCTGTCCCATTGCGAGACCTGGCTTCAAATCGAACTCTGGGTTCTTGACGAGTCCACCTCCTGGCTTCTCCGATGTGATTGTCTCGAAGATGATAGGGTCGGCTGGAGCTGCGTCCTGGTGCTTGAACATTCTGTTCATGGCTTTTTCCCTTTTAAATGTTTAACTTGGCTACTGCTGTGGTGCCTGCTGCGCTGGTTGTGCGAGTCCGATGATTACAGGCGATGCCGTCTGTGCCTCTCGGCTTGCCTCTGCATTAAGGTAAGCGGTGACCGCTGGGTCTGCCTCTTCGCCTGGCTTGCGCTTGCCACCGACAGGTGGTGTGGTCTTGGCACCCTGCGCCTTCTCCTCCTTGATGTCGCTCTCGATGAACGGCTTCTGCTGGTCGAGCCAGCCGTTGAAGTCCTCGTCGTCCTTGAAGGTGAGTCGGTCGTAGTTTCGCATGTAGCGTTCCTTCAATTTGTCGGATGCTCCTTCAAATAATGCGCTGAACTTATCCTTGCGCTGGTTGCCGAGCTCCTTGGTTTTCATGCCATTGATTTCGGTTCGCAGCTGCTGGTTGTCCTGCTGTATCTGTTTGAGCATCTTCAACACCTCGCTGTCTTCCCCTCCTGCTGGTGGTGTAGGCGGCTGTGGTGGGTCTTGCTGTGGTGGCTCGCTAGGCTTGCCATCCTTCAGTTTGTACTTCTTCTCATAGTTGCTAACGGCTGAACTCTGGGCTTCGTTCGCTCGTCGGTCGCCTTCGCTGTCTATGATGGATTGGAAGGTCACCCCATCTACGACGGTTTTCACTTCGTCCTCCGTGGTTGTCGTCTCAGCCTTTTTCTTGGCTATCCGCTCTAGAATTTTGGAATCAACCCCAGGAAATTTGGTTTTGAGTCCTGCTAAAATCTTTTCAAACATAAATTTTACGTTTTGGTTATACAAATTTGTAATGGCGCAAATTTACGGCTTTATTCGTTAAAGTGGTTACGTGGTAATCACTTTTTAACTTGAATTAACCTTAAAATCGGAAAATAACCGCTTTTCCGCTTGGGGGTCTCGGGCTTTTTTCGTAAATTTGCCGCAAAAACCAAACGTATGAAAAAGAAATTTTCATTTGAGGATGACCCTTCTTTTGGCGGTCATTCGGCTGAGTGGTGGGAGGAATGGCGAAGAAACGCCAATGCTCAAACTGCCACGAACGTATGTGATGGCTGTCTGAATCGTGCGGAGGATTGCTCTTGCTCCGTGCTTGAGCCACAAGAACAAAGCGAAATCATCGCCATTGGTAGATGCGATGAAAAGTTAAAATAGGGAAGAGGCTTGTGTGTCGCTTCCCTATTTTTTGTTATGGAATAACTCTGCATCTAATAATTCCGTAGTCTTCACCGCCTCTCGTTTCAACTTTTACAGAAATAAGTGCGAGCTTTGTTTCTCGTCCAAGAATGCACTCGCTCTCCGTGTAGTTTTCTGTAACGTACATCTGTGCTCCCTTTGGTATTTCGAGTTGTAATTGGAAGCGTCTTTCTTTGAAGACGTTCTTTGTTGCGTTTGTTGAAACTGAAAGGTAGCCGCAGTCTGGAGTAATGGCTGGTGTCGTGCTTTGCGTGATTTTGTTGCAAATTTGAGGTACGTTGCAGCCATCCATGTCGATGCCTTTGAATAAGGCTTTTATCGCATTGTTATCCACGTTTCTTATGACGAGCATCGGAAATTCTGTCTTATTGTTTCCTATGGCAGCATCGAGTGTAATTATTGTTCTCTTTTGGTCTTCTGTGAGTTTGCGTCCGAATAAATCAGCGCATTTGTCGATGTTCGGGTTGTTGATGATACTTCCATGGATTGCATGCTTTCCTGCTCCTGTAATGTCTCGGCAGTATCCATTGATTGTAAAGCTGCTACCTGTTTGGATGTATCCGTATCTATGATTCCATATCTGTTTGCGTTGCTCTCTTGTGATGTTCATCATGTGTTCTGCCATAAACTCATGCTGCTCTGCGTTGATAATGCACAATCCGTTTTCAACCTGTATTTCTGAATCTGTGAGTTTCTTGCCTCTTTTCAAAAAGGCATCTTTCATCTCTTGTATGATTTCAGCCTTCGATTGTATATGAGTTGCATTGCCTGCCTTTTTCGCTGCTCTGGCAGCTGCTTGTGCTTCAAGTTTTCCGACCTTGTCTTGTAGTTCTTTGGCTTTGCTTCTAAGTTTGGCGAGGTCTGCATTGTTGTCGTTGAGCGTTGCCTTTATCCAATTTCCGAGCCTCTTGACTATTGCGCTCTTTGTCTTGCCTGCAAAGTCCAGCTCGTGCGTGATGGAGTCACCAATGGCTTTCATGTCTATTCGTTTATTGACGAGTTTTAGCCTGTTCTCGAATGCCTCCTTTGCGACTTCCTTTGTTGAGTGGCTGCTTCTTGCGACAATTCCGATTTCTCTCTGTAGTCTTCCTTGCAAGAATTGGAGCGAGTTGTCTGTTGTGAAGTCCCATGTCCATCTGTCGAATGTCTTCTTTATTGCATCGTGCGCTGCCTCCAGCTCCTTGATGGTATGCTTTTTATGCCATTCGTGAACGTTAGGTATGAGGTCTTCCATGTTCGCTTCTGCGAGTTTCATCTTTTCGACCTTCTTCTGTACTTTCTGCCCAAGTTTGAACATCTTGTCGAGGTTGCCTTCATTTATCGCTTTTGTCAGTGCTGTTGTGCTAATCTCTGGCATTTCCTTTCCTGCTGCCTGTGCGTCGAGTGCAGTCTGCTTCATCATTGCGTGTCGCTTCTGGCGTTCCTCTGCTCGCTTCTGAATGTCTGCTATTTGTTCCTGGGTTCGTGCAGCGTGTCTTTCTTCTGCTTTTTCGAGGGTTGTCTTCGCCTTTTTCTTGCCTTCCCATCGCAGTCCCTTGGCAGGATCTCCGTCCTTGAAGTTGTCCTTGATGAAGTAGGGCATGGAGGTGGCGTTCTCGATTCTTGCCTGGTTGTCCTTCATCCATTTGTCGAACTCTTTTGGCATTTTCTCCACTTGCCCTGTGAACTTCCAATGGCTCACGTCCTCTCCGTTCATGATTGCGGTGGTGTATGCGTCCATCTCCTCCTGGCTGGCGAGGACGGAAACTGCATAACAGCGGCACCATGGATGCCATCCTGTGAACTTGAAGTCCTTTGGAAAGCGTTTTCCGTCGAATAGGTCGCAGATGTCCTCCGTCGGGTGGTTGTTGCTGATATGGATTTCGATGCCGATGACGAAAGGGAGAGCCTGCCATCTGTTGTGGTCAGCGGTGCGGTAGGCGATGTTGTTCTCGGTCGCTGTCATTCGGAGGGCGTTCTTGTAGCTGGAGCGATAGACTCCCTGCCCTGGGTGGTATGCGGCAGCTGCCTTGGAGAGGCGCAAAGCTCCGCTCTTATCTCGTACCCTTCTGAATAGCTTGTTTGGCTCGACAAGGTATTTTCGGATATCACGGCTCAGAGCGGCAGCACTCTTTCCTTCGCCCATGCCCAATTCCAGGGCGAGCTCCATTTCGCTCTTGAACTGCTGGGTGAGGTTCCAGACCCTGCGGCTGAGATTCATTCCTGCTTCCTTGCGTGCGATGAATGCGTTGAGTGCCTCCAGGTGTGGGTGCTTCCAAGCCTTGACGGTCTTCGCTGGGAGCTTCTTCTTGCCGATGATGGAGTCCACCATTGCGTCGTTCTTGGTGTTGGAGAGCGTCCAGCTTTCCTGGTCTCCGTCCTCGATGTTAGCTTGGAGGCTGCTTCCGAGGTCTTGCATGAGTGCCTCCATCTCCTTCTTCAAGGCAGGGAAGTCCTCGAAGTGGAACTCTTTCTTTGGGTCGGCATCAAAGAGCGAGGGCGCAGCTGCCTGTGCGATGCGCTTGATGGCTGCATCGTATAGCTGCTGCACCTTCCTGGCTCTCTTTGCGAGGTTCTCCTTGTGCTTCTTGTCGTATGTGCCTATGGTGAACGTCTTTGGCATATTCTAATCCTTTACATGGTTGGTTCGTTGGTGAAGGCATCGTTTGCCATTGCCTCCTCCTGTTCGATTCTCTTCTCTTCCTCCTCGACCTCCTCTTCTGGTACCATTTTGAGCCTGCGGATTGCGGTTCTCCGTGACACGATTGGTTTTCCTCCTGTTGCGTCGCTCATGTCCTTGATTTCCTGGCTGCGGTCATCGATTTGGAAGGCTGTAATTTCGTTGGTGACGGTCAATGTCTCGAATGCCTGCGCCAACTCTGGGTACATGATCTTGCAGAAAGCTCGTACCACGTTGACCTCTCTGTCGAAGAACTCCAGCCAATCTCCGCTTTCGTCCGTGACCTTCATCTGGCAATCGATGAAGAGCATCTTGCGTGCTTCTCCGCTCATCGGGGTGGCTTTCATCTGCTCCATGCTCATGTCTGGCAGCTGGAGGCTGGTGTGGATGTTGCGTCTCAGCTCTTCCGTGAATAGCTTCTGTGCATCGGTAGCCTGGCTCCAGGTTGCGTACCCAGCCTTGTCTCCCTTGCCGTAACGGAGGACGTTTCGTCCTGCGTTGTCGTCTGTCGGCTCCTGCTTTTTGTTCTTTGGAGCTGTCACCTTCTGGCTGTCCGAATAGATGACCCATGTAGGTCGGCTGTTCTTGCGGAGGTAGTTGCCAGCTCTGCTCTCCGTCCATTCCAGCTCGTAGCCGTTGTCGCTCTGGTCTTCCCAGATCGGGAGGTCTCGGTGTATGTAGATGCCTGCTATCTTTTTGATATTGATAGGCTCTGGTACGATGTCTTCCTTCCATCCGTTGCTGTTCATGTTGATCCAGCGGAAGTGGAACTCATCGGTGTAGGTATCGAAGTAGGTTACGGTGTCGTTCCCTTTCTTCCTGGTGTATTGGACGCTGAGTGCTATCATGTCGTCGTATTCGTCGAATAGTGGGTACAAGATGTCTCCGTCCAATGGCGAGAAGGTGCGGCAGCGCAGTTTCAGCTTGCTTGGGTAGCCTGCGTATGTGGTGTCCTGCAGCTGGGCGTACCAAATGGTGACCATCTCGCAGCTCGCAAAGAGTTTATGGGAACGCTTAAGGTTCAAGGCGTTAATTCGATTCTTCTGAAAAATCGCCTCCATGATGGCTGCTGCCTTCTTCTCGTCGTCATCCGCAGTGGTGTATTTGCGGTTGACGGGGATTGTGAACATCAGCTCCTTCATGCGCTTCACCGCCAGCTTCTGAATGTTGTATGTCACTCTTGTCATGCGTTCGGTCTTGCCTCTGCGTGTCTTGTCTCTGTAGTTCTTGTCTGTGTAAACAGGGTGCAGCTTGGGGTTGTACTCCTTTTCGAGCACCTTCCAGGGGATGACATCGATGTTCTTCTGGCGCAAGTCCTCGATGATCGCTCCTGGCTGTCTGTTTTCTCTATCGATAATTTCTCTAATGTCTGGCATTGCTTTGTCTCCTATGTTTTTTAATTAATAAACTTCGTCCTCGATTTCCTCTTCTTCCTCATCCGTAATCTCTGCCGAGGTGAACAATCCGAAACGCTCCACGATGCCTGTGGTGCAGTCGGGCGCATCGTCATGCTCGTTTCCTCCCTCCTTACGGTATGACTTCATGGCGTTGGCGTAATGCGTCCAGCGGTCTTCCCATCCTTCTGGGTAGAAGACCATGTTCTGAACCTTCGAGCTGTTCGTGAAGATTCGGGTCTGCTTGTTGGCGGTCTGTGCCAGGTCAATGAAGACCATGTCCCAATTGCCAAGGGTTCGCACCAGCTTCTCCACGTTCCTTCTGAATCCTCGACCTCCGTTGTTGCTCTCGACCACGACCTCCTGCGTCTGGTTCCGCACCAGCATTCTTGACACGGCAGGTTCGGTGTACTCCATGCTCTTGTTGGTGAATACGATATCCGTCACGTAGCATCCGCTCTCGTATTCTTCGTAGCAGATGGCGCAGAGCCAGTCGGCTCCTGTGTCAGCTGTATCGATGTAGCACTTGCGCCTTGGCAGGTGTGCCTCTATCGGCATGGTGTCGTATGTTTTGAAATGGGAATACATGAGACCCTCGATTGGTGTCGGGTTCTGCATGTACTGCGTCTCATAAACGAAGGAGTTGGCGAGGCGTATCTTCTCCAGCTCCTCCAGGGTGTGCTTGAATTCCCAGAGCGGCTGGCGGTGTCCGTCTTCGTCAATGGTGACGCATGGCAGGCTTACGACCGTCCAATCGTCTGGCTCTATCTCCTGGAGGTATCCGCAAAGGTCATGCTCATGGAGTCGCTGCATGATGATGATGATTGGAGTGTTGCGGCTGTTGACTCGGTTTCGGATGGTGGTCTCGAATCGTCGGTTCACTCGCTCACGCACCACGTCGCTCAGCGCATCCTCTGGCTTGATAGGGTCATCGATGATGATGGCTCCTGCGAATCGGTAGGGCAGTGGGTTGCCATGCTCATCCACTCTGTCCACCTCGCCAGCTCCGAAACCTGTTATCTGTCCGAGGGTGGAGGTTGCGTAAACTCCACCGCCTTGCTCCGTGTCCCATTGCGCCTTGGTGTCGCTTCCATACTTCACCCTGGTTTCAAACATCGCCTGGTATGCTTCGCTGTTTACGATGTCCTTTATGGCGATGGAGTTGTCCACTGCCAGGTCGCTGGAGTAGGAGAGGTGTATGAAATTGGAGGCTGGATTGATTGCGAGTCCCATGGCGATGAAGTTCTTAACCGCCAGCTCGGTCTTGCCGTATCGTGGTGCGATGTTGATGATGAGCTTGTTGCATTCGCCCTTCAGCACCTTATCCAGCGCATCGCATACTCTCTTGTGGTGGTGTCCGACAATAAACCGCTTGCCTCCGTTCTCCTTGAAGAAGTACCGAGTGAAGTTGAGGGGGTTCTGCAGTACCCACATCTTTTGCAGTTCGGTGTCGTGCATCATGCTAGTACTCCTCCTCCAGCTTCTTCAAATATGCGATTTGCTCCTCCCTGGTGAGCGGTGTCCCCTGCTGGATCTGTTTGCCGTTGGTGGTGATGTCCACCTTCTGCTGCGGCTTTCCGTATTGTCTGTCCATCAGCCTGTCCACGGTGGTTGTCTTGCCGTTCTTCATATCGATGATGGCAGCCATTGCCAGCGTCTTTGCGTAGGCTGGCGTTTCGTCTGCCTTCGCCAATACCTGCAAGTCCGACAGCTCCATGGCGAGGATACTTCTCTCGATTGTGTTGATTTCGTCCTGGGTGAGTCCTTCGCTCTTCTTCAGCTTGCTCTTTGGGAGCACCTGCTTCAAGAGTGCCTTGACTCTGTCCTTCGGCTTGCCCTTCGGATTACCGCTCTGTCCCTTCTGCCATTTGTGGCTCTCGATGTTGGCGAGCTGGCTTTCCGTCATTGTCTCTTTTCCTCTTGGCATTGCTTATTACTCCTTCTTCTTCGATTTTTTGGTCTTGGTGACGGCAGGTTCATGGGCAGGCAGCAGGGTGCTTGCCTCTCGCTGCTTATCCTCCAGAATGTTGCCGATGCGGACAGCCTTCTGCTGGGTGAGCTCCTCCCATCGCTTGATGATGACGTCCACGTATATCGGCTCGAACTCCACCATGCGGCAGCACCTGCCGAGCTGTTCCGCTGCGATGAGTGTGGTTCCGCTGCCTCCGAATATGTCGAGGACGATATCCTTTACCCTGCTGCTGTTGCTGATGAGCTTGCCAATCAGCGGTACAGGCTTCATGGTTGGATGATCAGGGTTTTTCTTCGGCTTGTCGCAGTCTATTACGCTTGTCGGTATGTCGCCTCCGAATAGCTGCTGGAGCAAGTCCTTCATTTCTGCCTTGCTCATGCTCTCGATGTCCAGCTTCTGCTCGAGCACCGTGGTGAGGTTTCGTTTATTGGTGAAGTAATGGGCAGCTCCTTCCTTCCATCCGTACAGGCAGGGTTCATGCTTCCATTGGTAATCCTGGCGACCGAGGACGAGGCTGTTTTTGTTCCAGATGAGGCATTGGCGTGTCTCCCATCCGATGTTCTTCACCGCTGTTCGGAAATTGAAGCCCTGGCTGTCCGCATGCCAGATGTAGAAGGCTGCGCCTGGCTTCATGCTGTCGTTGGCATTCTGCAGGGTGTCCGTGAGAAATGCCACGAAGTTCTCGTCTGCCATGTGGTCATTGGCGATTTTCATCTTTCCCTTCGCCTGGTAGTCCACGTTGTATGGTGGGTCAGTTACAAGCAGGTCTGCCTGTTCTCCGTCCATGAGGGCATCGAGGAACTCCTGCTTTGTGCTGTCTCCGCAAATGAGGCGGTGCATGCCGAGCTGGTAGATGTCGCCTGTCCTGCTGGTCGCCTTCTTTGGCGTGTTGCCAGCCACATCGTAGCCATCGTCCTTCGCTTCCTCTTCCTCCTCTGGGTCGGGAATGTCTGGTACGTCGATGGCAGCTGCATCTATCTCCTCTGGCTTCCAATCGTTGATGAGGTCGTCGAAGTTCGTCTCTCCAAAGCTGGAGTTATCCTTCAAGACGATGCGTCGCATCTTATCCATCGGGAAGTCGTGGGGGAGAATCTTGCAGACGGCTGTCTTGTATTTCAGCTTGCGCAGGGCTTCGTATCTCATGTTACCGCCAATGATGACGAATCCTCGCTCATCCTGGGTGTCATAAACGATAAGCTCTCGAAGCTCCAGCATCTCGGGGTCGTCCTGGATGCTCTTCACCAGCTTCTTGAATTTCGGGTCTCGTATGAATCGTGGGTTCTTAGGCAGCCCTTCCACCTGTCCTTGGTTCGGGTGGAGCTGGGTGATGTCCATGTCCCTTCTCTGAATATCTGCTGTTGTCGTGTCCATGCTTTTTGTCTTTCGTTGGTTTAAGCAGTGAAGGCGAGCCCTTCTTCAAGGCTCGCCTCTTCTGTCTGGAATTGTTGTTAAAATGGTGCGGCACCACCGCTGAATGCGGAGAATGGCAGGACGCTCTTTGCTCGCCCCGATGCCTTGGTGCTGCCGTGGAGGACGCTGCCTCCGCTCTTGTGTTCTGAACCGCTACTACTCATGGCTCGTTCTCCTTTGTTTTTGAAATTTAACTTTTATCGAATGTCATTCGTGTAAACAGATCCCACGCCTTGCTGTTGCGTATCGGCTTGCGGATGGTGGCGTACTTGTCGAGGATCCTGCTGAAGTGGTCATCGTAGAAATCGTACAGCTCTGGGTTCTCCTCCATGGTGAACTGCTCGATGTTACCCGGGCTTCGGAGGTTCGCAGATCCGTGCATGATAATCTTGCGCCCTCCCAGGGTCTCGAAGTGTACGGTCTTGGTGTGAACGCCTGCCACCGCTAATTGGAATCGGTCGCCAATGTCCAGCTGCTTGTAAATGTACGGAACCAGGCTCCTTCGCTCGTTGCCCCAAAAATAAACGCTAATGATGAGGTTCAATTCCTCGATGTAGCCCTTATCCATGAGGGTGTGCAGGCTGTCCACGTTGTTCTGGCTAAGCGATAGCGTGCTTATCGTCATTTTCTTGGCGCAGGCTCGCTGGGTCGTTAGGTATGCCTCGATGAAGTCCCCGAATATGAAGGAACCGCTCACGAATGCATCGAAGCGTTCCCCGAATCCCAGGCGCAGCTCCTTCGCCATCTTCTGGGCATTGTCGTACATCACGAAGTCCTCCTTCATCGGTACCACCTTTGGCAGGGTGTACCTTGTCTCCTCCGTCTCGTCCGATGGCAGGAAGTCCACAAGGTTGAGGTCGAGGTCTGGGAGGTCAAAGTTGCCGATATCACCCATGAAATCCGAGAGGTGCTCCTCTCGGACGTCCTTTGTATTGTCTTGCTTCTGTCTCATGCCGCAAATTTAAGAAAAAGTGGTTATAATATAATCACTTCCGGGAGAAAATTAACACAATTTGTGCCTATTTCCGTGAAAAAATGGGGTTTTTCGGTGAAGGCTGCCCTCGGAGGGTTGCGCTCGTGATGCGCATGGGCAGCCCAGCGTAGTCCCAGGCGAGCAGGGCGGCATCTCGCCCCTCCTGGTTGAGCCTGCCCAGCTTCTGTAAAGTTATTTCCTCCAGCTCCTCTTTGGTGATCTTGCGGTCTTTGCCGTGCCAGCACTTGGGTAGCGGTCTCTTGAACTCGTAGGGGATGCCCCAATGCTCCATCATTTGCCCGATGGTTCTGCTGACCTGTTCGTTGCGTCCTTGGTCGACGCCCAGGCTGGCGATGCCCTGCTTTCCCTGCCATCTTTGGATGTGGTAGTTGCCTCGGTTCATCCATCCAGCCTCGATGATGACCTTGAAGTCCCATTTGTCAATTTCTGCGAATTGGCGGTATTTCTCCTTGATGAAGTCGAGGAGGTTCGGGAAGGTGAGCATCTGAACCTGTAGGCTGTGGGTGCTCATGTCGAGCATTGCGATGCCGTTTCTATCGACGTCTGGGTCAATTCCGATGATAATTTGTTCCTTGTGGCTCATTTTCGTGCCTCCTGCTGCGTTTTTGTTTCGTTGCTTGGTATTTCCTCGTCCGAGGTCATTTCGTGCGCTTGTGCGCCCTTATTTTGGCTCTCTTCGCTATCGTATGGGTTTGGTGTTGCTTTCTTCCCCTCGTCCCATAACCATGCTGCGTACATCGCCAGAAATGCGACGATGCCTAAAATCAGCAATGCGTCCATGTTCGTCATTTGTCTTTTTCTCCTTTGTTTCTGTCTGTCTGTTTGTGTTCCGTTCGTTGTGTGTGCTGCCTGCGTCTCCCTATGCGTGTGCGCTTGGGTATGTGTGCGTGCATGTGGGTGTGCGCCTGCTTGCGTGTATGTGGGTACACGCACCCCCTCCCAAACCCTCCCCCTCATTTCGGAGGAGGTGGTGGAGGTATCGGCTAATGGTAGCCGTGCTTGGTGTTCGGGCGGCTCCTTATTCGGTTCCAGCTCCATGGCTTTGCCTTTGGAGCCGTTCTTGGCAGATGCTTCCTGCCGGCATGGAAGCGACGGAGCTTATTCTGTAGCTTCTCCTCCAGGATCTCCTGCTCGATGTCGGTTGTGCAGTAGTAGTATCCTTTATCCTCCAGCTTCTCTGGGCAGTAGTAATCTCGGATATCTTCTTGAATGCGTCCTCTGGTATCCACGTAAATACTGCGCTCTTCCGTTAGGATTCGGCAGCTCTCCAGCTTGGCTATGCAATTTTCGATTCGTTCGGTTTCGATGCCTGTTGCTATTGCAATACGGAGGATAGCTTGTTGTTGCTGTTCCTTGTCAGCTGTCACCTCGATTATGTACTCTTTGTCTCTTCTTTTTTCCATTTCAGCTCCTGTCTTTTGTCCGTGAGGTCATCGCATGGGGTGTTGCCGTTGAATATCGGCTTCCCTGTCTTGCCGCAGACCCAAGTGTTTATACTCTCGTAAGCGTGACCGCAATGTGCGCATGGTGTGCTCTGCAGTCTATGTCCTGTTCCACTCATTGGCGTTGTTATGTGTCTGATGTCTGTTTGCATGCGCTCGTAGCTGTATTCGCTCTCTGGGTACATGCCTTGGAATTTCCATTTTCTTTCTCTCATTGGAGGAACGTCGTGTGACACGGCAATATCGCAGACCTTGCCTGTCTTCCTGTTCGTGACGGCTTGAAGGTGTACTACCTTCGGTCTCCATTCTTGCTTGTGCGGCTGTTCCAGCCATTTTATGAATTCGTCTATGTTGCTCATGTTACTCCTTCGGCTTCTTGCCTTTTTTCATTGGTTCAATCTTTACGTTCACCACCTCGTCTTGGTCGGCTGGCTTCTGTACTGCCTTGAATGGTGTCATGTGGCATGTCTCTTGAACCTGCATGCGCTGCTCGAAAAGGATGTACATCTTGTCGGGGTTCTTCTTGGCGAGGTTCCTGGCTTTGATGGCAGCCATTCCCTTGTTGGCGATATCCTGCTCGATGATGGTGCTTGTCTCATCCTCGTTCATCTCTGCGATGGCGTAGAAGATTCTCGCTTCCTCCTTTGGCTCTGGCTCCATGTCTTGCTCCTTCAGCTTCAAGACTCCCTGCTTCAAGCTGCCGATGATGTCGTCCATTCTCGCTCTGCCCTCCAGCTTCTGTTCGTCACCAGGCTTCCAGACCTTTGGGATTCCTTCCCATCGGGTGATTCTGTCGAACAATGCGTCCACGTCCTGGGTGTAGGTCTCCTTGATGCCTGTGCTCTGGCTCTTCACAAGGTCGTGCATGACGTTGAAGAATTTGTCCTCGCTGTTCAGCAGGGAATTGATGACGGGCTGCACTCCCTTGATGAGCAATCCCCAATCCTCGACGATGTTCTGCATCTCTCCGAACAGGAGGCTCTGTACGCTGTGAATGTGAAGGAATGCGGCTGTAAGATATCCGAGTCGCTGCATGACTCCTGCCTGCTGTGCCACCGCTATCGGGGTGTTGAATATCTGCTGTTCGTCTGGCGTGAGGTTGTTCGCCCAATAATCACGCACCGCTTTTCGTGCTACCATTTTCTGCTGCTGTGCCAGCGGATTCTCCTGTTTGCGTGGCTGGCTGTTCCATCTGTTGCGCTTTTTGTTCTTTCCCATAATTTCTTGTTTTGTTAAGTGTTTTAAATTTATTTTCTTCCTGATACCTCGGACAGGGATGCTGCTCCGTATTGGTTCCAGGCGTTGATCCAGGTGCTGCCCTGGGTGTCCTGCATTCCGCTTGCGGCTTGCTGGAGCTTGTATTTTGTTTCCTCCATGGCTCTGCTATTTGATAAGTTCGAACTCGTAAACAAAAACGAGTGGGTTTCTGTCCCATGTGCCTTTTCCCGCGATTTTGTCAATGAGCAGGGAGTATGGCTTTTTGGCTGTCTCGTAGGTGGCAGATTCATCTGTAATGCTGTAAAAATGCGCCTTGTTTATTCTGCTCTCAAAATCCACGATACCTTCTGCCAGGCAGTCTTCTTCGCAGATGTTCTGCAAAAGTTCAACACGAATGTACGTGATGCGGATGCGGTGCGGCATGAGGTCTGCCTTAACAAACATTTTGTTGTCGCAGCCTTTCTCGTATTTGATGAGCTCCAGCGGCATTCCGTGAATTCCACAAAGGCGGTAGAACTCATCGTCCTCTGCCAGGTCTATGTATCTCTGGGCAATCGCCACCTCTTCTCCTAGCTTGAACTTGGATTTGGCTACCACCTCGTTGCCGTCATTGATGAAGAGCTTGTTTTTGTCCGCTCCTTCCAAGCAGAATCCGCAGTTGCAGTAACGCTTAAACGTTCCATGGTAGCCGATTCTTCTTGTCTGCGTCTTGCGCCCTTCTAATACTGCCTTTGTCAGACCGTATTTGTCGTTGAACATGATTTTTTTCATATTTTAATCGTTTTGTCTCATTATGACATTCGCTCCTCGTGTAACTCTGTAAATTACGGAGGCGTAGATGTGTCGGTGGATGCTTGTCTTTCCACTTGGGCATCCGAATTTGTTGCAAATCTTGCCGTAGAAGGCGAGGTTTTCGCCTTCGCCTTCTATTCTCTCTACGATGATGCTCTGGTGCTTGGTTGCCACAACATCGCCCTTGCGTATCTTCTTTGGCTCAATCATGGCACCTTCCTTCCGTTGATGTATTCAACCTCCAGGGCATCAATGCAGCAGTATTCCTTCGGCTCATCGATGGTGTTTCCATCGAAAACATTCGTACCATGATTGAAATGGCGAATATTTTCTACGGTTATCATCTTCGTTTTGCTTTCGATGACATCGCCTATCTCGATAGCTTCTGTTGCTTTGATTCGGGGATCATGCAGGATTCTCTCTTTGACCGCATTCGCTGTTCGGACAATCATGTCTGCCAATGGCTGGTAGGCTGTGCATGCAAACTCTGGGTTCTGGCAGTAGCCCTGGGCGATTGCAGCAAGAAGTCCCCATTGGCGGTCAATCATTTTTTCTCTGTGCTCTTCTTCGTTCATGCGTTACCTCCTTCCTGATGCTGGTTGGTGTCGAGCTCTTGGTCGAGCTGAACGATGTCTGCTGTCAAGTTGACCCAGTCCTGGTGCGTGCCCTTGCAGTAGTCGATGTGGTCTTTTGCGGCTCTGCAGATGAGTGCTGCCATCTGCTTGTCGTTGCGGCAGGCTGTGAAGAGGAGGTTGAGCAAGTCTTGCTTCGTTCCCTTCCATGAAAGCCCTACCTTTTCGTCCTTTGTCTTCGTCACGCATACGAAAGCCTCCCCGTCCTTGGTTGTAACGTTGGCTGCCTTGTTGCGGAGTTTCTTGGTGCTGATAATCTCTTGCGGATTCTTCATTTTTGTTTTTGCCATGTTGTTCTTGTTTTATGGGTTATGCGTACCATTTCGGTACCTTTTCGTATTCTTCAATCACTTGCTTATACTCTTCTCCGAGCTCGTTTCGGATGATGTCCAGGAGGATTCTGTCTGCATCGCAGTGAGCTTCTTCCTCATCTATGCCATTTCCTTCTAAGTCCTGGCATTCCTTCAGCTTCTGGACGTATTGCTCTGCCTTGCTCATGCTGCACCTCCTTTCGCCTGCATAGTGGTTGGCATGCTGCTTCCTGGCTTTAGCGTCATCGCCTCCCAATCCTTGCCGTTGTATGTTACGGTTCTCTTGGTGATGTTGGCGACAATGTAGCCCTGTCGGTATTGGGTCTCCATGTCGAAGCCTTCTACCAGGCTGCTTGCGATGCTTCCGTCCACGTCCTTGTACTGAACCAGGAAGATGTCTTTCTTGGCAAGGATTGCCTGCACTCTCGCTATCTCCTGGTCTATTTCGGTCTCCAACCGCTTGCTAGCTATGAGAGCGTCCCTGCTTTCCTGCGAGCTTGGTCTTGCTTCCTGGTAGGTCTTCTGTTGCTTGCGCATCTGGGCGACCTTCTCGAAAAATTGTTGATTATTCACGCTCGCCTCCTTTCTATCCTGCGATTGCTCGCTTGTTGAAGTACTCCTTGCGGACGCTGTCCAGCAGCAGCTCGCTCTCGACGATGTTGTCTGCTGTAATGCGTTGGATTGGGATTCCGTCAATCATCAATGCCGTGTATGTTACACCCTTGCTGTCGGTGTAGTCACCGATGCAAATCTTGACCTTCGCCTCGTTGCGGATCTGTTCGTTCTTGTTGTGCTGGCTCGCCTTGCGATATGCCTCCACTGGGTTCCAAATTTTCATCATAGTCCTTTCAGCTCCTCCTTCTGCTTGTTAATTTCCAAATTGAGAACATTCAAAATGTTCATTTTCACTTCCTTTGGCAGGATGATGCTCGTTCCCTGTACGGTGCGCCCTGGCTCCTCCTTCTTCGGCTTGTGGACGATGACTTCCACCTCGCTGCCAAAATCTGCTAATAACTTTCTTGCGTCCTCCATCTTTGGGAGGCTCTCTGCGATCTCGTGGATGCGCTCTAAGTTCTTGTAACTTGCCATTTCTGTTTCTTGTTAAACTTGTTTGTATTTTTGTTCTGTGAGCATGTCCTGCTCTTTTGTGTTCATTGCGTATTCGGCTTGCATCTGGTTTATGATGATTGCCTCCTCGTGAGTCATGTTGTTGGGATTCCATCTGTCGTCCCAATCCTTAACCTCCTGCAGCCAGCGGTCTCTCTTGGCGTATGCCTCGTTGCGCTCCCTGCAGAACACGTTCAACCCTTGCATGATTGCGATGGGGTCAACGCTTCCGTAGAATTTGTCGTAGCTGCCTTTCTTGAATCTGCGGCAGAAAAGCATTATCTCTGCCATGTTCAGAAATCCGTAATCGTCGGTTATGAGCTGGATGATCTGGTCGAGCTGCCTGTCCGTGATTTTGTCCTTTGCTCCGCTGAATTCCGAAAGGTCGGTTATCTGGTATGCCAGCCATTCCTGCGCTGTTCCGAATCCGTATGCTAGGTTGACCGTCCAGAGCGTCGGTGCGTTCTGAAAAAAGCACCTCTCGGGTATGTTCGTCAGCTCTATCTGCTTGTCGATGCAGAAAGTCTGCAGGAGGTCATCCCTCGTTTCCCATCGTTGCAGCGTCGCTGTCAGCAATTTGCCTCCATTTGCTTGCGACACCTGCGTAGCCCTGGATGCGCTCACGCTGTTCTGTCGCCCTCTGTTCGTTGCGATTAATTGTCCGACCGCTTGCGGCTGGTGTTTCTGTCCCATTGTTGTAACCTCCTATTGTTGCTGTTGCCGTTGGTACCTGTGGCTGCGGATTGTCGTAGTAGCCATCGAGCACCTTCGGAAAATTGTTTGGTCTGAATATCCATTCAAAATTGGCGAGCCATCCGTTTCTTCCTCCTCCGTTGAGGAATCCGCTCTCTGCTGCCTTAATCATCACTCGGTATGCAGACGTAATGCCGTATTCTCGAACTCGTGCTTCAAAGAATGCCTTGCGCTGTCCTGCGATTTTTCCTTTGAGCTTCGGGATTGCCTTGTCTTGCATGAGTCTGTTGAACTGCTGGCGCACCTTCTCGAAGTCTATCTTGTCTTGTTTCTTGGCTTGACTTTCTTCGTTCTTCGCCTGTGCCTGCGGCTCTGCTGCAGCGTCAGAACTTGTTTCTGACGTAGAGGCTTTAGCCTCTTTAATATTATTAAACTCTTTATTGTTTATCTCATTCTCTATCCCTATCTCATTCCCTATCTCTATCCCTATAGGTGACGTTCGTTCACGCTCGTTCACGTTCGTGCACGTTCGTGTACGTTCGTGCTCTTCTTTTTTATCCTTTTCTCGTGCCTCCTTTCTCTTCTTTTCTCGCTCCATGGCAATCTGTCGGTTGCGCTCGCATTTCTCTTCGTACTTCTCGTTGTTCCTGTCGATGTTGGCTTGTAGCGTTCTGAACAGGGTACGCATCGACCTGTCGTCGGTTTTGAACTCTTCGCCTCTGTTGGCGTAGGCGAGCAAAGCCATGAAAATCTCCCCAGCCTCTTCCTTCGTGAAGTCCTGCAGCATGTTCTCTGCGTCTTTCGTGTTGATGACGATAGAACTCTTGTCTGTATTCCTGCTCATGTTTCTGATTTTATTGTAATCACTTTCGGGAGTCGCTCTGTGGCGGCTCCCTCGGTGGTTGTTGTTATTGCTCGATAATCACTATGTTCGGTGCAGCCTCTGCAATTCGTACAAGTACTCCGTCCATCTGGCTGTCTCGCTCCTGCACTACGATGTCGTGTGCGTCTGGGCTGACCAAAGTGCAGGAGAGGTCGTTCGGGTTAATCTCCACCTCGACCTCGAATGTGCGCTTCTCGGTTCCCTTGAAGATTGGCATGTTGACCTTGAAGCTCTTTGGCAGGTTGCTTTCTACCGTCTGTGCTCGCATGATCGTCTGGTTGCCTCGCTTGTCGTCGCTCAGCTCCAGCTCCTTATCAATCTTAGCCTTGAAGCTGCGGAGCTCTGTTACCAGCTTCATGGCTTCCTGCTGTGTCTCGAAGTAGGTGCGGAGCTGCTTGATGCGGTCTGCCATGTCGAAGCAGCTCATGTACTCTCCTGTGTTGATGCCGAACTCCTGCATCTCTGTGGAGAGGGTCAGCGTGCCGACAATCTGATCCATGTATGCGCTGTTCTCGTCGGTGTTCAGCGTGATGGTCATTCGGTCTCTGTCCACCAGGACGTGTGCGTCTGCCGACACGATGTCGTCCTTGCGCTTCTCTACCCAGCGTGCTGGTGCGTCGATGGTACCGTGGATGGATACGTACTTTGGCTCCTTAAGTGGGAGGGCTTCTCCGAATCGGATGCAGTATCCTCCATTACTTTCGTTCAATTCTTGGATTCTCTCGATTGCAGCCTTGGTTGCTGCGTTTTGCTCTTCTTTTGTCATTTTTAAATTCTTTTTATGTGAAACTTATGTTACTTGTCGTCGGTTCCTGTCTTGGCAGGATTGAACTTGAAAATGTTAGGCTGCAGCTCATCGTGGCGTGCTGCTCGCTGGTAGACCAGCGTACCCTCCTTGGTGTAGTAGCCGACCTGTCTTGTCTGCTGGTCGATGATCTTGTAGCAAGGCTCCTTTACGTATGTCGATTTGCTCTTGAGCTTGTCGGCTGCGTCCTTGATGGTGAGCTTGTAGCCCTTGATTTCCTCGTTGTACATCTGGACGGCTGCCTTCTTCGCCTCTTCCTGCTCCAGCTTCTTGATGCTGGCATCTGCCAGGGTTTCCTTCAATTTCTCTATCTGATCGCTTGGAATAGGCTTTGTGTAGCCCATGTTCTCGATGCTGTCTGCGTTGTCCTTGATGAATTGCTCACGCTCTGCAAGGTCTTCGTATTCAAGTCCTAGATATTTCTCCATGATGTTGCCTCCTTTCCTGTTGCGTAATTTGTCCATAACTCCGTGAATTGCTTTCCGCTGTAAATTGCCAGCTTCTCTGTCTTGTGTGCAAGCCGAGCCGAGAAGTACGCAGTCGCAGCCGACCAGGCGAAGTTCGAGTTCGCAGCAGCGAGACCGCAAAGCGCACCGATGCTCGAGGTGCCGCCACCAAGCCACAGCTGGAGGTTATGGTCGTCCTTCCATGCTTCGTCCTTGTCCTCCAGCTCTTCTTTCGTCCAGAGGCAAAGGTAAGGGTAGTATCTGTATTCGTCATCGTTGGTGAAGTCTGGCTCCCATCCCTCGTTGAGTGCTGCAGTAATGATGCCCAGCTTGAAGTATGCCGTGGCTTCCTTGTCTTCTGCTATGGCTTCCTGGATTGCCTTGAACTGCTGTACCAGCTTGTGGTCTTCGCCCAGCTCCTTGCAGGCATCCTCGAATGTCTTCACTCTCTCCGTGATAGGACGTTCGTCCTTCTTCTGTTCCTCTTCTGCATCTACGAGCTTGAGGAAACCATCCACCCATGCGGCTTTCTTGCCTGCTGGGATCTCTACTTGAATTACTTCTTTTTCCATGTTGTTACTTCTTTATCAAGTTTAAAACTTTTTTGAATGCTTCGTGATATCCTGTGAGCTCCTTGAACTCTTTGGCTATCATCTTTTCGTCTCCGATGATGAAGGATGCGCCTCCTGTCTTGTCTGCCATGAGAACTAAGCAGTGCAGCTCGTTCTTATCGTGGTATTCGTTGACTGTCTTGTAGACGCCTTCTGCCATTTTCGTGAGCTTGTCGTTCTCTCGTCCTGGCTCTACGATTTTGATTTCTTCTTCTTTTTTTCTGCCATGTTGTAAAATTTAAATGTCAATAAATCCTTTATCGAAGTCCAGCTCCATTCCTGGGCTGGCAGCTCTCGTTGTCTTACCTGTCGCTCTCCGCACCTTGGTGATGAACTCCTTCTCGTTGCTGTTTCCATCTGAAAGGTGGATTAGGAGGATGTCCTTCGTTTTGGTGAGGTCGTGTCGCTTCAAGATTCCTATGGTGTTGTCGATGCTCATGTGGCTGGTGATAACTCTTCTTCGGAGTGCTGCTGGTATGTAGCCTTCGAGGACGTTGTGGTCGAGAATCTCGTCGCTGTAGTTAGCTTCTGCCATGAAGTGGGTGATGTTCGGGAAATCGTAAGGCATTGCGTAGGTGTCCGTGAAGAACAGGATGCGTCCTGTCTCCTGGTGCTCGATGAGGTATCCTACGCATGGTACGTCGTGCTTCACCTTGAATGGCAAAATTCTAAAGCCTCCGTAAATGTAACCGCACCCATCCTTGATGGCGGTGGTTGTGGTTGCTTCCAGGTTCTTGGCTTCAATAACGGAGGGGAGAGCCAGCAGCGGTATTCCTGCCTTCTCGTATTCGGCTGCGTGTCCTGCGTGGTCGTTGTGCTGGTGTGAGATTATGCAAACTTTCACCTTTGCGATGTCCCATCCGAGTGCCTTCTTGACCTCTGCGAGGCTCATGCCTGCCTCGATGATCAGGGCTTCGCTGTCGTTCTGCAAGACGTAGCAGTTTCCCTTGCTGCTGCTTCCGAGGATTGTCATCTTCATCGCTCTTCCCTCCTATGTTTATGGCAATGGGCAGGCTCTGCTGGCTCCTGTCCCTGCGTTTGCGTTGGCAGCAGGAGCAGGTTCTGCTGCTGGCTGCTGTGTATTGCTCATGTCGATGTAGCTTGCGTTAGCTTCGAGTCCCTTCGGAGCTGGTGCGGCTACCTGTTCGTCCTTGACCTCCACCGCTTCTGCATCGATAGCCTGTCTGCCTTGTGCAGCCTCTCGCTCTGCTGTCGCTTCGTCGTAGTGGTTTTGGTCGTCGTCATCGCCTGGGTCAGCGGTGCTGTCGAGGGCAATCTTGCAGGCTCGCTGGATGACGGTCTTCATGCACATCTGGTCGGTGAAGTTGGTATGTGCTCCGCTCTTGCCCTTCATGGCTCCCTGTTCCCATGCCTTCTGAATCTGCGTTCTTGTCATCACCTCGATGTGGCGTGTGCCGTCCTTGTTGATGACCACTGCGTAGGCTGCGAGAATCTTGGTGTTGTCGATGTTGGCAAGGTTCGGCACATGCTTGACCAGCTGCTTCTCTCCGTTCTCGTCGATGGTGTAGACGAACTCGTCTCCTTCGTAGATGACCTGGGCGTTGACCTTCCCGATTTCTGTGTCTCGCTTTGCTCGCATGAGCTTACCCAGGTATCGCTCCTGCCATTCGAGGCGGTTGCCGTACATGATGAAGTAGCAATGCTTCTGTGGGTATTCTCCGTTGATGACCATGTTCAAGAGGGCGTTGCAAATGCTGTCCTTTGTGCAGTAGTCGATTGCCTTCTGGTGTTGCAGGTTCTCTACCGTCTGAAGGTAAAGCCAGGCTAGTTTGATGGCGTTGCCTACGTGGTAGCCCTTTGGCAGGACGACCTCGCCTGTCTCTTGCCAGCCTGTTACTCTTTCCATAATCTGTTGCGTTGTCTCTTCCTGCATGCGCTTTAAAGCGGTTGCGTTCTGTGAGGTGAGCTGCGTCTGCGGCTGCTGTCCTCCCTGTTGAGGTGTTTGTGTCATAATCACTTTTTTTAAAATTGTTACTGAATTATCGTTAGCTCCTTGTCTCGTGAAACGATGAGGATAATCTTCTGGCTTCTTGTCGGCAAGATGTCCGTGATGCTCTCTGCGTTGTCAATGAGCAAAGGTGCGTAGATGTCGTTGAATCGGCAGGCTGCGTTGATGATGTCGATTCCTGCATTTATCTTCTCGCTGGTCGAGAGGTCTCTGTAAGGCGTGCCGTGCATGGTGCATTCGCATGTCGTCTTGATTCCCTCCGTTGTAATGAATGGCTCGAACATCTGGAATTGAACGTTCGTGAAGAGCTTGTTGACCTTTGTCTGCAGGTCTGTAATCTTGGCGATGGTGAACTGCTCGGCTGTGTAGTCCTGCTTCTCCAGGTCTGTTAGCTGCTGGTTCAAGTTCTTCTGTCTGTCCTCCAGCTCCTTGATGCGGTTCTGCTTGTCGGTGATGCGCTGTTCCTTCGCCAGCTCATCTCGGAGCTCGTCTCGGAGTCGGTTCTGCTCAGCCTTGCGTTGTTTGAGGTTGGCTTCCTGCTGCACTCTGGTATCGCTTGTCTCTTCAGCGGTTCTTGCTTCAAGGGCTGCTGTTCTTGTGTTCACGTCCATCTGCAGCTGCTGGTATTCCTCATCGTCCGTGTGATAGACGAGGTTCGGCTGAGCTTCCTGCGCCTTCTTCAGGGCTTCTTCCTGCTCCGTGCGCTGCTGATTCAGCTTTACCTGGTTGTCCTTGGCGGTCTTGATGGTTGCCTCTGCGTCAGCTTTGCGCTTTTTAATTCGGGCTGCCTCTTCGTACATTGCATCGAACTGCTTGCTCTTGTTGTCGTTGAAGTTACCCTCCATCTCTGCCTTCATGCGGTCGATGTCTTCCTGTTGGAGGCGTTGGTGGCAGGTAGGGCAGACCTCCTGGTTGTCGTCCCATGCAAATGTGGTTTGGTCGAGCTTATTCCAGCGGCTCTTGAAGTCTTCGCTTGCGATGGCTATCTTGTTGAGCTGCGCTTCCGCATCCTCGACCGCAGCCTTGGCGTTGCGGATGGATCTGTCTGTCACCTCGAGCTCGTATTTTGCATCGTCGATGGCTTTCTTGTGCTTGCGCTCTTCTGCCGTGTTCTTATCCTGGTAGCTCTGTATGATATCCTGCATGCGCTGCTTGAGCTTGTTTATCTCGGTGCGCTCCTTTGTGCGCTCGTTGAAGTCGGAATCTACGGTGCGGCTTAAGTCAGTGAGCTCCTTGTCGATGTTCTCGATGCCTTTCTCGATTTCCTTGACTCTCTTTCTTGTCAGCTCGAAGTTCGGCTTGTCTTTCTCCAGCTTCTTCAGCTCCTCTGTGTTCTCGTTGATGCGGCTTGGTATTTGCTCGATTTCCTTCTTCAGCTCGGAAATCTTGTATCGGAGCTGCTCTCGATACTTCTGAATGTCCGTTCCTGCCAGGGTCGTAAGTAATGCCTTGAAGTCCTCGTTGTCGCCTGCGATATCTTCGTCGCTGGTGTTGCCGACCATCTTAATCAGCAGCTTGCGCTGGCTCTCTGCTGGAAGGTTCGGGAAGTATGAAGGCATTGTCAGCATCTTGAAAAGCTCCTCCTTGCAGAGGCTGTCAATGAATGCCGCATAGTCCTTTGCGGTGTACTTGTCTTCGTTGACAAAGAACTTGGTGGTGTGTCCCTTCATCACTGCCTCCTCCTGCTTGCGTGGCTTCGTCCAGGTCTCTGTTCTTACCTTTTCGAGCTTGTAGTCTTTTCCGTCTGCTGTCAATTCCAGCACTACGGTATTGTCGAGGTGGTGGATAACCTGTCCGTTCTCGTCTTTCGGGTCAATGCCGAAGACCTGCATTCCTTCGCTGTTCTTGTCGAACAATACCCAGCGTACTGCATCCACGATGGTTGTCTTGCCTGCGTGGTTCGCTCCCATGATCTGGGTGAGCGTTGGGTTGAAGTTGATTGTTCTCTCGCCAAGAACTCCCTTGAAGTTCTTAATGGTGATGGTTTTGAATTCTATTCTCATGTTGCTGTATTAAATGATTTCTATCAAGTGTTTCATTAATTCTTTCGAGCCTGCTGTCATCTCATTGTCATGCTCCAATTTCTCCATGAAACCGAGCTTTGCTGCTGCCAGCTTGAGGAACTTGGCGAATGTCTCGTCCTTCTGTCCTATCTTATAGAGTGCTCTGGTTAAAAGTCTCGGGTCGTTCGTCTTGATAGCCATCGCTACGCTGTCTGTCTTGCCGTCGTCTTCGATGGCTATGAAGAGGCGAGCCTGCTTTGACTTGTCCTGCCCAGCCATCTTGTCGTCCTCCTCGTTGAAGGCTTTTGCTGTCTTAGCCTGTTCGTTTATCCACTCTGAAGCTCCGATGAATCCGAACTCGTTCTTCTCTTCTGTCTCGTTGTTACTAAATAATCCCATAATTTCTTCAATCTAAACGTTAAACTTATGTTATATGGCAATCTGCCAAAATTTCAAAATGTCCAGCCCCTTGTAGAATGGTCGGTTCGTACTCTTGCGGTAGTAAACCTTGATGTGACCCTTCTTGGTGTGGCGGTGCAGGGTGGTGCGGTTGATTTGCAGAATCTCGCAGGTCTTGGCGATGGTGTACCGTCCTGCTGGGTTGATGTTAGGCTGCGTCTCCGTCATCGGATACCTCCTTTCTCTTCTTAGCGTCCAGGGCTTCCATCATCCCTTTGCTTATTGCGATGAACACCGCAAAAACAAAAGCCATGAACCATTCGCCTCGGATGATGGCGGTCGCTGTCTGCGTGATTCCTAGAACCAGGGCTGATATCGCTGCTGCCCACATGATTCCTCTTTCAATCTTTTTCATGTCTTGCCTCCTGTCTTTTTTTGTTAATGTGATTTACTTACTTTCTCGGCAGTCTCGTAAACGCCTGCCTCGACCAGAATGAAACGGACACCGCTGGTGGTGATTCCGTGCTTCTCAGCCAATGCTCGCAGTATGCGGTATGGCTTCATTCCCTGCGCTGTGAGCTTTGGTGCGAGCTCCTTGAACTCTGCGATGATTGCCTCGTTGCGCTCCTTTCTCTTCCTCTCCATTGGAGTCATCAAATCAATCTCTGTCATTTTTTCTCCTTTTTATTTTGTTATTTCAACTTTTTTGTTTACTTTTGTGCGTTGTAACGTTATTGCTAACGTTTTTCGGGTGCAAAGATAAACAATTCTATTGGTATTACCAAGAAAAATGTTGGTTTTCTTTGTTAATAAAACTTAATGCAAACAAAAGTGTTGGTTATGGACGGAAAGTCAGTAAAAGAAAAACTTCGCAGCTTGGGGGTTAATCTTGCCGAGCTTGCTACAAAATTAGGGTATGACAATGATCAGCGTCTTCATTCTCAATTGAAGGCTGCTGACGTTAAGAGTGGATTGCTTGAAGACGTCGCTCGTGCCATAGGCTGCGATGTGTCTCTCTTCTATGGTGGCTCATCCATTCCTGGCTCTAATGACGCCAATGCAGGAGGTGGAACTGCTGTTGCTGGTGTCGGGAACAATGTGAATAATTCAGATGCTCTTCTTCGTGCCTTCGACGAACTTGCGGCTCAGCGTCGTTTAACGGAAAAGGCACAGGCGCAAGTGGACGAGCTTCTATCTCTTGTGAAGGTGTTGTCTAATAAATGAGTTGCTTATGCTGTTTGATGCAGAAATGGCTCTTTATGACCAAATGATAAAGGAAGCGCAGGAAGGTTTGGCTCGCCTTCGTGAGGAAAATCGCAAATTTGATGAGGCGTTCTCGGTTGCGATGGGTTTTCAAAACAAAGGTATTTCGTTTGAAAAAATGAAGGACTTTCCTGCTGCTGTGTCTGCTTATGAACAATGCGTTGCCTATGGGGAGGCTTCTCCTTTGCTCCGTATAAATTCCTACCTCTATTCTATAGAGCGTCTTGCAGTCCTTTATCGGAAATTGAAACGCTATGATGATGAGGTTCGTGTTGTAAAGTTGGGGCTTTCTCATCGGTTTGATGGGTGTTGCTATGACTCTCCTTTCGTTCGCCTGGAGAACAGGCTGGCAAAGGCTGAGCTGCTAAATAAAAAAGGTAAATTATGAAAAAGGTCTTATTTGTGCTGTTTGTCTTTTCCTCGCTTTGGTCTTGCACCTCCAGGAACTCCGAGGAGGCTATTCGCCAGAAGTGGATTGAAAAGCAGATGGCTCGTGAATATAAGGATGCGGAGCTTGATAGCCTTGCGCTTATTGCGACAGGGCAGGATGGTGATCCGTCGTTGGTAAGCCCTCGCTATAATGCGTTGTCTGTCCTTCGTTCTGAACTTCCCGAAAAGAAGGAGGTTTGGGATAAAGTAGAAAAGGCTATCTATGCTGGTGATGTCTATGGCGACGATGAAGATGAGGGTGATGTTTTTGAATGATTAAATGTTTGGGTTATGCAAAGTGTTGAATCTGTCAAGGTCGCCTGTCGGTTCTTCCTGGCTCTTCGTCTGCTGAAGGAGCAGCGTGTGATTCGTGGAAAGAAAACCTTCACCGACCGCTATGGTATTAATCGGTGGAACATGAACAGCTGCGAGAAGGATCCGTCTCGTGATTTGTTCCAGCTGTCCTGGCTCACCTATCTGGTTCGTGATTATGGCGTTTCCGCTCGCTGGCTCCTCCTTGGTGAGGGTGCTTTCCTGGAGCGTGATTGCGTATCTGCGAGTGTTAAAAACGGGGCTTGCGTGCAAAATGCGTGCAGTTCTGGAAGGGCTGTTTTGTAAAGTGTTGAAAAATAAACGATTACGGATTGAGGGTTCACGCCTGGAAAGCGTGTATTCCCCTAAAGGGAATCGGGGGTTCGAATCCCCCTCTTTCCGCTTTTATATATATAATAAGGTATATATGATTATGAAGAAAAATACATCTATTGCGCGTTTCGCAATATTAGTTTTCACAGCAATGTGTTCTCTGCCTATGATGGCACAGGAGGAGAACATGGGATTTCATCAAGCTCTTAAAACGAAATTCATTGAGGGTAACGCTGGCTTTATGTCGCTCGTTGCCATCGCACTCATCGTGGGATTGGCTTTCTGTATCGAGCGAATCATCTATCTCAGTCTTTCTGAAATCAATGCCAAGAAGTTGATGCAGGACATTGACCAGAAGGTGACTGCGGGAGATGTGGAAGGGGCTAAGGACCTCTGTCGCAATACCCGTGGACCTGTGGCTTCTATCTGCTTTCAGGGATTGATGCATATTGATGAGAAGCTGGATGATATTGAGCGCTCCGTGAGCGGTTATGGCACGGTGCAGGCGGCTAATCTCGAGAAGGGATGCTCCTGGATCAAGCTCTTCATTGCCATGGCTCCATCTCTTGGATTCCTGGGAACGGTGATTGGTATGGTGATGGCGTTCGATCAGATTCAGCAGGCGGGAGACATCAGCCCTACCATCGTGGCATCGGGTATGAAGGTAGCGCTGATTACTACTATCTTCGGTATCATCGTAGCCTTGATTCTCATGGTCTTCTATAACTACATCCTTTCGAAGGTGGAGCATCTTACTAGCCAGATGGAGGAATCGGCTGTAACTTTAATGGATATTATTGCCAAGAATAAATAAACGAATAGAGAAATGTTCAAAGTTCAAAGTAACAAGTCATCGGAGAATATCTCTCAGCGCATTTTCTATCTTTTGATAGGCTTGGCGGTGCTAGTATTCGGATTGTTCTTTCTGGTGGGCTATGATATGCCTTTCGTAGAGAACCCAGACTTCAATGCGCCTCTGTTTACGGATGTGCTCATCGTCCTGATGTGGCTATTTCTGCTTGGAGGAGTGGGCTTGGCAGTCTATTCGATGATTAAGGGTTATCGCACAACGAAATCGGAGGCAGTGGTGAATGGAGTGCCCGTGCGCCGCATCTTCCGCATCACATGGCTTTCCCTGCTGGCAATCCTGGTTGTTACCTTCCTGTTGGGAGGTTCCGACCCGATGCTCATCAATGGTGAAAACTATGCCGACTGGATTTGGCTCAAACTCTCTGACATGTTTGTCGTCACATCGCTTCTGATGCTGCTGGCAGGCATCGGTGCCGTCTGCTTTGGCGGAACCCGATATATCAGAAAGAAGAAGTAATTGACTGATAATTGATAAAGATTTTAGGTTCTATAAGACAAAAGCAAAATGCTGATAAGAAGGAAAAGTCATGAAACCCCGGGGTTGAATACCACTTCCACAGCCGACATTTCGTTTATGCTGCTGATATTCTTCCTTGTCACCACATCGATGGATGTGGATAAGGGATTATTGCGCCAACTTCCTTCACCGGAACCTCAGAAAAAGGAACGGCAGGAGTCGGTGGTTGACAAGAATAACCTGATGGCCATTCATCTGACTGCGGGCGATACCTTGCTGGTAAACGACAAGCCGATGAAGGTGGCTCTGCTCAAGGAAGAAACCGTCCGCTTTGTGCATCGCCTGGGGAAGAAGCATCTCATCTCTATCGAGAGCGACCGTGATGCAGATTACAATCTCTATTTTCAGATGCAAAACCAGCTGATGGAGGCTTATGACCAGCTGCGTAATGAAGCAGCTCAGAAGAAATATCATAGAAACTATGCTCTGCTGACCAATGAGCAGAAGGAAAAGATACGTAAAATCAGTCCTCAGCGTATCACGGAGTCGTATGCCAACGCTATGACTCAACAGGATAAGAGCATCGACGCCCATGCTGAGGAGCAGGAGGAGAAAGGAGGTAAACCATGATTCGTTTCTGCAAGAAATCGCACGATGTGCCTGAACTGAATACATCATCTCTGCCAGACCTGATATTCTCCGTACTCTTCTTCTTCATGATTGTTACCCACATGCGTCAGGTGACCCTGAAGGTGGAATGCAGAGTGCCACAGGGCAAGAATCTGACCCGATTGACCAAAAAGTCGGCAGTAAGCCATATCTATATCGGCAAACCAACCAAGGATTTGCAGGGTAAATATGGCAAGGAAACGCAGATTCAGCTGAATGACAAGCTGGCTACTGCCCCGGAGGTGATGGACTATATGGCAGCAGAGAAGAAGCGCATGTCGGCAGAAGACCAGCGGTTGATGACTGTTTCCATCAAGGCAGATAAGGATACCAAGATGGGAGTCATCACAGATGTGAAGCAGGCTTTGAGACAGGCAAAAGCCATCAAAATCAGCTATTCTGCTGTTGAAAAAGGTCAATAATGCGACCTGAAAGGAAAAATAATATTAATTTATTATTTTTTTATTCAGAAAAGTTGCTGTTATTAAAATTTTGTACTATCTTTGCAAGCAAATTAACAGAAGATATGGCAAAACAAATATTAGATTCATTAGACAGGCAGATTTTGAAGTTGATTTCTCAAGATGCCCGTATTCCATTTTTGGAAGTAGCACGCGCTTGCAATGTGAGCGGTGCAGCTATTCATCAGCGTGTAGCTAAACTGTCAAACCTAGGCATTATCAAGGGTTCGCAGTTTATTATAGATCCGGAAAAGATTGGTTATGAAACCTGTGCTTACATGGGATTGTACCTGAAGGAACCTGAGAAGTTCGACCAAGTGGTAGAAGAACTCAAGAAGATTCCTGAGGTGGTAGAATGTCATTATACGACAGGTGGCTTTGATATGTTTATCAAGATTTATGCCATCAACAACCACCATCTCCTGGAAATCATTCATGATAAGTTGCAGCCTCTGGGCTTGTCTCGCAGTGAGACTATCATCTCATTCAATGCGGCTATCAACCGTCAGCTTTCTATGGCAGATATCCAGAGATTTGATGATGTTGTGGAGGAAGAGGCAACAGAAGAAGAATAATTTTTATTGCTTTCTATAGAGTGTGAGGAATGTGAACGATAAGTCGTTTTCATTCCTCATTTCCTTTTCTGCTACTTCCCATTCTTTTGGATTGATGGCTGGAAAGAAAGTATCGGCATGTGACGGTTCCTGGTTTACAAGAGTGAGATAGAGCTTGTCTGCAAGTGGAAGGGCTTGGGAATAAATGCTCTCACCGCCAATGATAAAGCATTCTTTATCTATGACGGTATTATTTCTTTCTGCTTTCTCTTTTCCTTTTTCATTTGTGACAGCAGCCAGCGCTTCCTCCAAAGATGCGTAAACCTCGCAGTTCGGCAGTTCTTTCCTGCTCCTGGAAACTACGATGTTACGGCGGTGGGGGAGTGCACCGTTAGGAAGTGATTCATAGGTCTTTCTGCCCATGATGATGACATGTCCGGTAGTTAACTCGCGAAAGCGGGTCATATCGGATTGAATATGATAGAGCAACCGGTTCTGATAGCCGATTGCTCTATTTGCTTTGGATATGCAGGCGATGATGCTGAGCATAATCTGATACTTATTAATTGTTGTTTATAAATCGTTGATTATTAATTGCTCTTCAGGAATATGGGTACTCTTGATCTTCCATTCTTGTGGATAGAGGTTGTTGGCACGATTTCCGATGTTCTTTTCCCATCCCAGAGGCATTTGGCGGTACGTAACCAGCACATAGCCCTTAGGGGTTTCTGCAGGGAGATTGACTGCCTCCTTGCGCAGGTAGCGGATGGCATCTTCGTACGACAGTTCTACTTGCGGAAAAACCTCTTTGTTGAGCATCACGGAGAGGGCGAGACTCTGGTCGGGAATGATGTCTTTCCCCTTGCTCGTTCCCAGTTTCACGCCGGCATGTATTACCTTCAGATTCCTGGCTGCCTCCTCATAGATGGCTTTCCATCGGCTTGGGATGGCATAGAAGTTGTCCTCTTCGGCTATCGTTTCATAGTCGGAAGACTTCAGCCAGTCTGTAGGAACCAGCTGACTCTTTCCCTTGTTTCCTCTGTTTTTTCCTTTCTCCTTGTTCTTGTCTTTCTTCTTCTTTTTGTCTTCTTTCTCCATTTCCGCTTCACCCTCTTTTCTGAGTGCTGCGAGGAAGATGCCTTCTCCACGGGTCTTGCCAGGGAGGAAACGATAGACTGGGATTTCTGTACCGATGAGATTGCCGGTGATGTTCCAGCTCTCATCAATGCCGGTTAAGGCAATTGGCTCTGCACCCAGTTCCTCACAAATCCAGGCGATGTTCTCCTCGTCTTCGTGGGCATTGAAGGTACAGGTGGAGTAGATGAGGATACCGCCCGGTTTCAGACAGTTCCAGATATCGCTCACGATTTCACGTTGCAGATGCCAGCAGTTGTCCACATTCTGCAGACTCCATTCTTCGATGGCACCATCGTCCTTGCGGAACATACCTTCGCCCGAACACGGCACATCTGTGAGGATGACGTCAAACTGAAGCTTCGACTTCTTGTAATCACGTGGGTAATTGTTGGTGACAATCATGTCGGGATGACCGAACTTCTGGATGTTCTCGGCAAGAATCTGCGAGCGGGTGCGCATCGGTTCGTTGCTGAAGAGCAGACTTCCTTCAGGCAATGCAGCACGAAGAGCAGTTGACTTTCCGCCTGGAGCAGCACAGAGATCGAGCATCATCACGGGTTCGTGAACGAGCTGGCGGATCACCAGGTCCACAAACATGGATGAAGCTTCCTGCACATAATACTTTCCGGCATGGAGCCAAGGGTCAAAGGTGAAGTTGGGACGTGAGGATAAATACCGTCCGGTAGAAGGACACCATGGAATCGGTTCGCCCGGCGCATCTTCTCCCTCCTTGCACTTGAAAGGATTGAGACGGATGCTGGTAGGAGCTTCTCCCTCGGTGATGCCCTGCTTCAGCTGCAGGAACAATTCTTCGCCCATCAACTCTTGTGTATATTTGATGAAATCTTCTGGTAATGTCTTCATTTTATGCGTATATTCTTTAATTTGTTTGCAAAAATAAGAAATTTTTCGTTTCTTTGCAACTAAATTGGCAACGGATGCGTCTAAGAGACAGAAAATTTAATAAATAACAAGGTAAAACAATAAAAATATTGATAGATATGAAGAAAGCGTTATTGACATTGGCGCTCATCATGAGCATCGGAGCTACACAGCTATCTTTGGCATCTTCAGCTCCCAAACACCGTTATCAACCTTCCACACAGCAGGTGGACAAGAAGACTCCTGCATCGGCTGATAAAACGGATGAAGGATTGGAGGCGTATTCTGATACGACCGATACGGATACGGCTGATTATAATGTTTACGATGACAGCAATGATAATGCCCGTGATTATCATTCCAAATACAGTCTGGAGAACTATGATGATCCTTTCGATTTCATCGGTTCGCTATTTGGTGGCGGGGCGTTGTTTGTTATCATCATCTTCTGTATCATCTTCGGTCTGCTGTTTGTCTTTGCTCCGCTGATCATCGTGTTTCTGATTATCAGATATCTGATTCGCCGCCACAACGACCGGATGAAGTTGGCGGAGATGGCGATGGAGAAGGGCATCAATGTTCCGGAAAGCGACCGTCCGATAGACAAGCAGAGTGATGAATATCTGGTGAAGCGGGGATTGAGAAATGCCTTTTTGGGAGCTGGCTTGTTCGCCATGTTCTCATGCTGGTATGTTTCCTTCCTGGCTGGTATCGGAGCCTTGATAGGCATCTATGGATTGGGACAGACCCTGATAGGCTCGCTTCCTGCCATCAAGGACTGGTGGAAAAACCGTCATGGCAATCAGGGCACAGGATATAATGGTACTCCGGTGTAAGAATCAAACAACAATTATTAGTTAATATATATAGTGGAAAAGTTATCCGATATTTCTCTCGTCACGAAGGTGGTGATACTTCACGACCGCAAGTCGTTCGACCTGCTGGTCAAGAAGTATCAATCACCCATTCGTGGGTTCTTCCTACGGCAGACGCTGGGGGATGCGCAGCTGAGTGACGACTTGGCGCAGGATACCTTTGTGAAGGCTTATACGCATCTGGCAAGCTTCAAGGGTACAGCCAACTTCTCCACTTGGCTTTATCGCATCGCCTATAATGTATGGTATGATTATACCCGCAGTCATAAGGAGACGCAAGACATTGATACGCCGGCAGTTTCCCGACAGAATGCGCAGGGAGGAAACAGCGGATTGAAGATGGATTTGATGAAAGCCTTACAGATATTGAGCGATAACGAACGGACATGCATCACGCTGCAGCTGATGGATGGACTCTCTATAGATAAGATTGCAGACGTGACGGGAATGGCACAAGGTACCATCAAGTCGCATCTCTCTCGTGGAAAACAGAAACTTGCAAGTTACTTAAAGCATAATGGTTATGACCGATAAGATAAATGATAAGATAAAAAGTCAGGATATGGAGCCGCTGAACGCCTCAGACGAGCAGTTCTTGCAGGCTTTCTTTGCTGATAATAGGATGGCAGGGATTCCTGATGACGGATTCTCTGACAGGGTGATGCAGGCTTTGCCGGATCTTGAGCAGGAGAAGGCATTGGCTAAGCGTCGTAGACTGGAGCATTTGTGGACGGCCGCCTGTGTGGCTGTCGGCGTGATTGCTGCTGTGGTTTGTCAGGGCTGGGAACAGATTCAGGGCTGGCTCTTCTCTATGAAGATAGATTTCCTGCTGTCCGGCTCCCGTGCTCTTACGCATGTGGCTGAGTCCATCGGTCATTCGCAGAATCTCTTGACTCTGCTGGCAGGCTTCGTTGTCCTCATCATGGTTTGGGGATATAACGAGCTGGCGGATGCCAGGGAATAGGAATATAGCCCTTTGGAGGAAGCTCTACTGCAGATTTGCAAAGCAATTATAGCATAATTTGGAAGTTTTAAACAAAAAGAACGCCTAAAAAGGCAAAAAATAGTAAAATAGAGCATTTGTTTTGAGTTTCAAGTGGTTGTGGCAGTCGTTGGCTTTAGTTGTCAGTGACAAGGAAATGAGAAAAAAGCAGATTGGAGAAACAGAAACGCTTTCAAATCATTACCTCGCAGAAACGCCCTAATAAGCATTTTTAACGGTGGCGGTTCAATCTTCTCCATTCTGCGTAGGTTTTGGTTTTGCCATGCAACTCTCATAGTTTAATTTTGCACCGAACAAAAAAGTAAGAATTATGAGATGCACTTTCAAGACAGTCTTCTATGTAAATGGAAGCAAGGAGAGAAACGGAAATGTCCCTATCATGGGACGAGTGACAATCAACGGAACTATCGCACAGTTCAGTTGCAAGCAGAGCGTTACCAAGGCTATCTGGGATGCCAAGGGCAACAGAGCCATAGGCAAGAGCAAGGAAGCCAAGGAGGTGAATTTATTGACAGCCATTGTCCTGCAACTCTACGGAGGAACAAATACTTTTAGCTAAGAATGGTCGCATCTTTGACGCTTCGGTTATTTGTGGTCGTATTGACTTATTGACGTACAGATTCACTGTCGTATGGAAGTACAGTTGCAATTTGATCAAGAAGTATCCATACAAAAAAATGTGTAAACATATATGCATTGATGTCATACATTCTTCCCAAAACATTGTGTCCATAAAGTCACAGCAAGGTATGTTTTGAGTAACTCAAAACCTTTTGGGTTACTCTCCAAGATTCTTGTCCTAATTTGGAAAATCTGCTTCGAAATCACTCATTTATTAAACATGTCATATAAATTGAGACACCTTAGCCGTAATTTTGCAGCCGAAATAAAAAATAATTGTATTATGACATTAAAAGAATTACTAGACTCGCTTTCGTTTGACGAAATTGCACCATACCTTATAAGGCATTATACATGCGATTATGCGCCAGGAGATTTGGTGCCTTATAAGCAGCATTTCGATTATCTTCGCAGTCTTACGCCAACCAACCGGGAGCTTATAGAAAACAAAAAAGTTCGAATATCCTTGGGCAAGCATAAACTGAACGCTTATCCTTTAGAAGGTGATGATTGGGAGGATAGTTTGGCAAAAGAACTTGTATTGGACAAAGATGTGAAGGCAAGCCATGCTGAAATCGCAGCTTGCTGCTTGTGGCATACATCATTTTGGGGCTACTTGCCCTACCAGCGTGAAGAAACCCTCAAAAAAAATGACTTCAAACACAATATTGAAGAGTATAGAACGTTTTCCATATAAAAAGATTCAAAATATGACTGCATTGGAGAAATATATTTGGATAGTAAGAACACTCTATAACAAAGGAGATAGAGGGTTGTCGCTGAAAGAACTCAACGACAAGTGGATACATGACGAGAACATCAGCAATGGAGAGCCTTTGCCACGGCAAACCTTCGACCGATGGAAAGGAAATATTCTGATGATACTCGGCGTGAACATAGAATGCCGGTTAAAAGGCGGTTACCGGTATTACATCTCCAATCCAGAATGTTTGAGTAAAGGTGGGCTCATCCGTTGGCTACTTGATACATATTCTACAGCAAATACCCTGTCGCAAAGCACTCAGTTGAAAGACAGAATTCTTGTTGAAGAAATACCATCCAACCGTAACTACTTGACAGACATCATAGAGGCGATGAAGAGTAATAAAGTGGTAACGTTGACGTACAAGAGTTTTATACATGGCTCCTCTCATACGTTTTCTGTAGAACCTTACTGCCTAAAGATGTTCCAAAAAAGATGGTATTTATTGGCGAAGAATCTCGTTGATAACAATCTGCGTATCTATGGGCTAGACCGTTTGGAAAATTTTGAGGAAACCCAAGAGCATTTCACGATGCCCAAGAATTTTGATGCAAACACCTATTTTTCCTCATTCTATGGAATAGTAACAGACGAGACCATTCCTATGCAACGCATTGTGGTTCGGGCCAACAAGCAACATCAGCATTATCTTCGTTCTCTACCATTGCATCCTACGCAGAAAGAGATATTCACCTGCAAGGACTACGCAGACTTCGAACTGACATTGCGACCTACCTATGATTTCATCATGGAACTGTTACATTTTGGAAATATGATAGAGGTATTGGAACCACAATCCCTACGACAGACCATGAAAGGTTGGGTAAGTGACTTGTGGGAGTTATATGAAAACGACTAACAAAATCTAGATTATGGAAAGATTTGATATTAACAAAGAGCTCAAAAACTTAGAAGGACTGTCTGTCAGAGCTAAATGCTCTGCATTGGATGACCTATGCTGTACACTAAGAGAAGCCATATCAGATATCAGTAATGCCAAAAATGAGATTTTGGAAGAATACGAGCGTTCTTGCCGAAAGAAATTCATCGATGAGATCAATTCGGAGATTAAAGCAAACTTCGATGGCAGAATACCCTACGTGGACAATTACGGATATCAAGTTAGCTACGATGGGATTACCACGTATATCAACTTCTCATGTATAGAAGGAGAATGGTATATCTATTTTACTATATTGGAAGGTAGCCTGAAGCCTGTAAAAGAACTTGTCAGAAAAATGGGAGGTGATTCCGAATCCCTGGAGCTACGTGTTTCAGAAGAAAACCTTGTTTGGAAATTCCTGTACGCTTTATACTCTACAGATGACTATACCCGAAAAGAAGTTATCTTCAAGTTCGGTGACCAGGCTAATACTGTCAATTCAGAAAACTGGAAAACAATACCATTAGAAACCATGGATTCAAGAACAGATTGGGTTGTAATTCTGACTGATGACGCAGAAGCTTATCTCAATGAAATAAATGCGATAGTTGCAAAAATGAAGCATCCCAAGACTTGCTTTGTGATAGATTTGCATCCATGTGCCAATTACAAGCATTTACAGAAACTATGGGACAATTATATCATGACAGACAAGGAATCTGTAGGAGTACTTCTTAATTTTATACATCATCACTTGGTGAATCCAAGTAGGATAACTTTCTTCATACAAGATTTCAGAGAATACAGCGTTCCATATCCACTTGTGAGAGCTGTCTCTACTGAAATCGGGAAGAAAGTCACAATTGATTCTAACGCAAAAGCTATATATTATGGTCTATGCTTCGAACTGAATTGTGAATTTGCAGATTCTTACATGAATACGTTTAATGAAAATTTAGACGAAATGGGTGAAGATATTGGTTTGCAGTGGTCTATCCAAAACTCTACAGACAATGTTGTAGAGGTTCTATACTTGTACGAACCAAAAGTTTAATTATAAAACATATTAATTATGAACAATTTAACAAAACAACTGGCTAACTTATATGAGCCAAAGTGGAAGGAATTGAAACAGCAGTTGGATGCTAAAGGCATCAAGGTGCAATCACCTTTTATGCTGGGTGTAGCATTGGAACGTAACAACCAAGGAGGTTATGTTGACGAGAGTTGGTGGACTGATGCCGACTTGAAAGTTATGGTATTCGGACAAGAAGCCCTCAATTGGCCCATACCTGTATCGGATGATGGAACTCAAATACAGTCGGACGATTTCGTAGAACTATACCAACGTTTCTATTCTGACAATTATAAAGGGCAATATTTCCTTACTGATTCTGACAATCACTTGGCTAAGAATAAGTTCTTCAGCATGGGATTCAATGGTATCATGTCGGGTATCAAAGACTTCGTTCTCGGCGAACAGTATTCCGACAAGAAAGTAGCATACCTTTGGAACAACATTTCAAAGTTGTCTGTAGGTGGACGCAAGGGTGTTGATTCTGGCATTCATGATTTGGAGATAGAATACTTCCATGTCATCCCTCAGGAGATAGAGATATTGAAGCCTGATGTTCTCATCTTCTTGACTGGTCCTGGCCAAAACACCTATTACAGCTACATCCAAGAGAACTTCAACGTAAAGGGTTCGCCAATTCCTTTGGCAGGAAATGATGTCAATGCAGTGGCAAAACTCGACATTGAAGGCGTCAGCCTTGCTTACAAGACTTACCATCCTACAGCAACCAAGGATGGAGATAGAGGCATCACAGATGCCGAGAAGTGGGAGTATTATCATGCCATTTTAGATGATATGAAGGAGCATCTCGATGATATTTTCAACAATAAATAGATGAATCATTCTAAGATTATATTTCTCGATTTTGATGGTGTTTTGAACACAGAACACCATCAAAGACAATTACTGTATGAAAGGAAAGCGTGGCAAGACAAATATGGAACTTGTTTTGACCCAGAAGCCGTGAAACAACTGCAAACCATAGTAGATATGACCCATGCGGACATCGTAATAGAATCCTCATGGAAATATCTCGGTTTGGAGGCAATGCAAGACATGTGGAAAGACAGACAATTGCCAGGAAAAGTAATAGGTATAACTCCGTCTGCTATCAGTGATAACATTTTGCTCTCGACAGACTTGGATGTGTTAGATTCTTCTATGCTTCATTGTAAAGGGGCGGAAATAGCTTCGTGGCTTCATGAGAATAATATGCAAGAGGTTCCGTATGTCATTATTGATGATGAGTATGTTATATTGGAATCTCAACTTCCTCATTTCATTTTAACCAATCCCTACGATGGTCTTATAGAAGAATTGGCAATGAGAGCCATTGGTATTCTGAATCGGCAATAAAAAGCAAAATAATTTAATCTTAGTCTCGACGTGTCATAATTTGTGGGACACCATAGCCATACCTTTGCACCCAATAGCGTAATTAAATTTTCAAAGATATGACTAATGATAAATCAAACAAAGAGTTGGATAAATCTACTTTGCGTATTACTCCATTCAATATGATACTTCGTCAGATTCTTGTTGTTAATGCTTACGGAGACAAAAGCCTTCGCGATGAAATACTCCTCCAAGATGAACTGTTCTACAACACCGTCAGTCAGTTGAACTTTTCAAAGGATTCAAGCGAAGTGAGACAACTGTTGTCCTATCTTCTCGAATCGACAGGAGAGCCTGATAGTTATCTGGTGGAGGAGATTCTGCTGGACTTTGTGATAGGAAAGGGATGCACAGAATGTTCAAGGACTGTCTGCGAAAACATCTTTGGCAAGCATCCTACGTTTGCCGACATGATGCGCCATCCTTGGTTTGAACACTTGATGAATCATTCTGCACAAACCGAACCCTACAATCCGCTTCCTCCATTTGTTCGCAATGACGCTTTCTACTGGCGTAATTTCCATTTTCCTCTGTTCTACCATCTTCAGGAAGGTAACAGTTTGGCTTTGGAAGTATTGGATTATCTTGCGACAAAAGGCGACATTCCTTCCATGGAACGTGTGTCACTTTACTACTTCGATAAATGTCAATTTTCCAAGGCGTTTCTTTTATTTAAAGCTTTGCATGAGAAAATGCAGACAACCGAATGGTATGATTGGTCGATTAAGCAAGAAATCACTAACAAACTCGCTCATCTATATACCTATGGATTAGGTGTAGAGCAAAATCTCGACAAAGGGGCTCAATACTACAAAGAGCTTGAAAATGGTTACTGCTGGGGAAACAGAGCCCAATACCAGTTGGGAAGAATGGCAGAGAAAAGGCATAACTATATAGAAGCGATGTGGTACTATAGGAAAAATATTGATAGCCGCGAGTATGGCAAGTACAGCTTCTACAGGAGAGATAAGCCGAAAGACTTGTTTCCACTTCGATTGGAGATTGCTTTTAGACAGATGAAGAAGAAGCTCAACCCTATAGTTGACTGTCTGACACTTGCGACTTGCCAAAAATGTAACAACATGGTTCTTCAGTTGAAGGTCATGATGAATGCAATAGTCACAATTGAATGGGGTGATGGTGAAACTGAATCAGTAAAATGGAAAGTGGATGACTGGGGACAGGTAAGACATTCATATCAATCGCCAGGCTATTACTGTATTACAATAAAAACAGACGAGGAGAACGTATTGACGGGATTCCATATTGTTTCTCACAAGGCAATATGCTCAATAGATGTTTCCGGCTGTAAGGGATTGACGCATCTATTGTGTCCAAATCAAATGTTGAAACAAATGTCTTTAAGCAAGACTGAATATCTCTCTGTGCTTGATGTACATGGAAATAGGCTGCAAAGAATCAACCTCAGAAAGAATCCGTTGCTTACAATCGTTGATTGTTCTAACAATCCGTTGCAAAAGATAGAAGCAGTGAAGCATCCTCCATTCAGTTTAATGTGCATAAGAAAAACAAGGCTGGGAACTAAAGCAAAAAGGAGATTTCATGAAATCGTTCGTTTGAATGCAGGTCGATTATTGAGTGAGGGCTTTGTTAACCAATTGACAGAGCCGCTTTTGCCTACGTTGCTGTTTTATATAAAGAACAGCACTTGGGAAGATGTCTTGGCATGCTTGCAACAGAAAAACGAAGATTCAAAGGTAAATAATAACTTCACGGTATTGCACAGAGTCTATGCCTTGCTTAAAGCATATCGTCACGTCACTCCGTGCCCATACAAAAATGGTTTTATGTGGGTGTCAGGAACATGGGTAGTTATTGCACATAAGTTTAAAACCAAAAGGACGGGGCAAATAGTAGAAAGTCAGGCTCCCGAAGAAGAGTTCTATTTGTATGAACGCCCTTGGAGTATGATTCTTGGAACACCAGTAAAAGCATGGGACAATCGCCTGCCTTTCATGATGCTTCCACAACATCAAAATGCCTACTATGCAGCCATGTGTTTATATAATATGGTGGACAATAACACTGAAATGAAGAAACATAAAATTCCTAAGATCGTTTATGGCAAAGAAACTTTCTAAAATCATCTTTCTTGACTTTGATGGTGTTCTGAATACAGAATACCATCAAAGACAATTACAGTTTGAAGGAAAAATATGGCAAGACAGGCACGGTGCAATGAGAGCCATTAACATATTGAATCAACAATAAAACTTTCAAGGAATTTTAATTTAGTTCTAACCTGTCATAAATAATGGGGCACCATAGCCATACCTTTGCACCCAATAGCGTAATTAAATTTTCAAAGATATGGCAAATGATAAGTTAAACAAAGAGTTGGTTTCTCATATGATGGACGATGCTGCATGGAAAGAACTCTCCAAAGACTTTCCATGGACAGAACTGTTGCTTGAGAAGTATATGAACTATGTGGACTGGAAAGAAATTTCAAGAAACTACAATGTAGTGTGGACCCAAAGCCTACTTGAAAAATTCAAGCACAAACTTGACTGGCACGAATTGACATCAAACAGTAGTACACTATTGTTTACAGAAGACAACATAGAGACATTTAAGGATTGTTGGGATTGGGAAGTGCTATCAGACAAGTCTTGTATCGACATGACCCACGAACTTTTAATCAAGTATGCTGACAGATGGAATTGGGCATACATAATAGATCGATATGGTGACGATTCTATTACCTACAATGAGGAATTTCTCGAAAAGTATGGTGAATATATCCCTGCCTCAGAGTTGGGTGGTTCTAAGCTGTGGGACAATATTATCGAACACCGCATAAAAGCGATCAAAAAGAAAATTCTGTCTTAAATTATTATTTTAGGTACCGATACACGACTATTGTCAAAGGAAAGCAATGCATATGGCTTTAGTTTCAAATACTCTAAAGCCACATGCATAGCTTTTTATCTACCATAATGCTACTTTTCCAGCAATCCCCAAATCAATGGTTGCATTTACCACACCAAGAGCTTTGAATACTCTTCGCATAGTAGGTATTGTTATACTATAACCTCTTTCCAAGCGAGAAATCTGCGCTCTTTTCACACCTATACGCTCACCAAGTTGTTCTTGTGTCAAGTTCTGTTCTATGCGAGCCTTCTTGATGGCTTCTCCCAAACGGTATGCATGCAATGCTTCATCCACATCACTTTCAAAAGCATCACGTTTTGGAGTGCCAACTTTCCCAAAGTGCTTGTCGAGCACATCGTCCAATGGGGTAAGATTCATTTGTGCCATACATTCTCAATTTGTTGCAAAGATACAACATTTCTCATTCCCAACTCACCGTTGCTCACCGATACTCACCGATTATCACTGATAAATATCAGGGCTAACTCCTGCTTGGTGTAACTTCGTAAATCCATTGACGTTGTTTTAATGTTGAGTGTCCAGAAAAACAATAAGTAATTCTCATGTAGAGAAATATCTATTAGGGTTATGCTCATAAGTATGATACTTAGCCATCGTAACCATGATACTTAGCTATCGTAACTATCTTGTTTATGTCAGGTGGTAACTAGGGTGAGTAGGAAATCGCTTTTTCTAGGAGTCTATATATATACTATATCTTTCCTATAGTAAACGAACCTATACATAAGGAAAGTCTTAGAAAGTACCCTCCCCTTACTTACCCTCCCCACCCCTGGAAGGGTAGGTCGGGGCGGTATCGTTTATACTATTATGTTGTTTGCAACGTTCTCTAAGTAAGAGTGAGGGTGAACACTTGGCGATGAAGTTGGTGAAGGGCATTTACTCAATGTCTCATGAGGCTGAACATCAGGCTGAATACTGAACTCTGAACACAGAAAATGGGGTAAAAACAGCGTTTAAGGGATGTTTTAAATCCTATATAACCCATTGATACATATTTCTTTATATTCTTTAGCATGCGCTGCTTATAAAAAGAGTGAAACGCTAAAGTTCAGCTTCAGCCAACGTTCTTGAAAGCTGCTGCGAAATTATGAAAAAAGGTTGAGACCGCCTTACTGTTGCTTGCAATGATGGAATTGTAGAATGTTGCTATTCCAAATCAAATTCGAAATCGAAGCCGTTGCCATTGGATTCTTCCTTCTTTGGTTTTGGTTTCGGAGGATTCTTCAGGTTGCCCTTCTCGTCAAACATATTGTATGTAGTGCGAAGTACGATGAACTCGGTGCGGCGGTTCAACTGATTGCAGATTTCCTGATGCTCCTTGCTCTGCTTGAGGATCAACTCCTGGGTGAGTTCGTCGCCCTCCTTGAGCCAAGGATATTTCTCGGTCAGTTTCTTGCGAACCTTCTTTGGTCGCTCCTTGCCATATCCCATTGGGGTAAGGCGCTCCTTCTCGATGCCATGGGCTATCAGGTAATCTACTACAGACTGGGCACGGCGCTGAGACAACCGCTTGTTGTATTCGGCATTTCCCTTGTAATCGCAATGGGCACTCAGCTCGATGGTTACGTTTGGATTCTCCTTCAGCAATCCCACGAGTTTATCAAGTGCCTTGGTGCTGGCTGATGTCAAGGTAGCCTTGTCAAACTCATAGAAGATGTTGTCGATGAGTACGGGGGCAGTGATGGAAGCCAATGGGAACTGGAGTACATACTCCTTGCTCTCCTGAGCCGTATCTACTCTCAATTCCTCCTTATGATTGAGGAATCCCTTGCAGGAAGCCATTACCAGATAATCTACCTTCGTGTTGATAACCATGGAGAAGGAACCATCGCTCTTCACCGGCAATTTCTTGTAGGTTCCGTCATTACCTACCACCATCACTTGGGCTGCTGGCAGTTCATAGCCGTCCATCTCGTAGATCCAACCCTTCATCGTGGTGACAATCTCCGGGTTCTCGAATGAATAGATGTGGTCATAGCCTCGTCCGTCCTTTCTGTTGGATGAGAAGAAACCACGGTTGTGTGGACCCTCGAATGTCATTCCGAAATCATCTGCTTCTGAATTGAGCGGATAACCCGGATGCTCCAACTTGTATCTGCGAGTCTTCTTGTCTACTTTGGCGATAAAAATGTCGAGACCGCCCATGCCTACATGACCATTGCTACTGAAGTAAAGGTCGCCATTGGGACGGAAGGTAGGGAACATCTCGTCGCCCGGTGTGTTGATGGGTTCACCGAGATTCTCTACACCGCCAAGACCGGCAGCCGTAAGACGGATACGCCAAATGTCAAGGCCGCCTACACCTCCCGGCATGTCTGATACGAAATAGAGCCATTCGCCATCGGGACTGATGGCTGGATGGGCATAGCTGCTCAGCGTATCTCTCGTTATTTGCAGTTGGGATGTCTTGCCCCAGGCTGCATCCGAGCGAGAGGAAGTTACTATCTGAGCATAGCGGGGAGAGGACGGGTCGGTGGTGCACTGGGTAAGATACATTTCCTTTCCGTCAGGAGTGAAGCAACAGGCTCCTTCGTCATAGGCGGTATTAAGTCCACCACCAATGGCTTCGGGTTTGCTCCATTTTCCCCTATCGTCTTTTTCTGACAAGAAGATGTCGCCGGCTTTGGTGCCGGTGATTCCACTGAGTTCATCACCTTCTGCCTCATTCCGGGTAGAGGTGAAATAGAGCTGGTCGTATTCATCGCCCAGGAGCATGGGTGAATAGTCGTCTCTTCTGGAGTTGAATACGTCCATCTTCTTTATTTTGTATCGGCTTCCTTCTTTCTTCCAGATGGGAGCCTTCTGTGCAGATTTCAATCCGTTTTTGGCAAGAACATTGTCGGGCATGGAATCTACGATTATTCTGAATTCTTTTTCTGCCTGTTTGTATTCTCCGTTTTTCAAGAGCATACGGGCGTAAGCCAGGCGGTCGTCCAATGATGCCTGGTTGTAACGGATGGCATTGCGATAAGCGGCAATTGCCTTCGGTGTAGAATTGATCTTCTCATAACAGCGAGCCATCTTCAAGGCAATCTTTCCTCGATTGTCTCTTTCCTTGGCTGGAGTTTTGGTATAAGCCTGCTTGAACTGGTCGGCAGCATCGTAGTATTCGCCCAGAGAAAGGAACTTCTCTCCCTTCTTCAGGTTCTTGTCAATGCCGCAGCTTATCAGAAGAAGGCAGCAGAGTGCTGTTATGATTTGATTGAATCTAATATACTTCATATTACCTCTATATTCGGGAATTTACATCTGCGAGAATGGCTGGCGATATTGACAGCCTGATTTCCAGTTGCTGCAACCATAGGCGGTCTTACCCTTGATGATAACGCCCTTTCCGCAGAGCGGACATGGCTTGCCTACCATTGGGTCGGCTGGAGCCTGTGATGTTGAAGCAGGCTGTGCTGCATCTTGAGTCGCTGCATCCTTTTTCTTTGCTTCTGTTTTCTCGGCTTCTGTTTTCTTTGTTTCTGGCTTCTTTGCCGCCGTTTTTTTCTTTGCTGGCTTTTTCTTGAGGTCTTCTTCCGTCATGATGGTTACTCTTCGGCTGCTGTTATCCGATAATACATCGATGACAATCTTGTTGATCTGCTCTTTCAAGCCGTTGATAAATTCTGCAGGGTCGTAGGTCTTGTGTTCGATGTCGCGGAGCTTCTTTTCCCAGATACCTGTCAGCTCACAGCTCTTCAGAAGTTCTTCATGAATGGTGTCGATGAGTTCGATACCTGTTGGAGTTGCCATCAGGTTCTTGCGCTGGCGACGGATGTAGTGGCGTTTGAAGAGGGTCTCGATGATGCCGGCACGGGAGGATGGACGGCCGATGCCGTTCTCCTTCAATGCTGCACGAAGTTCCTCGTCTTCCACGAATTTACCCGCTGTCTCCATCGCACGGAGCAGGGTTGCCTCGGTATAATACTTCGGCGGTGTGGTCCATTTCTCTGTCAGGGTAGGCTGATGCTCACCTGATTCGCCTTTCACGAAAGAGGGGAGGGTTCGCTCTTCTACCACTTCCTTCTTGGCGCCGTTTCCTGAGTCTGCATTTCCGTTGGCGTTATCTGAAGCATCGTCGTCATCGGCATTCTTCGCATCCTTGGCATAGACTACTCGCCAGCCCGGTTCGAGAATCTCCTTGCCGCTCACCTTGAACTCTATCTTTTCCGGTTTTGGACCATCTTCGTTGATTACTTCGCCCAATACGGTGGTGGTAGAGAATTTACAGTCCGGATAGAACACGCTGATGAAGCGCTTGGCGATGAGGTCATAGACATTCGCCTCCATATCGGTGAGTCCGGTTGGTGGAACTCCGGTAGGGATGATGGCGTGGTGGTCGGTTACCTTGCTGTTATCGAAAACCTTCTTGCTCTTAGGCAACTTCTTGCCGGTGGCTGCGAGCTGCTGGATGAGCGGCAGATATTTCTGCTGACTGGCTATCTTTGCCTGGCTCACTCCGTTCAGAATCTGCGGACATTTCGGATAGATATCATCTGTGAGAAACTGGGTATCTACACGAGGATAAGTGGTGTACTTCTTTTCGTAGAGACTCTGGATGAGCTTCAGCGTGATATCGGCAGAGTAGGCAAACTTCTTGTTGCAATCTACCTGCAGCGAGGTGAGGTCGTAGAGATGGGGTGGTGCCTCGTTTCCCTTCTTCTTGCTTACGTCGGTAACGGTGAAGGGTTTGCCGGCGATGGTACTGAATGCTTTCTCTCCTTCTTCCTTGCTGGTAAACTTGCCGCTGGTTGCCGTAAACTGGGTGTCGCGGTAGATGGTGGCGAGTACCCAGTAAGGTTCGGAAACGAAGTTGTCGATTTCCTTCTGGCGGTTTACGATCAGGGCAAGGGTAGGGGTCTGCACCCGACCGATGCTGAGCACCTGTCGGTTCTGACCGTATTTCAATGTATAAAGTCGGGTGGCGTTCATGCCGAGAATCCAGTCGCCGATGGCACGGGAAAGTCCGGCAAGATAGAGCGACTGATATTCCCCCTGGTCTTTCAGTTCCTGGAATCCCTGCTTGATGGCTTCATCGGTCATGGATGAAATCCACAGCCTCTTGACGGGGCATTTTGCCTGTGCCTTCTGCATCACCCATCTCTGGATGAGCTCTCCTTCCTGTCCGGCGTCACCGCAGTTGATGATGCTGTCGGCAGCCTGCATCAGTTTTTCGATGGTGGCAAACTGCTTCTTGATGCCTTCATCGTTGATGAGCTTGATACCGAAACGCTGTGGAATCATCGGCAACGCCGAAAGACTCCAATGCTTCCACATTGGAGTATAATCATCCGGTTCCTTCAGCTCACAAAGATGGCCGAAGGTCCATGTTACTTGGTAACCATTACCTTCCATATAACCGTCGCGTGCCGTGGTAGCCCCGATGATTCGGGCGATGTCCTTAGCCACGCTCGGTTTCTCTGCTATACAAACTATCATTCTTTATTCTAATTTCTCTTTGCAAAGGTACAATAAAATAATGAGATAGCCATCATTTCGGCTTCTTTTTCTCATGGCAGGGAATAAAAAAGCCCCGTAAGGCTTGGGCACAATCTAGAACTTGTGCCTTGCCTTACAGGGCGTATTTTATAAATATCTGCGAAATCTGCGTGAGATTCCTTTGCTGCGGATTTCAAATCCGCAGAGCCTAAAAAGGTTAGGACATTTTTTAACGCCGGATTTCAAATCCGGCGGGACGCCTAGCGGAAAAGATAATCATCTTTCGTAAAAATCCGTGTAATCCGTGCCTAAAAAACAACGAGATTACTCGTACTCCTGCCAGCTCTTAATCTGAAGCTGATCCTGGCTCAATGTGCAGAATGCCTCGATGAAGGCGGAAGCCAGGCGGGCATTGGTGATCAGAGGAATGTTGTGGTCGATGGCACCACGACGGATTCTGTAACCATTGGTGAGCTCACGCTTGGTGTGATTCTTAGGGATGTTGACGATGAGGTCGAACTTGTGGTCGGCAATCATCTGCATCACATTAGGAAGATCCTTGTGCTCCTCATCAGGCCATCCTACAGCAGTAGCCTTCACGTTGTTCTCGTTCAGGAACTTCGCTGTGCCGGCTGTAGCATAGATGGTGTAACCGTTCTTCACCAAAGCCTGGGCAGCATCGAGCAGAGAAGCCTTCTCCTTCGCACCACCACTTGAAAGCATGATGCCCTTGTCCTTTGAAGGAATCTTGTAGCCGGTGGCAATCAATGAGTTGAGCAATGCCTCCTCGAAAGTATCACCCATACAGCCTACCTCGCCGGTAGAACTCATATCTACACCCAAAACAGGGTCGGCGTTCTGCAAACGGGCGAATGAGAACTGTGAAGCCTTCACACCCATGCGGTCGATATCGAAGGCAGACTTGTCTGGCTTCTGATATGGAGCATCGAGCATGATGCGGGTAGCAGTCTCGATAAAGTTGCGCTTCAATACCTTGCTCACGAATGGGAATGAACGGGATGCACGGAGGTTACACTCGATAACCTTCACATCGCGACCCTTAGCCAGATACTGGATATTGAAAGGACCAGAGATGTTGAGCTCCTTGGCAATGGCACGTGAAATCTTCTTGATCTGACGGGCTGTAGCGAAGGAAATCTGCTGGGCAGGGAAGGTCATGGTAGCGTCACCGGAGTGAACACCAGCATACTCTACGTGCTCTGAAATACCATACTCTACAATCTCACCATTCTGAGCCACACCGTCGAACTCGATCTCGTTGGTCTCTGTCATAAACTGAGAGATAACCACTGGGTACTCCTTGGAAACCTCAGAAGCTGCCTCCAGGAAGCGACGCAACTCATCATCATCGTGGCAAACGTTCATGGCTGCACCAGAAAGAACGTAGGATGGACGAACGAGAACAGGATAGCCTACCTCGTCGATGAACTTCTGAACATCCTCCATAGAGGTGAGGGCGCTCCACTTAGGCTGGTCGATGCCGAGCTTATCGAGCATGGCAGAGAACTTACCGCGGTTCTCTGCACGGTCGATGTTGACAGGAGATGTACCCAGAATTGGCACAGACTGGCGATGGAGCTTCATAGCCAGGTTGTTTGGAATCTGACCACCTACAGAAACAATCACACCACGTGGTGACTCCAGGTCGATGACATCGAGTACACGCTCGAATGAAAGCTCATCGAAGTAGAGACGGTCGCACATATCGTAGTCGGTAGATACGGTCTCTGGGTTGTAGTTGATCATGATTGACTTGTAACCCAACTTGCGTGCTGTGTTGATGGCGTTTACTGAACACCAGTCGAACTCTACAGAAGAACCGATGCGGTAAGCACCCGAACCGAGAACGATGACAGACTTCTCGTTCTTGTAGTAGTTGATGTCGTAACCCTCTACAGCGTATGTCATGTAGAGATAGTTAGTAAGGTCAGGATGCTCGCTAGCCACGGTAGGGATGCGCTTCACGGCAGGCAGAATGTTCAGCTTCTTGCGCTGGGCACGAACTGCGAGCACCTCCTTCTCCATATTGGTGTTCTGAGTCTTCAATACGAAGCGGCCAATCTGGAAGTCAGAGAATCCCAATACCTTAGCCTCGCGCAATACCTCGGCTGGAATCTCCTCCAAAGTGTTGTATGTAGAAAGCTTGTGCTTGTAATCTACGATATTCTTCATGCGCTCGATGAACCAAGGGTCAATCTTGGTCAACTCCTCGATGCGCTCGATGGTGTAACCTTCCTCCAAAGCCTGGGCGATGGCGAAGATACGGAGGTCGGTAGGGTTGGAAAGTTCCTCATCCAGGTTGTCGAACTTGGTGTGGTCGTTGCCAACGAAACCGTGCATTCCCTGACCAATCATACGGAGACCCTTCTGGAGCATCTCCTCGAATGAGCGGCCGATAGACATGATTTCGCCTACAGACTTCATGGAAGAACCAATCTTGCGGCTTACACCGGCAAACTTGGTAAGGTCCCAACGAGGAATCTTGCAGATCATATAGTCGAGTGATGGAGCTACATAAGCTGAGTTAGGAGTACCCATCTCGCCAATCTGGTCGAGTGTATAACCGAGGGCAATCTTGGCAGCAACGAAAGCCAAAGGATAACCAGTAGCTTTAGAAGCGAGGGCAGAAGAACGGCTCAATCGAGCGTTGATCTCGATGATACGGTAGTCGTTGGTCTCAGCGTTGAAAGCATACTGGATGTTGCACTCACCCACGATGTTGAGGTGACGGACACACTTCACGGCGATGTCCTGCAACATCTTCACCTGCTCGTCGGTGAGAGAACAGGTTGGAGCCACAACGATAGATTCACCTGTGTGAATACCCAGTGGGTCGAAGTTTTCCATAGAGGCAACGGTGAAGCAACGGTCGTTGGCATCACGGATGCATTCGAACTCAATCTCCTTCCATCCCTTCAGGCTCTCCTCAACGAGCACCTGAGGTGCGAAAGTGAAGGCAGATTCAGCAATCTCCTTGAACTCCTCTTCGGTCTTGCAGACACCAGAACCGAGACCACCCAGCGCATAGGCAGAACGGATCATGATAGGGTAGCCGATGTTGCGTGCCGCAGCCACAGCCTCTTCCATGTTCTCGCAAGCGTGGCTTACTGGAACCTTGAGGTCAACCTTGTTGAGCTCCTTCACGAAGAGGTCGCGGTCTTCAGTGTTCATGATAGCCTCGACAGAGGTACCCAGCACATCCACACCGTACTCCTTGAGCACACCACTGAGGTAGAGTTCTGTACCCACGTTCAAACCTGTCTGACCACCCCAAGCCAGCATAATGCCGTCTGGGCGCTCCTTCTTGATAATTTCAGTTACAAAAAAAGGTGTCACCGGCAAGAAATAAACCTTGTCAGCAATACCTTCACTTGTCTGAATTGTAGCAACATTTGGATTAATGAGGACGGAACTAATACCCTCCTCGCGCAAAGCCTTGAGAGCCTGCGAACCGGAATAGTCAAACTCACCTGCCTGGCCGATTTTCAAAGCACCGGAACCCAGAACGAGGACTTTCTTAAGCTGTTTCTTCATCATTAAATATAACTATAAGTTTGTTCTTTATATGTCTTGTTATTTATGTTTTTAGCAACTAAACTGTATTTGCGTTAGTTCACAAATGGTAGACACTCTATTTCGAGTTGCAAAGTTACGCTATTTATTTGATTATTCCAAATTTTCTGCAAATCTTTACAGTTAAATAACATCAATTATTATTATTTCTTCTCTAGAATGTCGTATTTTTGCAATTATTTTGTTACTTTTGCAGCGGCTTTTAGTCATGTAGAAAAAGAATAAAAAATAGCAAACAAGATAAATATACAACAATGAAAGTCGGATTATTCGTCCCTTGCTATGTAGATGCCTTATACCCTGAAGCGGGTGTGGCTACATACAAGTTGCTCAAGCATTACGGACTGGACGTGGGTTATCCCGAAAAACAGACTTGCTGCGGTCAGCCAATGGCAAACGCTGGTTTTCAGGACAAGTCGGAGAAGGTCATTGAGACATTTGATGAACTGTTCAAGGATTACGATTACATCGTAGCTCCTTCTGCATCATGTGCCGCTTACGTGAAGGTGTATTACCCTAAGATTCTTGAGGGTAAGCACGAGTGTGTTTCCTCTAAAAAGATTATGGACGTTGTGGAGTTCCTTCACGATGTACTGAAGGTTGATCATGTGCCTGGCAAATTCCCGCATGAGGTCAGTGTGCACAACAGTTGCCATGGTGTGCGCGAGCTTGGATTGTCGTCTCCTTCTGAGCGACACATCAAGCCATTCAATAAGATTATCGACCTGTTGAATATGGTGGAAGGTATTACCGTTCACGAACCGGAGCGCAAGGATGAGTGCTGCGGATTCGGTGGTATGTTCTCTATCGAGGAGCCTGCCGTTTCTACCCGTATGGGCGAGGACAAGATCAAGCGTCACATGGCTACGGGTGCCGAATATGTTACCGGACCGGATTCTTCCTGCCTGATGCACATGGCTGGTATTGCCAAGAAGGAGAAGATGCCGATTAAGTTTATCCATGTTGTTCAAATTTTAGCTGCAGGACTATGAGTACAGAACATTCCAAAAGAGCTGCGAAGTTTACGCAGAACGTAGAGAAGACCACCTGGCACGATGCTACCTTCTGGTCTGTTCGTCAGAAGAGAGATAAGATGGCACAGGAACTTCCTGAGTGGGAAGATCTCCGCGAGCATGCGTCTGAAATCAAGATGCACACCATCACCCATCTTGCCGATTACCTCGATATGTTTTCCAAGAACCTGGAGAGCCGTGGGGTGAAGGTGCACTGGGCAAAGGATGCACAGGAGTTCAACGAGATTGTGCTCGGTATCCTGAAGGATCATAACGTGAAGAAGATGGTGAAGTCGAAGTCGATGCTCACCGAGGAGTGCGAGATGAATCCTTATCTGGAGAAGCATGGTATTGACGTGGTGGAGACCGACCTGGGTGAGCGCATCATCCAGCTTCTGGGTCAGAAGCCTAGCCATATCGTGATGCCTGCCATCCACCTGAAGCGTGAGGAAGTGGGACAGATGTTCGAGGAGAAGGGAATCTCCAAGGAAATCGGAAACTACGATCCTACTTACCTGACCCGCTGTGCCCGTCATCATCTCCGCGACCAGTTTATGGAAGCTGGAGCAGGTATGACCGGCTGCAACTTTGGTGTGGCTGCCACCGGCGATTGTGTGGTCTGCACCAACGAGGGTAATGCCGATATGACCACTTCCATGCCTAAGCTCCACATCGTAGCGATGGGTATCGAGAAGCTGGTTCCTGATTATAAGTCATTGGCTGTATTCCAGCGCCTGCTCTGCCGCTGTGGAACAGGTCAGCCTACCACTACCTATACTTCTCATTTCCGTCAGGCTCGTCCGGGTGCTGAGATGCATGTGGTATTGGTGGATAACGGCAGAAGCGACATTCTTGCCGATAAGGACCACTGGCAGACCTTGAAGTGCATGCGCTGTGGAGCCTGCATGAACACCTGTCCGGTTTATCGCCGTTCGGGCGGTTACAGTTACACCTATTTCATTCCGGGTCCTATCGGTGTGAACCTGGGTATGCTGAAGAATCCTCAGAAGTACAGCGACAATGTTTCAGCCTGCACCTTGTGCTTGTCTTGCGACAATGTCTGCCCTTCCAAGGTAGGTCCTGGTTCGCAGATTTATGTATGGCGCCAGAGTCTGGAGAAGTTGGGCAAGGCAGATCCTGTGAAGAGAGCGATGTCGAACGGTATGAAGTATCTCTTCGACCGTCCTGCGCTCTACACCACAGCCTTGAAGTTTGCACCACTCGTTAATCTGGTTCCTGAGTGCTGCACGCACTTCAGCAATTGGAATGCCTGGGGCATCGGTCACGCCATGCCTGAGTTTGCAAAGAAGAGTTTCCATCAGCTTTGGAAAGAAGGAAAGGTGAAGTGATTTAAGTGATTAATGATTAGTTATTAATGATTAACGGCTTTACTGATCATAAAGTTCAAAGTTCAAAGCTCAAAGTTCAAAGTAAATATTTCAAAGTTCAATGAATAAAGAAGTTTTCCTGAACAAGTTGCGTAAGAATACGCACGTTCAATTCGATATGCCTGCCGTAGATGTCAAGGGAATCCAGTATGAGGATACCTTGAAGCAGTTTATTGAGATGACTGAGTCTGTGGGTGGACACGTGATAGAGGCGAAGGAAGGCGAGAGCCTGGATGAGCTTGTGAAGAAGGCTTATCCGGAAGCCAAGGTCTTTGCTTCTCATCTGCCTGAGATTACCATCGCGCAGAAGAATCCTGATACCGTGGCTGAGGCTAACGACCTGAATGGTACCGATGTGGGTATTGTTCGTGGTGAAGTGGGCGTGGCTGAGAACGGTTGCGTCTGGATTCCTCAGACCATGAAGGAGAAAGCGGTGCTTTTCATCTCTGAATATCTTGTGATTTTCCTCGAAAAATCCAAGATTGTGAACAATATGCATGAGGCTTATGCCCGTATTGAGATGGATCCGAAGTATAATTTCGGTACTTTCATCAGTGGTCCTTCCAAGACTGCCGATATTGAGCAGGCATTGGTTATGGGTGCGCAGGCTGCTAGAGGTGTAACAGTTGTGTTAGTATAAAAAAAACAGGTGTTAACTGTTAACCTGTTAACTCTATAGATAAATCCCGAAGTTCCTGATGTGGAATTTCGGGATTTATATTTTCTTATAATCTCCATTCATACGTATCATAAACCACTCCTCTTCCTCCGAAACCTTCCTTCTGGTGGATGAGGTTGGCGTTGAGGTAGTTTCCTCTGTCTTCGGTCGATTTACCGAAGTCGATGAATGGGGCGTTCCATTTCTTCTGGTTGATGATGTAATCGAAGAGCAGGTCCAGGGCTCCCTCTTCCTTCCCCTTTTCTGAAGCACCGATGTATTGGGTGTGTATTACTTGTGGAGTAATGAAGAGGATGGTTCCTGCAATGACTTCCTCGTCCTTGAGAACAGAATAGCCGATGATGTTTTCCGGAAAACGGCTCATCAGGAGCTGCAGTTCCTCGTTGCTGTGTACGGGGCGGGTATGATATTTCTGCTGCAGATTGTTGTTGAGGATGTTCCAGAAGGCAAGTACATCTTCGGGGGTACTTTGTCTGATGATGAGCTGGTTTCTCTTTGCCTTTCTGATTCCTCTTCTTCTCTGTTCAGAGAATCTGAGCTTGTTATGCAGCGGAATGGTGGTGGATATTTCCCTGGTGCTGAGGCTAGCCTTGCCTGTGTGGATAAGGGCATAGAGATCTTCCTCGGATGGAATCTTGTGATAAATCCAAGGGATTGCCTTATAGGTGAGTTTCGAAAAGCCTTCCTGCTTCAGATAGTTTCCGATGGCTTCGAAGGTTTCGCAGGTAAGCGCTGCTGTCATCTTGTTGCAGGTGAGCAGACCGCCATACGTAAGTCCCTGATGGGAAACCAGTTCTTTTAGAGAAATCTCAATGTCAGAATCAGAAACCACCTTATTGCCGGAATCAGAAACCACCTCGTTGGCTGGCAGCAGGGCATAGAGCTTGTCCTTATAATAAATCATCAGGGAATGGTCGTGAAATCGGTCCTGATGATAATCCATATAGTTTCTATCAAACAGGAAGGTTCCCTGTCGGGATTGCTTTACGAATTCATTCCAAGTCTGATGGTTTTCTGGGGTGTATCTTTTGACAGTTATCATTCCTGTAGTGGATTAAATAGGATTCTTGGATTATCTCTTTCGGGAAGAGATGTAATCCAGGAACTCTTCGTATTCATATAGATAATCATCGGCATCGTAAGGCTCTGAGGCGAGTACAAGGCAGACAGCTCCTGGTGAGAAGTTGTCGAGGGTGCGCCAGATTTCCGTATCCAGAAACAAGCCTTGGTCGGGACTGGTCAGATGGTATTGCTTCTTCTCGTGTCCATCGTCCAGATTGACCGTAAAGGAGCCTTTGGCAGCAATGATTACCTGTCGGAGCTGCTTGTGAGCATGTCCACCCCGGTTTTCTCCCTGAGGCACTCCATATATCCAGTAGGCCCGTTTCACCCGGAAGGGAATCTGTTGCTTCTTGTCGTCAATAGATACGAAATCACCGGTAGAAGTTGTTTCCAGGGGTAGATCGATGATTTTTCCGATTTCTTTCATTCGTCTAAGGGAATAATAGATACAGAAAACAGAAGTTTCCCCATTTCCTGTACCTATTATATATTATATGTATTGTTTATTTCTTCATATATGGGTCGGTACCCAATACGGTCTTTGCCAGGCGCTTTGCCTTGTCGCGGAGCTGGTTGAGGTCATCGCCCTTTTCGCCGTAGCAGAGAACGACACCCATGCGGCGACCCACGTGAGCCTCAGGCTTACCGAAGATGCGGATGCGGGTGTGGTCTTCCTTCAGGGCATCGAGCATGTTGTAGTTCAATGGCTCTGTACTTTCCTCAGGAGAGAGGATGACGGCAGAACAGCCTACGTGCTCCAGGTGGATTCCTGCGATAGGCAAGCCCATCACGGCACGGAAGTGGAGCTCAAACTCGCTCAGATTGGTAGTGTGACCGAGAGTAACCATACCTGTATCGTGTGGACGAGGACTCAGCTCAGAGAAGATAACCTCTCCCTGCTTGCTCAGGAAGAACTCTACGCCCCAGAGACCGGCACCGGTCAAAGCCTTGGTCACTTCGCCTGCGATGTGCTCAGCCTTCTTCAAAGCTTCCTCAGGAATCTGGAATGGCTGCCAGCTCTCTCGGTAGTCACCGCCTTTCTGTACATGGCCGATAGGTGGGCAGAAGAGGGTAGGACCATCCTTCTGGGTTACGGTGAGGAGGGTGAACTCAGAATCGAAGTCGATGAATTCTTCGATAATCACTTCCTTCACGTCGCCACGACCTTCCTCCATCGCCTCCTTGTAAGCCTCCTTCAGCTCATCGTCGTTGTGAACATAGCTCTGTCCATGACCGCTTGAACTCATCAGAGGCTTCACTACGCATGGAAAACCAATCTCATCAGCAGCGTTCTTGAACTCCTCGAAGGTCTTTGCGTAGAAATACTTGGCTGTGCGCAGACCCAGTTCCTTGGCAGCCAGGTCGCGGATGGCACGGCGGTTCATGGTGTAGTTCACGGCGCGGGCAGAAGGTACAATCTGAATGCCCTCCTTCTCGAAGTCGAAGAGTCGCTCGGTGCGGATAGCTTCAATCTCAGGCACGATGATGTCTGGGTGATGTTTCTCTACCACTGCGGTCAATGCGTCGCCATCGAGCATTGAGAACACTTCTCGCTCGTCGGCTACCTGCATGGCTGGTGCATTGTCATACTTGTCGCAAGCGATGACGTACTGTCCTGCTCGCTTTGCGGCGATGGTAAACTCTTTGCCCAGTTCGCCTGAGCCCAAAAGCATAATCTTCTTCATTTATATGATGTTTAATGTTTTATGTCCCTAATAATTAATCACTAATCACTAATAATTAATCACTAAGTCCGAACTTCTTTCTGATGAATTCTGCGATAAACTTGGCTGTCTCTTCGATTCCCAGATGGCTGCTGTTGATGCAGAGGTCGTAGCTTTCGCTGTGTCCCCACTTCTTGCCTGTATAGTAATCGTAGTAAGAGGCTCGCTGCTCCTCGTGGCTTTCGATAAACTTGCGAGCGGAGGCTCTGTCGATGTCCTTTCGCTTGCAAACTGCCTTGATGCGGTCGTCGATGTTGGCTGTGATGAAGATATTGATCACATTCTTGTAGTCACGCAGCACATAATCGGCGGTTCTGCCTACGAAAACGCAGTTGCCCTGGTCGGCAGCCTTCTTGATGGCGTCGCTCTGGAATTTATATAAGCCTTCCTGCGAGAAGTCGTTGTGATAAAAGTTGCTGTCGCTCAGGAAAGGCAGATGAGAATGGAAGAGAGACTTGAAGAATCCCTTCTGCTCATCGTTCTGCTCGAAGAATTTCTCGGAGAATCCGCTCTCCTTGGCTGCCAGGTTCAGCAGCTCACGGTCGTAGCATTTGCAACCGAATTCTTTCGCCAGCTTCTCGGCGATGATATGGCCGCCGCTTCCTATCTGGCGACCTACGTTTATGATAATCTTTTCCATTACTTTGAACTCTTTAACTTTGAACTTTGAAATTTGAACATTGAACTTTATGATTAGTAAAGCCGTTAATCACTAATAACTAATAACTAATCACTAACTTTCATGTTTTCTTTATGTTGTCTTTTCAACTTGTTCATGTACCAAACCATCACGACTCCGGCAATGAGGGCTGCCGAGAAGTCGGAGATAGGCATGCTGCACCATACACCGTCAATGCCCCAGAACATCGGCAGAAAAGCCAGAAGCGGCAGGAGAATGAGCAACTGTCTCGACAAGGAGAGGAAGATGCTGATCTTCACCTTTCCGATGCATTGGAAGAAGTTGGTGATAACCATCTGGAAACCGATGACCGGGAAGCAGAACATAACCACTCTGATTGCCTTGATGCCTAGGTCTATCAGTGTTTTATCAGTAGTGAACAGTCTTGCGCAGTAGTAAGGCAGGAACATCGCTATCAGCCAGCCTACCACCATGATGGCGGTGGCAGCAATGATGCTCAGGTTCAAGACGCGCATCAGACGGTCCAGCTTCTGGGCGCCATAGTTGTAGCCGGCAATAGGCTGCATTCCCTGGTTAATACCAAACACGAACATGATGAACACCATCGCAATACCGTTGGCTATTCCATAGGCACCCACGGAGAGGTCGCCTCCGAATTTCACCAGCTGGTTGTTGATGAAGATGACGATGATGCAGGCGCACACGTTCATCAGGAAAGGCGAAATGCCGATGGAAAGGATTTTGTCCACGAGCTTTCTCTTCAGTTTATAGATGCCTTTCTTCATGTGGAGCAGCTCGTTCTTGTTGCTGAAGAGCTTGAACTGCCAGCACAGTGCCATCAGCTGCGAAAGGATGGTGGCGATGGCGGCTCCCTGTATTCCCCATTTGAAGACGAGGATGAAGAGCGCATCCAATATCACGTTCATTACCACCGTGAAGATGGTGGCGTACATCGCCTGCTTCGGCTTGCTCGCCACTCGGAGCAGGGAGTTCATGCCGAAATACATGTGGCTCACTACATTGCCCAGCAGAATGATGACCATATACTCATGCGCATAGGTGAGCGTCTGGTCGCTGGCTCCGAAGAATCTCAGGATAGGGTCGAGGAAGAGCAGACAGATGATGCTCAGTCCGATACCGATGATGAGATTCAGTGAAATCGTGTTACCCAGAATGTTCTGCGCTGTGGCATAATCCTTTTGTCCCAACTTCACGCTGATGGCAGTAGACGCTCCTACGCCCACACCGGCTCCGAAGGCGGCGGTGAGGTTCATGAAGGGGAAGGTGATGGCAAGTCCTGAGATGGCCATGGCTCCCACACCCTGACCGATGAATACACGGTCTACGATGTTGTAGAGCGAGGAGGCGGTCATCGCAATCATCGCTGGCAGGGCGTACTGAACGAGCAGCTTGCCCACCGGCTTTGTACCTAATTCTAATGTCGCTTGTTTATTTTCCATTTATATCTGTTTTTTCCTCATAGGCAATCGCCTGCTGCTTTCAGAAAGCAACTGCGTCGCCTACTTGTCTGCAAAATTACAAAAAATATCTGATACCTTATTATATATATGAAGAAAATCTTGCTTTCTCCACAAAAACTTCTTTTTTCTTTTGGCGTTTTCGTACAATTTCTGTACTTTTGCACTTTAGAATAAACAATAACAATAAACAATGACGACCGGCGAATCATGCCGGATTGACCTATAATGATGAAAAAATATTTAATGCTTTATGCATTCTTAATGACCACCCTTTCGTTGCTGGCTCACGATGACAGGGTTACAAATTTTGAGCAACTGATGCGATTGCCTCGCATCACGGAGACTGATATGGTGTCTTTCCCTGGTGGCAAGTGCATGATGTATCGTCTCTATCTCAAGGATAAGGATCTGATGAATACGCCTTATTCCGTAGAGCGTCCGGAGGAGTTTCTCTCTTCCCGTTCCATAGAGCGCCGCAAGCGTCAGGGGCTTCCCGTCGACGTGACCGACCTGCCCGTAGCTCCTGCCTATCTCAAGGCCGTGAGCGATGCGGGCATTGAGATTGTGGGCAAGAGCAAGTGGAACAATACTCTGCTGGTCCGCATCCACAAGGAGAAGGAACTGCGGAAACTGGAGGGATTGGATTTCATCACCCAGACCCGGAAGGTCTTTGAAGCGCCCGATTCCGTTACCCAGCGTGTACGTTCCTCCGTTAGAAAGGGAAATAACGACTGGACGAGCGATGGCTCCGGCGAATATGGTGCGGCAAAGGATCAGCTGAAAGCCCTGAATGGCGAGAAACTCCATGCCAATGCCTATCGGGGCAAGGGCTTGATGATAGCTGTCTTTGACGGTGGATTCATGAATGTGGATAAGATTCCGGCGCTTCATGGCATTCATCTGGCAGGCATCCGTGATTTCGTGGTGCCTGAATCCAAGAATGTCTTCGCAGAGATGGAGCATGGAACGATGGTCCTCTCTACGATGGCTGCCAATCTGCCTGAAGTTTATATCGGTGTGGCTCCGGATGCGCAGTATCTGCTGGTGCGTTGCGAGGACGAGCGCACGGAGAGTCTTGCCGAGGAGGATTACTGGGCTGAGGCTGCGGAATATGCTGACAGCTGCGGTGTGGATATTATCAATTCCTCCCTGGGTTATCATGGTTTTGATGATGCGAAGATGAATCATCATTATTATGAGCAGGATGGAAATACGGCTCTTATCTCGCGTTCGGCTTCGATGTGTGCCGACAAGGGAATCGTCTGCGTCAACTCTGCCGGAAACGACGGTATGGGCAGTTGGAAGAAGATTAATTTCCCAGCCGATGCAAAGGATATTCTTACCGTAGGAAGCATCAACGAAATGGGTGTGAATGCGGCTTTCAGTGCCGTAGGACCTACGGCTGACGGAAGAATCAAGCCTGATGTGATGGCGTATGGTAGTCCTACTGCGGTAATTACGGGCAGGGGAAGCATCATCAATGATAACGGTACTTCGTTCTCCTCGCCGCTGATTGCGGGCATGGTGGCTTGTCTCTGGCAGGCGCTCCCCCACAAGACAGCCAAGCAGATTATCAAGCTCGTGAAATTGGCTGGCAACAACCAGCAGCATCCCGATAATGTCTTCGGCTACGGTGTTCCTGATTTCTGGAAAGCTTATCAAACGGGGAAAGCGATTAAGTAGGCACGGAGAAAAAGAATAAGGCACGGAGAAGAAAGAATAAGGCACGGATTACACGGATTACACGGAGGCTCGCGCCCTTGTCCTCTGATAAAAAATCCGTGTAATCCGTGTAATCCGTGCCTAAAAAAAAATCCCGTGCCTAAAAAATTACCGTGCCCCAAAAAATAATTCAGTGCCAAAAATATAAGAGTATGAAGCAAAGATTGTCTCTCTATGAATTAAACTCGATAGTCAGCGAAATCATTTCGATGTCCTTGCCCGACAGCTATTGGGTGGAAGCGGAACTCTCTGAGGCTCGCGAGGGCTATGGTGGGCACTGCTATCTGGAGCTCATCGAAAAGGACGAGCGCTCCAATACGCCGATAGCCAAGGCGCACGCCGCCTGCTGGCGAAACCGATGGATGCTCATCAAGCCGAACTTCGAACGCGTCACCGGACAGCGCATCCATGCTGGCATGAAGGTGCTGCTCAAGGTTCATGCCCAGTTTCATGAGAACTACGGCTTCTCATGGATTGTAGACGACATCGACCCCAACTATACGATGGGAGATATGGCGCGCAAGCGGTTGGAAATCATCAATACGCTGAAGGAAGAAGGCGTCTTCGAACTCCAGAAGGAGCTGGTTCTCCCGATGTTCTGCCAGCGCATAGCCGTCATTTCGAGTGCCACGGCTGCCGGATATGGCGATTTCTGCAATCAGCTTGCCGATAATGACTATGGCTTGCAGTTCTCTACCCGTCTCTTTCCTGCCACAATGCAGGGAGAGGGAGTGGAGCAGAGCGTCATCGCCGCCCTTGATAGCATCAATGCCGAATGGGAGGAGTTCGACTGTGTGGTCATCATCCGTGGTGGAGGAGCCACCAGCGATCTTTCCGGTTTCGATACTTTGGCGCTTGCCGAGAATGTGGCGAATTTTCCGCTCCCTATCATCACGGGAATCGGACATGAGAGGGATGAGAGTGTGCTTGATATGATTTCCTTCCAGCGTGTGAAGACGCCTACGGCTGCCGCTGCCTTCCTCATCAATCATCTTACCGAGGTCTATGCCCGGGTGATGAATGCGCAGGAGGCTATCGTGCAGAACGTGAAGCACCGGCTGCAGGTGGAGAAGATGAGACTTGAAAGGTTGAGCAACACCATTCCGGTTCAGTTCTCGCTGGTAAAGACGCGGCAGGGGGCTTATCTCGACCGTCTGATGAGTCGGCTCAGCTCGAATGTCCAGTCGAAAGTATCGAATGCCCAGCGCAAGTTGGAGATTCTCTCGCAGAACATCCAGCCGGTATTGGAACGGAAAATGCTCAACGAGAGCCATCGCCTGCAGCTCCTTCAGCAGCGCATTCAGGCGCAGGATCCCGAGTTGTTGCTGAAACGTGGCTACAGCATCACGCTGAAAGATGGCAAGAGTGTCCGTTCTGCCTCGCAGCTGAAGCCTGGTGACATCATCGAAACGAGGTTCGCCGAGGGCAATGTGAAGTCGGAAGTGCAAAATATCCACTGTTAACTGTTAACCTGTTAACTCCAAACAAAATAAAATTATGGCAAAAGAAGAAATGAAATATGAGCAAGCTGTAAGAGAGCTTGAGCAGATTGTAGAAAGAATGGAGAATGATGAGCTCGATATCGACCAGCTCTCCGAGCAGTTGAAGCGTGCCAAGACCCTGGTGAAACTCTGCAAGGACAAACTCACCAAGACCGATGAGGAAATCAAGAAGCTCCTTAGCGAAGATTGATTTCCCCTCTCACCAGTTTCGGCGGATTTGTAATCCGCTAAAAGGACCGGCGCAAGAATAAAATAGCCCATAAATTTGGTAAAATTATGCCTTAATATGGCAGAAATGAATAAAATGATAACGTTTTCACTAAAAAGATTGCAAAATAGTTGCAGATTAATAGAATATTTTGTACTTTTGCATTCAAAATATTAGTAGAACATTAAAAATATAGATGTTATGAAAGACTTAGATTGGTCTAATTTGTCATTTGGCTATCGCCAGACTGACTACAATGTTCGCTGTTACTATCGCGACGGCAAATGGGGCGAAATAGAAGTTTGCTCTGATGAGTATTTGAAATTGCACATGGCTGCAACCTGCTTGCACTATGGTCAGGAGGCTTTCGAGGGCTTGAAGGCTTATCGTTGCCCAGACGGCAAGGTGCGCGTGTTCCGTATGGACGAGAACGCTAAGCGCTTGCAGAGCACATGTCGCGGCATTCTGATGCCAGAGGTGCCTACAGAAATGTTCGAGGAAATGGTGAAGAAGGTGGTCCGCCTCAACCAGGAGTGGATTCCTACCTATGAGAGCGGTGCTACGCTCTATATCCGTCCGCTGCTCATCGGTACAAGTGCTCAGGTGGGCGTGCATCCTTCTAAGGAGTATTGCTTCCTCATCTTCGTAACTCCAGTGGGTCCATACTTCAAGGGTGGATTCTCTACCAACCCATACGTCATCATCCGCGATTTCGACCGCTCTGCTCCTCTCGGAACAGGTATTTATAAGGTAGGTGGAAACTATGCTGCTTCCCTCAGAGCCAACAATATTGCCCACGAGAAGGGTTATGCCTGCGAGTTCTATCTCGACGCCAAGGAGAAGAAATACATGGATGAGTGTGGAGCTGCCAACTTCTTCGGTATCAAGAACAATACATACGTTACTCCTAAGAGTACCTCTATCCTCCCTTCTATCACCAACAAGAGCTTGATGCAGTTGGCTGAGGATCTCGGTATGAAGGTTGAGCGCCGTCAGATTCCTGAGGATGAGCTGGATTCATTCGAGGAGGCTGGTGCATGCGGTACAGCTGCCGTAATCAGTCCTATCAGTTACATTGATGATTTGGATACTGGCAAGCGCTACAACTTCGGTGAGAAGCCAGGTCCTATCTCTAAGCACCTCTATGATACCCTCCGTGGAATCCAGTATGGTACCATCGAGGACAAGCACGGTTGGACAACCGTAGTTATTGAGTAAAAACCAATAAGAGATAATATTTCGTTCAGAGCACTTTGAGGAGTTTTCGCTTCTTGGAGTGCTTTTTTCTTATAAATAGAGGAGGAGGTTAACAGAGTTAACAGTTAACAGCTGTTTTTTCCTACCTCCCCCTCGCGTACCTTATATAATAATAAATATATATATACTTATTTTTATATGTGTAGGGGTGGGGGTATGCATTTTTGGGGTGTTAACTGTTAACCCTGTTAACCCTGCCCCTCTTTCGTGCTTACTCTATGTTTCCTGATGGTCAACTCATAGAGTTGGGAGGGAAGAAACTATGAGTTAGTATTTTTAACATAAAGCTCTAAAGCAGCCAAAGGAGAATAAGAGAGGTTGGAACGTAAACAGTTGGGAATGAGCAGATTTGCACAAAGTTGCCAAATCGGCATAAAGCAAGCGAGTGAGGAATATTGAAGTAGTTCAGTTACTAAATCGTGAGCCACAGTTACCTATGCAAAGCAGGTAACAATGCGGAAAGGCAACTTTGTGTATCAACGGATTTTATTGCGCTGATTCTCAATGTTTTGCGTATCAAGGAACGCTTACAAAATGATTATATTTGCACACTCAAAATGTAAGCGTTATGAAAATCGAAAAATTCAAGGTGTTGCTCTACCTAAAAAAGAGCGGATTGGACAAGAACGGAAAAGCTCCCATCATGGGACGCATCACGGTGAACAGGACTATGGCGCAGTTCTCCTGCAAGTTGTCTTGCACTCCATCGCTTTGGAATCCTCGTGCCAGCCGATTGGAGGGCAAGAGCAAGGAAGCCGTGGAAACCAACAAGGACATCGAGCAGTTGTTGCTTTCCATCCAAAAGGCTTTCGATGTGCTTGTGGAAAAGAGAACG
>NZ_VZCB01000082.1 GCF_009494395.1 Segatella copri | reverse complement strand
GAGGAGGGAGCGAGGTTATGTTTTGGGAACCCCAAAACTCCTCGCTCCACCATGATGGCGGAGAAATTTTGCTCCCGATGGTCGCAAAAAGTGAGTGTACTAAGTGCAAACAGTATATCGAATGACAAAAATACAGGAACAAGGCTATCCTTTGCGGAAATGCAACTTTAAGAAAAAGAACGCTTCCTTCTTATTTTCATCAGCACCTGCCTTTTCGCAGAAGCTAATCCTGGGGATAGCACCTCTTGTTCCAACATGTCCAATGCCATCTTTAACTCGCTGAGAAGTTCAGGATAATACTTCATTTGCTCATAAGCAAGCTTCATGCAATAAGCTCGTATAGCATATGGCTGAGCGCAAGCGGTAATCTTACTTACACAGAAGTCAATGAAATCTGAGCGGAGGGATTCTTCTTCAAATGGTTGGCGTAAAAGAATACTGAGCATTAGACGGCGTTTCCCAACATGTTCTTCTTTCATCACTCGGTCAATCAGCTCATCATGTTTGCTGTAAAGCCACTCATTATTTGCTAAATCAAAATTTGATAGAACGTGCAGTGCATTGAATGCTACACGATTATCCTCATCGAAAGTAAGCCGATAGAACTCTTCCTTTCGGTGGTCATTCTTATCACCTTGAGTGAGAAAGCACAGCTCAAGGATATTATCCTTGCTTATTCTACCAAATAGTTTTTGTTTCATATCATGTGGCTTAATGTCCCATTCTTGATGTATCAACTTCCTTTACTTTCTTTTCTTTGTAGCCTCCGAACTTATAGATGACAGCAAAAGTGGCAGTAGCCCAATTATAGTTTACTTTCATACGGTAATCTTGATTGCCTTGTACGGAGCGGGTGTCTGCCTTGTTGTTGAAAATATTGCTGCCATTGATGCGCAATCCCCATTTTCCATCATGTGAAGTCCATTGTAATTTGGCGTTCATTCTAAAGATTGGACTTATATCATAAACACCTTGTATTGCTTTTGACTGAAAGAAAGGGTTTAGTATGAGGCGCAAGTCTTGTGTGCGGCAAAGTTTTATAGATGCAGTACCTCCAAGAGCTACCGTCAGTTTCTTGCGGTTGAATGGCAAATCGAAGAAATGGTCACTTTTGGCATGCTTGTAGATTCCAACGGCAAACACATTGCCATTGAGCCATTTGCCTGCGCTGAATATTGCAGAGGCTTGCAATCCAAAGCTATTTTCGTAGTTGAAGTTAGTTTCTTTCATTATTACCGCCATGCGGTCTGTTGGCTGGTATGGCATCTGCACAGAATAATCTGGCTTCAAATTTGCAAAAGCCATCAAAGTATAGCGTCTCTTTATCTGCCACATAAGGTTGACATTATAATTTGAGTATGGTTTCAAATCGGGATTGCCATGTATCTCAGTATATGTTGATGAGTAAAACACGCTGCTCATTGTTGACCAATAACTCGGGAACTCAGAGTTAGAGCTGAACGACAAGTTGAGTAAATGATTCTCGTTGATATTCCACAGGGCGTTGAGTGAAGGATATATGCGCCATTTGTCCCATATCGGGGAGTGGTATTGCTCGGCAGCTACGGATGCTTCAAGACTAATCGCCTTGTTTATCTGTTTGCTGAAACCTGCATATATATTCCATATCCGTTCGTTGATGTCCACACTGCTTGTTGCATTAGGCAGAATATTTCCCTCCTTATCGAGGGTGTTCTGATAACTCTTGTTGCTTGTGAACTGTCCCTTTACGCCATACGACAATCCCCAGCCATGTGCCAAAGAATGGGTTTGGTCTGCCGTGAACATCCATTTGCTGATTGTCTGTTCACTGCCACTTGTAAGGTTGCGTTCCGTTTCTGTCGTATTTTCATTTGTATAAATCGTACCGTCAAGTTTTTGTTGTTGGGGGGTACGATAATTCGTGTATGAACCACTAATATTAAGTCCAAAAGGAAGTGAGTAGTTTACATCAACATTGTGCAGATACTCATGGCTGTCATTATGCATTCCGCTTTCACTTGAGCCTGCGGTGTTGCTGTTGGAACAAGACTTGTCCCATTTACCTGTATAGGCAACTTCAAGACGATGATTCTTGCTAAAGGCGTAATTCATGCCAAGTCGGTAGTTATGAGCAATACCAAATGACTTCTGACTGGTTTCATCATTATAATTTACCCGTTTGTTACCCAGTGGATGGTTGGCAATGCGTGAAGACTCACCATATGAATTGCCGTCTATATATTGATATTGTGCATCTAATCCAAACTTTCCCCTTTGCATAGAAAGGTAAAAATCACCAAACCCTTTTGCATATTTGCTTTGCTGCAATCCTCCAATTATCTGTCCAGACAACTGATTTGTACCCGCATAATCTTTTGTGACGATATTTATAGCCATGCCACGAACATGATAACGTGCAGGAGCAGCAAGCATCACCTCTGCTTTAGCCAACTGTGCAGCAGGCATCGCTTTCAATCTGTCTGCAAGCTGTTCTTGCGTTAAAGTGGTCGCCTGTCCGTTGATGATAAGCGTCACCTCGTTGCCGGAAAACTTGATGCCACCATCAGCATCACTAACACCAGGAATACGTGTAAGAGCCTCATAGGCATTGTCGGCAGGTAGTTGCTTCATGAGTAACGGCATGTTATAGGATAACATACCTCGCTCAGCCTTGACGATAGGGCGCGAACCTTTGACCATTATTTCGGGAAGGTTGTGCATCATGTTCTCCATTGTGAGCGAATCATTCTGCGTCTGAGTTTGAGCTTTCACGTTAGCAACTGAAAGCAGAAATAATCCTAAAAGGAATACTTTATTGTCCATATTTTACCTTTCTAATCTACATTCTCTTTCTATAACTTTCAAAAGTACGAAAAAAAATCCATAAACGAGAACGTTTTGCTTTGTATTGTAGGAATGAGGACGACATTTAACATTTCTCTTACTTTTAATGCCGTATATGAAATTTATCTATGCTGCATAGACAATGTGTTGCTACATTTGGAATAAGCACACTTCCAACCCAAAATTAATAATCTATAAAAACAAAGCAAAAAGTGTCGTTTTTCAGATTTTAGGTTTAACTTTGCATCCGAAAAGAGTTGTTTGGCAAGCAAGGCAAACTTATGTAGAATGTAGAAGTTAAAACTATTGCCAAGTCATTACCTCTATTGAGGAAAGACACTCATAAATCGCTCATTTTAAGCTATTCAGAAGATTTTAGCAGAATTTTTGGGAAAAAGGCATTCGGATTATTCGATAACTTGATGGCAGAATCTGTGCGATGAATCAAGTTATGCCCTGCCATCAAATAGGAATCTACAACCTTGCCATTCTTTAGGAATACTTTACAATGTGGGCGATTGTAGATTTTCTTCTGCTTTTGGGCTTGGGCCATCGAGAAACTACCCAAAAGGACAATAACTATAAGCGACAATTTAACTAAAATTCTTATAGACAATTTCATAATTTGTATTGCGTTAAAAGTCATTATAAAAGCAAAAGAAGATACGACTTATCCCATAAAAACTATGAGATAGGCATATCTTCTTTATGAGTATTTTTATTTATTTAGTTTCCAGGTAACACCATCTTTGGTGTCCTTTACCTCGAAGCCGGCTTCAGCCAGGGCATCGCGAATCTGGTCGCTGGTAGCCCAATCCTTATCAGCCTTAGCCTTGGCACGAAGGTTGAGAACCATATCTACTACCTTGCCATAAGCCTCTTCGCGGGCATCATTGTTGGCTCCCTTCTCGCTCTTCAAGCCGAGGAGGTCGAAGGTGAAGAGCTGCATGGTATCTGAAAGCTCCTTCAGGTCTTCGGCAGAGATGTTTGCCTTGTGGTCGAGGGCTGTGTTGATTACGTGGCAAGCCTCGAAGAGATAGCTGATGACGAGCTGAGTCTGGAAGTCATCGTTCATCGCATCGTAGCAGCGCTGGCGAAGCTCGCTTACGAACTTCTTCACCTGCTCATCGCTCTGCTTAGCTACAGGCACACGCTCCAGGTCGTTCAAACCGTTCATCAGGCGCTCCAATCCCTTCTGACTGGCCTTCAAGGCATCGTTAGAGAAATCTACGGTGCTGCGGTAGTGAGCCGAGAGGATGAAGAAACGGATGGTCATTGGCGAATAAGCCTGCTCCAGACTGTCGTGATTGCCAGTAAAGAACTGCTCCAAAGTGATGAAGTTGCCAAGACTCTTACCCATCTTCTGACCATTGATGGTAATCATATTGTTGTGCATCCAGTAACGAACCATCTGGTCGCCCTGAGAAGCTACAGCCTGCGCAATCTCGCACTCGTGGTGAGGGAAAATCAAATCCATGCCGCCACCGTGAATATCGAAGTGGCTGCCCAAGTACTTGCGTCCCATCGCAGTACACTCGCAGTGCCAGCCAGGGAAACCATCGCTCCAAGGACTAGGCCAGCGCATGATATGCTCAGGAGAAGCCTTCTTCCAGAGAGCAAAGTCAGCCTGGTTTTTCTTCTCGCCGATACCAGCCAGCTCACGGCTCTCGTTGATAACGTTCTCCAGGTTACGTCCGGAGAGGATACCGTACTTATGATCCTTGTTATACTTCTCGATGTCGAAGTAGATAGAGCCATTGCTCTCGTAGGCATAGCCATTGTCCAGGATTTCCTGAACCAGTTTCTCCTGTTCGATGATATGGCCTGTGGCATGAGGCTCAATGCTAGGAGGGAGTACGTTCAGCGCTTCCATGGCATCGTGGTAGCGGTTGGTGTAGTACTGCGCAATCTCCATTGGCTCTAACTGCTCCAGGCGTGCCTTCTTCTCAATCTTGTCATCGCCCTCATCAGCATCGTGCTCCAGGTGGCCCACGTCGGTAATGTTTCTAACGTAGCGAACCTTATAGCCCAGGTGCTTGAGATAGCGGAAGAGTATATCGAAGGTGATGGCAGGACGCGCATGACCCAGATGCGGATCGCCATACACAGTTGGGCCACAAACATACATGCCCACGTTAGGAGCGTGGAGCGGAGTGAATCTCTCTTTCGTACGAGTGAGAGTGTTGTAGATCAATAATTTCTGTTCCATTTTGTTTGAACCTTATTTTTATATTATTTATATTTTGAGTGCAAAGTTAACTCATTTTTCTGATATATTCGACAAATCATTCGCAAAATGTTATTAAATTCCTCGAAAATACTAATGAAACAGATTTTCCATAGTCAATTCTCTCTGTATGATGCTGCTATATTTGGCTGCAAATATATAAAAAAGACCACTTGGAGCCAAACGAATAGGTGGCAAAGTGGCTCTAAGTGGTAATTTTAACATACTTAGAGCCAAAAAGGTATTATATAAGAACTTATGTAAAGCTTGTCATAAGTTGTTCAAGTGGGTTAAGCAACATTTAATGATAACCAACTCTATTTCGACTTCATATTCAATTAATATATTTTAAGAGAAACTTGTGATCTAAATCAATTATTATTAGTAATTTTGCAACAAAATTTAAATGGCACTACTCCGTAATGGTGCGAATAGAGATCAATTCAGAATGAAGCAAGAAAATGAACTAAAATCGCTTTTGACAGATCAACAGTTTGAAGCCTCGGATAACAGGGAACTATTACTCGCTCAAGCAAAAGCGTGTGCAAATGGTTATGCATTAGCAACAGAAGGCATAGCAGTTGTATCAGATTTTCAAAATAAAGAATGCCATATTTATTCTGGAAGATTCGGTCAAACTATAATGAATCTTCCAGAATATATGGTAGATCGTAATTCTGCCTTTGAGGACATCGTATTCTGTCATGCAAAAGAAGACGAACTTATTGAACGTCATGTACTGGAACTTCGTTTCTTCAACTTTATAAAAGAACGTTCAATAAAAGAAAAGACAAATTTTTCAGCTTCATGTATCCTTAATTTTTACCGGGCCGGAGACAATGAAAAAGTCAAGATACTCCATACAACGAGATATTTCAGCTGTAGTGCCAACGGTAGTGTTTTACTCGGTCTATGCACTTACATCCCGTACCCTGTTTCCCATAACCGACAAGATGGAATAATTGTTAATCTATTGACCGGGGAAAAGGTTGGACGAGACATATACGAAGCGAGTGACCGTAAAATTCTTAGCCGTCGACAACTTGAAATACTGTCATTGATAGCCAAAGGAGTGCCAAGCAAACAAATTGCCGACAAGTTAAACATATCCATTTATACGGTTAATCGCCATCGTCAGGATATTTTAGCGTCGTTAAAAGTTGCCAATACCGCAGCCGCAGTAGAAATTGCATTAAGAATGAACCTTATTTAATGTGCGTGCCTGCTTCATGATTGGTTAGAAATGGATGTGTCATGTCAAATGGATGTACTATAACTCTGGATGTTCCTGACAATTCGTTGGTTGTCGGTCGTAGAGGGTTGATATTCAATAAATAAAACTGGTATCTATATTTAACTGATGCGAAAATTGGTTAGAAATCAGTATTGCACATATCGTATATTTTCTCTAATTTTGCAACCGCAAATAAATCACAAGGAAGTTGCAATTTAATAAAAATCAAATCAATGTAACAATGAGAAAATTAGTATTTATCGCAATCATAGCAAGTCTTGCTATGACTGGATGCATCCAGAAAGAGTCAGAGAAAAAAGAAGGAAGTTCTGACAAGAAAGTCTTAACGGAAAACGTTAAACTCGCTACATGCAATATCAATGTAGGAGGAATCCGTTTTACAAAGTCTAAAAACGGCGGAGAGAATGGTATCACACTTCTTGGCGACACTCTCAAGTTTGTGGCCGGTCCCCAAACTGATTATTTCCGCTCCCCGGATGGAAGCGTTGTCAATAGCTCTGCAGTCATTTTTACAGAAGTTGACAACACTAAGCCTTTCACTTTTACGGCTAAAGTACAGCCGAACTTCACCGAAACTGGAACATATTCGGCAGGTGTGTTATACGCATACGAGAATGACACTCATTGTCAAAAACTGTGTTTCGAACAGGATGAATATGGTGTTCACCGTGTGGTGTCAGTTCGCACAATAGGCACTTCTGATGACAATAATCATCAGGCGATTATCGGTCGGTATGTTTATATGAGATTATCATCCGATGGCACTACTCTTGGCAGTTATTTTTCAGAAGATGGGAATATATGGCACATGGCTCGTCTCTACAAGAATGATTTTCCGAAAAAACTGCTTCTTGGCCTAAGTTCCCAAAGTCCTAAAGACGATGCACACACCTGCTATTTTACGGAAGTGTCGCTTAAGCAAGAGGCTGTTGCCAATTTTCGCATAGGTAAGCTCGACGGGGAATAAGCACCATACCTCAGCACTATTATCAGATTTTAACAAACATATTAAACATTTCGACAAATGAAGAGAAATCAATTTTTCATAGCATTGTCGCTGCTTGCATGCACTCTGCTGTCATGTCAAAATGAGAAACAACAACAATCATCAATAGCAAATAAATCGAATATGGAAAAAAATGACACAATCTTAAAGCCATTTGTGGCTGAAAACTTGTTTTGGATTCGTGAGCCCAAACAATACACTATCACGGACTCTTTGATTACAATCGTTTCAGAACCTCACACAGACTTGTGGCAGCGCACCTATTATGGGTTCAGCAACGACAATGCTCCGGTGCTGCAAATGAAAACTTCTAACAAGTTCTTTTCTTTCACAGTAAAGACATCGTTCAATAGTTCTGCTCTGTTTGACCAATGCGGTATCGCAATCTATCTTGACAGTGACAACTGGATGAAGGCGTCAATCGAATACGAGAACGAGGAATACCAGAGATTGGGCAGTGTGGTGACAAATAACGGATATTCCGACTGGGCTACGCATGATATTCCATCTTCCATAAAGGAAATGTGGTATCGCCTTAGTCGTCGGGGAAGCGACTATTATATAGAGACAAGTCCTGACGGTACCACTTTCCACCAAATGCGTACATTTCATTTGGATAAGGGTGATGGGGAGATCTCGTTCGGAATATATGCGGCAAGCCCGGTTGACCATTCATTCACCGCACAATTCTCTGAAATGGAAGTCGGCGAGTGTAAATGGCAATCATGATCAGCGGAAGATACAGGATTCAAACAGACAACGAAATAATACGAACAGCATACAAGAAACTGTTCTTTCGTTATGACACCATTGTATCTGAAATAATTCTATATGATAATCAACGAACTATATTATCTTTACTTTTATGAAAAGAGCAATACTATTTACCATCATTATTTTACAGTTATCGGCGTCTTATGCCCAAAAGATTTTATCTCCTTCAGGTATTATAGACGTAAACTTTGAATTGACCGAAAGAGGTGTTCCAACCTATTATGTAGGCTATAAAAACAAACCTGTTGTCAAGCCCAGTCGTTTAGGATTGGAACTGAATGGGCAACCCGATCTTATGGATGGTTTTGAGGTCGTAAAGACCTCTACCTCCTCTTTCGACGAAATATGGAAGCCGGTATGGGGAGAAGTAAAAAACATTCGCAATCACTACAACGAACTGCTGATAGAACTCCGGCAGCCAAAGACCGACCGATATATGAACATTCGCTTTCGAGTTTACGACGATGGTTTGGGCCTGCGCTACGAGTTCCCAAGCCAAAAGGAACTGATCTATTTCATAGTCAAAGAAGAACATACCCAATTTGCTATGACGGGTAATCATACAGCTTGGTGGATTCCTGGAGATTACGACACACAAGAATATGACTATACAGAAAGCCGCTTGTCAGAAATTCGTAGGTTAATGCCAGAGGCCTATACGGACAACTTATCACAAACAAAATTCTCTGATACGGGGGTACAGACCTCTTTACAAATGAAGACTGATGATGGGCTTTATATTAACCTGCACGAGGCTGCTTTAGTCGATTATTCATGCATGCATCTAAACCTGGATGATAAGAACTTGGTTTTCGAATCCTGGTTAACACCCGATGCACAGGGGAACAAAGGAAGACTGCAAGCGCCTTGCCATAGTCCTTGGCGAACGATTATGGTCAGCGATGATGCTCGTGACATCTTATCCTCAAAGCTTATCCTGAATTTGAACGAGCCATGCAAATTGGAGGATACTTCTTGGATCAAGCCAGTGAAATATATCGGTGTATGGTGGGAAATGATTGCCGGAAACCGCCCTTGGGCTTATACATGGGATTACCCTTCCGTTAAACTGGGTGAGACGGACTATTCAAAAGCAAAACCGAACGGACAACATCCTGCCAACACCCAAAATGTAAAAAAATATATAGACTTTGCCGCAACCCACGGTTTCGATCAAGTATTGGTAGAAGGCTGGAACATCGGATGGGAGGATTGGTTCGGAAAAATGAAAGACTATGTCTTTGACTTTATGACTCCTTATCCGGATTTTGACCTACCGGGGTTGAATGAGTATGCACACAATAAGAATGTTAAACTGATGATGTATCACGAAACATCTTCATCTGTGCGCAACTATGAGCGCCATATGGAAGAGGCGTATAGTCTTATGAACAAATACGGTTATAATGCGGTGAAGAGTGGATACGTTGGATATATACAACCTGCTGGCGAATACCATTATGGTCAATGGATGGTAAACCATTATCTTTATGCCATTAAGCAAGCTGCCAAGCATCATCTCATGGTCAATGCGCATGAGGCAGTACGTCCGACCGGATTATGTCGCACTTATCCCAACTTGATAAGCAATGAATCCGCTCGCGGCACAGAATATGAAGCCTTTGGAGGTAATAAACCTTTCCATACAACCATTTTGCCGTTCACACGTCTTCAGGGAGGCCCGATGGACTATACGCCAGGTATTTTCGTAATGGACCTCAGCACATGGGCTCCCAATCGTTCACACGTCAACTCCACATTGGCACGTCAACTTGCCTTATATGTCACAATGTACAGTCCATTACAAATGGCGGCAGATTTGCCGGAACATTATGAGCGTTATATGGATGCGTTTCAATTCATCAAAGATGTGGCAATCGATTGGGATGATTCTAAATACCTTGAGGCGGAACCTGGACAATACATTACGGTAGCCCGTAAAGCTAAGGACACAAACAATTGGTTTGTGGGATGTACGAGTGGAGAAAAAGGGCATCAATCCGTATTGAAGTTAAACTTTCTCGATGCTGATAAAACCTATGTAGCCACCGTGTATGCCGATGCACCCGATGCCAACTACAAAACGAATCCACAGGCTTATACCATCCATAAAGGAACAGTTACTTCGAAATCTGTTTTAAAATTAAGAGCTGCTTCAGGAGGAGGTTATGCCATCAGTATCTTTGAAGTAACCAATAAATCGGATGTAGCTGGAGTAAAAAGACTTAAATTATAAACAGGCTATTGCCGAAAGAACTACGAATCAAGGAATATCAAGCAGGCAAAAAATGATTGCCTGCTTGATATGACATCGCAATATATCTTAATGATTAATAAAATGAATATACTTCATAATCAACATAAACATTTGCTTGTCGCCAATCGTGTTGCCTTTATGATAATAGGGGTTCTCGAGGCTGCGTGGGCACCGCTTGTACCATACGTCAAGAGAGCGTTTGCAATAGACGAGGGTACTCTTGGGTTACTTATGCTGTGCAGTGGCTTTGGCTCTATCTGTGCACTTCCGCTTTCCGGCTTTCTTGTAAATCATTTTGGCGCAAAGAAGGTGGTTTATGTATCGGGATTGCTGATGGCTTTCGCATTGTTAGCCATAAGTCTGCTTATAAATATATGGCTGACAAGCGTGATGCTTATGGTTTTCGGAGGTTGCACCATCACCATTGATGTTGCGGCAAACATGAATGGTGTTACCGTCGAGCGCATGACGGGACAGCATCTTATGTCTGGTTTTCATGGTGGCTATTCGTTGGGTACACTGATTGGTGCCGGAGCGATGAGTGTGCTGTTTACTTTAGGACTCATGCCTAAATGGGCTGTTGTTATTTGTATAATATTCATATTGCTGGCGCTGGTATTCGGATGTAGGGATTTGTTGCCGAAAGAAGAATTTGTGTTGTCTGACGTACCTGTTGAGAAGCCAAGAAAAAATAAATTGTATATTCCTCCTATGGTTATCGTGGTTGGATTGTTGTGCTTTATCATGTATGCCTCGGAGGGTGCTGTGATGGGCTGGTCGGCAATATTTGTCAGTCAAGAGCGTGGCGTTGACATGTCCATGGCAGGTTTCTTCTATACGGCATTTGCTGTTTCAATGACCATTATGAGGCTCTGTGGAGACAAAACCGTAAATCGATTGGGACAAAGATTTGTAGTGGCCGGAGGAGCATTACTCATTGCTATCGGTTTCATGGTTGTAGTATTAGTTAATAGTTCCGTTGCTGCTGTCGCTGGCTTTGTGATTGTCGGCTGCGGTGCCGCCAATGTTGTTCCTCAATTGGTTTCCTTTGCGGCACATATCAAAGGAATGGCTGTACACAACATTATCAGTTTCATTAATGCCCTTGGATATTCGGGGATACTCCTCGGTCCAGTACTAATCGGATTCGTAGGGAAACATTATGGTTTACATATATCATTTATCGGAATTGCTGTTTTTGTTTTAATTGTTGCGGTTGTTTCGTCTATAATATTGAAGTCCAAACGGACTATATCGCAAACAGATATAAGCTAATAATGGCTATACAATTTCCCAAAAGGGGAAAGTAAAGAGTTTCACGCTTATAGGGCAATGTCATCCAAACTGATAATATTATTGCAAATTCTTTATTCCACCATTTCCGCCACGCACTCGATCTCCGCCGCCTCTTCATGACGACAAACATACAGCAAATAATAGAGAGTACCAAACTTTCGGCTATCTTTTTGCATAAAGTAATCAGTTTCTGTATATCTATTCACTATTTGTAAGTTTTTTGCCTAATATATGCATAAAATTATCAAATTATTAGCGTATATCGAAAATAATGTGTAACTTTGCAGCCGCAAACAGTTATCAATTATCAAGAAGGCGGCTATAAGTTCCGCTAATGAGTATTAAGTTAGAAGAAAATGGCATATACAAGATTGAGTGCTGCCGAAGCGGCAGCGATGATTAACGATCAAGATACAATCGGATTGAGTGGTTTCACACCAAACGGCGTGCCTAAGGCAACCTTCCGCGAACTCTCCAAGAGAGCCGTGGCTGAGCATGAGGCAGGCAGATCTTTCCAGGTGGGCATCCTCACGGGTGCTTCTACCTCGCAGAGTATCGAAGGTGACATGGCTGCAGCCCATGCCATCAAGTTCCGTGCGCCATTTTCTACCAACAAGGATTTCCGCACCCATACCAATCTCGGTGAAATCGACTACGAGGATATGCATCTCGGCCACATGGCTGAGCGCCTGCGCCGTGGTTTCTATGGCGAGATAGACCTTGCCATCATCGAAGTTTCTGATTTGGAAGAAGGCGAAACCACCTGCAAGGCATTCCTTACCTCTGCCGGCGGCATTGTTCCTACCATCGTTAGATTGGCAAAGAAGGTGCTCATCGAGAAGAATACCTTCCACAGTCCAGCTTCCCGTTATCTTCACGATGTATATGAGATAGCAGAATGCCCATTCCGCACACCTATCCCAATCTTGAATGTGGGCGATAGAATAGGTAAAGAGTATGTGGAGATTGATGCACATAAGATTGTGGGTGTGGTAGAATGCAACATTCCGGAAGAGGCGCGTGCCTTCAAGCCACTCGACCCTGTAACCGAACAGATGGGACATAATGTGGCTGATTTCCTGGTCAGCGACCTGAAGAAGGGACATATTCCTCCTCAGTTCCTGCCTTTGCAGAGCGGAGTGGGCGTAACTTCCAATGCCGTTCTTGAGGCATTGGGACAGAATCCTAACGTGCCTGTATTCAGCGTCTATACCGAGGTGGTTCAGGATGCTGTAGTGAAATACATGCGTGAGGGAAGAATCAAGGATGCATCCTGCTCTTCGCTCACCGTAACAAACGAGACTTTGAAAGAGGTGTATGATGATATAGATTACTTCAAGAAGCATCTTACCATCCGCCAGAGCGAGATTTCAAACTCTCCGGAGGTAATCCGCCGACTGGGTGTCATCGCCATGAATACCGCCATCGAGTGCGATATCTATGGCAACGAGAACTCCAGCCACATCTGCGGCAGCAAGCTGATGAATGGTATCGGTGGTTCGTGCGATTACGAGCGAAATGGCTATATCTCTATCTTCACCACCCAGAGTACCACCAAGAACGGTTGCATTTCAGCCATCGTTCCGATGTGCAGCCATGTAGATAGCACCGAGCACGATGTGGATGTTATCGTTACTGAGCAGGGAGTCGCCGATCTTCGCGGCAAGGGTCCTTTGCGCCGTGCCAAGGAGATTATCGAGAACTGTGCGCACCCGGATTATCGTCCAATGCTTCGCGAATACTTGAAATTTGCAGAAAAGGGGCACGAGCCACAGAGCATGCGTGCCGCCCTCGCCATGCACGATACCTTCCTGAAGAAGGGAGATATGAGACTGACCGACTTCGGAGAATATCTGAAATAAGGAAGATTACCGCATAAACATAAAAAAGGCACCAGGCTGTTTCCATCAATGGAATACAACCTGATGCCTTTATTTTTTTATCTATATTACTTCACAATAGAAGTAACAGGGTTTCTGGTGCCCTTCATGCCAACCAGGAATGCCTTTGCCGAACCAAACTTCAGGAACATATCCAGGCGTACAGGCACATGATTCTCATCATCGGTGATATAGAAATCTACGATTTTCTTCCATTTACCATCGTCAATCTCCATATATTCAAGACGCAGGCAACGATACTTCACGCCGTTGTCAGCCTTGACCGTAACCTTGCCACCATACTTCAACTGAGCCGGATTACGACCGCCGCCATCACAGATAGGGAACTTGACGCAATGTCCCCGCTTCCAGTTGGCAGGATCAAAGCTGCGGGCACGGAGGAAGATGTTCATCATGTCGAAAACACAATCCTCGTAGGAAGCCTTCTTCCATTTATGCTCGCCATTCTTATTCTGATAATGCAGGTTTACATGGCATTTGCCACCGGCATAATTATAGAAAACCTCATCTACGGTATATCGCTTGCCTTCACGGGCTCCCTTGCGGAAATAGAGCGGTGCCAGATCCGTACCACTATAGCAAAGCAAAGTATCACGAAGCACAAAGAAATCGTCTACTCGCTTATTTCCTCTGGTTACGAGCGAACCACGATAAGCAGGCTTACCATGACGGGTAGTCTGGATAACCGACATGCTGGCATTACCAGCCTTTACCCAAACGAACTTCCAATTGTAATACAGGTTATAGGTGAGAAACTCACCCGATTTGAATGCCGTATTACGAAATGTACACTGGGCAGACACGGTTGTGCTGACCAAGAGTAGCATTGCTGCTATCAAAAAAGATTTAAATGTCTTCATAACTATAACATTTTAGGAATGTACTCTATGCCCAATTTTTTGGCACGTTGTGCATTTTGATTCTTTACTTTCTTTTCCTTGTCAGGTTTCTGCTTGGTGATGGCAGAAGGCTTCTGCCTGGACAGTTCATAAGACTTCGGGCTCCAGCTTTCCGTCAAATCCCATTTAGCCTTACATTCCAGGAGTTCCGGATAATAATATACTTCCTCCGCTTGCAGATCATCATCATAACAGCCCGTATCCCATTTGCCGTTGTCGTTTCTATCAACAATCAGGCGCATGTAATACTTCTCCGGTTTAAGATAATAGAATTCTGCTACCCCATTTACTGCCTTCACCGACTTCACCACCTGGTCCTGAGCATTCAACAACTGTACCAGGAGAGGCAAATCTCCAAAATTATCGGTGATATTCACCAGGAGAGTGCCGTATGTATCGAGCGAGCTGACCTTGAATCCCTGCTTGATAGGCTTGGATGCCAGACCGTAGATATCCTCGAAAGCAGCAGAATCCACCTCAAGACTATATTCTATATCAGGTCTCCACTCTCCTCTCAGCACATATTCCCGGTTTCCTATCGAATCAAATTCAAAAGGAGCCCGATACCAGAGCGTATCATGCTTGGCATAAAGATGCATTCCTGCCGTATCTGCCTTGGCAAGCGGAGTATCAAAACTGAACGTAACGTTCTTGTCCGGGTCCAGTTCTGAGGCAACTCCCACCTTGACCTCAAGCGGTTTGATGGCCATCACCGAGTCATAAGGCATACCTTTCTTCTTGAGTTTTTCCTGCTTCTTGGTCCACTCGGCTATCTCCTTTTCCTTGGCTTTCATTCGCTTGGCGTATGGTTCCTTGGAAAGAATCTCCATAGCCGTATCGGTATGACATATCAGCACACCCGTACTGTCGGTCATGCGATAGGTAAGATCCATGCGAAGCGTATCCTGATTGACCAGGGCAGTATCCCTCAGCCAATAGGTGATGGAATCTTTCTTCTCCGAACTTTCTATGATGAACGCTTTTTCGGCATCAAAGTTAAGTCCCTTTATCTCAGGAAGGATGGAATCTCCATAACTGAAATAGAGCGAGAAACAGTTAGGCATCTTGCGCTCTGCCTTCAGGAAATATCTGTCTGTCAACGGTTCCGTAAAAGCCCTGAGCACCACGTCATCAGGCAGGAAATGGGTATATTTCACCTGGTCAATCGACTTGATGTGCAGCGAGTCTATCCATGTGGTATCCTGTCTGACATCAGGCTTGCTGGATGGTATGATGATGTCATGGGTGAAGGCGATTTTCTCGCTCTTCTGATTGAACATATAGTTGCCGTCCATGTCCTGCAGGGCATAGATGCGATAAGAGCCCGGCGCTACGCCCTTGATGACGAAACGTCCTCTACTGTCCGTACGGCTTACACGCAACATAGGCTTGGTCTTGAACGCAGAATCAGCCTGATCATCATAGAGACCTACGAGAATACCCTTGATAGGTTCCAGATTCTCAGCCTCCAGCACATATCCCGCAACCTCCATCGTATCAATGACGGTACCTGTAGAAAAACTATAGGTATAGTTGCCCATCGGATTTCCCTCGTTGTTGTCGCTGATAGCATCCGAGAAGTCGATGGTATAAGTGGTATTGGGTTTCAGAGAATCGACAAGCGAAATATGAATACGCTTTCCTGCGCCTTTGATTTCAGGCACTTCGAGCTGAGGAGGCGAAACCACCACCTTCTCGGTAGGATTATCCACCTTGATAAACTCATCGAAGTAAATATCTATCTTCTTCTCCTTCACATTGACAGCACCGTCAGCTGGCGAGGCACCTACCACCTTAGGTGGTGTCTCGTCAAACCATCCTCCGTCAGGCTGTCCCATTCGTGCACAGGAAGCCAACAGGAGGAAGACCGCCAGATAGAAAGGCAGAAACAAGGAATTTAACTTCAACTTGTCCTTGATGTCGTTCATATTAATCATTGTATATTATCTTTATATTCGCTACCCTATCTCGAAGGCAGCGATAAAAATTTACTTGTTCATCATCAGCATTTCGTCGAGATTCTTGCGGCTGTTGCTGAGACGAGGAATCTTATGCTGGCCACCCAGCTTGCCCTTGCTCTTGAGCCAATCGTTGAAGACTCCCGGTCTTGCCTTTACTATTTCCAGATGCTGGAGCGTAACGTCGTGGAATCGCTTAGCCTCATAGTCGCTGTTGATTTCCTGCAGTTTCCGGTCGAGCAGGCTGGCAAACTCGTCCAGGCTTTCCGGTTCCTTGGAGAATTCGATAAGCCACTGATGGCGGCACTTGGCGTTGCTGTCCATATAGACAGGAGCAGCCGTATATTCAGCCACCTGGGCACCCGTCTTCTCGCAGGCATAAGCCAGACCCTTCTCGGCATTATCCATAATCAGTTCCTCGCCAAAGGCATTGATGAAATACTTGGTTCTGCCGGTAATGACAAACTTATATGGATTCTTGCTTGTAAACTGAACGGTATCACCAATCATGTAACGCCATAATCCACAGGAGGTTGTGATAACCATCGCATAGTTCTTGCCTATCTCCACATCCCATAGAGGTATGATGGTAGGATTGTCCTTGCCGAATTCATCCATAGGGATAAACTCGTAGAAGACGTCATAATCTATCATCAGGAGCATCGCCGGGTCGGATGGATCGCTCTGCAGTCCGAAGAAGCCTTCGCTGGCATTATAAGTCTCCATATAATGCATGTCAGGCGAAGTGATGAGCTGCTCATACTGCTTGCGATAAGGCGTAAAGGCAATACCACCGTGGAAGAAAACCTCCAGGTTTGGCCATACTTCCTCCAGATGCTTCTTGCCTGAAATCTCCATGACGCGTACCAGAACGCTGAGCATCCAGCTAGGCACACCCGAGATATTCGTAACGTTCTTGTTCAGGGTTTCCTGCGCAATACGGTCGCGCTTCACCTCGAAGTCGCTCAGGAGAGCCGTTTCCTTCCTAGGCACACGCACCAGATTGGCAAGCGGATTGATGTTTTCGATGAGAATAGCGCTCAAATCGCCCACCAGACTGCCCGAAACATTATAGTTAGGCGAATGGCTACCGCCAAGAATCAGGCTCTTGCCGTCGAAAATCCTGCTTTTCGGATTATTACGCAGATAGAGCGCTACGGCATCAAATCCACCCGCATAATGAATACCATGCAAACCATCATGAGAAACAGGGATGAACTTACTCTTGTCGTTGGTAGTACCCGAAGATTTAGCATACCATTTCACGGTACCCGGCCACAGGATATCCTTTTCTCCATGGCGCATGCGGTCGATGTCCCCCTTCAGCTCCTCATAGGTGTTGACAGGCACATTCATCGCAAATTTCTCATAACTATTGGTAGTATTTAATAGATGCTTTACACCATATTCCGTATTCTTGCCCTTTTCAATAAGGCGCATGAGTGTATGATGCTGCAAATGTTCTGCATCATTAACATACTTCTCCAACTCCTTCTGTCGGGGTTTGAAGACATTACTTACTATCGTTGTTAAACTCATATCTAGATATATATACCTTATAAAGTAGATGCAAAATTAATTCAATCTTTTGATATAGAGAAAGTTTTTACTTTTTTTTAATACAAAAATCCAAGATAGATATATATGAGGAGAAAAACTGCAATAAAAGCCCTACCTGATGTATACAAAAAGACTCCCATAGATAAGTTTATATTACCTTTCTATGGGAGTCTTTTTCCGATATGTAAAAGAGTTTATTCTTCAGCAAAGGCAGCCGCCTCGGCAGCTGCAATGATGTCTTCTCTAGACATCTCCTTAGGCTCTGCTGTAATATCGCTCAAGTCAAACTCGTCGCTATTGTTCTGTTCTACGACGGTTTCTGCCATTTCATTCTCCTCTGCAGCAGGCTTGTCCGAAAAAACCTCTTCCTTGAACACGCTGACGTGCTTCTCCTCTAGGGGTTTTTCGTCCAGATTCTGCGAGATGATGAAATTCTCCTGCACTTCTGTGCTAGGCACATTGAGCACAGGCTCTTCCTCCATCTTTGTACGGTTAGCCTTGGCAGCAAAGACCTCGTCAATATACTGCGGTTTCTTGCGCAGGTTGTCTAAAGTTTCCTTAGAGGCAAGCTGCTGGCTTTCTTTCTTGGAATATCCCTTGCCGATACCCCCCTTCACGCCTTCAATTTCCACCTGATAGGTGAACACAGGGCTTCCATTGTCATCTTTCTGCTGCTCAATCAATACATATTCAAGCTGTACGCGGTTTTTCTGGCTCCATTCGATAAGCTTGCTCTTGAAGTTAACCTCCTTGTAAGCCACCTTATCAATGTTTATCATTTGTGCCAGAATGCGATTCTTCATGAAAAACATGCATACGTCATAACCGCGGTCCAGATAGATGGCACCAACCAAGGCTTCGAATGCATTTCCTCCCATATAGCTGTTATGAGAAGAACTGTGTCCGTTAGATAAAATCAGCTGATTGATACCCATCTCCTGCGCCAGCTTGTTGAGCGTGTCGCGCTGCACTAGCTTGCTTCGGGTATTCGTAAGGAATCCCTCACGCTTGCCAGGGAAGTGCTGGTACACGATGTCTCCTACTACAGCATCCAAAACAGCATCGCCCAGGAACTCCAGGCGCTCGTTATTCACCGGCTTACCCTTTGAATTGCGGCGCATGATGCTCTTGTGCATCAAGGCAAGCTTGTAAAAACTGATGTCGTGAGGATAGAAACCAAGGATTTCGTACAAAGAAAAATAAAGCTCTTTATCCTTGCGGAAAGAGAGCTTTATTCTATCTATAAAATTATTCAGCATACTTCTTGAATACTACACAGCAGTTGTGACCGCCGAATCCGAAAGTATTGCTCAATGCAGCACGAACTTCACGCTTCTGAGCTTTGTTGAAGGTAAAGTTCAAGTTGTAGTCGAGCTCTGGATCGTCATCACCCTCTTCGTGGTTGATAGTAGGAGGAACGATATCGTTCTTCACACTAAGAACACAAGCCATAGCCTCTACTGCACCGGCAGCACCGAGGAGGTGACCAGTCATTGACTTGGTAGAACTGATGTTGAGCTTGTAAGCTGCATCACCGAAGACAGCCTTGATAGCCTTAGCCTCAGAGATATCACCTACGTGGGTAGATGTACCGTGAACATTGATATAGTCAATGTCCTCTGGCTTCAGATTGGCATCAGCCAATGCGCGCTCCATAACGAGCTTAGCACCGAGGCCCTCAGGATGAGAAGCTGTGATGTGATAAGCATCAGCACTCTCGCCCTCGCCTACCATCTCAGCATAGATCTTCGCACCACGAGCCTTAGCGTGCTCCAGTTCCTCGAGAATCAAGCAACCAGCACCTTCGCCCATGATAAATCCATCACGGCTTGCGCTGAATGGACGTGAAGCATGCTCAGGATCATCATTACGTGTTGACAATGCATGCATAGCATTGAAACCACCCACGCCACAAGCGCAGATAGCAGCCTCGGCACCACCGCTCACGATGATGTTTGCCTTGCCCAGACGAATCAGGTTGAAGGCATCAGCCAATGCGTTGCTTGAAGAAGCGCATGCAGATGTAGTAGTGTAGTTTGGTCCGTGGAATCCGAAGTGGATTGAAATCTGACCAGAAGCGATATCTGCAATCATCTTAGGGATGAAGAATGGATTGAACTTAGGACCATTCTCCTCGTGAGTACCGTAGTACTTCACCTCATCCTCGAAAGTCTTGATACCACCGATACCTACACCGAATACAACGCCAACGTTATCCAAGTCTTCCTTCTCAAGATCAATTTCAGCGTCCTTTACACCCTGCATGGCAGCAATCATAGCCAACTGGGTATAACGGTCAAGCTTGCGAGCTTCCTTACGATTAATCCAATCATTGATGTTCAAGTCTTTAACCTCGCAAGCGAACTTGGTCTTGAAAAGGGTTGTATCGAAATGAGTAATAGGAGCAGCACCGCTCTTTCCAGCAAGAAGGTTATTCCAGGTTTCCTCTGGATTATTACCTACTGGAGTCACAGCACCGAGACCTGTTACAACAACTCTCTTTAATTCCATTTATAAAATTTTAGTGCTAAATTACTTAGCGTTCTCCTCGATGTAAGCGATAGCGTCACCTACAGTAGCAATCTTCTCAGCCTTATCGTCTGGAATAGAAATAGAGAACTCCTTCTCGAATTCCATGATCAACTCTACTGTATCCAATGAATCTGCACCGAGGTCGTTTGTGAAGCTTGCCTCTGGCTTTACTTCTGCCTCATCAACACCGAGCTTATCAACGATAATTGCCTTTACTTTGCTTTCAATTTCTGACATAATTGTAACCTTTAAAATGTTTATAAATTAATTTCTAATTAAAAATCTGAGTGCAAAGGAACACTTTTTTTTTGAGATAAACAAATATTTTGGCGAAAAAAGTGACTTTCGGTGCACAATCACCCCTAAATTGTGCATTAATTTGGTCTTTTTTCGCTTTTTTGTTGGCTCTTTGAGAGAAATTTGTTACTTTTGTGCAGTATTTAATTAAACATTTCAAACCATATGACATTTACAGAAAACGCTAACAGGATTTTTAATCAGGCGATAGCCGATTATCACATCAAAGACAATATTGATACTCCTATCAATAATCCGTTTGCCGAAGGTACCATCGAGAACCGTCTCTACCTCAAGTGCTGGATTGATACCGTACAGTGGCATTTCGAGGATATCATCCGCGATCCGCAGATTGATCCTGCTGAAGCGCTCGTCTTGAAGCGCCGTATCGACAAGAGCAATCAGGACCGTACTGACCTCGTGGAGCAGATTGACTCTTACTTCCGTGAGACTTATAAGGACGTAAAGGTGCAGCCGGATGCGCGCATCAATACCGAGAGTCCGGCATGGGCTGTTGACCGCCTGAGCATCCTCGCCCTCAAGATTTATCACATGAAGGAGCAGGTAGACCGTCCTGAGGCTTCTGCTGAGCACAAGGCTAAGTGCCAGGCTAAGCTCAACGTGCTGCTCGAACAGCAGGTAGACCTTTCTACAGCCATCGACCAGCTCCTGGAAGATATCGAGGCGGGAAGAAAGTACATGAAGGTATATCGCCAGATGAAGATGTACAACGACCCTTCTACCAATCCGGTTCTCTACAACCAGAAATAAAACAGGAGGAGGATGAGGGAGAGCTATTTCTCCCCATTCCCACCTTATTATATATATAAAGAAGAAAAAACAAATGAAGACAGAGCATATACTTGTTATAAGATTCTCGGCCATGGGCGATGTTGCCATGACCGTACCTGTGATATATTCGCTGGCCAGACAATATCCACATGTCAGGATAACAGTGCTCAGTCGTCCATTCGCCCGCTCATTCTTCGAAGACCTCGCCCCTAACGTAGGCTTCATGGAGGCAGACATCAAGGGTGAATACAAAGGCGTAACGGGCTTGAATGCATTGTATCGCCGACTCATCGCCAAGCAGTTCACGGCGATAGCCGACCTGCATAGCGTATTGCGCTCCAGCTATCTGCGCATGCGTTTCAATCTAGCCAATTTCAAGGTGGCACACATCGACAAGCATCGCAGCGGCAAGCGCAAGCTGGTAGCATCTTCCGGCAAGAAACTGCAGCAGCTGCCTAGCTCCTTCCAGAATTATGCAGATGTTTTTGCACAGTTAGGCTATCCCGTCAAGATGGAATTCACATCCATCTTCGGTGAAGGAAAAGGCAATCTCGCCAGCCTGCCACAGGAAGTTTTCAGAGCTGGCGACAGCGTTATCAGTCTGGAAAACAAGCACATAACCGAACCTTGGATAGGCATCGCTCCGTTTGCTGCCCACGAAGGCAAGATTTATCCCGTACAGCTGATGGAAAAAGTTATCCAGCAACTTATCCACAATCATCCCCACTGCCATATCTTCCTCTTCGGAGGAGGCAAAAACGAGACTCCGGTCATGGATAAATGGGCAGAAGACTATAAGCAGGTAGTGAATGCTTCCTCCCATCTGGGCGGTCTGCAGCAGGAACTCATCCTGATGAGCCATCTCCACGTCATGCTGAGCATGGATAGTGCCAATATGCATCTGGCTTCGCTCGTCAATACTCCTGTCGTCAGCGTCTGGGGAGCCACTCATCCTTACGCTGGCTTCATGGGATGGCATCAGAGCCCCGACAATGCCGTTCAGCTCGACCTACCTTGCCGTCCTTGCAGCATCTACGGCAACAAGCCATGCATGCGCGGCGACTTTGCCTGCATGAAGAATATATCTCCCGAACTGATTATCGAAAAAATAGAAAACGTATTCAAGCAGAAATCCTGACCGGTTTCTGCTTTTTTGTTTATACACGAAAAACCGTTGATAAGTGTACGGAAAACCCTATTCATAACTTTTTAATAACTTCGTAAATATCCACAGCCCCCATGTCATGAATGTGAAAATAGGGATATCCACAGGGTTATTAATAAGTTTTTAGAAACTTTTTCGCACTTTTTGAGCGGAAAAAGATATAAACTTATTAACTTTGCAGCGAATTGGGGAAATGTTGATAAAACGGTTAAGGCATTAAGAGCCAGGAAAAAGATTTCCATGACCCGTGCTCATAACTGACAGGAAGACTTGGATAACGGAAACAGCAAATATCCGGGCTGTTTTTTATCCACTTATCCACGTCATATCATCATCCTAATAATTCTTTTTTAAAAATTAGAAATAAAGAAATATAAATATGAATGTTATGGTGAAAAAAGAATGGATTGAGAAAGGATACGTTGACGAACCCGTTGACGAAGCCTTAGACTTGAAAGCTGAAATCAAGAAACTCTGTAAGGAGAAGGATGCCATCATCCTGGCGCACTACTATACCGTAGGCGAAATTCAGGACATTGCCGACTTCGTGGGCGATTCCCTGGCGCTGGCACGCAAGGCTGCCGAGACCGATGCCAAGGTGATGGTGATGTGTGGTGTTCATTTCATGGCTGAGACCTGCAAGCTCCTGAGCCCTGACAAGACTGTGCTCTGCCCAGACCTCAATGCCGGCTGCTCGCTTGCCGACAGCTGCAAGGCTGAAGATTTGAAGAAGTACAAGGAGGAGCATCCTGGATATAAGGTGGTGAGCTATGTCAACACTACCGCTGCCGTGAAGGCGCTGACCGATTGTGTGGTGACCAGCGGCAATGCCAAGAAGGTGATTGATGCCTTCCCGCAGGACGAGAAGATCATCTTCGGTCCTGATTACAACCTGGGCAACTATATCAACAGCGTGACGGGCAGAAACATGCTGCTCTGGAATGGTGGCTGCCATGTGCATGAGAAGTTCTCTGTAGAGGCTATCATCCAGTTGAAGCAGGAGCATCCTGATGCCGTCGTGATGGCCCACCTGGAGTGCAAGGCGCCTGTGCTTGCCGTAGCCGATGTGAAGGGTTCTACAGCTACCATGCTGCATTATGCCCAGGAGCATCCGGAAATCAAGGAGTATATCATCGCCACAGAGGCTGGTATCCTGCACGAGCTGGAGCGCAACTGTCCTTCCGTCGTCTTCTATCCTGTTCCGCCGGAGGTTAGCGAGGGTGGAGTAGGCTGCAGCTGCAATGAGTGCGAATATATGAAGATGAACTCATTGAAGAAGATCTACAATAGCCTGAAGTTCGGCTGGCCTACGGTAGAAGTGGCTCCGGAAATAGCCAAGGAAGCCGTCAAGCCTATCGAGAAGATGCTTTCCCTCTCATAAGACCCGGAAGTTCCGTTCCGTGAATGATCTGCATTTTTGGAATGGAACTCTTTAACCATTAGATAAACAACAAAACAACTTAGGTATGAATGCAAGATTAATCACTCCAATCCTGGCTTTATGCTGCCTGCCTTTGTCGGCGAAAGTATATACCGTCCAATCATTATTGGGCGATATGGTTGTTAACATCAATGTGGATAAGTCGATAACCTGGGATATCACCAAGGGGAAAACCCAGGTTCTGAAACCTTCCGCCATCTCCTTACAGACTGATAGACAGACCTTTGGCGTCAATCCGAAGGTGCGCAAGGCTACCGTTCATAATTATAAAAACGATGATACAGGCGGCTATCAGCAGTTGCTCCTTTCCTGCAACGGATATGATGTGGAATTCCGCGTTTTCCTGAATGCTGCAGCCTATCGCATCATCCCTAAGAAGACAATCAATAAGGTGGTGAATGAAACTTCCGAATATCGCTTTGCCGGCGACTATCAGAGTTTCGTACCTTATGTCAATGATAACCGTGAAGGAGAGCGCTGGTGCTATTCCTTCGAGTCCTATTACGACGAGGCTCCGCTGTCCAGAATGTATCAGGATTCCCTCGCCATCACGCCTCTCGCTGTCTGTCTGCCTGAAGGAAAGAAGGCCGTGGTCATGGAGGCTGATGTGGAAAACTATCCGGGCATGTATCTTCTGAAGGGTGCGTCTTCTTCGGAACATTCGCTGCAGGCTGCCTTCCCTCCTTATCCTTTAAAGGAGAAGATAGGTGGATACAACCGCCTGAACCTGGTTCCTACTGAGCGTGCCGGCTATATCGCAGAAAAGGTAACCCGTCTGCCTTGGCGCATCGTGCTCGTAACAGATGAAGACAAACAGCTGGTAGGCAATGATATTGCCCGACAGCTGGGACCTCAGTGCAGAATCAAGGATACATCGTGGATAAAGCCGGGAAAAGTGGCTTGGGACTGGTGGAACAACACCAATATCACGGGCGTGGATTTCCGTGCCGGCATCAATACCGATACCTATAAGTATTTTGTGGATTTTGCCCGCAAGAACGGCTTGGAATATATCATCATCGATGAAGGCTGGAGCGATCCGGAAGACCTGCTCATCTTCTCCGACAAGATGGATATGGCGGGCATCATCAACTATGCCAAGCAGAATGGGGTAGGAGTGATTCTCTGGTCTTCATGGCGCAATCTCATCCAGCGTGGTCATGAGAAGATGGAAGAAATCATGAAGCATTACGGCGATATGGGCGTCAAGGGATTCAAGGTTGATTTCTTTGACCGTGACGACCAGAAGGCTATCAATTCCGTATACGAGGTGGCTGAATGTGCTGCCAGACATCATCTTCTGCTCGACCTTCATGGCATGCGTCCGTTTGGCGTACAGTTTGCCTATCCCAACATCGTGAATTTCGAGGGCGTGAAGGGTTTGGAGAATTCCAAGTGGGAGCCTCGTGTGGGCGATGGTCCTCTGCACGACCAGCCTCGCTATGACGTGACGATTCCATATCTCCGTGCCCTGCCGGGCAGTTTCGACTATACGCCTGGAGCCATGGTGAATGCCGTCCGTTCGCAGTTCTTCGGCAACAACGACCATCCGATGAGCCAGGGCACCCGTGTGCATCAGATGGCGATGTATACCATCTTTGATGCTCCTTTGCAGATGCTTGCCGACAGTCCTACGAAGTATATGCAGAATCAGGAGTGTACCGATTTCATAGCCCAGATACCGACGGTTTATGACCAGGTGGTTCCATTGGACGGCAAACTGGGCGAATACGTGGTTGTAGCCAAGAGAAGGGGCAGCAGATGGTATATTGCAGCGATGAACAACTGGCAGGCCCGTGACCTCACCATCGATCTCTCTCCATTGCTGAAGCTGAACGGAAAGACCAACTGTCCTGAAAAGCTGAGCGGCAAGGCGAACATCTTTGCCGACGGCATCAATGCCGACCGTGAAGCCACAGACTATAAGCATACTTACCAGCAGATCAGTGCCGGCGATAAGCTTCAGATACATCTGGCTCCAGCAGGTGGCTGGACAGCCATCGTAGAGTAAATAAAAGGGTCTATACGCCGCCCCGTTCATCGTGGCATATAGACCCTTTTTCTATTGCATGATGTCTTCAGGTAGAAGTATCTTAGCTTCTTCGTTCATATAAGTAGGGGCTTCTTTCATAAACAAGACAAGATGTACCTGCTGTCCTTTCTTGATAAAAGGAAGATATTTCGCCTTTTGCTCAAGAGTTTCCATCAGGCGGTCGGCACTATCATTGTGTGTCCATTTACATTCGCCAATCAATATGTGTTTCTTGTCTATTGATTCTGCCACAACGTCCAATTCTACCATTTTACCATCCTTTTCTTCTGGTGGAAAAATTTTACCCCACCATCGGGAAGCTACATTGTAGGCAATGCCATCTATGATATTGCCACTTACGTAATCACGGCATAGTAACTCCCAACATTGGCCAATAAACTGCGGCAGCTGGCTTTCCACAACCTGCATCACCGTATCAATTTTTCCCAACTCAAGGATAGAACGATAAGGCACGATAAATTGATAATGGAATCTGAGAAGTGAGTCGTTGATGTGGTAAAGTCCCTTTTTGCTTTTTTTCGGATTGTCGCCAAAAGGCACCTCTCTGCTTATGTACCCTAAATCTCTTAATTTGCCTAGAGGCTCTGACAAGGAGTTGGCTTCCTTACCAGCCCTGGATGCTATTTCTGAAAGTTTGTTAGCGCCATTACCGATAATAGTGAGTAAGGTTGATGCCTGGACGGTATCTCGCATATCATCACGAAGCAGTCGCTGAGGTTCTTCCATCAAGGGACCCTGTGGATCAAGCAACACCTTGCGAATCGCCGTTTTGGTATCAGGATAATCACGACGCAATTCCCAATAGCGAGGCACACCGCCCCATATTGCAAATTCTTTTACCGCTTGCACGGCATCACACTCCATTGCCTCCCTCATATATTGAGCCGCAATCGGTTGCATCTTGATAATCTCATTGGCAAGTCCATAGAGTGGTGACTGGCGATTGAGCACGTAGCCATGCATCAATTGTTGTGAAGAACCGCAAAGAACAAAATCAAACTTTAAGATTTTCTCGTTCAAGAGCTTTTGGATGATGGAAGGAAGTGCCTCACAGCTTTTTACAAGATAAGGAAATTCATCCAGGCATACCATGATTCTCTGAGATAGTTGATTGTTCATACTGCGGAAAAGTGATTCCCAGTCGGGATAGATAACCTTGTCGAACCCATCAATGACTGTTGCCACAGATTTGGCAAAAGCAGATCGCTGTACTGCCTCTGTAGAAGTATCGCTCAAGAAGTAAATAGCCTGTTCTTGACTATTCACAAGATATTTGATGAGCGTAGATTTTCCTATTCTGCGACGACCATATATAACGATGAATTGAGTGTTCTCTCGTTTCAGGGCTTCTGTAATTCGGTCTGTCTCCGCCTTTCTATCTATTAATCTATCATATTCCATAATGCTATGTTTTATTATTATCGTTCACAAAGATAATCTTTCTGAACGATAATTCCAAATATTTGAGCAACAATTAGTTGCTTGTTATTGTTATTTAACTATTAATCGGAACCATTAAGCAGTATTTGCATGTTCTTTTACTGGATTTAAGGATGCCGTCCAACCTATCGAGAAGATGCTTTCGCTCTCATAAAGAAAGGGGTTTATACGCCACCTGTTCATCGTGGCATATAGACAAGAGCTGCCCATGTGTAGATATTAATTGTAAATTATTAATTGTTTCCATTTTTCTTCCGATTGGCGCCTATATCTTCCGATTGATGGTGTGAAGGAGAGGTTGATGCCTTTCTCCTAATCACGATGCAAAGATATGACTTTTTTTTGATTCCACCAAATTTCGGGTTGTGATAAGGCCCGATTTTCAGCAGCTTTCAAATTGTAAGTTGGTTAATAATTACAAGTCATAGTTTTGAGAGAAGAAAAACATAGAGTTGCGGAGCAGAAAAAATAGAGTTGTGACTTAAATGTCTTCAAACAAGCTTATTATCCGAAAAATCAATCAACTGCAAAAATGACTCAGTGACTCAGAGACTCAGTGACTCAGTTTATTTCAAGCCGTATACTTTTCTCTCTATAGAATAGATATTATATATATAATATATATAATATAATTTATATACTTACAATTTATAATCAAGATTGGCAGATAGGGGGTCTGAAATAAACTGAGTCACTGAGTAACTGAGTCACTGAGTCAAAAATCGCTCTTTCAACAGTTTCTAGACAAGTAACTCTTTCTTACAGATACTTCCTGATAGAGATAGTGTATTTATGTATTTTCAAGAGTATGAATCCTCTTCCCTTTTTTATTCCATTGATTGTTCTATAATATAAAAAATAAATATCTACACTCACTTGCCCCTACACGCCCTGGTCCAATGGTCACCGACGCGAAGCGGAAAGATAAAGGGTGTGTGGGGGTTCCTTTGCGTGTGTATCATCCTTTGCGCTTGGAGCTTACTGGCGAAACTTGAGTAATTAACAAATAAATAATGCAGTAAATATTATCAGAAATTACACCGGATGAGTTTAAAATAGGTGGTAAAAACTGGCTGATAGGTGGTGAAAACTGTTTTCTTTTATATTAAACAATATTTTTAACCTCCTGAAAAGACAAAATTTACGACATTGGTAATCCGAAATGTTGTAACTTTGCATCAGTTAAAACAAACGGACGTTGTGAAACGTCTTTTCATCATCTTTTACTTATACAAATAAAATTAGAAAGTTTAATCTAATTATAAAAAAGAGTGCTCAAGTGATTGAGTGCTCTTTTTTTATTTTCTGTAAAAGGCTTCATATTCGCGAGCCACCTTTATATAATGGTGGTGCTTTTCTATATATTCCATACTTTGCTTTTTCAACAGAGGTATCCGCTCTGGATGCAGGATGAGTTTTTCCAGTTCTCCGTAGACACTCTCGTAGCTGGGCTCTACGTTGATGATGGGACGAAGCTGGGTTTCATGAAGAATCTCGTAGTTTTCCGGTTCTCCACCTCCTATGCAGATGATGCCCCTTGCCATCGCTTCCAGCGGATTCATGGAGGGAGTGTAGCTGTAAAGCTGGTCGAGGATGGCATCGCTCCCGTTCATCATCCTTACGTATTCCCGGAAGGGCAGGTTTTCTGCCTGGCGCAGCTCCATCCTGTCGGGATATTTTTCTGCTATCGCCTGGGCAGCCTTCAGCATGACGTCCGTGCCCTTATATTCGCTCCGGCTTCTGTTGATGCCGATGAAAACCCTTACCTTATCACTATCCTCCTGAGCCGGTTCCAGGTCATGGGGCTTGATGGGGAGAGGGATAAATGTAGTCTTTGTGGGAAATTTCGGGTGATAGCATGCCCAGTATTCATAGAGTCCCGTCACGATGCCGTCGCACTCGCCGGCTATGATTCTGTTGAGCCTTTCCTTCTCCGTGCCCAGCCAGTCTTTCTTTTCCTTCAGGGCGTCAGCGTTGGTCCGCAGGGTCTCTCCCATGTTGAAATCGCTGTATCTCAGCGGTTTGTCGTTGCAGCAGCCACTCACCCAATAATAGTCCATCCCGAAACCGCCCAGGATGATCTTCCCGTTGTGCCGTTTCAGATAGCGGTAGACGGGCAGGATGCGCTCTGCCTTCAACTCGAGAAACATGGGATTGATGAGCTGTACGACATCATATCCGCGAAGCTTGGGCAACAGCGCATACAACCGTGCCATATACGCTATTCCGCCCCATTTCCCAGGCTTCCTGACCAGGTCGATATCCCGCGGATAGTTCTTCCAAAAGTCGCCGTTGGAGAGCACGGTAACTTGATGCCCCAGCTGTCGGAGTCCCTCGGCAAGTGTGGCATGAACGTTGCTGTATTCTCCCATGAGTAGTATTTTCATATCCTATGAATCTAAAAATGAATTTTTATCCCTTCAGCTGGGGCAGGGTCATGACCATGAGTCTTCTGCCCACCTTGCTTCTTATCGCCTTGCAGAACAGCTGGTATTTCTTGGTGTATTTCTTGTCTGGAAGCGGATAGAGCCCCTTGTCGTGGAGCCGCTTCATGGCATCTTCCAGATGACGGGTGCTGCGGGTGAGCAGGATAGTGTTGTAGAGATAGTCCATGGTGAGCTGGGCTATTCTGCGGTTGAGGGCCACTCTCTCCGTATCAGACAGCAGCGCCGCCTTCTCCTGCAGATGGCAGATGACGAGCTCGGTATCGGCGAGTCGCCTCAGATTGTGGCGCATATTCTCCTTCTGATGCATGATGGAGTCTTTCCTCGTGCGGTAGAAATATGCCCTGGCATCGGTGGTGATGACTCTTTCAGCCTTCAGGAAGAGGAGCGGGGTGAATTCCTCGTCCTCGTGCAGGATGCCCGGGGTGAAGCGCTGGTTCTGGAGGATATCTCTCCTGAAGACATAGCTGCAGGCTGAACCCCGTAAGTTGTTGTTGTGCAGGAAGATACTGCCGCTAACCGGTTCGGTATATGAATAAGGTACCTCCTTAATCTCCTTATCCGTCAATTCGAAATATACGATGTCGGGGTTGTGATATCTCACGAGATCGAGACAGTGTTCATAGCCCCGCTGGATCAGATAGTCATCGCCGTCAATAAACTGCAGAAATCTGCCGGTAGCTATCTTGATGCCCGTGTTCCGTGCTATCGACAAGCCCTGGTTGCGCTGGCGCAGATAGATGAAATCGTCCTGATAGTCCATCAGGTCGTGGATGGGCGAGAGGTCGCTTCCATCGTCGACGATGATGATTTCGCGCTCTTTGGGATTGAGCGAGAGCTGCAGGATGCTTTTCAGGCAGAATTCCAGATATTCTGACGGCAGGTTGTAGGTGGTGATGATGAAACTTACCAGTGGTATCTGAGCTTTCTGCCCAGACAGAGAATTTGATGTATAAGATGATTGACTTTGCATAATCGTTGATAACCTAATATTTTAAGAAGTTGAAGTTTGAACGGATGGATTCCTTTATCTATCCCGGCAAGATATTCCACGAGAGGCGGGGAAGGTTCCAGCTTCCCGGAAACGTCGTAGAGATCGAGCATGATGTTCAGTATCTGCGCCATATAGTCCTGCAGCTGTTCTCCGTATTGCTGCAGATAGGCGGGATGCGCCTTGAACCGGTGCATGATGCTGGTCAGGATGCGGATATGGGCATCGTATAATGATTTCAAATCCCCATATTTTGCCTGGGCTGTGATGCCCCGACTGTTCCAGTGATAGACGTATTTCCCTATATCCGTGACCCTGATGACGGGGAAGGCTTTCCCGTCCTTCCTATCAGAAACCAGTCCTATCAGCAGCGGGGTGGTCCATGCGTCTTCGAAGGTCCTGCCCTTGGGAAATTCTACGTTGTCGAAAAGATGACGCCTGTAGATCTTATTCCAGGCATAGGTATGCTGATATCCCCTTTCGGCAAACCAGTAGTCCAGCGGATTCTGATATTCGGCAGGCGTGAAGGTGAGTTCTGACTGTCTCTTCCGGTTGCCGTATCTCTCTGATACAGAATACTCCAGAATGTCGACATGGGGATGCTTCCCGATTTCCTGAATCAGGTTTTCCAGGGTGTTATCCACCATCGTATCATCGCTATCCACAAAGGTGATATATTCTCCCCGTGCCTTTCTGATTCCGGCATTGCGGGCATCGCTCAAGCCTCCGTTTTCCTTGTGAATTACCCTGATGCGGGCATCTTTCCGGGCATATTCATCGCAGAGCTGGGGACAGCCGTCGTCTGATCCATCGTCTACGAGAATCATCTCATAGTCGGTGAATGATTGCTGCAGGATACTCTCCAGGCATCTTTCCAGGGTATCCTGCGTGCGATATACGGGTATGATAATGCTCAGTTTCATGACTTTCTGATGTTTGCTATGATGATGAATGGCAGCGACATGCTGAAATAGGAGATGTCGTATGTGGGACTGAACAGCCGGTAGTTGCCGGATGTTGCCATATTGATGATGAACGTGACGGCGGTGAGGAGGAAGAGTCCGTAGCCTATGTTGCCATACAGTCTTCTTCTGCTGTCCTGCCAGCTGAATGCGAGATAGATCATGACAGGTATCAGCAGGAGGATGCCCGACAGGCTGCCCTGGCGGGTCTGCAGGACGAAGGGATTGTATTCGAAGAACAGCAGACTCTTCATATCCCACAGCAGGAAGGGGAGAAACGTGAGGCTGAATGTCAGGAAAATTCCCACTAAGAAGCTTGTTTTCCTCCGAAGGTTTAATGAAAGGAAGGGGCGCAGCAGGAAGATGAAGAACGGAATGGCGACTGCCAACCGCGTGCTGAGCAGCATTCCCAGCAGGAGGGAAAAGAGTACGGGACGGGTGGATAAACCTGCCTGCTTTATCAGCAGCAGGTTGATGACTGCCAGCACCAGCAGGAAGTTTGCCATCAGGTCGCTCCTGACGAATATCTCGTATAGGAAGGCTGGAGAATAGAGCAGACACGCTAGGAAACAGAGTGTTGCCCTGTTGCCATACAGGCGTTTGACGGTATATAGCGTGAAGGCTAAGACCGCAAAAAGGGAGAGTCCTACATTGTTGAGATAATAGAACGGGATGTGCAGAAACTGCCAGACGGGAAAGGGAGATCCGTAGCCGCCCAGATGGGTTGGAGCCATATAGGGGTATCTGCCATGCACCAGATAATTGATGAAATTGTGGATTGCCGACCATCTGTCTACCTGTATCTGATAGGGGTCGATGAGATATTGCATGCCCGCCAAAACGAGGATGAAGCCGAGGATGGCGAACCAGAGGCTGCGACTGCCCACATGCCCTACACGAGCAGCAAGACGGGGGAGAAGCAGACCGGCAAGAAGGTAGGCAGAAAGCACCAGAAGGGTGACAGAGAGGCTTATCCTCATCAGATACTTCGTGATGAACAAAGCATTGATGAGAAAATAGAGCACATACAGAATATATGTATTTATATCTTTTATCTGATGATTGCAATTTTGCATACTGTTCCTTGATTACCTTCGTTTGTTGCCGTTTCTACCATATAGATACCGCTAGCCACCTTTTCTCCCTTCCTGTTTCTGCCGTCCCAGGTATAGGAGCCTCCGTTGCTCTTGCCCTGGTTTACGAGGACACCGTTGGAAGTGACAATTTTGACATCTGCCTGGAATGACAATCCGGTGATGGTGATGAGTCCCGTATAATCAGGTTTCACGGGGTTAGGATAGGCCCAGACATTGTCACTGGTCATTTCGTCATTGGTCTTGCTGGCGTTGCTCATATAGGAGCAGAGACCCTTGTCGGTGCCGAAGAATACCTCGCCGGTGGCATCGTTGGTGGCTATCGACTCGATGTTGTCAGAGAGCAGAGGACTGTTGCCCGACGTGAAATGATGGATTTCCTCCATATTGTCGTCGCTGATGAGATAGACACCGTTGCTGCTGGTTCCAAACCATTTTCTGTTGCCCTCATCGATGGCGATGGCGCTGATGCTTACGCCTCCCAGCAGATAGTCGGCAAAATTGGTACCGTCGTTTCTTGGAATTTTCACCTGTGTCAATACCGGGGATTCCTGGGTTGTTTCCTTCTTTTCTATCAGTATCGGACCCGCATCCGTTGCCAGCCAGATGTTGTGTAACCGGTCTTCCTTGATATCCTTCAGCCAATAAGTTGTAAACTTAGTTTCATCCTCATTGATGAAATTGGTGGTAGAATACAGCTTGTTGTTCGCCATGTCATATCTGAAGAATGCCGGATTCTGCCAGTTGTCGTTGCTGAACCACAGGATGTTCCTGCTGTCTATCAGCAGATGGCTCATGTTGGGCAATGTAGATAACTCGTTCTGCGAAAGCGCCGTCCAGGTTCCGTCCTGATAGGTGAGCAGGTTCTTTTCCTTGTTCATGCTGTTGATGAGCCAGAGCTTGCCCTGGCTGTCGAACGTAAGACCCTGCACGACCACGTAGTTCTTGTCTGAACCGAATACGGAAACCAGCGGACTGTTGTCGTAGCTGTAATGCTTGATGAATCTGCCATCGGCAAACTTGTAGAGGCCGGTTCTTCCGCATGCAAAAAGGGTATCGGGATGCAGCGGATTGAAATCGATGCAGTTGATGTCCATATAGGAAGGATTTCCGGCTGCCTCATGAAAATTGTCTTCATAGATGTTCCATTCCTGGTTGGCCAGAAGCTGGATGCAGCCTGGGCGTCGCATGTCCTGCATCACGTTATAGCCGCCTCCGCAGGTATATAGCTGTCCCCGGTCGAACTTCATGAATCCAAAGTAGTTATACTTCGGACCTCCCGGCTTCAGGGTGCTTACTATCTGCCTGAGTTCGCTCTTGTCTTCCTGCTTCCGGGCAGCATAATCTCCCACCCTGCTCCAGCTGTTCCTATCGAGCAGGTTGCTGGTGAGCGGGGCACGGTATTGTCCGCTCGCCTGGCTGTAGGCATAGATATACCGGTCTTTTATCTCGCACCAGTCAACCTTGAATCCGAGCTGATAGGTATCGCTGATTTCGCCATCTGCCACGTTCACCTTGACGATGCCGAAACCGTTGCTGAGATAGGCATATTTACCATATATATAGATATCGTTTACCGATTTATCGCCGGTGGTAGCAGCCGTATAGTAATCAGAAAGGTTCTGAACTTCGAAATTACTGCTGTTCATCAGGTCGATATTGGCATTTCTGTAGAGAATCAGCAGGCGTCCGGCAGCCTTGTTGTAGGCGATGTGCTGGATATCGCAGTCGCTCAGATAGTCTACCTTGCTGAAGGTCTGGATACTCTGGTCGTTCCTGTTGTAGACATAGAGATTGTTGGAAGCCTGTACGAAAATCAGGTTTCCTGCAGGTTCTATCTCCTGCACTTCGCTATATGCCATATAGGCTTTCCAGTCGCCGATGGCAGCGAATGTGCGGTAGGATGCAACCTGCAGAATCAGGAACGTAAGGAGTATCAATATTTTCTTGCTCATATATCCAGATGTATATAATATAATAACTTATATATATTAAACAGAAAAATGCTGGGTTTATTGCCTGTGAGCCTTGCTTTTATTGGCAGACTCAGCAGCGGGAAGAGATGCTGGCAGAGCGGATAGAGACGGCAGCGCTTCAGCTTGCCGGCATAACTGATGATTCTGGAATAGCCCTGCAGTTCGGTTCTGAACTGATAGAGGGTGTGCAGGCTTTCCTCTGTCTTGCGGATAAACGACATGTTGCCGATAAAGTGTTCATAACCCAGTGGATTATCTACGTGGAGAATGGATATGTGGTTGTCTTTCAGGTTTTTACCCCATAGTACATCTTCATATCCATAGTGGATAAACCTTTCGTCGAAGGGATATCTGAGCATGATATTCTGCTTCACGATGAAGTTGGAGGTGTGGAAATCTGCATAGGGATTAGCCTGGCGCTGGAGATGATTTCCATTCTGCGTGCCGGCTGATTCGAAGATATATCGTAAGTTATACTTCAGCCGTTCCATGGTTTCAGCATCCCGTTTTATCTGATAACCGCCATAGATGACGTCGCTCTCCTTTTCTCTTTGATAATCGGCAAGATACTGACTGCTGATCACATTCATATTGCTGTCAATAAAGAGCAGCCAGGGATATTTTGCCTCCTGTGCCAGGAAATTCCGGATGGCAGCTCTGCCCACGTTCTTTTCTCTTTCTATATATCGGCAATGGGGGAGGGTGTTGATGATTCGGTTCTCCTCTACGGTTCCCTTATCGGTAGAACTATCATCGGCAACCAGGATTTCGTATTCGAAACGGGAGGATGATTTCGGGGAAGAAGAGCGGGTTTCCGAGGAAGAAGACAATAATGAAGCTTGAGCCTGTAAGGACTTTACAAGCTCAAGACATACATTATTATATGTAGGGATTAATATCGAAAGGGTATTAATCATACCTTATTTCTTTTTCAGATATTCTGCCAGTTTAGCCACGGCTCTGGCTCTATGGCTGATGCCGTTCTTGATTTCCTCGCCCAGTTCGGCAAAGCTCTTGTCGTAGCCTTCAGGAACGAAAATAGGGTCGTAGCCGAAGCCTTCCGTGCCGTGCTTCTCGGTAGCGATAGAACCGTTTACGATGCCGTCAAACTGATGGATTTTCTTGATGCTGGTACATCCGCAAGGACATACATCCTGCTTCTCTATGTAGCAGATAACGGTACGGAAGCGAGCCTTTCTGTTCTCTTTCCCATTCAGTTCTCTCAATAGCTTGGCCATGTTTGCCTCGCTGTCGTGGTCGGTTCCCTCAGCATATCGGGCACTATGAACGCCCGGAGCACCATCCAGCGCCTCTACCTCCAGTCCGGTATCATCGGCAAAGCAGCTCAGATGATAATGGTCGTAAACATACTGTGCTTTCTGCAAAGCATTCTCTTCCAGTGTGTTTCCGGTTTCAGGAATGTCCACGTTGCATCCTATTTCCTTCAGCGATACTACCTCGTAGTCGCTGCCCAGGATGTCGCGAATCTCCTGGAGCTTATGCTGGTTATTTGTTGCAAAAACTATTTTCATAATAAATAATCACTAATAATTAATCACTATTCAGTTTCTTAATGTCTTTTTCCTTGATTTTCACCTTCATTTCATCAAATCCCTCGCCATATACACCGATGACGGCACTCTGGCTGACGAAGGCATTCGGGTCGATGATCTTGACGATACGGAAGATGGTTACGCTCTCGTTCTTCTTTGCCAGGATACAGAGCACCTTCATCTCATCGCCCGTATACCAGCCGTGGCCATCCAGAATCGTCACACCATGGTCCATCTGCGTACCGATGGCGTTGGCTATCTCCTGATACTTCTTGCTGAATATCATGAACTGTACACTCTCTCGCTTGGCATTCATCACATAGTCGAGCACCAGGTTCTCTATTACCATCGTACAGAGACCGAATACTACCTTTCTTACTGCATCAATCGTAGTGAAATCTGGTTTGGCATTGAAGACGAAGAACGAACTGCCCACGATGAGGAGATCCACGAAGATGAGCACCCGGCCCAGCGAGATGTTGTGATATTTGTTCACGATGGCGGCGATGATATCCGTTCCACCCGTACTTCCATTGTGCAGGAAGACGACGGCGAGCGATAATCCCGTAAACAGACAGCCGATGATGAGCGACATGAAGTCCTGTCCCTCGCCCAGCACCTGTATCATCTTTCCATCTTCACCTATCATCCAGTCTTGCGCCACAGCCAGGAACACGGAGAGCATGATGATGGCATAGATGGTCTTCACCATGAACTTGAATCCCAGTATCTTCAGTGCGGCAAGCAGCAAGGCAGCATTGATGAGAAAATATGACAAATAGATAGGTATCCCCGTGCCGTAGTAAATCACGGCTGCGATACCCGTTACGCCACCCGTTACTATCTGGTATGGAAGCAGAAAAATGGTCCATCCAAATGTGTAAAGCAAGAGTCCAAGGGTGATGTAGAAATAATCCTTGCACTCATTCTTAATTGTTTGACTGATTGCTATTTGCATAATATTTTCCTCGTATTTTTAAAGCACAGAAGGTCGCCCATTTTTAGATGAGACGACCTTCTGTATATTATCAATAAATTACTTTTTCAACACTACGTTGACAATCTTCTTCGGTACGATGATTACCTTCAATACGTTGAATCCTTCCAAGTACTTCTGGCTCTTCTCGTCTGCCAATACCTGCTTCTGGATTTCCTCGTTAGGAGTATCCACAGGGAAAGTCATCTGGAAACGAGCTTTACCGTTGAAGGAAATGGTGAGCTGCATGTCGTTCTCCTTCAGATACTGCTCATCATATTTAGGCCATGCAGCATCGCAGACGCTGCCCTGCTCGCCAAGTGCTGCCCACAACTCTTCTGCGATGTGTGGAGCGAATGGAGCGATGAGGATGACGAGATCCTTCAAGAGTTCCTTGTTGCGGCACTTCTGCTGACCGAGTTCGTTCACGGCAATCATGAAGGCTGAGATAGAAGTGTTGTAAGAGAACTTCTCAATATCCTCACTTACCTTCTTGATGAGCTTGTGAACGCTCTTCAGGCTCTCTGGCTTCGCTGCCTCGTCGGCTGAAGGAAGGAAGTTGTCGGTGCGGTTCTCGTAGAACAGACCCCAGAACTTCTTCAGGAAGCGGTGGCAACCGTCGATACCGTTGGTATCCCAAGGCTTGCTTGCCTCTACAGGACCCAGGAACATTTCGTAGAGACGCAGGGTATCAGCACCATACTTCTCAACAATCATATCTGGATTTACCACGTTGAACATACTCTTAGACATCTTCTCGATAGCCCATCCGCAGATGTACTTGCCATCTTCCAGGATGAACTCAGCGTTCTGATACTCAGGGCGCCAAGCCTTGAATGCCTCGATATCCAATACATCGTTGCTTACGATGTTTACATCTACGTGGATAGGAGTTACGTCGTAATCCTTCTTCAGGTTCAAGCTTACGAATACAGGAGCCTTGTCGTGGTCATCGCTGTTGATGCGGTAAACGAAGTTAGAGCGACCCTGGATCATACCCTGGTTCACCAGCTTCTGGAATGGCTCTTCCTTGCAGCTTACGCCGAGGTCGAAGAGGAACTTGTTCCAGAAACGAGAGTAAATCAGGTGACCGGTAGCATGCTCGCAACCACCTACGTAGAGGTCCACGTTCTGCCAGTACTCATCAGCCTTCTTGCCTACGAGTGCCTCGTCGTTGTGAGGATCCATGTAGCGCAGATAGTAAGCAGAAGAACCTGCGAAACCTGGCATGGTGTTGAGCTCCAGTGGGAATACGGTCTTGTTATCTACGAGGCTCTTGTCAACCACCTCTTTCTTTTCAGCATCCCAAGCCCACTTCTTGGCTCTGCCCAATGGTGGCTCGCCAGTTTCTGTTGGCTTGTAGGTCTCAATCTCTGGCAATTCGAGTGGCAGGCACTCCTCTGGAACCATCTGTGGCATTCCGTCCTTGTAATATACAGGGAATGGCTCACCCCAGTAGCGCTGACGAGAGAAGATGGCGTCGCGGAGACGATAGTTAACCTTAACTCGGCCGATGCCCTTCTCGGTAACAAACTTCTTGGTAGCTGCGATAGCCTCCTTCACGGTGAGTCCGTTCAGAGAAAAACCGTCCATGCTGCTCTTGCCTGCTACAGGTGAGTTGGTTACGATACCTTCCTTGGCATCGAAGCTCTCCTCTGAAACATCAGCACCCTCGATAAGAGGAATGATAGGCAGGTTGAAGTGCTTGGCAAAGGCGTAGTCACGGCTATCGTGAGCTGGCACAGCCATGATGGCACCTGTACCATATCCTGCCAATACATATTCTGAAATCCATACAGGGATTGCCTCACCGGTGAATGGGTTGATGGCATAACTTCCTGAGAATACACCGGTTACGCTGTGGTTAGCCATACGGTCCAGCTCGGTACGCTTCTTCACGTAGTCGAGATACTTCTCTACCTCTTCCTTCTGCTCGGCAGTAGTTACCTGCTGAACATACTCGCTCTCTGGAGCCAGAACCATGAAGGTAACACCAAACATGGTATCGGCACGGGTGGTGAAGATGGTGAACTTCACGTCGCTGTCCTTTACAGAGAATACTACCTCTGTACCCTCAGAACGGCCAATCCAGTTTTTCTGGGTTTCCTTGATACTGTCGCTCCACTGGATGGTCTCCAAACCGTCGAGCAATCGCTGAGAGTAAGCAGAAGTTCTCAAACACCACTGCTGCATCTTCTTCTGGATGACAGGATAACCGCCACGCTCACTTACGCCGTTTACTACCTCGTCGTTGGCAAGCACAGTACCCAGACCTGGGCACCAGTTAACCATGGTTTCGCCGAGGTAAGCAATGCGGTAGTTCATCAGGATCTGCTGCTTCTTCATGTCGTCGAAGCTGTTCCACTCCTCGGCAGTGAAGTCGATCTGCTCGTTCTGAGCCACGTTCAGGTCAGCAGAACCCTTCTCCTCGAAGTGCTTGATGAGCTTCTCGATAGGCTGAGCCTTCTGGCAGCTGTTGCAGAAGAATGAGTTGAACATCTTCTGGAAAGCCCACTGAGTCCAATGGTAATACTTAGGGTCGCAGGTGCGGACCTCGCGGTCCCAATCGAAGCAGAAGCCAATCTTGTCGAGCTGCTCGCGGTAGCGGTTGATGTTAGCCACGGTAGTTACCTCTGGGTGCTGACCTGTCTGGATAGCATACTGCTCAGCAGGCAAACCGTAAGCATCGTAACCCATAGGGTTCAGTACGTTGAATCCGTTCAAACGCTTGTAGCGTGCATAGATATCGCTAGCGATATAACCAAGTGGGTGACCTACGTGCAGACCAGCTCCTGATGGATAAGGGAACATGTTGAGCACATAGAATTTCTTCTTGTTTTCATCCTCAGTCACCTTGTAGGTCTTGTTCTCGACCCATTTCTGGTGCCATTTCTTCTCGATTTCTCTGAAGTTGTATTCCATTGTCTTTATCTAATTATTTTGTTTCTTTTCTTTAATATAATAAGGTATAACCCCATTCAAGGTGCAAAATTACATTTATTTTAGCATATTACAAAATAAATCGTCATTTATTTTTAGAAAAGGAATGCGAGTAGAGTTTTTTTTTGTATCTTTGCAAAGTCTATCAGTATCTTTGCTGCCTGATGGGGCAAAACGGTAGGTAGATGAGAGAATGTGGTGAATAATAACTAACTAACTGATAATAATATGAAATCTATTAACTTGATTATCTTGTTTTTGATGGCTGTATTGCCAAATTATGCTTACGGCTATCAGCTGCAACAGCAAAACAACCAAGACAAGAAAAAGAAAGAGCATAAAGTAGAAGTCTATGGTGACGTGAAAGATTCGTTTACCCAAGCCTATCTGAAGGCCTTTGTCACGGTGATGGACAAGGACAGCAACGTGATAGATACCATGACTACGAGGGGATGGGAAAAACACCTCTTTTATCATACTCAAGTGCCAGCACGTCCCGCTTCTTATATCATCAAGGCAGCGTGTGATGGCTATGAGACGAAGTGCATCAATCATACCATCAAATACATTGGACGCAATAAGGATTTCTCATTCCCTTCGCTTTTGCTCAAGAAGAAATTCAATAAGGATGTTGCCCTCGACGACGTGGTGGTGACAGGCACCAAGGTGAAACTGGCTTACCGTGGCGATACGCTCGTCTTTAACGCCAGCGCATTCAATGTGCCTGATGGCTCCATGCTCGATGCGCTGGTCAGACAGATGCCGGGAGCCGAAATGAAGAGTAATGGCGATATTTACGTAAACGGCAAAAAGATAGATTATCTGCTCCTCAACGGAAAAGACTTCTTCAAGGGGAAGAATCAGGTGATGCTCGACAATCTTCCTTACTATACCGTAAAGGAGCTGAAGGTGTATGACCGTTCTTCTGAAAAAAGCCGACTCATGGGGAAGGAGATGGAGAAGAAAGACTATGTGATGGATGTGGCCCTGAAGCGTGAGTACTCCCGTGGATACATCGCCAACGTGGAGGCGGCGGGGGGAAGCGAAGACCGATATCTGGCTCGTCTCTTCGGTCTCTACTACACTGACAATTCTCGAATCTCGGTATTCGGCAACATGAATAACAAGAACGAAACACGAAGACCGGGAAGTCAGGGCGACTGGTCGCCTTCCAACAGTCCGCAGGGACAAAAGACTACCCGCCAAGTGGGCGTTGACTTTAATACGACATCGAAGAGCCAGGAAATAAGAGAGCAGGGAAACGTTACGTTTGCTTGGGACAATACGCATGACTTGACCCACAGTTCGCAGGAGAATTTTGCCTCTACAGGCAATATCTTCGGTAGAAGTATCAGTGATTCGCGCAGCGACAACCATAGTTTCAACCTCTACAATAACTTCGGGGTGAGTGGAAAGTTGGGAGTATGGTTGGATACCCGTATCGACTACTCCGACAGAAAGTCATCTTCGTCAAACCTCAGTGCTACCTATTCTGCCAATCCTGAAAGATGGGGCGATATCAGGCAGACCATCGATTCTACCTTTGCACAGAATGTTAGTGGTAGCTTGCATGACATCATCACCAACCGGTCGCTCTATCAGTCACGCTCAAAAGTACATACATTCACAGGTAGTCAGACTGCTTCGGTATGGTATAAGTTGCCATGGGGTGACAGAATAACTCTGGACATGTCTGGAAAGTATACCAGCTCCAAGCCAAACGAGTCTTTCAGCCTGAACCGCAATGAGTATTTCAAGACTGGCGAGAAGGATTTGCGTAACTATTACAACGACAGCAGACAGAACAGCTATGATATGAATGCCAGCTTGTATTATGAAATAGCAATTCCATATTCTAAATGGGCAATGTTTATAGAACCCAAATTTGCGCAGACCTATCAATCGGTGAAGGGCTTGAAATACCGCCTGGATGAGCTTGGCGGCGACTGGATAGCCAATCCGGAACTGATGTTCGCCACGCTGCCTTCTAACATGGAGCAGCTTTCGGGGGTGATAGACGAGGATGTGAGTAGAAGCTATCAGACGATGAAAAAGAATACGGGTGGTGAACTTGTATTCCAAAGAAATGATAGATCTTCATACCTGTTTCTATCGCTGAGCATTTCTGAAGAAAAAGAGCGTCTCTATTACCATACTTCGACTCTCGACACGATAGCCCGGAGAAACCGTGTGGTGTTCAAGCCATCGTTCATGTATGATTGTAGTGACGGTAAGAAGTCTATCCGCTTATATTATTATATGCAGAGCCAGACGCCTGATTTCTTCAGCATCATGCCATACAGAGACAATTCGAATCCGCTGGCGGTGAGGGTGAACAATCCGGACCTGGAGAATTCGCTGTATCATCATTACGATGTAAACATCCGTTTCAACGGACTCAAGAATCAGCAGTATATAGGATTCTTCGCTACGGGTAATTTCTATCACAATCTTGTGGGTACCCGTACTACTTATAATTCGCAGACGGGTGGCTACACCTATATGAGTGATAATATTGGTGGTGGCGGCAACTGGGATTTCTGGACGACGACATCTTATGGTGTGGCTCTTGACAAGGCTAGATTGTTCCGTCTGGATTATCGTCTGTGGTTTAACGGTTTGCGCCGCAAGGATTTTGATATAGCTTACGATGATAATTCTACCCAGCTCTGCTATGTGCTCAGAACTGAGTTGGGTAACAGTTTGTACTTCAAGTATCAGAAAGACAAGTTGAGCATCAACCTGGGTGGAAAGGTGGAGTGGAAGCATGGTACGAGCGACCGCAGCAATTTCGAGAAATTGAATGCCTATGATTTTGAGTATGGTGGCAACATGACTTACACCTTGCCTCTGGGCATTTCGCTCTCTACCGACCTGAAGGAATATTGCAGGCGTGGTTACAGTGAGAAGTCGTTTAACACCAGTGATCTGGTATGGAACGCCTCGCTATCCCGCTCGTTCTGCAAAGGCAAGCTGACGCTGAAGGCAGAGGCTTTTGATATTCTTCAGAATCTGTCGAGCACCGTGTATGAGGTGGGCGGCCAGGGCAAGACAGAGAAATGGAACAATACGCTGCCAAGCTATGCGATGTTGCATTTGATGTATAAATTCAGTAAAGCGCCTAAGAGTAAGAAATAACACCCTGTTTTGATTTTACTGTGATTTAAGAAAAGTGCACTGAGTAGAGTGCATTTTTTGTTAAAAAGTGCACTGAATTCAGTGCACTTTCGCTATTTATTCGTATATTTGCAGCAAAGAACAACTACCAAGAAAAGATTCACTCTATGTACAGGCAGAAGATTTGTTCGGTTTATCTTTGCATATAAATAATTTGTATATAATTTAAATGAATATCGTATGAAACAGGTAGAAGAAAGATACAAGGAGGCCGAGATTGCCAAGTTCACGCCTCAGGAGGTAAGGGAGTATGAAGCAAGCAAGAAGGCTTATCGGGATATCAAGAACTCTATTGATACAGCGAAAAATCAGGGCAAGGAAGAAGGTCTTGCCGAGGGTATTGAAATAGGTAAGAAAGAAGGAAGAAAAGAAGCTAACACCGCAACAGCTCAGCGTTTGCTGGCTATGGGGCTTTCTGCCGAACAAGTAGCCGAGGCTACTCAGCTACCTTTGGATATCATAGAAAAACTGAACAGATCTTAATTGTTTGCTCCCGCTAGGCGCTTGCTCCCGTCAGGATGCTTAGTGGGAGATATTCTTTTGATGCCTGTCGGGAGACTTTCTTTTAAACAAACTAGTCCGCTTGATTTTGTTAGATGTATGATGTAAATACACTTTTAAGGACGACTTTTTGTGATTTTCCACACTTTTAAGGACGACTTTTTGTGGTTTTATACATTTTTAAGGACGACTTTTTGTGTTCATTGAAATAAAAAATGTATCTTTGCATTCAGAAACATCAAATAGTCAGATAGTTATGAAGAGAAATGCCATCAAATACCTATATCAATGGAAAGCAAGCAATGACCTTTACAGGCTAAGAGTCTGAGGGTGTTTGTGGAGCGCAATCAGGGATTGAAAGGTATGCGCCTATCCATGTCACCTTACAGGGAGCAGGATTGGCTTGCCAATTATCCATTATATTCTGTATCTGCAATATTCGGATAAAAAAACAAAGTTCACAAGTTTGTGGACCACAAACTTGTGAACTTTTAATATTATTTTGTAAATCAGGCATTTAAATGTGTTTTTCTTGCTGCCATCAACCAGTATTAAAGGGGCTAGCTGAAGAAGCTGTAGCCCCAGATGGCCTGCATCATCCTGGCACAGAGTGAGGAGAAATTCTGATAGAGCTTAGGTGACCATTTCGTCATCCCATACAGCTCCTTCTTCTCCAGAAACATCTCCTCGTTCCATTCGGTATAATCATATTCATTGAAGTAGCGGGAATAATCGCTCAGATTATCTCCCGTAAAGCGGAGACGAGGATCGATGTTGCCAAACCAGTCGTCACTCATCATCTGATGGGCAAAAGTGGCGAAGGTGCTCTCATGCTTGATCAGGTTGAGATGCTTCAGCACGCTCCATACGCAGAACCAGTGGTTTTTCCTGGAAACCAGATTCACCATCTTGGAGATGGATTTCTTCAATTCCTCCAGATCCACCGAACGGCCATTCACCGTAAGATAGAACACCTCATTATGGAGGTCTTGCTCGAATTCCTCCGGAAATTCTATGGCACGGATATGCTCCGTGATGAGCTGGTATTTCGCCACAGCATCCACGAGCATCATGAATTCATCATTCGAGAAATTCACTTCTATCAGCGAAGCACCCAACTGGCTCACGTCATCTGCACTATTGAGAAACAGCAGGAGCAGATTCTGGGGCACCAGATGCTTCAACTCCCTTCTTGCCTGGAGCCATTGGTTCACGTTGAGCGGTTTTCCATCGTTGTCATACTGCAGATTGGAGAAATACAGTTCCAGCTTTTCGCTGCTTTCCTTTTCCGAGATGTATTTCTGCACAGCCCATTCCGTTAATCGTGCCGCTTCCTCGGGTGGCATTTCTGAACTGGTAACGTGGCAAACTCTGCGGAAATGCAGCACCAAATAGCTGGCGAGGCAATAGAGACGGATGAGATACCACAGACGTTCCTCGTATCTCACTCCCGGAAACTTCGTAATTTTATGATTTTTCTGAATCAGCTTCTCCGTATTCAGAATATCTCCCACCATTATCTGTATCGATTCCTTGCTCATGCCATCCATCACCAGCAGGTCCTGCAACTTAGGCAGGAGCGTACTGACTTCTGAGGAGAACATTGGGGAAGAGTGTCCTTCTACTTTCTTGCCAGCCTTGACCTGGGCAAGGACTTTTTTCATGAATTTGGTAAACTGGGTGGTGATGATGAGTTCGAAGGAGGTAAAATACGTTTCGTTCTGCTCCTTGCGATGATGGGAAACATCGGTATGCTGCAAGGCGAGGTCCTGATCTGCCAGATAGCAGAGTCGGGAAGCCTTGGTACATAGGGAGTGGATGTCGAAGGTCATCTCCTGAGAGCTGTAATCTTCCCATCCGTCCATCAACACCTTGAGCATCATTGCAAAATTGTCGAGTTGACGATCGAAAACCTCGTAGCTGAATGCGGGGACTTGTTTATCTTGCTGAGTCTGTAGCATATTATATCCTATGATTCTGCTCATACAGTTTGTCACCATAATGCGACTTTGCCAATACCTGCCATTTCAAAGCTGGCAGAGATTCCCATTGCTCTAAAAACTTTGGCTATGGTAGCAAATGTGATATTGTTTCCTTTTTCTATTCTAGAAACTTGTGATTTCTTTACTCCAATTAGTGCTCCAAGTTCCTCTTGAGTCAGATTCTTCGATTGGCGTGCTTTTTTGATAGCTTCTCCCATCAGAAAAGCATTCATGTCTGATTCATATTGATTACGCAATGGTGTACCTTCCTTACCGAGTACTTTATCTAAAGCTTCGTCTTCTGTGTAAAATTTCGGTCGCTCAAACATATTCTCTTTTTTAATATAATGCAAAAATACAGATTAGTTAGCATATATGTAAATATATACACTTTTTTTATTCTTTATTAATTATAATTCGAAAGTCTGGGATTCGACAGCTACGAAGAGCAGGATGTGCTGGTAGAGAAGTAAGCGCAAATTATCTGCTAGTTTTTGGCAATTATAATGTAATTTTAGAAAATTGCACTCTATTCAGTGCAATTTTCGTTAAAAAGTGCACTAAGCCCAGTGCACTTTCGCTATTTATTCGTATATTTGCAGCCAAAGAACAACATAGTCGGGCATAAAATGGAACAATTACAAGCAACATTCGACAAATTGCTGAGAGAAACGAGTACTACGTTTCATCGCTATATGTATAATCGCATCAATTGGGATGCTCGTATGATAGGTCTGATGGGACCAAGAGGTGTAGGTAAAACAACTTTGGTGCTTCAACACATCAAAGAACAACTACCAAGAAAAGACTCACTCTATGTACAGGCAGAAGATTTTTATTTTGCCAGTCATAGGCTCACCGAACTGGCAGATTCATTTGCAAAGATGGGCGGAAAGTATCTTTTCATTGATGAAATCCATAAATACAAGGATTGGGCAAGAGAGTTGAAATTAATATACGACTACCATTCCGAACTCCATGTAATGTTTACCGGATCATCTGTTCTCGACATAGCTAAGGGAGCATTTGACCTGAGCCGTCGTGCACTTATGTACGAGATGCAAGGTCTATCATACCGGGAATATCTGGAACTCTTTCATGGAATCCACTTTCCTGTATGTACTTTAGAACAGCTTATGCAACAGGAAGTCAATATACCGACTGGCTTCTTGCCATTAGAACACTTCGCAGACTATCTGCAACGAGGATATTATCCTTTTTCTGATGGCGACATCAGAATGTATATTCAGCAAGTGGTCAATGCAACGATAGAAACCGATATTCCGCAATATGCTGACCTTACTGTTTCAACAGCAAGAAAACTCAAAAGACTACTTGCCATCATTGCTCAGAGTGCACCATTCAAGCCTAATATGAGTCAGATAGGAGGGCAGTTGGAAGTTTCTAGAAACAATGTTGCCGACCTTTGCGCCTACTTGGAGAAATCCGGACTTATTGGGCAGCTCCGCACTTCAACTGGTGGTATTCAAGGACTAGGAAAAGTAGATAAGATTTATCTGGATAATCCAACGCTTATCTATACTCTTGCTGGAAAGAGTGTTGAGATAGGAACTGTGAGAGAAACTTTCTTTTTCAATCAGACACGCTCATTCATGCCAGTAACAGTATCACCTATATCTGATTTCCTGATAGACGGGAAATATACATTCGAGGTTGGAGGAAAAAAGAAAAAGCAAAATCAGCTGCAGAACATAGAGCATGGATATGTAGTAAAGGACGATATAGAGACTGGTTATGGAAACATTATTCCGTTATGGATGTTTGGCATGCTCTATTAAAATACCACGATTTGGCAAAATAGTGAACTGTTATTCTGCCAAATCTATGTAAAAATACTACGATTTGGCAAAATAACAGAGAAATGATTTGGTTAATCCAATATTAAAAAGCCTTGGCATGAACACACTTCATGTTCTTTTCCAGCTGGGCTGTTGAACTGGCACCTACCAATACGCTGGTAACGCCTTTCTGCTGCAATATCCAGGCTAGCGCCATCTCGGCAAGGGTCTCGCCTCGTTCGCCAGCTTCCTGATTCCATTGCTTCAGCTGCTCCAGCAACTCCGGTGTCAGGGCGCTGTGCTTCAGGAAATGCTCCTTTGCCATACGGCTATCCGATGGGATGCCGTTGAGATAGCGGTCGGTGAGGAGACCTTGTGCCAGAGGCGAGAACGAGATGAATCCGATGCCGTTCTCGTGGCAGTAGTCGAGGGTTCCGTTCTCCTGCGGCGCACGGTCGAGCATGTTGAGTCTGTCCTGGAAGATGAGCAGCGGACAGTCGCGCTCCTTGAGATATTTATCGGCAAACTTCAGGGCTTCCAGTGGCCATCGGCTGATGCCGAGATAGAGTGCCTTGCCCTGCTTCACGATATCTACCATAGCCTGGAGGGTTTCCTCGAGTGGGGTATTCGGGTCGTAGCGATGACTGTAGAAGAGATCCACATAGTCCAGATTCATGCGCTTGAGACTCTGGTCGAGGCTCGCCATCAGATACTTGCGAGAGCCCCAGTTGCCGTAAGGACCTTCCCACATATCGTATCCCGCCTTGGTAGAGATGAAGAGTTCGTCGCGATAAGGCTGGAAATCATCCTTCATCAGTCTGCCCATGGTTTCCTCGGCACTTCCGTATGGAGGACCATAATTGTTGGCAAGGTCGAAGTGGGTGATTCCGTGGTCGAAGGCATAGTGGGTGATGGCACGGCTTCTCTCGTAAGGATCCACTCCTCCGAAGTTGTGCCAGAATCCCAGACTAATCTTAGGCAGCAAGACTCCACTCTTGCCGCATCTCTTGTAAAGCGCCTCTGCATCGCCATAGCGGTTGGCATCGGCTGTGTAGATTCCTTTTAAGTTCATAATTCCTATTTTTATTTTATGTTTGAATATTATCAGAACTGAATGTAGAGGTCTCAGGCTCTCCCTATTCAGCAGCAAAGGTATTGCTTTTTTTTTAAATGGGTGGAAAGTGGCTCTTAAAAATGTGTAAAACGGCAAAAAACTCTCTGGGCTTTGCCTGCTCATGGGAAGCAAGGTAAATATGGGTAATCATGCTATTCAATAGCCAAATCGATGAGTTTTTGTCCGATTTGGCTATCGAATAGCCTATATTGTAGCCAAATCGCGTTAAAATTCATCGATTTGGCTATGATATAGGTGGTGGTTTCAAAAAACTATTGATGGAGCGTGCGGTTTCTTTGTGTAAATAATGTTAAAAAGATAGATGTTTTTGTGTTTATCGTGCAAAATATCACTACTTTTACCGTTATAAGAGAAAAGTGTAACTTAAAAAGAGATAAGTTTATGAAAGCTAAGTTTTTTAATTGGTACAATGCTCTGGCAGCAAGTCTGCTGTCACTGCTCGGTTTTTCATCTTGTGGAGAGAACGGACCGTGGGGTGATGAACCTGTGCTCTATGGTACTCCATCTACAGCCTTTGAGGCGAAAGGAAATATTACGGCAGAGGATGGTACTCCTGTAGAAGGCATCAAAGCCATCATTGCGGGTTGCCAGCAAAGTAGCTTTACCGGCAAGATGCATTATACTCATATCGATTCTACTTACACAGACAAAAATGGTAACTACACGATAAAATCGGGAAGTAGGTGGCCTGTATCGGAAATGTATACCAAAATCTTCCTGGAAGATGTGGATGGTGAGAAGAATGGTGGAACCTTTGCCAATGATACGATAGAAGGCAAGGAGCTGACCTTTAAGAAAATAGCAGAAGGAAGCGACGCCTGGGACAATGGAACTTATGAAGTTATCGGCAACAAGAAACTGAAGAAGAAAAAGTAATCTTCAGCTTCTGTGTTTTCACTATTTCCTCTTGATTAAATAAGATTATTCAGTATGACGAAGATAGAACCCTTATCCTTGCGCCGAAGACTCGCTTTGGAGATTTGGCGCAAGGGGTATCTGCAAATGGTAGAGAAGCATCCGTTGCGCCAGCTCTTCTGGGAATGTACCCTGCGCTGCAACCTGCATTGCCGCCATTGCGGAAGCGATTGCAAGGTAAAGGCAGGAATAACCGATATGCCCCTTCAGGATTTCCTGCGGGTGCTAGATAACATCAGCCAACATACGGATCCTCATCAGGTATTCGTCATCGTAACTGGGGGAGAACCCTTGATGCGTGAGGACATCACCCAATGTGGAGCTGCCATTTACAAGAAGGGCTTTCCATGGGGAATGGTAACCAACGCACTCTATCTTACTCCTCAGAAATTCAATGACTTACTGAATGCAGGACTCCATACCATGACCATCAGCATGGATGGATTGGGCGATGAGCACAACTGGATGCGGGGCAACAAGCATAGTTTCGAGATGGTTTCGCAAGCTATCGACCTTCTGGTTTCGCATCCCGAAATCAAGTTTGATATCCTTACCTGCGTCAATCGCCGCAATTATCCCCATCTTGATGCCATCAGGCAGTTTCTGATAGATAAAGGGGTGAAAAACTGGCGAGTTGTTGCCGTATTTCCTGTAGGCAGAGCTGCTTCAGATCCTGATATGCATCTAGCTGCGGAAGAATACAAAGGCATCCTGGAGTTTATCAAGCAGACCCGAAAAGAGGGTAGGATAGCGTGCAGCTATGGTTGCGAGGGATTCATGGGCAACTTCGAAGGCGATATCCGCAATACTTTCTATGGTTGTCATGCAGGCGTAACCGTTGGTTCGGTCTTGGTAGATGGCTCCATTTCAGCCTGTGCCAGCATCCGTTCCAACTATCATCAGGGCAATATCTACCAGGATGATTTCATGGATATCTGGCAGCACCGTTTCCTGCCTTACCGTAACCGTGAATGGATGCGGAAGGGTGAGTGTGCCGAGTGCAGATACTTCAGATACTGCCAGGGCAGTGGTATGCATCTTCGTGATGATGAGGGCAATCTCATCATGTGCCCGCTGCATAGATGTAAACCGTCATTTATATAAATGGCGGTTTACATTTGTGCAGCTTTTAGATTTTTCCCCCAAAAAACTTGCGGGTTTCAAATATAATATGTATCTTTGCATCCGGAGATTATGAAATCTTCGTTACGTAAAATTCATAATTCGGTAAATGCTTATGGTACAGACTAATCCGTTTCTCATAGAAGGATATTTATCCCCAGATTTCTTCTGCGATAGGGTAGAAGAAACCGCCTTGCTTACACGGCATCTAACCAACCGATGCAATGTGGCATTGATAGCACCACGACGATTGGGAAAGTCGGGGTTGATTTATCATTGTTTCTATCAGAAGGAAATCCGGGAGCAGTATCATTGCATCTATATTGATATTTACGATACCAAAAATCTCGGAGAGTTTGTTTATGCTTTGGGCAAGGGGATTCTTGCTGCATTGAAACCCAAGGGCAGAAAGGTGTGGGAGTTCTTTCTGAATATGCTTCAGTCGTTGAAATCTACTATTTCTTTCGATATCAATGGAAATCCGGAATGGAGCGTGGGCATCGGAGATATTCAGTCGCCTGATATTACGCTGGATGAGATCTTTGCCTATCTTTCCCAGGCAGATAAGCCTTGTCTGATAGCCATCGATGAATTTCAGACTATTGCCGGTTATCCCGAGAAAACGGTGGAGGCTACTTTGCGAAAGCGCATCCAGAACTGTCATAACGCCCACTTCATCTTCTCTGGTTCCAAGCGCCACATGATGGCACTGATGTTTACCTCCAGGTCACGTCCTTTCTATCACAGTTCGAGCATCATGGGATTGGAGGCTATCAACGAACAGACCTATCTGGAGTTTGCCAACCATCATCTGTCTAAGATCAACAAGGAGATTTCTGCGGAAGCGTTCTCCTATCTTTATCATCGTTTTGATGGCATTACCTGGTATATTCAGTATGTGCTCAACATGCTCTATACTTCGATTTCAGATTCCAGGGTTCTGGGAAAAGAGGATGTGGAATATTGCATAGAGAGCATTCTTTTGCAGCATCGTTTTGCCTATCAGGCTCTGCTGTTCCAGCTTACCAGCAAGCAGAAGCAGGTGCTCATCGCCATAGCCAGAGAGGAGAACCCTTCCTCGCTGATGTCGCAGGAGTTCCTGCATAAATATCGTCTGGGTGCCAGCACTGTGCAGGGAGCCGTGAAGACCTTGCTCGAAAGGGATTTTATCACGCAGGATGAGGGAGTATATCAGCTATGCGATAAGTTTCTGAATTTAAGTTTAAAGGAAGAGATATAGGGCATTTATAACAGATAAGCCACAGATAAGCCACAGATAAGCTGCTGTCTGATTATTTCGGCAGCGAGATGGTGAACTCCGACCATTTGTCTTTCTCGCTCTTCACGCTTATCTTGCCGCCATGGGCGTTGATTACCTGCAGCACGTAGTTCAGACCGATACCGAAGCCGCCACGGGTCTTGCGGGCATCCTTTTCGTGCTCAGCGGCGCGCTCAAAGCGGTTGAAGATGGTCTTCAGTTCGCTCTTGGCTATGCCGATACCCTCATCAAAAACCTTGATATACACGTTTCTGTCATCTTCCAGGGTGGAAATCTCAATGTTGATTTCCTCCTTCGAGTATTTGGTGGCGTTATCCACCAGATTGCTGATCGCCTCCTTCAGATATTCCTCGTCGGCTAGGGCAGAGGTGGCTCCAAACCGGGTGATGATATGGATCGGTTTCGCTGATTTCGCCTTGTATTTATCCACCACATCCTCTATCATCGTTTCCAAATCTACTTCCGCCTTCTGAATATGCAGCTTGCCGTGCTCCAGTTTCGAGATGGTGAGCAGGCGGTTGATGAGGGCAAGCAGATGCTGCGCCTCGTCTTCTACGATGCAGAAATATTTCTCCTTCATTTCCGGCTTCTTCTCCAGTACGCCGCTGTGCAGATACTTGGTTCCCATGATGATGGAGGTGAGCGGCGACTTCATGTCGTGAACCATTGCATAGGAGAAGTCCTCGCGCAGCAGTCGCACCCTTTCCTGCTCATCGATGTAGTTGATCTGGTCGATGAGGCTCAGGATGATCACCACCGTGGTAAGGAGCGAGGTGAGAACCGTGAACTTGCTTTCGTAGAAGGCTGCGAGCAATGCCTGTGCCCTGACATCCGGTGCCAGGTTCCAGGGCGTTTCAAATCCCATCTGGTGAACGGTCATCTCGAAAGAGTTCCACATCCAGAACAGCTGCATGCAGAGCACGGCTATCAGAGCCGTGGTGCTGAGTGCCTTGGCTCTATTCGTCTTCATCTTTCACAAGCATTTCAGGCAGTTTCCTGCTCAGGGCAGCGAATCCACCTATAGTTAAGGCTGTACCGGCTATCAGGAGCAATATGCCGAGCACTTTCGATTCAAACTGGAAGGGAACCAGATTGGATACGAAATAGAGCACGATGAGAATGATGGTGCTGCGCGTCTTGCTGTATATCCAGCTGCAATAGCAGAGGGAGATAAAACCGAGCACGGTCAAATCTACATTGATGTCACCACTAGATGTTACCGACATCATGCTGGCTGGCAGCATCATGATCGAGAGCGTGAGCAGCTGCACCCAACTCTTCTTGCCGCAGCGGATCAGTTCTTCCTGGATGGCGCCGAAGAAGATATAGACAGATATAAACGATCCGATGATGTTCCAAGGCAGGAAGCCGAGATAGCTCATCTCCATCATCTGCTCGGGAAGGAAGTCGAGATGGAAGAGATTCATGATGGAATAGAAGACCATGGTGAAGCCCAGAATCGGCATGGTGCAAATGGTCATCGCCTTCCATTTGGCGGCAGGAATCACCTTTCCAAGCGAGAACCTGGAGAATTTGTAATGTCCAAAGGTGAACCATACGATGAGTATGCCCAGAAATCCGATGACTATTATAAACGGATAGACGGATTCCTTCAGGGCTCCTATCTGCTGGCTGTGGGAGCCCGAATGCATGTTCATTGCCATGTAGAGTCCCACCAGGAATCCTCCCAGGAAGATGGTGATGAGATATTCTGCCAGGAACAGTATGTAGTATAATATCGCTTTCAGCATAATGATGTCTTTTCTGTCTTTTTTCTTTATTCTAATTCGATTCTCGTATGATGTTATGAGGGGGTGGGGGATGTTTATTCTGCGATGAGCTTGAATCCCACTCCTCTGATGGTTTTCAGTTCTACGGCAGGCTCGTCTTCCAGTGCCGTGCGGATTTTCTTGATGAAAACATCCAGGCTTCTGGAAGCGAAGTAATCTTTGTCTTCCACGCCCCAGAAACGGCTTAGTACGGCTTCCCGGCGTACCACCTCGTTCTTGTTTACCGCCAGCAGTTCGAGGATCTTAGCCTCTCGTGCGGTAAGCATTTTCTCGCTGCCTTCCTGCGTATCTTTCAGGGTGGCGTGGTTGGCATCCAGTGTATATCTTCCCAGTTTGATCTGGCTGCTGGCATTCTCGCTGCGTTTTCCGGCTTTCAGCTGGATGAGGCTATGAATGTGGGCATCAAGCTCTTCTGGAATAAAAGGCTTCTTGATATAGTTGTTGGCTCCTGCGGCATAACCTGCCTTCAGATCCTTGGGTGAGGTGAGGCCGGTGGTAAAGAGGATGATGGTTTCTCCATCCACCTCTCGGATGTTCTTCACCATTTCGATGCCGTCCATAATGGGCATATCGATATCCGATACGATGACGTCTGGCTGAAAGTCTCTCCATGCCTTCAGTCCTTCCTTGCCGTTAACGGCGGTTTTCACCTCATATCCTCCGATGATATCCTCGAAGCAGCTTTTCTCCATATAGGCGAGGTTTTCGTCATCCTCAACCAGGAGCAACTTAGTATCAGCCATAATCGTATTTCTTTTTCAATGTTTCGATTGCAAAGATACATTTTTTATTTGAAACGACAATGCAAAGAAGGGATGATTAACTTAAAGATAACATAGTGAACTCTGGCAGCAAAGTATTCTTTCCTTCTATTATTTTTAGGACGAATCATTCGTGGCAAGTCTACTATCATGGAGTGTGCTTGATATGGCGAAGATAAAAGACAATATCACAGCAATGGCATAAGCTTTCTCTTTATTAACTTGAAAATTTTATATTTCGTATAATTAAAATAGCAACGATAGTAACCATCGCTATAACAAATGGAAGAGCGAAAAGTAAGGCTGGAATGAAATCCCATGCTACGAAGTACCAATACGAATACATTGGAATCATGATAGACATGCCGCCCAAACAAAAACATGTATATGTCTTGACTGGCTCTTTTGCAGGATGAATTTGCAGACCACAATGAGGGCAGGTTGTATAGTAAGACGTGCCGTGCAGAAAGTATTTTCTTACGGTACTGAATGGCACTTGTTCTCCACACTCTGGACATTTTGCATGGCAAAGGTGTTGAAAGAGAGACTTTTTCTTATTCTTTTCCATTTAAAAAAATCTTGAAATACAGACAATATACGAACAGAGAAAGTAGCAATAGCAATGCGGCTATTGCGATAATGCTAGCAACAGAAGTGCATGTAGTCGCAGAAATCTGCGCTACCAATCCGTCTATAACTAAAATAGCAACAATTAACCACCACTTGGGGCTTCTGCTACTTAATGGTTTTAAAAAATCACTCATAAGAATCTCTTTTATGTTGGTTATTAAATCTTGTGCAAAGATACAACTTTTTCTGAGATAATAGCGATTTTCTTCTCTTATTAACTTAAAGATAACATTTTTTCTTTGCAACAGTTCTTTCTTTTAGTGAAAACAAATTGGTGATTAAACTAAAGAAATCTGTTGTTGCTTTTGTAGCAAAATAAAACAAAAAGGTCAAACTCGTGTCTTACCTCACAAGTTTGACCTTTCTGTTTTTTATGATTTTTCTCTTTATTATCCTTCCTTATCCGAGTCGATGAGAGCGAGCAGATGCTCTACTGCCACCTCTTGCGGGATATTCTTTTCTACGCAAACCTGCTTGCGGTAAAGACTTACTCGGTTAGGACCGGCGCCTACGTAGCCGTAATCGGCATCCGCCATTTCGCCAGGACCATTCACGATGCAGCCCATGATGCCAATCTTCAAGCCCTTGAGATGCTTGGTTGCCTCCTTGATTTTGGCGATGGTTTCACGGAGATCGTAGAGGGTTCTGCCGCAACCAGGACAACTGATATACTCGGTTTTGCTGGTGCGCAGACGGGCTGCCTGGAGAATGCCGAAAGCGGTTTCATCTACTGTCTGGGCAGGGATGTCACCATCGTTCATCAGCCAGATACCATCGGTCAGACCATCAATCATCAAGGCACCCATATCGGCTGCTGCCTCCAGCTGGAAGTCGCTCTTCTCCTCCTTGCTGTGCTGGTACATCTCGGCAAAGATCACAGGGTTCTTCAAGCCGGCATTCATCATCTCGTGAACCAATGCACGCTGGTCGCCCAGGCGGTTCTGATGATTGCTGACGCAGATAACCACTACCTCTGGATGAGCCTTCAGGCAGGCGATATACTCCTCGGCTGGAGTACCAAACTGCAGGGTGAGGAACTTGACGTCGGCCTTGATGCTGGCGATGAGCGGCATTGCCATGGCAGGGAAGATAGGGTAGAGCTTGGCACCTGTGGTTTCAGGCTTACTGTTCAGCGTCTCGTAAACATTGTAATCTACGATGTAGCTCTGACCAGGCACAAACTGCTTAGGCATCTTGCCACCAATGTAGATATAATCAGGCGTAGCATCCTTGTTCTCACAAACGGTGCTCTCGCCGTTGATTCGGTTGCTGATGACTACAGGAACGTTGTTGCCGCCGATATTGCCTACTGCCACGGTTTCGCGGCGGGTAGGGCGCAGCCAGTCGAAGCTAGGACAAGCTGCGGCAGGAATCAGAAGATGTCCCTTCTTCTTGCCGATGTAATCCACCAGATGACGAGCCACCGGAATCTCTGCAGCAGGCTCCTCGCTGAGGCTTACACGGACTGTATCGCCGATACCGTCAGCCAGCAGGGCACCGATGCCCACGGCACTCTTGATTCTGCCATCCTCGCCTTCGCCAGCTTCGGTTACGCCGAGGTGGAGTGGGTAGTTCATGCCTTCCTTCTCCATTTCTTCTACCAGGAGGCGCATAGAGCGGACCATCACAACGGTATTGGATGACTTGATGCTGATAACCACATCGTGGAAATTCTCCTTCTTGCAGATGCGCAGGAATTCGAGGCAGCTTTCTACGATGCCCTCTGGCGTATCGCCGTAGCGGTTGCGGATGCGGTCGGAGAGTGAACCGTGGTTCACGCCGATGCGGATGGCTGTATGGTTCTCCTTGCAGATGTTGAGGAAAGGCACGAAGCGTTCCTCAATCTTCTTGAGTTCGTGAGCATACTCTTCATCAGTGTATTCCTGCTTGATGAACTTGCGGGCAGGATCCACGTAGTTGCCTGGATTTACGCGTACTTTCTCACAATAGAGAGCAGCCACGTCGGCAACGTTAGGATTGAAGTGAACATCGGCTACGAGCGGAGTCTGATAGCCGTCGGCACGGATGCCGGCATTGATGTTTTTCATGTTCTCTGCCTCGCGGGAACCCTGAGTGGTGAAGCGCACCAGCTCGCCACCAGCCTTGATAATCTCCTCAGCCTGTTGAACGCAAGCCTCGGTATCATTGGTGTTGGTGGTGGTCATCGACTGGATGCGGATAGGATTATCGCCACCCAGATCGATGGCTCCGATATGTGCCACAGAAGAGGCACGGCGGGTATAATTGAATAAATCTACCATAATGTATAAGAATAGAATATGCCCCAAAGAATGGGGCATATTAGATTAATTACACTTGAAGTCGTATTTCACCTCAGCCAAATCCTTGTTGGCCTTCTCGATCTTGGCACCGAGACCCGCCTTCCAAGCCTCTACCTTCTGAGCCACTTCCTCATCGGCAAGGGCAATCATTTCGGCAGCGAGGATGGCAGCGTTCTGAGCCGCATTCACACCAACAGTAGCCACAGGAATGCCAGGAGGCATCTGGATGATGCTGAGCATGGCATCAAGACCATCGAGCATACCCTTGATAGGCACACCGATAACTGGCAGTGGGGTAGATGCTGCGATAACACCAGGAAGGGCGGCAGCCATACCGGCAGCGGCGATGATTACCTTCACGCCACGCTCCTTAGCTCCCTTGGCGAATGATTCTACTGCATCTGGAGTGCGATGAGCAGAGAGGGCATTCACCTCGAAAGGAATCTGGTTGTCGTTCAACCACTTACATGCTTTTTCCATAACAGGCAGATCGCTAGTACTGCCCATGATAATGCTTACTAATGGTTTCATTTCTTCTTATTTATTTATAATTATAAACTTTTTTCTTTGCAGAATGTGCTTTCTGATACTGATGCTAGATAATCATAATAGCACAGACGATTCCTATCAGAAATCCCATAACCACCTGAGATAGCGTATGTTGTCGCAGAATCATTCTGGCTGTTCCTACTGCTCCTGCCAGAACCAAGACTAAGCAGAGCCACCACAGCGGGTTGAAGGAAAACGCCATAGAATAGGATACCAATGCGCCTGCCACGCCACCGATGGCTGCAGTATGCGTACTGATTTTCCACCAGACATTGATGATGGCACAAATCATCTGTATTGCCATCGCTACAACCACGATGATGCTGATGACACGTGGCGTATTGCGGTATTCCATCCAGAAGAAACAGCAGAAATAGCACACGATGGAGATGATGTATGGCACGATACGACGCTCCTTCTTGCCTAATTCCTTGGCTGTCCATCCCTGTACTCTGCGATATAGATGTATCAGGAGGGATGGAGTAACAACCGTAAACAGATACACAAAGGCAAGCATCGTCAATTTATAAGCCATGGGCAATAATGCCATGTAGCTGAATATGAACAGCACTGTGAGTCCTACCAGCGGAAGATAGAACGGGGTGAAGATCATACTCATAATCTGAGCTGCCAATATGATATTTTTCTCTTTCATAACTCTAATATTTCATAACTCTAACGTATCTTTCCTTATTTCCTGAGTCGTGCAACCGGAATGCCGAACTGCTCTCTGTATTTGGCAACCGTGCGTCGTGCAATAGGAAAACCTTTCTCTTTGAGCGCCTTGGCAAGGGCTTCATCGCTTAGTGGTTTTTTCTTATCCTCCTTATTGATCAGCTCCTGTAGGGCCAGCTTGATTTTGCGGGTAGCCATCTCCTCTCCGTTTTCCGTTACATAGCTGTCGCCAAAGAAGAATTTGAGTGGGAATATTCCCCATTTGGTCTGTGCATATTTTACGTTGCTGACACGTGATATGGTACTGATATCCAAACCTGTACGGTCTGCTATGTCTTTGAGAATCATCGGCTTCAGGTCGGCTTCGTCTCCATCCATGAAAAACTGACGCTGAATGTCAATGATGGCTTTCATCGTGACGATGAGCGTGTGCCGACGTTGCTTGATAGCTTCGATAAATCCCTGAGCCTTGTCTACTTTTTCCTTGGCATAGAGCAGCGCCTCCTTGTCTTGGCGGCTCATTTTTTCCTTGTGCTTTTTGTAGGTGTCTATCATATCAGTAAATGATGGAGACACGGTGAGCTCGGGAACGTTTCCGCGGTTGAGGGTGAACGTGATAGAACCGTCATCATTGGTATCGATGATGAAGTCGGGAGTGATTTGCTGCATGTTTCTGCCTTCCGTTTCGCCCATTGAAGCACCAGGTTTAGGATTCAGCTTTCTGATTTCCTCCTGCAGGGTTTCTACCTGGGTATCGTTTAATTCGAGTCCCGCCTTGATCTTATCCCAATGTTTCTTGGTGAATTCTTCGAAATAGTCGGTGAAAACTTCTTCCATCGTCTTGCGGAGAACGCCTCTTGGCAATCTCTTGACTTGCAGCAGGAGACATTCCTGAAGGCTTCTGCCACCAACGCCTGCAGGGTCGAAGGTCTGGAGGATGTGGAGCACATGTTCAATCTCTTTCTCCGTTACGTCTATGTTGTGATAGATGGCAAGCTCATCGCAGATGCTGTCTAGGTCTTTGCGTAGCAGACCGTCATCATCGAGCGAACCGATGAGGTATTCCATAATCTCCTTTTCCTTATCAGAGAGTATGTGCATATCCATCTGCTCCTTCAGCTTATCGTAGAAGGAGGTAGTATCGCCATACACCATTTCTTCATAGTCAGCATTGTCCTGATTGCTGTATCTATCTGTATTATAATCAGGCATCTGGTCGTCTCTTCCTATGCTTTCCAAAGCCTGGTCCAGTTCATCTTTTCTTTCTTCTTTTTCCGATTGAGCCTCGTAGGCAGCCTCTTCGTTGCTGTCGTCATTATAGTTTTCTGTATCAGTATCCATCGGAGTATCTCCATCGTAGCTTTCGTTCAGCATATCGTCTGGATTCTCACTCTCCAGTGCAGGATTATCGTCCAGTTCGGCATTTACGCTTTCCTCCAGTTCGGTGAGAGGCATTTCCAAGAGCTTCACCTGCAGTATCTGCTGTGCGGTGAGCTTTTGAAGCTGTTGCAGCTTTTGTGCCTGTGTCTGAATGAGTTTCTGAGCCATTTTTTTTCTTTTTTGAGTTAAGCTATAATTTGATTGTATATTACTTGTTCTTAAAATATTCTTTCAGTTCATTGGCAAACTGATACAGTTTATCCGGATTTCCATTACCGTATTTTTGCCAAATATCGCTGCATGGTTCCAGGAGTGGGCTTGCGGGTTCTTCCTCTCTGTTGAGATAAGGGTCGCAGAACCGGAATACGCTCATCACCTCTGCAATTATCTCCGGCGTTGTTTTGATAAACTTGGCGAGGTCTATAATCTCAGGGGTTTCTGGTACCATGGTGATAGGGGTAAGCTGGAAATAGAGATCAAGAATAATGATCAGCTTCACCGGAGTGAGTGAAGGTTCTGCTTCTAGCGGTTCCCAATCTTTCTCGAATGATTCTTTCAAAGCCACTCCTTCGAAGAAAGCTTGCGCATTGCCACATCCCCTCATCTTTCTGACGAGAGCTATATCGTGAGCCAGTTTGCGTGGATTATCGGCGTATTTATCCCATAATCGCTTGATGTGCGGAGTAACCATTCTCAGTTTGAACATCTGCTCATGCAGATATTCTGGTTGAATGTGGAGCTCCAGGCTCAAGTCAACCATTCCTTTCGAATAGAGAGGTTTTACGCCCATTGGCTTTTTCTGGTACAACTGTAACAGTAACAGCCAGTAATCTTCGTTCCACAAAGGATGTCTTGCCATATTCTCAATGCCTTTATTAATCTTTTGCAAAATTACGACTTTTCATTGGTAATACAAAATAAAATCGAAGATATTTTCAATAAAAATAAAGTGCGCAACCTCGAGAGTACTCGAAATTGCGCACCATTAATGCTATATTCCCAATTTTTTCATAACTCAAGGAGGTTTGCTTTCACAAGTCCCCTCCGTTGTGTTGCCCGAAGCAGTCATTTTACTGCTCACAGGCTTCATCTTTTGTTATCCGATACATTTTTCTTTTTTACCTTAAGTTACGCCTAACCTACTGAAAAATTATCCTGTCGTCCTTGAATAAACAATCTTTTTTCTTTACCTTAAAACTAATAACCTAAAAAAACTAAACAACTAACAATCTTAAACCTAAAAACCTAATAACCTAAACAAATTTTCTTTTGTCGTCCTTGAATAAACAATCTTTTTTTTACCTTTTAACTAATAACCTATAAACAACTAACAATCTTAACCTAAAAACCTAATAACCTTTTTGTCTTATTGACGATGCAAAGGTACGACGATTTTGCCAACCAGCCAAATCTTTTATGCGGAAAATGCTAAAAAAGCCCGCTTTTTTGATGTAAATCAACTATGTGTGTGCGCACACAAGTGTTATGAAGCAGATATTTGACTTATATCAAGTATTATCGTACCTATCTTAAACCTTATCATAAAGGAAGGCATCTTCACTCATGTAGACGGCTATGGTCTTTAGCTTGATATAGTCTTCCGAGAGATAGATGAGTCCCTTGTTTCCCCATTTCTTACCCCATGAATTGCGGCAGACGTAATAGCGCTGCTTGCCTTCAACGAAAGAACCTATGATTTCCATCACGTGATCATCGGTAGTGCGGAGTTGTTCAAACTCCTTCTGACGTGACAATTGTGTTACAGGTCGCTCCGCTGGTCGAACATCTACATAGTTCTTCTTTGGTGTTTGGAAACCTGGTTCGCTGATGTCGCCTTCCCAGCAGACAGGGTGACCCTTTTCTACTGCTTTTTGGATGTGGAGCATCATCTCGTCAAGAGGGAGGTTGAGAAAGGCATCGTGCATTCTGTTGTCTGGAACCTCAAGTGCGAAGTATTCCCTGAAAGGATGATGGGAGAAACTGGTGAGCGATACGTATTCTTCCGGATAGCATACGCTGTGGGCAAACTCCTGTGGGGTGTATTCGGCACCTAGCATGTGGACAGCCTTGGCGGGCATGTATCCTATTTCTGCATCAAAGAGATTGTTTAAATCTTCCTTGAGTTTGTCGATACCCGTCTTTTGGGAGATGGCACTGTCGCATAGCTTCTGTACCTTTCGGCAGAGCACCTTATAGTTTACATGCTTGGGATCTTCGTAACTGTCGTATGGTTGGGCGCCATACTTATCTATATAATGTATAAGCATGGAAGCGGTGCCACGAAGGCTGATATCTTTCTTTCCCTGAGCAAAGTAATATTCCAGTGCCTGTTCCTGAAGCATCATGCGTGCCACGTAGGCAATGGACAGATTAACAGAGTCGCCCTTCATGATATGCTCGCTTTCGATGGTTGCAAGCATGCCATACGCCCAGCAGAGTTCGCTTTCACCCTGATCTTTGATAGGGGTTGTATTGATCAGCTTGACTGATGCGGGCAGGTTGTCTATTTGATACTCTGACTGTTGATGATCAGAATCTCTCTTGTAGTTACAACTTGCAATCAGTACTATTGCTAAAAATGCTATAATAATTTTCTTCATACCTCTTTATATATAATATAGGTGTATAATCTTCTATGTTGATTTACTTATTTGGTATAAGTAATCTGGGCAGCAAAGATACAATTATTATTTGATTTAGAGTAAGCTAGAGCTTGATTTCTTGCGTTAAGATTTCATAATGCCACCTATAATATAAAATAAATCTTGAATAATTTTGTATTGTCTTTATTTTGGCGTAACTTTGCACCCACAAATAGAAAAATTGCATTCATGAATACAAAGATAAACGAATTTGAAGTAATGGCGCCAGTAGGATCTCGCGAATCCCTTGCTGCTGCCATTCAAGCTGGAGCCGACTCTGTTTATTTCGGAATCGGTAAGTTGAATATGCGTTCTCACTCTGCCAATCATTTTACTATCGACGATTTGCGTGAGATTGCTGCTACCTGCAATGAGCATGGCATCAAGACTTATCTTACCGTTAATACGGTAATATATGATGACGACATTGAGACGATGAAAGAAATCATTGATGCTGCCAAGGAGGCTGGTATTTCTGCAGTAATCGCCAGTGACGTGGCTGTGATGAGCTATTGTAATGAGGTAGGTGAGGAAGTTCATTTATCCACACAGTTAAACATCTCTAATACAGAGGCTTTGAAGTTTTATGCACGTTTTGCAGATGTATCTGTATTGGCACGTGAATTAAACATGGATCAGGTGAAGCACATCCATGAGCAGATTGAGAAGCAGAATATCTGCGGTCCGATGGGCAAGCAGATTCGTATCGAAATGTTCTGTCATGGTGCTTTGTGCATGGCGGTTTCCGGTAAGTGCTATATGAGTCTTGCCAATGCCAACCGTTCTGCCAACCGTGGTGAGTGTGTGCAAATCTGCCGTCGCAGTTATACCGTTACTGATAATGAAACCGGTAACCAGTTGGAAATCGACAACAAGTATGTGATGAGTCCTAAGGATCTGAAGACCATCCGCTTCATCGACCGCATGATGGATGCTGGTGTTCGCGTCTTCAAGATTGAGGGTCGTGCCCGTGGTCCTGAATATGTATATACTGTAGTGAAATGCTATAAGGAAGCGATAGCTGCAGTTCTTGACGGCACCTTTACAGAAGAGAAGAAGGATGCCTGGGACGAAAAACTTGCCACCGTATTCAACCGTGGTTTCTGGGATGGTTATTATCAGGGTCAGACTCTCGGTGAGTGGAATAAGCATTATGGTTCTGTGGCTACAGAGAAGAAGGTTCTTGTGGGTAAGGTGATGAAATACTTCTCTAAATTGGGCGTAGCAGAGGTTGCCGTAGAGGCTTCAACCTTTGATAAGGGTGAGAAGCTTCTCATTACGGGTAACACTACCGGCGTGATGTATCTCAATGCCGATGAAATCCGTTACGACCTGAAGCCAGTGGAAACAGCGCAGCAGGGTTGGAGAGTTTCCGTTCCTGTGCCTGGCAAGGTTCGCCCTAACGATAAGCTCTATAAGTTGATTACAGTAAACGAAATTAAAGAAATAAAATAATGGCAACAATTAATGATTTGCAGGATGAAGTAGTTGAGGAGTTCCAGGACTTTACCGACTGGATGGACAAGTATCAGATGCTCATTGATTTGGGCAATGAACTGGCTCCTCTCGAAGAGAAATATAAGAACGAGCAGAACCTTATCGACGGTTGTCAGAGTCGTGTTTGGTTGCAGTGTGACTATGTAGATGGTAAGCTCGTCTTTACTGCCGATAGTGATGCGCTTATCGTGAAGGGCATCATCGCTCTCCTGATTCGCGTGTTGAGCGGTCATACTCCAACAGAGATTATGGATGCTGATCTCTATTTCGTAGAGAAGATTGGTTTGAAGGATCATTTGAGTCCTACTCGCAGTAATGGTCTTCTGGCGATGATTAAGCAGATACGTATGTACGCCTTGGCTTACAAAACAAAAGAAGCAGAAGGCAATGCGTAAATTAAGAACGATAGAGATGAATCGCCTCACCCTGGAGGAATTCAAGGAAGCTGAAAAACTTCCTTTGGTTGTTGTTCTCGATGATGTGCGATCCTTATATAATGTAGGAAGTGTCTTTCGCTCTTGCGATGCCTTCAGAGTTGAGGCGGTGTATCTTTGTGGTATTACTGCTACTCCTCCTAATGCCGAAATCCATAAGACGGCTCTGGGAGGCGAAGACAGTGTGGATTGGGAATACTTCAAGACTACAGAAGAAGCTGTAGAGAAGTTGAAGCAAAAAGGCTACTTTGTATATAGTATTGAGCAGGTAGAAGGTTCTACCAAGCTGCAGAACTTGCCGGAAACCCACACTGAAGAAGAGAAGGGTTATGCTGTTATTTTTGGAAATGAAGTAAAAGGCGTAAAGCAGAACATCGTAGATATGAGTGATGGCTGCCTGGAAATTCCTCAGTTTGGTACAAAGCATTCCCTGAATGTCAGCGTTACTGCTGGCATTGTTGTCTGGGAGTTTGCCAAACTCATTATTATCCATTAAAAAAGAGTACACGTTTTTTAAAAAGGTTCTTCCGTTAAAGCTATACGTCTTACATGGTAAGCGTCTTCGCATTTAACGGAAGAACCTAGTAAAAGACTTCTATATATACGATAGAAGTTGTTGGAAAAGACAGTAGAAATTGTTGGGAAATATAGTATCTAAGACCGCACATCAGCTGTTGTGCGCTTGCACATCACCTGATGTGCGCTTGCATAACAGCTGTTGTGCGGGCGTCTTTCGGCTGATGTGCGGTTTGTGATAGTATCTTTTCCTTATTTTATAGAGACATTATGTTGTAGTTTCTTTATTTTTTCGTACTTTTGCAAAAAAAAGAGAGGAATGAAAGAAAAGGTCATATATTTGTTGTTAATCCTCCTGATTCTTGCATCTTGTGCAGGAAACAGGAAGTATGATGATTTGATGAAGCGGGCAGATAGCATCATGGATGTAGATGACGACTCTGCAACGGTTGCCATCCGGATGCTTGATGGAATAAAGCCCCAGCTGCCAGAGTTTTCCCAATCGCAAAAAATGCGCTATGAGTTGTTGCGGCATAAGGCGATGAACAAGGCTTGCATCACGTTCACATCTGATAGCGTGATGAAGGAAGTGGTGGATTATTATGACCATCATGGTTCGGCTAACGAGCGGATGCTTGCCAACTATGTGTTGGGATGTGTGTATAGAGATTTGCATGAGGCACCAATGGCATTGGAGTATTATAATAAAGCGACGGAGCAAGCCGATACCACAGCCACAGATTGCGACTATGGCACGCTTTATAGAGTATACAGCCAGATGGGAATTTTGTTTGATAAGCAATACTTACCTTATCAATTGTTAGATGCTTTTGGTAAGGCGGAGAAGTATGCCTATTTGGCAAAGGATACATTCAATGCCATTGTGAATTACCAAAACCGAAGCAGTGCATATTACTATTTAGGAAATACAGATTCTGTTATTGCAATAAACTTACATGCTGCAAGTCTGTTCAAGCAAATAGGAGATGACTATAATGCTATGATAGCCTTAGGCTGCAATTCTGACTATTATTTAGAAAAGCAAGACACAATTAAAGCGAAAAAGGCTTTTGAAGCATACTTTTCTACAGGGTATGAGGGAAATTTGGAATATGAAGATTCTAAGGCTTATGTATTATGCCTAAAAGGGAGTTATTATCTGTTTGTAAATAAGTTAGACTCAGCTTATGCCAATCTTTCCTTAAGCTTAAAGTTGTGTAAATCATATAGCGTCAAAGCTTCTACAACAAAAACTTTGGCTCAGTATTATGCAAAGGTTAATCAACCGGCAATGGCTATGAAGTATGCCTTGCAAAGTTCTGAGTATAATGACTCTGACTTGATAGGAGCCAGAAAAACTCAGTTACAGCAAGTTCAAGCCATGTACGATTATGGTAGAAATCAAG
>NZ_VZCB01000013.1 GCF_009494395.1 Segatella copri | reverse complement strand
TGGCTATATCCTAGCCTTTTCAGGCCCGATGATTTCTAAACGGGACAGCAGTGATAAAACATAAATATTATGGGTACAGCAGAAACTCAACAGGCATTGGCTTTTGCAGCGATGTGTGTCGATCTTACTGCAAAGGCAGAAGGATGCAGTAGACAGGAAATGTACTTGCGGATGAAAAAGGTTGGACTGATACATGGTCTTACCACAAGGCTTGAGGCCCTTCATACACAGAGTAAAGATTATGTTGTAGCAGCTTTACAAACTGCCCTTCGTCGTCTGGAAACAGCAAATAATTAATAATTATGCGTACGGTTTTTCATGGTGCAACTCGAATAGTGGAATTGCCGATGATAATATCTGCGGAGCCGTTAAATGATTTAGCAAGAAAGGATGTAAAGTCATGTTAAGAGATTCACAGCTTTGGATGAAGATAGGCAGAATATGTACTTTGTTGGCAAATTTGTATATTGTTGATGATGTGGTTATGGAATTGCAATCTGCAGATGGAATCTACTGAATTTATAAGTAGAAATCTTCTAGCTTGGATTTGTCACTAGGCTCAGAGAGCAGCTGAACCTAGTGACAAACTTTGAGAAGCTATGGCTGTATCTACATATCCATCGTATAGTTGTGGAGATATTCCCAAGGATCGTTTAATTCACGCAAAGACGTTGCCATCTCCTCTAGCTTAATATAGTTAGGACGTTTAGAGAATAAACAAGTCATCCATTGTTACTACCGACTGGACATCCCAGGCATAAGGATTGTCGGATAAGCCCATGGTCGTAATCATTGTAAGATGTACGGCTTTTTCGGTGCCAGTCTCTTGGATGAAACGCTCTCGCTTGTTTTGTAAACTCGCATCTATCGTATTAGTTATCTGAAAAGGAGCCTTGGAGTATTTGATTTCACAGAGATTAATGACATCATCGCTCCTGTCTATCAGCAAGTCGATCTGTGCTCCCGGCTTTTCCTTGCTCCCAGTTACACTCCAAGAATAAACCGTGGTGATAACGCCTTGAATACCAAGCTTTGCCTTGATCTGCTCCACATGCTGCAGGCATACTCGTTCAAAAGCCAAACCGCACCACGTGTTGTACTCGGGTTTGCCAGTAATCTTAGTCCAATATTGTGCATCATTGATATAGCTGTCCTTGATAAACTTATAATAAAACAAGGTGTAATTGTCCATTAACTGGAACAAGGCATTCTTAGCTTTCATTCCGATGCAATTATATTTTCGGATAAATCCGCAGTATTCCAAGTTCTCTAAGTATTCCGTCAACTTGCCATTGTCGGTCAACTTGGTTGCTTGTAAGATTTCTGTTCGGGTCATTCCGACTTTCTTGGTTGCCAAAGCATCTACTATCGAGAGATAAGGTTTGGGCTGTTTGAACAAAGAGTCGTATAAGTCATCAAACTCGTGACGAAGATTGCCATCTTCTGAGAAAAATAACTGGTTGATGTTCTGTGCCAGACTCATTCCCGGTTTCAGTTGAGACCAATAAAACGGAACACCTCCCATGATCATATAGCCTTCCAAAACCTGTCGGCGATTAAAGCGCAGTCCCATTTCTTCGGAATAGAGTTCGCATTCCCTTAAGCAAAACGGTTTCAGATGAATACGGACAGACACTCGGTTGTGCAATCCACCATGATTTTTAATCACCTTATTGATAATCCATGAGGTAGCACTGCCACAAACGATGAGGAGAATATCCTTGCGGGCGGAAGCCCATCCATTCCAGAAATGTTCCAAAGCCGAAAGGAAATTGGAGCGTGGAGAATCCATCCATGGCATCTCGTCGATGAACACTACTTTCTTGGGGATAGTAGATTGTGCCAACAGTTGCCCCAACCTGTCAAAAGCATCATACCAATCTTTTAACTTCGACTGTTTCTGTTTGCTATATGATGTGAGTGAACGGTTGAACTCTGCCAATTGTATGCGATTGGTCTCATTTGCCAATCCTGTATGATAAAAGGCAAAGTCATTGTTGAAGGCCTCCCTTACCAGGAAAGTCTTTCCCACTCGTCTGCGCCCATATATGGCAACAAACTTCGACTCATCAGCAATAAACGCTTGATGAAGTGTCTTCAGTTCTTCTTTTCTACCTATTAACATAGTTCAAATAGTTATATTTCTGGGGCAAATATACGAAAAAATAGTGAGATAACGTGCGGAATCTATCTTTTTTAGATACATTCCGCACGTTTAAAGTATATTTTTAACGTTTGTTGCTATAAAAAGTAAAGAAAAGAGTATGCGGAATAGCCCAAATATGAAGCGATATCTAAGAAAATGTGCTTTAAACGTGCGGAATGTTTCTTTTTTAAGCACATTCCGCACGTTTAAAGCACATTTTCACTGTCGCAGAAATACTCGGGACTTTCATAACCTTGGTAGATGAAAGGATTTGCTAATTTCCTGTTACTTAGTTTCATACGCCATTACATCTTTAGTGTTACAACTTTTATGTAATATCTTATCCTACTTATAGATATTTCTCGATAAGCGAATAGTCGAAATCTTTCATTCGCTTGCGAGCATTGGAGAGTGCCCAGCGATTCTTGAAGCCACATTTCTCGGCGGCCATTTCTTGGCTCATAGCTGCAGGCGCATCTTGTATCAGTTGCTCGTAATGGCGGATGCGGAAGGCATTTACCAATTGGTAGAATCCTATTTCAGTGATAAACTTGCCCGCCAAGCTGTGTGTGGATTTTCTTACATCGCCTATTACTTCCACTCGTTTCAGGCTGGGTTCCAGATACCGCCGACTCACGATGGTAAGCACTTCTTGTCTCACGGTATCCCACTCCTCTGGCTGAATTTGTCTTTCAGTTTTCACTGATGTCCCTTTTTCACCCTCAACCATGTCCTCTGCGATGACCTGATTTTCAGTTTCTTCGTTTTCTTTCTGTACCAGTTGAAGGCTTTCCGCTTCCAACTTTTCCATTTTCTCTTTTACTTCTGCAGAATGTATCATGCGGTTGGGATGCAATATCATACATAGGATAAGCAGCATCCAGGCTGCAAGCAGTAGGTCAACAATCATTTTTACCATTCTGCTGTCTGTAAGAAAAACTATCCACATCAACAAGAAACATCCCAGGGGTTGATAAATCACCTTCTTGGCAAAAGCATACGGAAAATCGCTGTCATTGGAGTAATTCTGTGTGTGGTAATTGTCTATCTGATGATTGAGCCATCGACCTTCGATTACAAAATCCATGGTGAGCAGAAGGCTTATGCCACCCATAACACATTCCCATACCAACTGGTTTCTTGAGAATGTGTCATCGGTATGGAACAGAGATAGGAGCATTAGCACGACGAGTAAACCAATAGATATGGAAAACTTGAAACGCGACAGCCAATTACGATTACCATGTCCCAGGCGGAAGTAACGATGGAACATCATGGCTGAACACATCGGGTAATAGATGATGCCAAACGAGCGGACGTAAAACCACAAGTCAGCGTCATGTGGGCATAATATATATGGGAACTGCAAGACAGTTGCCGCAAAATAAAAGGTCACTTGCCGGCGAGCAGGATAAAAGAAGTCTGCCTGTTTGTCGTAAGGATGGCACATGTGGCACCATCTGATGATGCCACATGTTATGCCTACTATTATATAAGTAAAGCAAGCCAAGGCATAAAATATGTCTGGGCTTGCAAATTCGATAGATATTCCCATTCTTGATACTTTTTATCAAGATGGGCAAATCACAGTCACTATTTTTACAAAAATTAAACTAGCAGTGCTGCCTGCCTGACGTAAATCATGTTTATTACATGTGTACGACATCAATGCGGGCTTCCAGGAATAACTGGGTGCTGATTTTTGTGCCAATAGGACCATATCTCCCCAATGCTAGATGTGCCAACTGATTTTCTGGGTCGGTGACATGGTCGATAGGTTCACCCTTTTCGTCCTTATATGCCGTAGGTGTCATCTTCACCATAGAATAAGGGCAGTCAGGATTAGGCAGGATGTTGCGATACATCAATGCGATATATTCGCCAATAGGCTTTCCGTCTATGTTTTTCTTCTCGCTGTCCCATACCATGAGGTTCACGAAACCACCTTGTTCCTCATTGAGCTTTCTCACCTTTTCCTCAATCTCCTTCAACTTAGGGTTGTTTTTCAGGCAGATGAAGAACATGGCTTTCTTGCCAGGCTCGTATCTTGCATCACGGTCACATATTGAATAATATGAACGGGTATCGGATGCAGAACCTAGACAGATGGACCAATATCGGGCATCAGCTGTAGCGTATTCCTCAGGCTTGGTCGGTGCAGTAACAGGATAGAAGGAGAACGCCAAGATGGAATCCTTCTGCAGATGGGTGCGAGCATAGAGATAAGAGGTGGAATTGTTCGGGTAATACCTGCTCACTGGTGCCAGGAAAAATGGCACTTGGTTGTTCTCATCCGACTTCTGTGAGAAAACTTTCGATGTAATCTTATAGACATTCGATTCCACATGTGCAGGTGGAACTACATTCTTGAAGTTTTCTGTGTCCAATGCCGTGATTTCAGGCAATGATACTCCACCAAACTCGTCATCGGTCTTGCCATCTTCCTTTGTACCAAGGTATTGGCGATGACATATCATCACCTTCTTGACTTTGGAATCTACCTTGTAGATATTGGCGCCTTTCAACTTGTCCAGTACTTTTTGACTAACATCGTCAGATACCACATAGAGGGTATAGTAGTTTTTGCCCGATATAGTCTTTTTGAATGGATTGGTAGAACCAGCATCTGCATGAATGTTGATATCGTCCAAACCGCCGATGACATCTCCTGTCTCGTCATTGTAGAATGAGAAACTCATGTATCTGCAGTAAGGGTATTGTCCCTTGATGCAGATTATTTTATCAGAGTTCTCATCCTGGCGATAAGTAAATTCCCAATAGTTGCTGTAGAGATCGGGATAAGCTCCCAATGTCTCACCATTTCCTGCCATCGTCTGGCTCCACTGAGCTGTTGGAACGACTTGTGGAACTTCTCGGGAATCGCTGTCATTATCGCTGCAAGCTGTCTGAATGATCAAGACCAGTGCGCCCAGGCACAATAAACTTAAGTTCCAGATTTTACTCATAGTCATATTTACTTTAATGGGGCACGGAAAGGTCCTGCCACCGAATTAAACAATAAGTCACCATTCGGGAAGTACTGCAAGATGGCATATGCGCCATTGCCACGATTACTCTTACCCAGATTCACTTGGTGGCGTGTCTTGCCTGTTGCCCAATCCAAACCTGTAATCTCCCAACCTGCATTATCGTACCAACCATTAACGAAGACCATGTCAGAAGCTGTGCTAACAGCAGGAATCATACTTATAGAACTTATGTCAGAGCGACTCCAAAGAGCCTCCCATTTGTTGTCCTTTACATTCCAACGTACACACTCCACGCCTTTTGGACCTTCCAAGAGAGGACCAATCGCCAATACACCGATAATCTTGTCTGTAGCTTTTTCGGTAGTTTCCTTGATATTGTTTACAACGAAAGCCTCATAGCCGCCTACTACTACCGACTGTTCTGACTGCACCCACTCAGTAGAGACAGGAAGTCCGCATGATACTTCAAACACTCCCGCCAATCTAGGGTTGCCTTCTTCAATGACCTTGGCATCTGTAGGAATCTCGTCTCGCCAGAATGCTGCTAACTTCATGCGTTTGCTGCCATCGGTGATGACAACGAGTTTGTCTTCGTCGCTACCAAATCCCATCAAGGTAGGAGTGGAGCCAGTACCATAGCCCAATTTAATGCAAGGAGCAGCAGGACCTCCATCATAAGAAGCTTGCCAAGCACCTTCGGAAACATCTGTAGAGAACTTGCCATTCTTGCAGATAATGCGCTGCATCAATCCCTTGCCGTTAGGCTCGGTGCTGTTGCTCGCCACATAGACAGAGTTTTCGTCCACTGAGACGGAATTGGTCAATATCTGGTCTGTAGGCAGGATATAGGTATCCTCAATGGTTGTCAAGCCACGGTCTAGCATCAACAGGCAACGTTGAGCCGCAACAATCAGATGACCATCATATGTCATGGATACTCCTACAAGGGTGCGTGAATTGGCTATGTTGGAAGCCAGGTTTATCGTGTTGTCCAACATGATTCCTTCCTCAGGCTTGGAGGCGTTCTTGAGACGATATCGAGACAGCTTTCTTCCAGCATTGATATATACATAATTGTCCTTGTCGCACAAAACGTAGCATCCGTTCGCCATCGACATCTGTGGCATCTGTCCCAGGATGTCTGTTGCCGCTTGGGTCAAGTCATTCAGTGATGAATAGTCGGCAGTCAGTTTTTCTAACTCTTCCTTGGTATGCTTCTTGATGTCTGGAAGTTCCGCTTCGGCAATGCGCTCAAACTTTCCGTCTTTTACGTTGATATAGGATACGCGGTCGCTGCTCATACCCCACATGTAATCTGGTGAGGTAGAGGAAAGTGTCATCAGGTTGACAGGTCCGCTCCAGGTAGAAGCACAATTCTCCGGATTCACGGTGAATATACCATCCTTCACTGCATAAGGGAAAGCGTCGGTCTGTGCTGAATTGAAATGCGTGATACTATAATGTTCGGATGCCAGGTAAGGATTGCGTGGCACTACTTGAACATCTGTCAGTGGAGTATGTCCTGGATTAGGCACATTCTCGTCAGAATCGTTGTCACTGCAGGCTCCCATTGAGATAATGAGTCCTAATGATAATAGCCACTTGCTTGTTTCTTCTAAAAGAAAATTCATCTTGTTCACTTTCTTCATAGCGTGTCGTTTTTTTTATATGATTATACATTAATTACTTTACGCTGCAAAGATACGGAAAACCTGGGGGTTTGGAGTGAGTATTAGTTTTTTCTCGTGATTATCGGTAAAATCATGTGAACCTCCAATTGATATTGCATTTTTTAACTTTATCCAACTGGAAATCACACCATATCTATATTGAAATTACTGTATATAAGACAGAAAAACGCCATTACATAGTTGTTGAACACAAATTATGTAATGGCGATAACGTTTATTTTTATACAAAATTCTACTTCTCTTTAGGTCTTGCCACAAACTCGGTATGAAGGGTCTCCATCGGATGTTCCTTCAGATTGATGAGGATGTTTGGCGTGTTGCCGTTGGCGATGATTACCTTGATGCCGGCATTGGCTACGTCGTGAGCGGTTTTTACTTTCGATGTCATGCCGCCTCTGCCGTGACTGCTCTTGCTGGCAAGGATGTACTCACTGATGTCACGGTCGTAATAAACCGATGGGATGATGCGGGTGGTAGGCTCGCTTGGGTCACCATTGTAGATGCCATCCACATTGCTTAATAGAATCAAGGTGTCGGCATTCATCATCTTGGCAATCAAGCCAGACAATTCATCGTTATCCGTAAACATCAACTCGGTGATGCATACGGTATCGTTCTCGTTGACGATAGGGAGCACGTTGTTTTCCAGCATCACCTGCATGCAGGCTTCCTGGTTTTTGTACTGCTCCTCGGCACCGAAATTCTCCTTCATGGTCAGTACCTGACCAATCTTGATCTTATATTCACGGAAAAGGTTGTAATAGAGACCTACGAGTTTCACCTGTCCAATGGCAGAGAACAGCTGGCGCTGCTCCACGCTGTCCAGTTGGTGGTCAACGTGCAGTTCGGCTCTTCCGGCAGCCACGGCACCAGAAGATACCAGAATCACCTCATAGTCGTGCTTTCTGAGCCAGACAATCTGATCCACAATTGCCGACATTCTCGTTACATCCAGTTTTCCGTCTTCTCGGGTCAGCACGTTGCTGCCCACCTTTACTACGATTCTTTTTCCCATAAATTTTAGTGAAGAGTGAAGAACGAAGAGTGAAAAATTCTCTTGTTCTTCTTATTATATTTTATGTTGAATGCATATTTAAGTGAAGAGTGAAGAACGAAGAGTGAAGAATTCAATAGTTTTTTTATGCTAAATTTTAGCTTGTTAAAGCAAGAGAATTCTTCACTCTTCACTCTTCGTTTTTCACTTAACCCCGTCTTTTTCTCGAATCTCTACTCTTCGAATCTTGCCGGAGATGGTCTTTGGCAGTTCATCTACGAATTCGATGATGCGAGGATATTTATAAGGAGCAGTCTCGTGCTTCACATGATCCTGCAGCTTCTTGATGAGGTCAGGACCCGCCATACTCTTGTATTCATCCTTCAGTACGACGGTTGCCTTGACAACCATACCGCGGATTGGGTCTGGCACACCGGTGATGGCGCACTCTACTACGGCAGGGTGAGTCATCAGGGCATTCTCTACCTCGAAAGGACCGATGCGGTAACCCGAACTCTTGATCACATCGTCTATTCTTCCCTCAAACCAGAAGTAGCCTTCCTCATCACGCCAAGCCATATCGCCCGTGTGATAGTAACCATCGTGCCAAACAGATTTTGTCTGCTTCTCGTCACGATAGTAATATTTGAAGAGACCGATAGGCTTGTCATCGCCGATGCGGATGCAAATCTCGCCCTTTTCGCCATCCTCGCATTCCGTCATGTCTGGGCGAAGGATGTGAACATCATATTGTGGATTTGGTTTGCCCATGCTTCCTGGCTTTGGTTTGATCCAAGGGAAGGTTCCCAATGTCATGGTGGTCTCGGTCTGTCCGAAGCCCTCGTAAATCTGAACACCCGTCAGTTTCTGGAAGGTCTCTGCCACAGATGGGTTCATTGCCTCACCCGCTGTGGTGCAGTATTCAAGACTGCTGAGGTCATACTTAGAGAAATCCTCCTGAATCATGAAGCGATAGATGGTAGGAGGGGCACAGAAAGAGGTGATGTGATACTTCTCAATCTGGCGCATGATCTTATCAGCCGTAAACTTCTCGTGATCGAAGACGAAGACGGTGGCTCCGGCAAACCATTGTCCGTAGAGCTTGCCCCATACAGCCTTGCCCCAACCGGTATCGGCTACGGTAAGATGGATGGAATTCTCGTGGAGATTGTGCCAATATACACCCGTGGTCAGATGACCGAGGGCATAGAGGTGATCGTGTGCCACCATCTTAGGCTCGCCAGTGGTTCCAGATGTGAAGTACATCAGCAGGGTATCTTCATTAGAGTTTACATGTTCCGGGCGAACGAAAGGAGCACATTCGTTCCATTCCTTCATCCAGTCGTGGAAACCTTCCGGGATGTCTGGACCGATACTGATCAAAGTCTTGACAGTCGGACTTTCTGGCATAGCCTGATTAACCTGCTCTACCACGTAATCATCGCCGCAGCAGATGATAGCCTTCACGCTTGCTGCATTGTTGCGGTAAACGATGTCGTGCTTGGTAAGCATGTGGGTGGCAGGGATGGCTACGGCGCCCAACTTGTGGAGACCGAGCATGGCAAGCCACCACTGATAGTGACGCTTCAGAATCAGCATCACCTTATCATCGTGACCGATGCCGAGACTCTGGAAGTAAGCAGCAGCCTTGTCGCTCTGCTCCTTCAGGTCCTTGTATGTAAAACGGATTTCTTCGCCACGTTCACTTGCCCAAAGCAGCGCCACGTGGTCTGGTTTGATCTTTGCCCATTCGTCCATCACGTCGTAGGCAAAGTTGAAATCTTCTGGTATGATAAACTCCAGATGCTCCTTGAAGTCTTGCTCTGAAGTAAATTTTGTCTGTTTTAGAAATCTCTCGATCATAGTTACTCTTCTAGATAATTATACAAAGGAACTTGGCAGGCTCATTGTTGAGTGAGCGGAAACAATGCGACTTTCTACTGTCGAAGTAGATGCTGTCGCCTGGATTCAGTACCATCACCTTCTCTTCGATGGTTACTTCGAGCTGTCCCTCTATCACATAATCATATTCCTGTCCGTCGTGTCCGTTCTTGTTTGGCTTCTTGTCGCCTGGCAACGGATCTACCTGTACCATGAACGGATTCACCTTTCTATCCTTGAACCCTACGGCAAGGCTCTGGTATTTATACTGGTTGTTGCGGTCTATCTCCGGTCCCTGTCCCTTGCGGGTTACGTAGTATCCCTTCATGCGAGGTTCCTCGCCGAAGAGCAATACGTCGAGGTCGATGCCGTATCGCTTGGAAATCTTGGAAAGTCGATATACAGAAGGATCTGCTTCTCCTGATTCAATCTTGAGATAGTGGTCAAGGCTGATTTCGCAAAGTTCAGCCACCTCCTCAGCCGGGATGTTGAGAACCTCACGGAGACCTTTCAGTCTTTCACCAATTTGCTTAATTGCTTCATCCATAGTTCTTTTTTTTGTTGTTTGAGCTCAGGAAAGTAATAATCCTTCGCATTTGTTGGCAAAATTACGACTTTTTGTCGATATATGCAAACAAAATGATAATAAATTGTATAAAATCTTGTGATTTTTTGTAGTTTAGAAACCTCAAGCCCAACGAGTGGCAGGAGCACGGAGATTGTGTATCAGTATTTCTTCTTGCTATATTCGCTTGGACTACATCCAAACTGCTTCTTGAAACTGGTGGAGAAGTGGGAGAGGGTGTTGAATCCAGTCATGTAGGCTATCTCCGATATGTTGTATTCCCCCTCTACTATCAGGGCGGCGGCACGGTTGAGCTTGTAAGTCTTGAAGAAGACGCTAGGGTTCTCGCCAGTCAGTCCTTTTACCTTATAGTATAGTTTGGTACGAGATATGTGCATCAGTTCCGTTGCCTTGTTCACATCTAGTTCAGAGTTGGCTAGTTCTTGCTCCATGATTTTGTACAGTTCGTCCATGAAGGCTTTGTCTTGTGGCGACAGCACCTCCTCTACGCTCTTGTCTGTTTGGGTGGCGTTGTTCAGGATGGTCTTTGCCTTCTCTCTGTTGGTGAGCAGGGAGTTGATCATAGCCAGCAACACCTTAGGGGTGAATGGCTTGGTAACATAGGCATCGGCGCCACTGTTCAGTCCTTCCACCTGGTTTTCTGGGGTGGTCTTGGCAGTGACGAGAATCACAGGGATGTGGCAGAGCTGGATGTCTTGCTTCACTTCCTTACAGAGTTCGTAGCCACTGATGCCTGGCATGACCACGTCGCTCAGGATGAGGCTTGGCTCTTCCTCACGGATGGCTTTCAAGGCACTCTCCGCATCGAAGCGATAGATGACGTGATAGTCTGTTGCCAACAAGGTGCGAAGATAATGCACCACCTCGGTGTCATCATCTACGATAAGAACCTTTGGACGGTTGTCGCTGCCATCTTCCTGCTCTATCTTATTGGCTATCATAGAATCTTTCTTGGCGGAAAGTTTCATCTTTTGCTCTTCCTCCAAGTTTCTCTTCTCGGCATCAGAATAGATTTCCTCATGGGTTGGTATTGCAAGCGTAAAGACTGCTCCCTGGCAATCCTTGCGGTTGTTGGCTAACAACTTTCCATGATGGAGAAGGGCAAGGCTGCGGGCATAGTAAAGGCCGATGCCAGTACCCCAGTTGATGGTACTAGCCGACTGGTTGTTCAACTGATAGTAGCGCTTGAAGATGTTGTCCAGTTCCTTTTCTGGTATTCCCTTGCCTGTGTCGGCAACGGTTATCTTGACCCATTGCATCCCTTTCTTGTCTATCTCCGAATCCAAGGTGACATCTATTTTTCCACCACGAGGTGTAAACTTCATGGCATTTGACATGAGGTTGTTGATGATTTTCTCCAACTTGTCAACATCCAGCCAGATGAGATAAGAACCTTCTAAGCCATGGCAGTTGAGTGTGATGCCTTTTTCCTCGGCATTGACGATAAACAAGTCTATGATGCGCTGCATCTCTGTAACGATGTCACACAATTTGACATGTAATCGGAGAGTGTCGTTCTCCAGTTTGTTGAAGTCGAGCAACTGGTTTACCAATTTGAGCATTCTGTTCACGCTTCTGTTGATGATGTTGAGCAACTGTTTGTTGTGCTTGTTGATATCGGTGCTCTCGCAGAGTTGCTCCACAGGTCCTGAAATCATCGTCAGAGGCGTGCGGAACTCATGGGAGATGTTGGCAAAGAAGCTCATGTTCATCTTGTTGATGCGCTGTTCTTGTTCCTTTTCTACCTCAGCCTTCCTAGCCATTTCCTTTTCCATATTGATGCGTTGCTTGAATCGTATGTAGGCATAGCCTGCGCCAGTTGCCAAGAGGATATAGAGGCACCATGCCCACCAAGCGTTCCATGGCTCTGGGGCGATAGATACCTTGATGGACTTTTCGGCGATGGTGTGGTTGTTGTCGTTGCCCACGATCTTCACCTTGAAGGTATAGCAGCCAGCTGGCAGGTTGGAATAATAGGCCTCGGTATTGCTGCCAGCATCGACCCATGATTTGTCAAAGCCTTCCAGTTGGTAGAAATAGTGGATGCGCTTGTAGTCACTGTAGTCGATGGCGGAAAAGGAGATGCTAAAGCTGTTCTCCTTGTAGCCCAGGTGGATATGAGGAGAATGCTCCATGCTCTCCTCTATGTTGCCTTTTTCCTTGGCTTGTACGAGATTGTTATGCACCTTTAGGTTCTCAAACAGCAAGTTGATGGGCTGGTTGGTCGTAACGTTCTGAGGGTTGAAGATGGTGAGACCGTGGGTACCACCAAAGATAAGTGTGCCGTCTTTTAACTTGCAGGAGGCACGGTCGTAGAACTGGAAACCGCCGATGCCATCAGCCTCCTTGTAGGAGGTTATCTTATGGGCTTTGATGTCCAACTTGTTCAATCCATACATGGTACTCACCCAGAGGTTGCCATTCTTGTCTTCCTCGATACTGGAGATGTCAGAGCATGACAATCCTGGGATAGGCTGCATTCGATGGGTGTTGGCATCATATTTTAAGAGCCCATTGGTGACGGTGCCAAACCAAATGTTGCCCTTGCTATCTTGGAGCGTCTTTGTCGGGATATAGACACTGCGCTTGATACACTTCTTCCAATCAGTGGGATTTACCTTAAACTCTCGGATGACCTTCGTCTTGCCATCTATTTCCAATATCGGCTTATAGAAAGCAGATACGAGCAGATTGCCATTATTGAGGCAAATGATGCTTGGGATGAAAGTAAAGGTAGATGGGAACAACTGCTTCTTGGTCATGGTTCCATCTTGATGAGAAATGAGATAGATATCCACACCTGCTGTGGAAACCCACATGTTGCCCTGCTTGTCTTGTGCAAATTCCATAGGCATAAAAATGGGATAAGAATCTACAACACGCAATTCTCCGTTTTCATACTTACACTTGGCGACGTTCTCCGCATCGGCAAGCCAGATATAATTTCTGGCATCTACATAGAGGTTGGTGATGATGTTCTTTTTATCATCATTGCTATTTTGATATACCTTGGGTATCTTTTTGATTTGCTTGTTCTCCAAGTCATAGACATAGATGCCATCTTTCTTGGTGGCAATCCAAAGATGGTTCGTGTGGTCTGGTACAATGGCGAGTACAGCTTGCTTGCCCACGGAGCGTTGCAAGGCAAGGTTGCTGTTGAACATGTCTTGATAACGATAGATGGTCTTCACGCCATCCTCTTCTGAACCGAGCCATAAGTTGCCTTTTGAGTCGGTGAAGATTTGGCTTACTTGCATATTGCCCAAGTCAAATGGGAAGTTCTTGTCGCTTTGATGGACGAGTTTGTGATGGTTGTCGAGCAACCACAAGCCATGCTTGGTAGTATTGAGCAAGATGCCATTCTTGCCGTATGGATGCACGATGTTCACCATGTCGTGTGGCAATGACCAAGACTTGAGGCTGGCTGGCAGTGCCTGGAGTTGGCGGGTGCGGGTATCGAAGATTTGCATGCCGTCATAGCCAGATAGCCACAGCTTGTGTCCATCTTGCAGATAGGAATATTGGGAATGGCCTGAAAGTTTGATTTCTGCCACTTTCTGGAATGTGTCCGAGCGATAGCCGGTGATGATTTGTGGTGTACGTATCCAGATGATGTCTCGGTCGTCGATGTGGCAGGTCAGGTTGAAGGTGGGTCTTTCTTCCAGTTGTTTCAACTTGACCACGAGTTTGTTAGTCTTTTCGTCATATTGATAGAAGGTATAGCCCGTGGTAAAGAACATTCTGCCGGCTTTGTCTTCCAGTATCTGCGTAAAATTCTTATTTTGCATGGTGAGGGGGATTCTCGTAAATTTGCCCTGCTCATTGTAGTAGCAGATGCCATTGGCCGTAGTTATCCACAGTCGGTTTTTGGAATCTCTGAAAACGCTACTGATATTGTTGTCGGGCAGCCCCACGGAGTCGTGTACGCAGAAGTATTGGTAGTACTTGTTGCTGTCATACTTATTGAGACCACGGAAGGTGCCAATCCAGATTTGTCCGTATTGGTCCTCGCAGATGCTTTTTACTTTCTTGTTGGATATTTGGTCAGAGAGCGTCCATTCTTTTCCCTCATAGGTGTTCTCCTCGTCGGTAGTGTCGTGATGCTGGCAGGCTGATAGTGTCAGCATGAGTCCTAGAAAGGCATACAAAAGTATTTTCTCTTTGCTCATAGCTATTTCGTTATTTTTCTATTTGCAAAGATACGATAAATCCCTGATATATACAATATTTATGAAGGACTTTTAACAAATAGGAAACTTTTTGAACAGATAGGAAACCCCATTTTGAACAAAATCAAAATACAAGAAAACATTTCAGAAAAGGGTGTATTGAAAAAGTGCGTACCTTTGCAGCGCAATTTTGAACAATTATCATTTTTATACTAGTAAACCAAAGGTGTAAAGACAATGAAAAAGTTATCATTATTAGTTATTGCATTATGTATAACATGTGGCAGTGCTTCAGCACAGCAAGCCCTCTTCGGAGGGCAAATGCCACAGTCGCCTGAGATTCATGCCGACAAGACGGTTACTTTCCGCTGTATGGCACCTGGTGCTCAAAAGGTGCAGATTACGGGCGATTTCTTGCCAACTCGCAAGATTGATACCCCGATGGGCAAGTTTGATGCCCCAGGTGTGGCTGACTTGACCAAGGACGATAAGGGTGTGTGGAGCTATACCACCACCTCTCCTCTGTCGCCAGAGTTGTATTCTTATACGATGATGGTGGATGGGGCAAGCGTTACCGACCACTTGAACGTATATACCGTGCGTGACATCAGCAATGTTTCCAACATATTCTTGGTAGATGGTGGCAAGGCAGACTTATACAAGGTTAACAAGGTGCCCCATGGAACAGTTTCCAAGGTGTGGTATGACGATGCCAAGGCAGGCATTACCCGTCGCATGACAGTTTATACCCCAGCAGGCTATGAGACAAGCAAGGTGAAATACCCAGTGCTCTATCTGCTTCATGGCATCGGTGGCGACGAAGAGGCTTGGATGGACTTGGGACGTGCTTCCCAGATCTTGGACAATCTCATTGCCCAAGGCAAGGCAAAGCCTATGATTGTGGTGATGCCCAATGGCAATATCTCCCAGGAGGCGGCTCCAGGCTATACTTCAGAGGGACTCATTGTACCAAGCTTGGGATTGCCTAAGACCATGGAAGGCTCTTTTGAGGTTTCTTTCCCTGAGGTGGTGAAGTTTGTGGATGCTCGTTATCGCACCTTGGCAAATACCCAGAACCGTGCCATCGCCGGTTTGTCAATGGGTGGATTCCATTCCCTCTATATTTCCATCAACAATCCTAAGACCTTTGGCTATGTGGGGCTCTTCTCGGCAGCCATTGGCAAGGAACAAAGAAGTGGTGGCGCCAACGAGTACATCTATGATAACTTCGACAAGAAGTTGGCAGACTTGTTTGCTGCCAAGCCAAAGCTCTTCTGGATTGGTATCGGCAACACCGACTTCCTCTTTAAGGACAATACCGCCTTTAGAGAGAAACTGACCAAGAACCATTATCCATTCACCTATATGGAGACCGATGGTGGTCATATCTGGCGCAACTGGCGCATCTACCTGGGTGAGTTTGCCCAGAAAATCTTTAAGTAACTTCAAACAACATTACAATGAAAAAGATAACATTTATGGCAACAGCCTTGCTCTTGAGTATGAGCAGCTTTGCACAACAAGCTTTGTTCGACAACGTACCTGTGGTTTCTCCAGAGTTAAACGCCAACCATACAGTTACTTTCCGTCTCAAGGCTCCCAATGCACAGAAAGTGCAGATTACGGGCGACTTCTTGCCTACCAAGCAGATTGATACCCCTGTGGGAAAGTATGATGCACCGGGAGTGGCAGACTTGGTGAAGGATGACAAGGGAGTATGGAGCTTTACCAGCACTAATCTTTCTCCTGAGCTTTATTCTTATAATCTCCTCTTGGATGGTGTGAAGATTGTGGATCCTGGAAGCGTCTATATCACTCGTGACATCACTTCGGTAACCAATATTTTTATCTTGTCAGACAAGAAAGGAGACTGTGGTGACCTCTACACCGTCAATGAGGTGCCTCATGGCAATGTGCAGAAGGTTTGGTATGACAGTCCTACGCTCAAGATGCAGCGTCGTATGACCGTCTATACCCCAGCAGGTTACGACAAGGGCAAGGATTACCCAGTGCTCTACTTGCTTCATGGCGCAGGTGGTGATGAGGATGCTTGGACAACCTTGGGACGTGCCTCCCAGATTCTCGACAACTTGATAGCCACAGGCAAGGCAAAGCCTATGGTTGTGGTGATGACCAATGGCAACCCTAACTGTCAGGCTGCTCCTGGCGAATGGTCGGCAGGTATGTATGTGCCTTCTTTCTATGGTTACCAAGGTGCCAAGGCGGTGGCTACGATGGATGAGAGCTTCCCTGACGTGATGAACTATGTGGAGAGCCATTACAAGGTGGGCAAGGATAAGGCGCATCGTGCCATCTGCGGTTTGTCAATGGGTGGTGGACACTCCTTTGACATCTCTCGCCGTTTCCCTAATAAGTTTGATTACGTTGGTCTATTCTCCGCTGGTTTGCATGTGGGAAAGACTGGCGATTTTCGCACCGATTTCTATAAGATGCTGCAAGAGGACGAGGAGGCGAAGCAGCAGTTGGCAACCTTGTTTAAGAACAAGCCAAAATTGTATTGGATAGGTATGGGAAAGACCGACTTCTTGTATAAGAGTACAGCCGGCTTGCGTCGCTATTTCGATGAGAAGGGGTATAAATATACCTATATGGAGACCGAGGGCGGCCACATCTGGCGCAACTGGCGTGTCTATCTCACAGAGTTTGCACAAAAGATTTTCTAACGACAAAAACGATTGGATAATATGATAAAAATTAAGAAAGTAATGATTACCACTTGTGTGTTCTTGGCTTCGACTACATTGTGCCCAGCCCAGACAACACCCAAGTTAGGCGTTTCTCCTGTTGAGGATGTCATCCGGGCTATGACCCTTGATGAAAAGATAGAACTGTTGGTGGGTTCTACTGGCAAAGTAAAATCAAGCATGATGGCTACCATCGGTAACCAAGGTCAGTTGGTGCCTGGTGCCGCAGGACAAGTGAATGGCATCGAGCGACTTGGTATTCCTACTACCGTAGTGGCAGATGGACCTGCTGGTCTGCGTATCGATGCCAAGCGCAAGGATACCAATAAGACATTCTACTGCACTCATTTCCCTGTGGCTACCGTGATGAGTGCCACCTGGAATGCCGACTTGGTTCATTCAGTGGGTACTTCTATGGGCGACGAGGTAAAGCACTATGGTGTGGATGTCCTTTTGGCTCCAGCCACCAACATCATGCGCAACCCACTTTGCGGTCGTAACTTTGAGTATTATTCAGAGGGTCCATTGTTGGCAGGTAAGATTTGCGCAGCCATGGTGAATGGTATCGAGAGCAATGGCGTGGGAACTTCCGTGAAGCACTTTGCCTTGAATAACCAGGAGACCAATCGCACGAGAAACAATGTCATCGGCAATCCTCGTACTTTTAGAGAAATCTATCTCAAGCCATTCGAGATTGTGGTGAAGGAGTCTCAGCCTTGGACCATCATGACCTCCTATAACCTCATCAATGGCACGATGTCGAGCGAGCGTTGCGACTTGGTGACTGAAATCCTTCGCCATGAGTGGGGTTTCAAGGGCATGGTGATGACTGATTGGTTTGGCGGTATTAGTGCTACTGCACAGATGGAGGCAGGCAATGACCTCTTGATGCCAGGAAAGGCGGACCAATGTGACGAGATTCGCAAGGCGGTGCTCAATGGTCGCTTGTCGTTGGAAATCATCGACCGTAATGTGCGTCACATCCTGGAATATATCATGGAGACCCCAAGATTCAAGCAGTATGTGGCTGACAACAACCCAGACTTGAAGGGACATGCCGAGGTGGCTCGCAAAGCTGCTACCGAGGGTATGGTATTGCTCAAGAACAACAAGAATACCTTACCTATCATCCAGAAAGTAAAGAACATCGCCCTCTTTGGTAACACCTCTTATGATTTCATCGCTGGCGGTACTGGTTCTGGCAATGTAAATCATGCGTATGTGGTAAGTCTCTTGGATGGCTTGAAGAATGCTGGCTATCAGGTGGATGGGGCTATCCGCAAGGCTTATGAGGAGTATGCACCTAAGGCAAAGGAGTCTCTTCCTAAGCCTGAGAATCCATTAGAGGCTTTCCTTCCAGGACATTTTATCCCGGAAATGAGCCTTGCTGAGTTGGATATGGCTGCTGCCGTGAAGAACAACGACATGGCTATCATCACCATTGGTAAGTCATCTGGTGAGTTCTTGGATCGTCATCTCTCCGACAACTTCACTCTCACCCAGGCAGAGAAGGATATGATAGCAGGTGTTTGCAATGCTTTCCACAAGGCAGGCAAGAAGGTGGCAGTCATCTTGAATGTTTGTGGTGTAATCGAGACCAAGAGTTGGATGGCAGCTCCTGATGCAGTCTTGTTGTCTTGGTTGCCTGGTCAGGAAGGTGGTAATTCCGTTGCCGACATCTTGACGGGTAAGGAGAATCCTTCTGGTCGTCTGCCTATGACATGGCCTGTTAGCTACAATGATGTTCCTTCCAAGGACAATTTCCCTTATCCTGATGATGTCAAGGTAAAGGATGTAATCGGTATGTTCATGGGCAAGGGCATTGGCAGCAAGGGCGACGTGAAGAATGTGGATTACACGAATTATGAGGATGGCATCTATGTGGGCTATCGTTATTACCAGACCAAGAACGTGCCTGTGGCTTATCCTTTCGGCTATGGTATGAGCTATACCACCTTTAAGTATGGCAAGCCTGTAGTTACTAAGGATGCGCAAGGCAATGTGCAGGTGCAGGTGGCAGTGAAGAACGCTGGCAAGATGGCTGGTAAGGAAGTGGTTCAGGTGTATGTGGCTGCTCCTGGCAAGGATATGGAAAAGCCTGCCAAGGAACTCCGTGGCTTCGCCAAAACCAAGTCTTTGAAACCAGGAGAGAGTGAGACGGTTACCATCCTGATTCCATACGAAAACTTGGCTTCTTTCAATGAAACAGATAGCCAGTGGCAGGTAGAGGCTGGCGACTATAAGGTAATGGTGGCAAAGAATGCTGCTGACACCAAGCCACTCACAGTTATCGTCAATGAGAAGGCTAGTGTAACCTCCAAGGTACGCCCTTGCTTGTTGCCTGAAGTGAAATAAGAACTTGCCCCCTACATATGAAAGTAAGGAAATATAGTATTTCCAGTGTGTAAGAGGCGTAAAAACAAACAAAAAAGCTGCATAGGTTTTATTCTTATGCAGCTTTTTTATTTATTTCTTTCCTGCTATCAATCCCTTGATGACGGCATTGGTGAAGCCATTCTGCTCCATCGTGTTCAAACCTTTGATGGTGCAACCGCCTGGGGTGGTAACCTTATCGATGGCAGCCTCTGGGTGTTCGCCTGTTTCCTGAAGCAGCTCTACGGCACCCTTGATGGTCTGCAAGACAATCTTCTGGGCATCCTTTGCCTTGAATCCCATCTCTACGCCGCCTTCCACATTGGCTCTAACATAGCGCATGGCGTAGGCGATGGCACACGACATGGCGGTGGCAGCTGGGAAGAGGCGTTCTTCCATGATGAGGCTTTCGCCCAATTCATCGAAGATTTCTGTAATCTGCTGGATTTCTGTGGCAGATGCATCTACTGGAGTGATGAAGGTCATCGACTGCTTGTAGGCAATGGCGATGTTTGGCATCACGAGGAAGAAGGTTGGGGTGATACCATCCTTGTCTAACCACTCCTTGATGTTGGCTGATGGCACACCGGCTGCAACGACCACGAGTTTCTGATTCTTGTAGTTGAGTACATCCTTGATTCCCTTCAATGTCTTCTCTACACACCAAGGCTTTACTACCACGCATACGATGTCTGCGCCGTGGCAAGCCAACTGGTTGTCTAGAGTTACGCTGGCTCCTTCGCTTGCGAAGTGATCCAATACTGGTTGGTTATGGTCTGATACCGTAATATCTGATGGAGTGAACTTCTCGCTCTGCAAGAGTCCTTCAGCCATAGCACCGCCCATGGCACCTGCTCCGATAATTGTTATTTTCATTGTCGTCTTATAATTAAAATGCAATTACGGTGCAAAGATACTACTTTTATCTGAAAATAGCGTGTCTATAGACGATTTTTTAAGAAAGTACGCTTGTTTACTGACGATATTCTAAGAAATTCGCTAGTTTACTCCCATTCTGGAAGTATCCACGTCCTTGGTTCTCTTCTCCTTGTACTTGCCTATCTTACAGATGATGGAGATGGAGGCAGATGCCCAATCTTGCTTGATGTTCATGTGATAGTCTTGATTGCCTTGTACTGATTTTGTAGAGAATCCCTCGTTGAAGATGTTGCTGCCTTTAACCACAATGCTCCATTTATCATGATCGGAAGCCCACCTCAACATAGCATTCAAGAGAAAGACTGATTTGATGTCATAGAGTCCTTGAATGGCTTTCGACTGATAGAATGGGTTAAGTATGAAATGGATGTGATGGCTTCGGCTAAGCTGGGCGGATAGATTGCCGGCAAGAATGGCAGAGATATGTTTGCGATTGAAGGGCAAGTCAAAGAAATCGTTACTCTTGTCATGTCTGTAGATTCCTGTTGCCGAAACACTTCCGTTCATCCAATTGCCTATACCGAAAGTCGTCGATGCTCTAATGCCTATAGTATGATTATAGTCGAAATTGGTCTCCTTCATAATGACTGCCAGGTGGTCGGTAGTCTGATAAGGCAACTGCACAGAATAGTTGGGTTGGAACTTTGCAAATGCCATCAATGTATGGCGACTTTTGATTGTCCACATCAGGTTGGTCTCGTATGTAGAGTAAGGCTTGAGATGAGGATTTCCCCATATCTCCATATAGTTAGAGGCATAGTAAATGCTACTCATAGTTGACCAATAACTAGGAAACTGTGAGCTGGAACTGAAGGATAAGTTGAGTATGTTGCCAGGATTGGCTTTCCACGATGCATTAAGAGTGGGATAAATATGCCATTTGTTCCATTGTGGAGAATGATATTGCTCTGCTTCGACAGAGGCTTCCAAGCTGATTTGCTCGTTTATCTGTTTGCTTATGCCGCCATAGAAACTCAAGATTCTTTCTTCGATATTCACCTGGCTGGTTGCATCTGGAATGTCTGCTCCATCCTTGTTGGTCGTGGCTTGGTAGCTTCTGTTGTTGCTGTTTTGGAATTTCATACCATACGACAGTTCCCAACCCTTCTTCAATGAGTGGGATTGATCGGCGGTGAAAAGCCATTTGTCTATTACCTGCTTGCTGTTTGTGTATAGAATACGTTCTTCGTCAAGCATCGTTCCTTCCAGATATTGATGGCTGGGATTTTGGTAGTTGAGATAGGATATGCCTATTTGTAGTCCAAAGGGCAGGTTGTAGCTGGCATCTACATTGTGCAGGTAGGTATGTTCATTGCCCTGTTGCTGGGATGTGCCTGTTCCCATCGTTTCATGATGAGGATGACTGCTGTTCCATTTTCCTGTATATGCCAGGGATAGCTGGTGGTTATCAGTAATGGCATAACTTAGTCCCATACGATAGTTGTGAGTCAATCCAGGGGTTTTCTGTGAGGTCTTGTCATGATACGCTACTCGCTTTCCTTGAAGGGGATGATTGGCATTGGTGGTTGTCTCTCCGTATGATGTTCCATCTGTAAATGAATACATGGCATCCAGACCGAATTTTCCTTTTTGGAACAGCAGGTTGGCTTTGCCTTCCCCTTCTCCGTATTTGCTTTGGCTCCAGATGCTTTGTATTTGTCCTGAAAGCAGGTTCTTTCCTACATAGTCTTTGGTAATCAGGTTGATGACCATTCCACGAACATGTAAGCGTGCTGGCGCTGCCAGCATCACTTTGGCTTTGGCTAATTGTGAGGCGGGCATGGCTTTTAATCGCTCTGCCAGTTGTGCGTAATTGAGCGTGGTTGGTTTGCCGTTGATGATGAGAGTCAGTTCCTTTCCTGCATAATTGATGTTGCCGTTTAGTTCGTTTACTCCTGGTATTCGGGTAAGGGCATCATAAGCGTTGTCTGCCGGCATTTTCTCTATGAGCAGTGGCATGTTGTAAACCAACTGTCCTCTTTCTGCCTTGACGATAGGACGTGTCGCCTTGACGAAAACCTCTGGCAGGTTTTGCATCATCATCTCGGCGGTAAGCGTGTCTTTTGCCTCTTCGTTTTGAGCGCAAAGGGGCTGGCTCAGCAATAATGCTGAACCTAAGATAAAATTTATTTTCATGTATTTATGTGAGTTTGATGGTTATTGCTTGAGTTGCTCTTTGGCTTTGGATATGAGTTGCGCTGCCTCTTTTTTATCTTCCAGTCTGTTTGCATTTGCTAAGAACATCTGGAGATGCTGTTTCGCTTTCAGCTTGTTTTTGGAAGCGATGAACATTTGGGCGGCATTGTAATGGTAGAGAGGATTATCTTCCTCATCGTATAAGGTGCATAGCTCAAAGTCACGGGCAGCGTCTGCATATCGGTTGTGTTGGAAATGTAAGTCGGCTAGCCATTTATAGGTTCGCAAAGCTCTGTCTTTTGGCAAGGAAACCTCTAACGACTGGTTGAAATGAGCCATGGACAGTGAATCCATGCAGAAGGATTTCTCTATCAAAGCCAAGTGGAAAAGGCAAGTGGCATTGTCGCTTTTGAACTGAACTGCTTTCTGGTAATGTTTCAGCGCTTTTTCATTGTCCGGCTGGTCCTCATAACAGAGACCAAGGATGAAATTGGATTCGAAATTATCAAATCCTTGCGCTATCAGTTTCTCATACAAGGGTATAGCCTCATCGTATTTGAATTGCATGAATAGGGAATAGGCATATTCCTTGTTGACATATAAGTTCGTGGAATCACATTGAGAAATGTAATTCTTCGCCACTTTTTCTGCTCTGTCAGGTTTGTTCACTCCATTGTAATGCACGGCAAGCGAAGCGATAATTTCACTGTCGTATGGGAATAAGAATGCGATGCGTTCACCCCAGAGAGAAACCTTGTCATTGTTGTTCTGATTGAGATATGCATAATAGAACATTCGCATGTCTTCGTGGTTGATGCTATCTGATGGAATCTTGTCTAGGCAAGAAATGCAGGCGGTGTAGTTGCCTACTTTCCGATAGCAGGAAGCCAGTTTCCTGCGTGCTCCCAGGTGAGATGGATTTGCTTCCAGATACTTTTGATAGTATTGGGTTGCATGAAACACATCATATCTACTCAAACAGCTATCTCCTTGTTGAAGTAGATTAGCTGTGGTATCGTTGGCCTTGGCATTCATTGCCATACATAGCCATAATATAAGGATCAATCTAAACTGTTTCATCGTTTTTGCTGATTATTTTTTTCTTACTTCGGGAGTGAAAACGACAGGCAAGGTAAACTCCATGTTGACTTCCTCGCCATCGGAGAGTCGGGCAGGCTTCCAATGAGGGCTTCTCTTGAGAAGTTCAATCACAGTCTGCTCATAGGCTTTTTCTTTGGGAGCTTCGAGAACTTTAAACAATCCCAATGTTCCATCCTTTTGAACGGTGAAGTTGATGACGACTCGCGCAGGCTTGTCTTCCAATCCTTTAGGATATTGGATGTTTGTCATCACCCATCTTAGGAAATCGTTGATGTCGCCATTGCCGTTGAAGATTGGCATCTGACCACCTTCCGGTAAAACAGCTATCGTCTTTAACACATGAGGTTGTGATACGCTTTGCGGTTTGAACATAAGGACGATGGTTATACCTATTATTGCTATCACGCAAGCGGCTATCCCAAATACCTTTTTATATATATGAGATTTTGTGTATCTTGTTTCCTGTGCTTTGCCCAGGAAATAAGTTTCTTCCTGATTGTTTTTTCCTTTCATACCTTTTATGATTTTATGGAGTTGTCTAAAAGTGCTTTTAATTGTTTGAGTGGTTCCTTGCTGACGTGCAGGGTGAATTTCTCGCAAAACCGCTCGTTGTACAACACTAGTTCAGAAGTGTTGAGGTTGATGCTGAAAATGTGCTGACTATTAATAATGTAGTTTCTGCCAACACGAGCGAAGAAGTGTGCCGTTTGGGCAAGTTGCTCTACTATTTTCTTCTCAAAGACCACAAGGTTGAACGAGAAGGTGTATTCATCGCCGTTGGTGAGTCGGAGATTGCAATAGCTTCCTTCCGAACAGACGTATGCTATCTGTTCGGAAGCCACTCTGAGCAAGAAGTTGGCATTTGATATGATGAGATATTCTTCCATACTGATAAGTTTGGTGCAAAGATAAGCATAATATTTCAAAAGTATGGCTGGAGGTAGCGTGTTTTTTGTGAACTAGTGGACTTGTTTTGTGAAAAATATGAAGTCAAACTCCAGATATGACTATCTGTTAAGGTGGTCAACTAAAATCGTTAAACCACAATTAGTAATCTAGCAAGGAAAAAACAAAAAAGCAGCAAACCGCAAAGGGCTTGCTGCTCACGATAGGAGTGATTCCTATTTCTTTTATGGGTTGAGTTTTCTTTATATCCTTATCAGAAAGGGTTTATACTTCTTTTAATACAGTTTCCAATCTTCCGATGAAGTCATCCACATTCTCCTTGGTCAATACCAATGGAGGGAGGATACGAAGGATGTTGGTGCCGGCGCAACCGGTGAAACAGTGCTGCTCGTGGATGAGCTTGCTGCGAACTTTCTTGTGAGGAATATCGAGTACGGCACCTACCATCAAACCACGGCCACGAACCTCTGTGATATGGCTGTTGCGCTTCTGCAACTCCTTCAGCTGGGCGATGAGATATTCACCAACCTCATGTGCATTCTGTACCAGGTTCTCCTTCTCAAATACATCGAGAACGGCGAGAGCGGCAGTACATGCCAGATGGTTGCCACCGAAGGTTGTACCCAGCTGACCATATACAGGAGTAAACTCTGGAGAAATCAACACGCCACCCATAGGGAAACCATTGCCGATACCCTTGGCTACTGTGATGAGGTCAGGCTTGATGCCCAACCACTGGTGAGCGAAGAACTTACCGCTTCTACCATAACCGCACTGGATTTCATCGCAAATCAGGAAGGTGCCGTATTTCTTGCAGGCTGCCTGCAAACCCTGAGCAAACTCAGGAGTTACCATGTTGCAGCCACCTACGCCCTGAATCGCCTCGATGATACAAGCGCAGACATCGCCCTTGGCAAGTTCCTTCTCCCAAGCCTCCAGATCGTTGATAGGAAGATAGGTTACGTGACCATTATCATTGATAGGAGCGATGATCTTTGGATTATTTGTTACCTCTACGGCAAGGGATGTTCTGCCGTGGAAAGCCTTCTCTATAGAAAGCACGCGGGTTCTTCCGTTGGTGAATGAAGCCAGCTTCAAGGCATTCTCATTTGCTTCGGCACCAGAGTTGATGAGGAAGAACTGATAATCCTCATAACCGCTAGCCTTACCTAGACGCTCAGCGAGTTTCACCTGCAACTTGTTGATGACAGAGTTGGAATAGAAACCCAGGTTGTTCAACTGGTTGGTGAGCATCTCCACATAGTGAGGATGGCAATGACCGATGCTGATAACGGCATGACCGCCATAGAGGTCGAGATATTCCTGACCCTTGTCGTCCCATACCTTGCAGCCCTTACCTTTTACTATATTAATATCGAAAAGAGGATATACGTCGTAAAGTTTCATGTTAAATCTATGTTTTAAGAAAGACAACTCATAGAGTTATCTTGTGATAAACTATTTTTTATGATAGAAGAACGAATGAATATTCATCCGTTCTTCCGAATTCTTTTATCTAAAAAGCTGATGGCTTGAGTTTCAAACCTGCAGTCTGGTCGAGACCAAACATGATGTTCATGTTCTGAACAGCCTGACCTACGGCACCCTTCAGAAGATTGTCGATGCAGGAAGTAATCAGGAGTTTATCGCCATACTTATCTACATGAACCAGGCACTTGTTGGTATTCACCACCTGCTTCAGGTCGATTGCTTTATCCACATAGTGGGTGAACTTGGCATCCTTGTAGAACTCCTTGTAACCTGCTACGATTTCCTCGATTGGCTTGTCGGTCTTTACCACTTCTGTAGCGAAGATACCACGGGCGAAGTCGCCACGGTAAGGGATGAAGTCGATGGCTGCATCGAGATAACCCTGTGTCTGCTTCAGACTCTCACGAATCTCTGGCACGTGCTGATGGTTGAATGCCTTGTAGATGCTCATGTTGTTGTTGCGCCATGAGAAATGGGTAGTGGCACCTGGCTTCTGACCAGCACCGGTGCTACCGGTAATGGCGTTAACAGAAACATCGCTGTTGATGAGGCCCATCTTAGCAGCAGGCAACAAACCAAGTTGAATGCAGGTTGCAAAACAACCTGGGTTTGCCACGTGCTGAGCTACGGCTATTTTTGATTCATTTATTTCTGGAAGTCCATATACAAAATCGTGAGCGGCTGGGGTTGGCTGCTGGGTAGCAACCACAGTCTCAGGGGCAAGACGGAAGTCCTGTGCCAGGTCGATAATCTTCACGTTCTCCGGAACATTGTGCTCCTTCAGGAACGCCTCGCTCTTGCCGTGACCGAAGCAGAAGAAGATGACATCCACCTGGTCGAAAGGCATCTCGGCGGTAAACTTCAAGTCGGTCTCGCCATACAATCCCTCGTGAACCTCAGCCACCAGGTTGCCGGCGTTACTCTCGCTGTTGGCGAATACAATCTCTGCCTCTGGATGGTTGATAAGGAGGCGAATCAACTCACCTCCTGTATAACCAGCTGCTCCTAAAATACCTACTCTAATCATAATTTATCTTTCCTCGTTAGGGTGCATACCATAATAAACACGGAGTGGGGTAGAGCTTACCTTGATGAAGCCCTTCGCATCCTCGGCTGTCCAACCGTGCTGCATCTCGCCATACTCACCGAGCTTAGACTTGGTCAAATCGTCTGGTGAATCGATTCCTACAGTCTGGAAACTGTATGGACGAAGCTTCAAGATGGCTGTACCGTTTACGTTGCGCTGAGAAGAAGTCAGCATTGCCTCGATATCCGGCATCACTGGCTCCAGGTACTGGCTCTCGTGGAGGAACATTCCGTACCAGTTGCCTACCTGGTCCTTCCAATACTGCTGCCACTTGCTCAAAGTGCTCTTCTCCAACAGGCGGTGAGCCTCGATGATGAGCTTAGGAGCCGCAGCCTCGAAACCTACACGACCCTTGATGCCGATGATGGTGTCACCCACGTTGCAGTCGCGACCGATGGCGTAAGATGCACCAATCTCCTCAATCTTCTGGATGGCTGCAATCTTATCATCAAACTTCTCGCCGTTGACAGCCACGATCTCACCCTTCTCGAAGGTAATCTTCAGTTCAGCCTCTTCTTCCTTGGCACTAACGTGCTTCAGATAAGCCTCCTCAGGAAGACCCTGGGTTGGGTCGAGAATCTCACCACCACAGATACTGGTTCCCCAGATACCTACGTTATATGAATACTTCAACTTGGTGAAGTCTGCATAGAAACCATGCTCGTTCAGGTAATCAACCTCCTCCTTACGAGAAAGTGCCTTGTCACGTGTCAATGTGATGATCTCTACACCAGGAGCCATTACCAGGAAGGTCATGTCGAAACGAATCTGGTCGTTGCCGGCACCTGTACTTCCGTGAGCGATGGCGTCAGCACCAATCTCCTTGGCGTAACGAGCGATGGCGATAGCCTGGAAGATACGCTCTGAAGATACAGAGATAGGGTAGCAGTTGTTGCGGAGCACATTACCGAAAATCATGTATTTCAATGATTTCTCGTAATACTCGTGGGTAACGTCGAGAGTGACGTATGCCTTGGCGCCCAACTTATATGCGTTTTCCTCGTTGGTCTTCAACTGCTCGGCAGAGAAACCACCAGTGTTAGCGCATGCTGCATAAACATCCCAGCCATCCTGGGTCAACTTCATTACTGTGTATGATGTATCGAGACCGCCGCTGAAAGCGACTACAACTTTTTTATTTGCCATTTTATTTTATGTTTAATATGTGGTGAATAATGTTTAGATGGCAATTTTGCCAACACCTTAAATTATATGTAAGGATTTAAATTTCTGCAGATGGACCGTCAATCTTGCGGATTCTCTCAATCACTTCCTGAGGAAGCTTGATAGGCAGATGCTCCTCAGGGTCGAAGAGCATGGCGGTACAGATGCAGTATTTGCGGTTGGTACGATGGAGTACATCTACGTTGATGCAACCCTCGCAACCACGCCAGAATGACTCATCATCGGTCAGGTCGGCGAAAGTAACAGGAAGATAACCCAGCTGGGTGTTCATCTTCATGACAGCCGAACCGGATGTCAAAGAGAAAATCTTGGCATGAGGCCATCGCTGTCGGGCAAGCGTAAAGGTCAGGTTCTTGATACGCTTAGCCAGTCCCATACCACGGAAGTCTGGGTGAACGATCAAACCTGATGTGGTAACATAGTGCTTGTTGCCCCATGTTTCGATGTAGCTGAAACCAGCGAACTTTTCGCCCTGGAGAGCGATGACCGCCTTCGCCTCTCTCATTTTGGTGGCAACATATTCAGGTGAACGCTTGGCGATACCTGAACCACGTTTCTTTGCTGCTTCTGCGATTGTAGTCAGAATGGTGTCGATGTACTTGATGTGACTTTCGTCAGCCACCATTACTTTTACTTCTTCCATTTTCTCTGTATATTTATAATGTATTTGTATTCTTATTTATTATCTTTATGAATGTCAGGAATAACTTCAGCCAAAGCATTGATTACTTCTTCTTCGGTAGTTCCTTTTTTCTTTACCAGGAATATCGTATCATCACCAGCGATGGTTCCCAGTATTTGAGGAATATCACTGTTATCTATGTTGTAGGCGATACTGCTGGCGTAGCCTGGTCTTGTTTTGATAACAACCATGTTGCCAGAGAAGTGGACAGACTGGAATCCTGTACTCACCATCATCTTGGCAACAGATGAAGGATGGGAAACTCTCTTATACAAGGTGTCGTTTGGCAAGACATAAGCATATTTACCGCTGGAAGAAGCGGCTTTCGCAACCTTGAGCAGTTTCAAATCTCTACTCAATGTTGCTTGCGTTATCTGGAAACCTTCTTTGTGAAGAGCTTGCAGGAGTTGCTCCTGCGAACTGAGCTCCTGGCTTGAGATAAGCATCTTTAATGTTTCTAATCTGCTATTCTTTACCTTCATGTGATGTATTTTTATACGTTTGCGGTTGCAAAATTACAATAAATATATGAAAACGCCAAGAAAATATGAATGAAATTTGCATAATTAACGATAATTTGTTGTTTATTATTGTATTTATGCATGAAATATGCAGAATAAATATGCATATTATGCATTTTGCGGTTTTGAGAAGGAGGGAATAAAACGTATTTTTGAGATATTTTGCATTTTTCTTGCTTAAAACTTGCAGTTCTTAATTTTTTTTTTTTTTTTGCAGCAACTAATCTTTAAGCCTATGGTAAATAAATTAACTATGAACTTATTGATTCTGTTGGCCATACCCTGTATTCTCTATGGTCGTAGTTTCAATGTGATGGATTTCGGTGCTCGAGGTAACGGAATCAGTGATGACGCAATCGCCATTCAGAAGGCTGTGGATGCCTGTACGAATGCCGGAGGGGGAGATGTGGTCTTTTCCGCCAATCATACATTTCTTTCAGGACCCGTACAGTTGAAATCAAACGTGAACATCGTTCTTGAAACCAATTCCGTCTGGAAAGCCAATCCCGATGAGAGTATCTATCATCTCAGCGCCTTCGGCAAGAACGAGGGGGAGGGTATGATGTGGATATGGGCGAAGGATGTGGAGAATCTTTCGTTCTCTGGTCATGGTACGATTCATGGCAATGGTATCAAGTTTATGGGGGCTGAACTTTTTGATAGTTACGAACTCAAACCGGTCACTACCTTCGATCCCCGTCCGCACGTGCTTACCCTGATGGGAGTCAGGAATCTCAATATCCGTGATATTACCATTCGGGAAGGTGCTTACTGGACGGTGCATCTCATCGGTTGCGATGGGGCAGTAATTGACGGCATCAATCTGCTCAACAATCTCAAGATCCGTAATGGTGATGGCATTGATATCGATCATAGCAAGAATGTGCGCATTGCCAACTGTCATATCACCAGTGGCGATGATGCTATCTGCCTGAAGAACCGTCGTGAGTTTGAAGAATATGGTTCTTGCCACGATATCGTTGTAACGAATTGTGTGATGGAGAGTCGCAGCTGTACCGTGAAGATTGGCAGCGAGAATATGGATTCCATCTATAATGTGGTTATCGACAATTGCGTGATCAAGGGTAGCAACCGTGGTCTCGGTATTCAGAACCGTGATGAAGGAACCGTGAGCAATGTGGTTTTCTCTAACATCATTCTGGATTGCCAGCTGTGGAGCGATGTATGGTGGGGCAAGGCAGAACCTATTTACGTTACTTCTTACCCTCGTGCCAATGGAAATCACAAGGATGCCAACTGGCGATTCCCTAAAGGTCAGACTGTAGGAAGATGTGGCGAGGTGAGTCATATCTACTTCAATCATATTTATGCCACTTCAGAAAACGGATGCTTTATCGGCGGAGATACCCGGGATAAAGTGAACAATATCTATCTTAGCAATGTACATCTCAACTTGAAGAAACTGACAGGCTATGATGGCGGCGTGTATGACAAGCGCCCATGTCGTGGCGAGGGCTTTATATATAATAAGGTATATGGAGTCTATATGGAGAATGCCAGGGATGTAGAGATTGATGATCTGAGAGTACAGGTTGGACCGAAAGTAAACTATGGAGGAAAGACTTTCGGTATAGATGACTAGAAAAACAATCTTTTCATAGAATTGAAACTAAAATCTTAAACAGGTGTAATAAGGTAGTACTACCTTTGTATCCGATTATTAATAACAAAATCTAATAAGTTATGCAAATAGTACAAAAGACAAATGGAAGAATCATGAAAAGAGTATTGCTTTCTTCCGCCCTTCTGCTGGTGAGTACACTCACATTTGCACAAAGTAAGGTCAGCGGCACCGTGAAAGATGCCAATGGCGAACCTCTCATAGGCGTAAGTGTCATGGAGGTAGGTACTAACAATGGTGCGGTTACCGATATAAATGGTAACTATACCTTGAATGTGAAGCCGGGAGCAAAGTTGAAGCTCTCTTACATTGGATTTACGTCAAAGACCATTAAGGCAAGTGGCAATAGTCAGATAGTGTTGGATGAAGATAACACTGCCCTCAACGAGGTGGTTGTGGTAGGTTATGGTACGATGCGCCGTAAGGATGTTACCTCTTCAATTACTACCGTGAAGGCTGAAGATTTGAACCAAGGTGTGTTTACAGACCCAGGTCAGATGCTTCAGGGAAAGGTTCCGGGTTTGGTGGTTTCTTCTACTGCCGATCCTAACGGTTCTCCTACCATTACACTTCGTGGTGCTTCTACTCTCCGTACAGGTGCCATGTCACCTTACTATGTAGTGGATGGAATCCCTGGAGTTGATATTTCTATTGTGTCTCCAGAAGATATCGAGTCTATTGACGTGCTTCGTGATGCTACAGCTACGGCCATCTATGGTTCCAAGGCTGCCAATGGTGTAATCATCATTACTACCAAGAAGGGTGCTGAGGAGAAAACCAATGTCTCTTACAATGGCTATGTAGCTTTTGACAATATCCTGAAGAAATATGATGTGTGTACAGCTGACGACTTGCGTCAGTATGCAAAGGACAACAATATAACTCTCAAGGATGGTGGCGCCAATACGGATTGGCAAGACGAGGTGCTTCGTACTGGTATAAGTCATAATCATAATGTAAACATTAGTGGTGGAAATGGTTCTACTAATTATATGATTAGTGCCGATCTTAGAAAGCGTGAGGGTGTCATCAAGATGACAGGCTTTGACCGTTTCAATGTCCGTTCTCTTGTGTCAACCAAGACATTGAAAGACCACCTTACGGTTTCTCTTGGTGCGAATATGATGTATGGCAAACATTTTGGCGTACCATCTGGCAATGAGGGTGCATCTGTGCTTGATGCCATGAACTACTATTCTCCTACAAATGCCATCAAAAATGCGGATGGAACATGGACAGTAGGCTCTGGTTCCAAGAACTATAACCCTCTTGCATTGATGGAGGAAAATAAGTCTGAGACTGTATGGAAACGTAACCAGTTTGTTGGTAAGACCGCCCTCGAACTTTGGAAGGGATTCGTTTGGAGTGTCAACTATTCTTGGAGTAATTATCAAAGTACTTATAGTGCCTATAATACCCGTAACTCTCAGTTGGAGGGTATAGGCAACAAGAATGGTCAGGCTACCCGTAATACTTATTTTGGTCGTGAACAGACTTTTGAGACTTATCTCAACTACGATTTCAAGGTCGGAAAGAGCAAGTGGGGCTTGATGGGTGGTTATTCTTGGGAAGAAAAGAAGAATAACGATGGATTCGGTCTCAGTGTTGAAGGTTACTATAATGATGATCTTGGATGGTATAATATGTCATACGCACAAACCATCTTGGGTGTTCAGAACTCCGTTCAGAGCGGCTATTTGGAGAAAGTACGTAACATCTCTTTCTACGGTCGTGTGAACTACTCTTTTGACAGTCGTTATATGCTTCAGGCAACCATTCGTCGTGACGGTTCTTCGGTATTCGGCAAGAACAATCGTTGGGGAACTTTCCCTTCTGTATCTGCTGCCTGGAATATCACTGAGGAGAAGTTTATGCAGAACCAGCATATCTTCGATAACTTGAAACTTCGTGCGGGATATGGTATTTCTGGTAATGCCATGGGCTTTGATGTGTATTCTTCTTATAATACGTATGGTGCTTCTGGTACATTCGTATATGACGGTAAGACTTATCGCACATACGGTGCAACCAAGAATGCAAACCCTGATTTGAAGTGGGAGTCAACAGGTATGTTGAACATTGGTCTCGACTTCGCATTCTTGAAGGGACGTCTGAATGGTACTGTAGAAGTTTATCATAAGAAGACCAAGGACTTGATTTGGAGCTATCCTGTTTCTACAACTCAGTACATATATAGTTGGATGGATGCCAATGTGGGTGAGATGACCAATAAGGGTATTGAGTTCACATTGAATGCGGTGCCTGTTCGTACCAAGAATTTCATGTGGAGTACTACCCTCAACCTCTCTCATAACAAGAATACTGTCGATAAGATGCAGAATGAGACATTCCATACTACTAATCTCACCCAGGGTGATCCAATGGTAGCTGGTGTTTCTGCTGATGGTTGGACACAGAGAATTATGGAGGGCGAACCTATTGGTACATTCTATACGTATCAGTATGCAGGAATTGTAAATGGACGCTCAGAGTACTACGTTCTTGATGAAAATGGTAATCGTACAGGCGAAACTACCAATAATCCAAGTTTGAAAGACCGTTCTATAACTGGTTGTGCGCAACCTAAGCTCAATGCAGGTTGGAATAATACGCTTACTTATAAGAACTGGAGTCTGAACGCATTTATCACAGGTGTGTTCGGTAATGACGTTTATAATAGTGCTCGCGCTCACTATACGGCTGCTCAAATGTTCTCAGATGGTAAGAACGTATTGAAAGAATTCCTTTCTAATCCTGTTGGCGATGCTTCAGGCTCACTTCCTTCGGACCGTTATATAGAGAAAGGATCTTACGTTCGTCTTCAGACGCTCTCTTTGAGTTACACATTCCGTAATTGCTTTAATGACTGGATTCAGGATTTGACTCTTTATGGCACAGCCAATAACCTCTTTACGATCACTAACTATAAGGGACTTGATCCTGAGGTGAATATGGGTGGCATTGATCCGGGTATCGATTATCGTTGGAGCCGTTATCCACATACACGTACCTTCATGGTGGGTGTTAAGATTAATTTCGGTGGAAGCAAGAAGAAAAAGGCTACGCCACAGTATATCGACCGAGAGGTAATCAAGGAAGTACCAGTAATCAAGGAAGTGGTTAAGGAGGTTCCAGGAAAGACAACTTTCGTACAGAGCACATACGTTGTGACATTCCCTGTAAATTCTGCAGAGATTGGTAATACTTCAGAACTTGATGGCATCAAGAGTGGCTCTAATGTCGAGATTGTAGCATACGCTTCTCCTGAAGGCAAGTCTTCTGTAAATCAGCAGTTGTCTCAGAAACGTGCAGATGCAGTAGCTAAGTATCTACAGAATAAGGGTGTGAATGTGACTCGTATTATCGCCAAGGGTGCGGATACCAATCATGCTAACCGTATCGCTATTGTGACTGTTAAGTAATAACATTTAATCAGATTACAGAATATGAAACTAAATAGATTGTTTATTTCAGCTGGATTGTTAGCTATGACACTTACCGGCTGTACGGATTTGGACATGAGTCCAAACTCGCAATATACTGAGGATCCTAGTCAAAACTCAGGAGTTGATCCTATGATTGTTGTGGAGGCAAAAATGGCGGATGTATATTACCATCTTGCAGGAACATTGGGCCGCCGTTATATGGAGGCACAATGCTTGGCTTCCGATGAGTTTACTTCACTCGCTTTTGCTGGCGGTTATTATGACAGTGGTACCTATGCTCACCAAGCATTACATTGTAGTTCTCCTAATGATGCATCTATCGGTTGGTATGATGATGTGACGGCTGGTATTACAAAGGCGAATACCATCTTGGAGGATTTGGGTAGTGGAGCTTCTGCCCAGATGAAAGCGCCTGCTCGTGCCATACGTGCTTATTACACCTGGATTTTGATGGATAATTATGGTGATACGCCGATTTTGGATCAAGTTCAGTCTGAAGGTTCTGTGGTACCTCGTTCTCCACGTAAGGAAGTTGCGGAGTGGATTGAGAGTGAGCTTAAAGACATTATCCCTGCATTGACGGATGATGTTACTGAAAATACATACGGCAAGCCTACTAAATGGATGGCTGAGGCTCTTCTTGCCAAGCTATATATCAACTGGCCTGTTTATACGGCGGAGTCGGTTGACCAATATGATGCTGCAACTGCTGTAAATCCAAAGTTGGATGCTTGTATTGCTGCTTGCGATGAAATTATCAATAGTGGTAAGTTCAATTTGGGTTCTGTTGACTATCTTCATAAGTTCTCATACGACAATGGCTGGAAGGTGGAAGACTTCATATACGCAATACCATATGATGCCATCAATCGTCAGGGTATGCAGTATGCTCGTCCTCGTACATTCAAGGATATGAAAAAAATGTTGCCAAATGTCTATGGTTCAACAGATAAGTTTACTCAGTCGTTTGGTGGTAACATGGTAGTCACTCCTGAGTTTGCCAAATTGTTTTCTCTGGATGGGGATATTCGTAATCTCAGCATTCTTCGTGGTGATGTCTATGTTCGTGACCCAAAGACTTTACGTCCTACAACTGAACCTTTTATGTATAAAGGCAACCAGGTACATTTTACGGAAGACATCACTCTTGCAAAGAAAGATAATACCATTGAAGTTGGCAATGACGCCAATGCTTATCAGCAGGGTTGTCACTCCATCAAATGGTTTACTACTCCAGCCGATTATAATAATGGTCGTAACCAGTCTAATGACTTGCCGATTTTCCGTTATGCCGACATACTTCTTATGAAGGCTGAGGCTCTTACTCGTCAGGGTAGTAGTGGTGCAAAAGCTCTCTTCAACCAGATTCGTTCATACGCAGGTGCTCCAACGATAGCTAACGAACCTACCTTGCAGGAAATCTATGATGAGCGTGGTCGTGAATTCTTTGATGAGAACTGGCGTCGTAATGATATGATTCGTTTCGGTCATTATGAGGATGAGTTCTTCCCTCATTACAAGGACTTCCCGGATGCAAACTTCGACAAGCGTCATCGCATCTTCCCAGTGCCACAAAACACAATCAATTTGAATGGTTGGGAGCAGAATCCTGGATATTGATCGATTGAATGATGATAAATGGGGAGTGGTGGATTCTGCCACTCCCTTTTTCTAATTGTTAGATGAAGTTTATTTCATTTTGATAAAACTGTTTGATTATGAGAAGGAATCTATTGTTGTTATTACTGTGCTTGGCAGGCTTGCTAGCTGTAGATGCTCAAACATTGAGCCGTAAAGAGGTCGAGACTTACGTGATTAATCAATATGGAAAAAGATGGAAAGACATTGCGCTTTATCTAGGCGAAAAAGATACGTTGGACAAGGACAATGCTTTGACGTTTGAGAAAACTATCTCGGTGCAAGGCAAGAGTAAAAATGAACTCTTTGTCGATTTGAATTATTGGTTTCTGAAAACCTTTAGCAATGCTAGTTCATCGATAGAGATGGCAGACAAGGAATTGGGGGTTATCATGGCAAAGGGTTATTTGCCTGGCATTGCTTATCACTCGGGTGGTTATTCCTCTTATTGTGTCAATATTCGCCCTCTTGTGCGTTGCGACATCAAAGATGAACAGGTCAAACTGACGATAGTCGTTCCAAACTATGAGGTGACGAAAGTTGATGATGGTATTTGGAGTGCCATGCTGGATGAGGATTTTGACAAGCATCCCCCATATACTGTGAACGAAACATGGTCGCTGAATGTTTGTTTCCCTTTTGCGAAGAAAGATGGAACCAAGAAAACTTCCAGCAAGGCATTGGTGATGAGTCATGGATATGTGGAGGTCTTGATGAATCGCATTCAAATGGCGTTATAGCTGCGCCAAAATGTGGTAAATTTGAAGATTTTGGCGCAATTATTAATTAAAACGTATGAAGAGAAGCGTATTCTTAGTTATATTTTTTGCCTTTGGCTTCTTGATGACAATGGCGCAAGATTATTCCCGATACGTGGATCCACGTATCGGAAGTGAGGGATTGGGTAGAACTTTCCCCGGACCTTGCATGCCTTACGGGATGGCGAAGCCGGGACCAGATGCCGTGTCTATGCCGAATGCAGGATGGGCGCCGATGCCTGAGCCTGTCAAGGGATTCTCGCAGATGCATGTCAGTGGAACGGGAGGTGGACAGAAGTATGGTAATATCCTGATTCAGCCTTTCTTTGATGCTGGGGAAATCATCCAGAAACGGGTGGATGAGAAGATTGCCTTGGGATATTATGCGTGTACCTTTGAGAATGGAATCCGGACGGAGATTACCGCCTCAGAACGTTGTGCCTTCTATCGATTGGATTATGGCAGAAAGCAGAAGGGAAAACTCCTGATAGATGTGGCTACCTTCCTGGGTATAGATACGATTCCAGATAAGCGCGAAACTCAGCAGTATGTGGATTCGTATGTTACTTGTGATGGAAAATATGCCGTCTCAGGATGGAGTACTGTAAGGGGTGGCTGGAACAATGGCGACCCTTATACCGTATATTTCTATTTGCAGAGCGATGTGCCTTTATCTAATTGCGATACGCCTTTATCTAATAGCGGTGTCCCTTTATCTAATAGCGAAGTACCTCTATATAATAAGGTGAAGGAATCAAAGACAAGATTGGATGTTGCCTTCTCGAAAAGTACCGTCAATCTGAAGATTGGTATTTCGCATATCAGTGTTGCCCAGGCAAGGAAGAATATCCCGTCTTGTGGCTTCGATGCCCAGTTGAAGAATGTGCGGAAAACCTGGAACGGAAAGTTGGGAAAGATAGAAATCGCAGGAACCGAAAAGCAGAAGCGGATGTTTTATACAGCCCTTTATCATACGATGCTGATGCCTGTGGATAAGTCGGGTGAAAACCCTCATTTCTCAGCTACGCCTTATTACGACGATTACTATGCCATCTGGGATACTTACCGTACTTCCATGCCTTTGCTTACCTTGATTGAGGAACCCCAGCAGCGTGATATGGTCAATTCCCTGCTCAATATCTACAAGCATGACGGTTATATGCCTGATGCCAGAAGCGGCAACTGGAACGGCAGAACGCAGGGTGGCAGCAATGCGGATATTGTCATAGCCGATGCCTTTGCCAAAGGAATGAAGGGTATCGATTATGAACTGGCGCTGAAGGCGATGATCAAGGATGCCGAAGTGCCGCCAACGGATGATGATGGCTTTGTGGGCAGTGTGCCTGAGGAAAAGCATGGTAGAGGTGGATTGACGGAATATAACACGCTGGGCTATATTCCGTATGGAATAGACCGTGCCGGCAATCGTACCGTGGAGTATAGCTATGATGACTGGTGTATTGCCCAGGTGGCAAAAGGACTGGGTTATCCGGAACTCTACGATAAGTATATGAAGCGTTCGCATAACTGGCGCAACCTCTGGCGTTCTGATTATGAATGGCAGGGGATGAAGGGATTTATCATGCCGAGAGATGCGGATGGCAGATGGCTCGACTCTGTGCCTTGGGGCAAGTCGAAGGTCTATCATCCTGTGATTCCTTATCATCCGGATACCAAGGTGGCGCCCTGGTATCTTCCATGGTGGTCAACCTTCTTCTACGAGGCTTTGTCGGCTGAGTATAGTCTCAGTATTCCTCACGATGTGCCGGGACTGATTGAGGCTTGTGGTGGCAAGGATGCTTTCATCAAACGACTTGATACCTTCTTCGCCAATGGCCATTTCAATGTGGCGAATGAACCGAGCTTCATGACTCCTTACCTGTATCATTGGGTGGGGCGCCCTGACTTGAGCGTTCTGCGAATCCATCAGATTGTGAACGATAACTATGATGATTCTCCTGGTGGTTTGCCGGGTAATGATGATGGGGGAGCGATGTCGTCCTGGCTTATTTTCAATATGCTGGGATTCTATCCGATAGCCGGACAGAATCTCTATATCGTAGGTTCACCGATGGTTCCGGAATACACCATCCATCTGTCTAATGGAAAGAACTTGAAGGTGGTGAGAGAAGGAGAGAAATGGAAGCAGATGTTCATAACTCACGATGTGTTGATAAATGGTGGAAAACTTGTGTTCCCTCATTCTTCTGCTGTGGAAAAGGTTGTTGATAAAGCTTCCAAACCATTGAATATAAAGGAGAAAGAGAAATTCACACTTTGTGAACAACTTGTGGATAAATACGGGAAAACTATTCCTGTGCAGTTTATATCTCACTTCATTCTTAATCGTCAATATCGTCAATGGGAAGTGGGTGTAGATTCCGTGAGTATCCCTGATACCCTTGTGCTGAAATGTAATCAGTCGGTCTATCTCATCCCTCGTCAACTCGTGGCTGAGGCTGACGGATTCTGTTGGGATAGTCCGCAGAAAGGAAAGAACCTGTATGTTTGCAACCAATGCTCCAATCATGGAATGCGGGATGGCACCTTCCTGTTTATCTCCCGGAAAGCCCTGCAGCAACTTCTGGGTACAGGCTCTTTCGTTTATAATGGGATAGTATGGCGTAAGGTTTCGCAAGATGCAGAGAGCGTCACCGTGAAGGCTGAACAGGATGATACCGTGATGCAGATAGCCACCACTGGAAATCTCCCTTGGGTGCTGCGTATGGAAGGAAATCCTTTAGGTATTGATTGGAGGTTGGAAAAACAATAAAAAGGAGTATTCTCCGTTTCATTATTATATGAACAGAAAAGTAACATTATTATATATCTCTTTGGCTTGCGTGCTATCCATGCAAGCTCAGACTCGCCAGCAGATGGGTGGCGTCTATTATGCTTACCCGGAAGGTCCTTCTGCCAAAACTGGAACTTTTGGTACGGCTACCTATGTGCTGTCTGATTCTCTGAATGTTCCTCAGGGATATGCACCCTTTTATATCAGCCATTACGGTCGCCATGGCTCCCGTTGGATGCCGAAGGATGACCGGTATGTCTGGATCTGCAAGCATTTTGAAGATGAGAGTAATCTCACTCCGCTGGGTCTGCAGGTGAAGGGAATGCTGCAGCGTGTATGGGAGAATGCCAAGGGTAATGGTGGAAAACTGAGCAAGCTGGGTGCTCTTCAGCATCAGGGCATCGCTCATCGTATGTTTGAGCGTTATCCACAGATCTTTGCTGCAGACAATGCGGTGAAGGCCCGCTCCAGCGTGGTGGATCGTTGCGCCAGGAGTATGCAGGCTTTTACTTCGGAGTTGCATACCCTTCAGCCGGGTTTGAATCTGGATGTCAAGACCGATTCTGCCGATATGGCTTGGATAGCGTATGTCTCTCCTGAAATAAAAGCTTTGGAGAATCGTACGCATGTGCAGGCACATGTATCACCTCGCCGTTTCCTTCTTCAGTTATTTAAGGATGTCTCTCAAGTAGATGAACCCTTGAAGCTGATGACCGAGATGCATACGGTAGCCTCTTCCATTCAGGATGTAGGCTTGAATTTCCCTACTTATCCGCAGGACATAGAAGATCGATTGAATGCGCTGTTTACGGATGAGGAGTTCCGGGCTATCTATGATGCCAACAACCGTCGCATGACCATCAATAATGGCAACGACCCGACCAACGAGTCGATTCCGGCACGCTGTGCCATCTCGCTCTGGCAGAATATCGAGGCTGAGGCTGATGCAGCATTGCGTTCTCCCCGTTCTTCCGCAACCCTTCGCTTTGGTCACGATACGGCTCTTTACCGTCTCCTGTCGTTCCTTTTCGATACGGCTTCTCTTCCGCAGAGTGCCAGAGAGGATGAGGAAAAGGTGGTTTTGGGTAATGGGGTAGACAGGATGGACCGTGTGGTTCCGATGGCTGCCAACCTGCAGATGGTATTTTATAAGAATGCTCAGGATTCGGTCCTTTTCAAGTTCATGCTCAATGAGCGGGATATCCAACTGAGTGGTCTTGCTCAGGTAGAATACGGTACTTGTTATTATTCCTGGAATACATGGAAGCAGATGATGCACGAACGCATCCACAATCTGGAGCATATCCGCCAGCTCAATGCCCTCAATACGATGGTGGGTACAGCACAGGCGAATACCCAGACTGCCGGCATGTTTGGCAAGGGTAGCGAGGAACATGGACAAACCCTTCCGGCTGTCCTCGTTCCGAACGGACAGAACTTCTGGACGCCGCAGACACAGGATACCGAACAGAAATGTATTGCACCTTATTATTATAAGGATACCCACTTGCAGGGCTTCCGCAACAGCCATTGGATAGTGGGAGGCTGTACGCAGGATTACGGTTCCTTTACCGTAGCTGCATTGGGTGGTAACCTGCGTCTTCAGCCAGAGCAGCGTGCCACGCCATTCAGTCATGATGAAGAAATATCCCATCCTCATTACTATGCCGTTCACCTCAAGCAGGAACATCTCAAGGCAGAGCTCACGGCATTGAGTCATACTTCCATCCTCCGTGTCACGCCCGACAAGGATGAGCTGGTGCATCTGGTCATCAATCCGAACAGTGACGAGGGACAGGGGTATATAGAGATTGATACCGTCAACCATGTGGTATATGGCTATAATCCTGTTCACCGCATTTATCAGGGATGGGGAGAGCCGGCTGGTTTCAGCGGTCATTTCGTTCTGGCATACGATGAAGATGAGCTTGTGGATTACGGTGTCTTTGACGGTGATAACAGAATAAGTAGGGGATTGAAGATGCAGGACAAAGCTCGTATTGGTGCCTGGCTCACCTTCCGTGGCAAGGCAGGCAAGTCGATGGAGTGGCTGTCGGCTTCTTCCTTCACTTCCCGTGAGAATGCACTGGGAAATCTCAATGGCGAGAACTATATGTTCGGAGGCTTGGACTTTAACAGTATGATGCAGTTTGCTGCTGAGTTCTGGTGCGAGCGTTTCCATACCATTGATGTGGAGAGTAAGAATCAGTCCAAGGTGAACCAGTTCTATGGTGCCCTTTACCGTTCTTCATTCCTGCCTCATGAAATCAGCGATGTGAATGGTGATTATCCGGAGTTCTCTACCGGTACTCAGGTTGATTATTCTGTTTATGGAAACTATTCTCCATATAATGCCCTGAAGAAGTATGGCGATTTCTCGATGTGGGATATCTATCGTGCAGAGTTGCCGCTCTATAGTCTCATCACTCCGAAGCTCTCTGGCGAGATGATGCAGTCACTGGTCCAGATGTATCGGGAGGGTGGCTGGATGCCTATCTTCCCATGTTGGAACAGTTATACGGCAGCGATGATTGGCGATCATGCGAGTGCTGCTCTTGCTGATGCCTATGTGAAGGGCATTCGTAACTTTGATGCAAAGAAGGCATACGACGGCATGCGACAGAATGCCTTCTCCACTCCTTATTACAGCAAGGATTATAAAGACGGCAAGGGTCGACGTGCTATTACCTCGTATATTGAGAACGGATATATTCCTCTGGAGAATCCGGTGGCAGATGCTTTCCATACCAACGAACAGACATCCCGCACTTTGGAGTATGCCTATGATGATTTCGCCGTGGCTCAGATGGCGAAGGCTTTGATGGATTCTTGTCAGAATATTTCTCAACGTCAGAAGTATCAGGAAGATTATCAGCTGTTGATGCGCCGTTCTGAAAACTGGCGCAATGTCATCAATCCTTCTACGGGGTGGGCTGATGGCAGAACAGAGAAAGGTAAGTGGGAAAACAACCGTGATCTGGTTCATCGCAAGAGCTATATCACCGAGGGTGCTACCTGTCATTATACCTGGTATGTGCCACAGAATCCGGAAGGACTGTTTGAGGTAATTCGCAACAGCAAGTCGGCTAAGGGCGATGATCCTGTGGTTACCCGTCTGGATGATATGTTTGACAAGGGATGGTATTGGCATGGCAACGAACCATGTCATCAGATACCTTATCTCTATGATGCGGCTGGTGCACCGGAGAAGACTCAGGAGCGTGTTCATCATATCCTGAATACCGAGTATAATGATACGCCAGGTGGATTGTCTGGCAATGATGATGCGGGTCAGATGTCGGCATGGTATGTTTTCTCTTCCATCGGTTTCTATCCGGTTTGTCCAGCTACGCCAGAGTATTATATCGGAACGCCAAGCTTTGATAAGGTGACGTTGAATCTGGAGAACGGCAAAAAGTTCGTGCTTTCTGCGGATGGAGTGTCGAAGGATGCTTTCTATATCCAAAAGATGAGCTTGAACGATAAACCGTTTTGGGGCTATAAACTGTCGCATAAGGATATTTTGAATGGTGGTAAACTTAAGTTTCAGATGAAAAAATGACAGAGCATATTACTTTCTTTATTTATGGATTGTGCGTGATGTTCTATTCGATGATGGTTTGGATGTTCTATCGAAAAAACAAGGAAAAGCTTTCTAGATTAATCACTTGTCTGATGGCTATCTTGGATATGGAATGCCTGAAGGACTTGTTGCTGTTTGTGGATGGCATTGGTGCGCAATCGACTATTTGGTATCTGATGAATGCTATAGATATGGTCATCATACCTTTCTACATGTTCGTCTTGATGGAGTTGGTGAAGCCAGGATGGCTTACTTGGGGCAAAGGCATTTTGCATGAGGCAATCTTTATATTGCCTCTAGCCGTGTATGCTTTCACTCGCAAGGTTTGTTGGTTTGATGTTCTTGCTGGTTGCGGTGCCGTTTATGGAACCGTCACTTATGTGCTGATGTTCTTCTATATTGCTCGTTATCAGCGCCAGCTCAAGGAGCGTTTCTCTTATCAGGAAAATGTCAATCTCCATTGGCTCAGGGGCATTCTCACTTGCTTCTTCATCATTCTCATAGTTTGGTCGGCGAGCTGCTATATGTTTGATGTAGATTTCGACAATGCTTATATGCTCTGTTCGTTGGTTGCGTGGATGGTAGTCTCTTACTTCCTGTATAGGCATGAGTCTGTGTTGGATGAGTTGCAGGAGCCTGATGCACCACAAAGTGATGGAGATACAGGTAAACCGGTATTGGAGGGAGACATATCTGCGATTATCAACAAATTGTTTGTCGAAGAAAAGCTGTTCCTCAATCCACGTCTTAAGTTGTCGGATGTGGCACGGCTTGTGGGAACGAACCGTACTTATCTCAGTAGATTTTTCAATAAGGAAAATGGATTGACATTCTATGATTATGTGAATAATCTCAGAATCAAACATGCCGAAGAGCTCTTGCTGACCACTCAACACTCCTTGGTTGAGGTAGCTGAGAAATCGGGTTTCAATTCGCTCTCCACTTTCCGAAGGGTCTTTGAGGGAAGCCATCATTGTACTCCTAATGCTTTCCGCTGTGTTCACCTTCCCAAAAAGGAGGAGTGAAAATGGATTGATAATGAGCTGATTGTATGATTTGACGTGTCGTTTTACGGAATGACACGTCATTTTTTTACGCTATGGTTTAGCATTTTTACCCTTTGAACCCTGATTTATCGACAAAAACGCTACCTTTGCAATATCAGAAATGATAATGATATTGAAAACCTTTAATAATATAAACGAACGTATGAAGAAAATCTTAACTCTATTTGTAGCTCTTATTAAAAAAGGTTGGCTACTTTTTTACGTTATAGCTTCTTGTTTTTTACGACTTGAACATTGTTGTAAGATAACTTATAGTTACTTTGCAACCAAAACTTATTGATAATAAAGTTTATTCAATCTAAATATTGTATTTATGAATCTATTTAAAAATCTACGTTCTAAAGGTAACACTTATGATGGACAAGGTGATGAGCGAAAAGGTTTCATTGATAATGTCTTTGTAAATCTAGAGAAAGGATGCCTAGTTCACAGACATCCTTACGACAATTTATCCACTCATGCCAAGGTTACAGTTCAAGAGGGACAACAGATGGTTTTTATGTCGGAAGGAATGTACTCCGACTTATTGAAGCCAGGTGGTCACACCCTCTCTACTAATAATATTCCTTTTTTGGAAAAAATAGTAAATATTCCATTTGGTGGGGAGACTGCGTTTAAAACCTCTTTGTATGTTGTAAGCACTATAAGACATCGCTTTGCTGGTGATGATGCTGGATGGGGTGTCGGTCTTACCATTCGTGATTATTCTTTGTGTGATGAAGGATTGACAATCAAAGTTGGTGCTTTTGGTAGTTATGAATTTCGAATTACTAATGCTATCGCTTTTATTAGAGAATATGTAGGAACAGAGCATGATGTATATTTGGAAGACTTTGCAGATGAATTCTCTTCAGCGGTCTCTCAAAGAGTAACTTCTGTTATTAGTCAATATTTTAGTCAGAAAAGAGTTGGCGTTACAGAAGTCAATAATTATCTCCTTGATATTTCTGATTATGCCCGTAAGCATATTAATGAGTATTTTGAGGAGTATGGCTTGGAGCTTACGAAGTTCGATGTGGAGGGAATAAATCCGCATGAAGATGATTCCAACTATCAACAGATTCTTCAAGCTCAGTCTGAGGCAGGTTCAATGGATTTGGAAAGCCGGGCATTGGCTAGAAAACGCCAACGTGAAGGATACTCTTATCAGCAGGAGCGACAGTTGGATGTAATGGAAACTGCTGCCGGTAATGAGGGAACTGCAGGCAATATAATGGGAGCAAGCATGGGACTCGGAATGGGGGTTGGCATTGGTAATGTTTTTGGAAGTCAAATAGAAACCGTTGCACATAGTGCTATGTCTGGAGTTCAGGCTCCACCTCCACCCCCACAGTCCATGCAAATATATGTTTGTCTCAATCAGCAACAAGCTGGTCCTTATGACTTGCCTATTTTGCAGCAATTGGTATCGCAAAATCTTTTAACTCAACAAACGTTGGTATGGAAGGCAGGGCTTCCATCATGGGTGGCAGCTGCTACTTTGCCAGAATTGGCGGTGTTGTTTACGTCTGCCACTCAAACTCCACCACCTGTTCCTCCTGTACCTCCTATTGTTCAACCGTAAAATTAATTTAAAAATGAAAGAAAATCCGTTTTATTCATGGTTAACTCCTTTGCTCGCATTTGGGGTTACACTGTTGGGATTCCTGCTTTTGATGCCAGATTCCCCTACGGCGTTTTATTGGATTAATATGCTCTATACTTTCTTCTTGGAAGCCTTGTTCTTCGTATGGCTTCAAAAGGGGCATGCAGAAATAAAGAATATAACGAAGCAGACTCCTTATTTTAAAGTCTTCCTAGGTATTAGTACCTTGTATTATATTGGTGCTGCATTTTTATGGATGATTTATTTCTTCTTGTGTGGTACTGAGCTGGGGCGTCAAATTCTTTGTATTCATTTTGATCTTCCTGAAATACTAGCAACATTTCCAGAAATGTCGATTCGTCTTTATCTTTTTGGAATATTGGCTCTAACAGTGATTTGGGTGGTTGTTGCAAGTATAGTAGGACGACATGACATGGAATACAATGTGCAACAAATTCAATTAGAAGATAATACCAACGATGTTAGAATGTTGGTGAAAGAACTGACAGAAATGGCAGAGCAACATATGACTTCCGACAGTGAAAGAGAGTGGAAGAAGTTAATACGTGAAGCTGAATCTATAATACCTTCTGAGGTGGTGAACGAACGTGCTCGTTTGCTTTCAAAGGCAAATAGATTACTTAACATAAACTAAACGATAGATAAGATATGGCACAGTTAAAAATCCAAAGATGTAAAGTCTGCACAAGTCCATTGCCAGTAGGCATTGCTAAGTGTCCTAAATGTGGAGCGGAACATCAGTTTGTTCCAGAAGTGGTTAATCCTTTGTTATTTTCTGCAAGTCAAGCAGAGAATCTGAGAAAGGCTTTTGAAACCGATCCAAAGAGTAGTCCTCGTGATGTGAACTCATTGTTCGGAAAAGGCTTGGTTTATTTAGCTTTACAAAACTATGAGTTGGCAAGTCTTAATTTTAAGACGGCAGTCGATCTGACTCCGAGTGATCCTGATGTTTATTATTATTATGCATTGTCTCTTTTTGCTCATCGTTCACCTGTGCTTTTGTCCGATCTTGAGGCTGAACGCATAGAAATGTGGTTGCAGACTGCTATAAAAATTTTACCTAAAAGAAAATATCTTATCTTAGAGCTGCTTCTACTTCAAGGTGCATTTAAGGGTAAAGGAAAGGCAATCCCTGCCGATAAAAAAGAACCAGAGCAATTGTTGTTGCAAGCCAAGCAAACTGTTCAGGAGGAGGATGAACTTTACGAAATTGAGCAGCATGTCCTAATAACTGATGAACGCAATTTGGAGTTTGTCAGTCAGTTGCGAGGCAAAGACGTGGAATCTCATTCTTGTGATGATATTCTTAAGCAAAGTATGTGTTGTTATGCCAATGTATGTAGCTATCCAAAAGGACATGATGACGAGGTCATAACTGATGATGGTGTCGCAAAATTAATGAATCCATCGGAGAGAAAAAAATTCTTCTTGGGCATCAGTAAACCGGAAAAACCTTGTTTGGAGAAAAAAGATACTTTTGTGGAGCCTTGTTGGGTCTGCTTGAAAAGCTTTGCAGTTGGTTTTGCAGTTTGGTTTGTGTCTGTTATTATTCTTTGCTTTACTGGATGGCTTGATGGAGCGAAAGTGGATAGATTTACTCCAGGTGATACTGTAGAAAAATATAAGGAGAGCCATATTGTTGTGGGATATTTCTATGATGCTTCGGAAGGTAGGGTGAACGTATGGCATGAACCTACGGAGGAGGAAATCGCTTCTTTGCCAGCGGAAGTAAAACAATGGGAAGTTAATGGAATAGCAAGTGGGTGGCGTTTTCTGGCAACTATTGCTCTGTTCTTTTTTGGACCGTTGATATGGATTAGTAGAACATTCTTGAGTTTCCGAGAGACCATTCTTTCTAGAAGATATACAGAGCGAAGAAATGTTCGAACAATGGCCGATTATCAGGAGAGGTTAACTTGTTTCTTGCAAAGACCTACTGTTGCGGAATATATGAAGTTCTGCCAGTTGTTTGCAGGACCTAATGCTGGATTGGTTAATCAAGGTGATTTTGTTTCAAATGCATTGCGTCAAGCTCATATTTCAGAGAGAGATGTCACCAAAGGTAAGGTATATTTCTTTAATGGTTTCTTTGATGCTAGATCATCGTCTCCAGGCGAACCACAAACTATTTTGAGAAAAATGAGAATTAATGTGGCGATAGCGATGACTGATCGCGTGCTCTATATGCATGGCGTTTGGGATACTTTAGAGGATGAAATCCCAATGTTGCGACGTGACGATCTTTTGTATAGTCTGATAGCTATGTTTAAGAAAGAGGATGGACAAATTTCTATTGTTTCCAATACTGGCGTTAACTTGGCACCTATTGTTACAGATAGTTCGGGATTGCCTTGTTTGTTCCAGTATCAGTCGTATGATAGTCAGAATGTTTTGACATATAGTAGAACTCGTACAACCAATTGTGCCGATTTTTATACGTCTCTGATTGATATGCACGGACGTTATAACAAACAAGGTGCATAAAGATGGAGTTCTAAGATAATCTATCAATTTATATATCGTAAAAGAACCTGTTCAGATTGTTTCTGACAGGTTCTTTTTAGTCCTTGTTGCTTCCTCCGAAGATGCGGAGCAGATAGAGGAAGAGGCTGATGATTATCTCATCCAGTCTACCACCTTGAATGGAAATCCTTGGAGTGATTATCGCATTTCCCATCAGCAAATCTTGCAGGGTGGTGAACTGCACTTCGAGATGAAAGCCACGAAATAAATGTTAAAATAATAGTTTCATTCCTATATAAAAAAGTTTCATTCCCCCCAATGAAACACCTATTTGATAGGAATGAAACTATTTTTTTGCCGAAAAATTTGGAGCTTTACGATATTTTCGATAACTTTGCATCACAAATATGATAAAACAGTATAGACTTTATCATTTGCTTTTTCTAAAAAAAATAAAGTTGGTTAACCCGTTGATGGGCCAGCCAACTTTCTTTTTTTTATATGATTCTTAAAACTTAATCCTTGTTGCTTCCTCCGAAGATGCGGAGCAGATAGAGGAAGAGGTTGATGAAGTCGAGATACAGGGTCAATGCACCGAGCAAGGCGAGCTTCTGGGCTCCTTCACTTACGTCGTATTGTGTCTGGAGCATCTGCTTGATCTTCTGGCTGTCCCAGGCTGTCAGACCCGTAAAGACTGCCACACCCACATAACTCAGGATGTAATCAAATCCTGGACTCTTCAGGAACATGTTGACTACGGTCGCGATAATCAAGCCAATCAGAGCCATGAAGAGGATCTTGCCGATAGAGGTCAGGTCCTTCTTGGTGGTATAACCGTAGAAAGCCGTTACGCCAAAGGTTCCCGCAGTGATGAAGAATACCTTTGCGATGACCATCGGACTGTAGACGTAGAAGATGGATGAGAGCATCGCACCGTTCAGTACCGAGTAGCCGATGAACATCAATGTGGCTGTACCCAATGACAGGCGGTTGATGGCGCCGCTCAAGGCGAAGACCAGAACCAGTTCTGCGATAATCAATCCCCACATCATCTTATGAAGACTCATGAAGAGGGTAGGACTGGCAGCAACACCAAAGGCGGTAACACCGGTTATCAGGAGAGCCAATGTCATCCAGGTATAAACCTTGCGCATCAATACAGGGAAGGCACCGCTCAATCCGCGCTCTCGTTCGTTGAATGCAAAGCCATTGCTCTGCTGATTGTTCTGATTATTTATCAGATTGTACATTTCTTTTTCTGTCATAATTTATCTTACTTATTTGTTTGTAATCTCAAAAAACTAAGCGCAAAGATAATGCCAATTATTGAAACTAGCGATTATCTCTGCGCTTTATTAACATTTATTCCGTAATATTACGTTATTCCGACTGTCTTTTTACAATCTTCCAGCCGTTATCTTACGGCTATCTTCCTAACGGCAACTTGTTTGCCGCCTCGTGTCACCTCTACGACCACCGTACCGTTCACGGCTGTGCGAAGAGTCTCATTCTCAGCTCTAGCCTCCTTTTGGGCAGCAAGAACTCCCGTGGTACCGTATACTCTGATGAAGTCGGCAGGCTTCAAACCCTTCACGCGAATGATGCCTCTGCCATCGGTACTGACCGTGATGACTGACTTCATGTCAGTTGTCATACGGTTGAAGCTGATGCTGAATCGGCTGTTCATCTCGCCAGCCTGGGTGGCATCGAACTGATAGCTTCCTTCCTTCAGATCTACCGCCTTACCAGTTTCCTTGTCCTTCAGCCATACGGTTTCATATTCGCTGGCATCGCAATCCTCAGGGATGCTGATGGAGTATTCACCCGTTTCCGGCAGACTGACGCCGATGCTCTGTTCTGCTTCAATGCTGACCGAAGAGAGGAGCGAGTAGCGTCCACCATTACGGTTAGCATAGATCTGGGCATTCTGGTTATTTATCCATTTCACGCCGTCACTTCCCAGGTCGAAGTCTGATTTCGCCTCCTGTGCAGGAACTGCGTTCAACTGGAGTTGGTCATCTATAGGAGTGCCGTTGCCCGCTCTGCTTGTTCTGCTGTTCTGGGTGATGGCGATGTCGAGGGCTCGGGTTGCTTGATAGGCTGTTGTTGCCCTTGCTTCCGAATGTCCTACTATCACGCTTTCAGAATTATCCAGAGTGGCAGTCTGCGTAAACACGGCATCCATTGCCGGGATGTAGCCATCCGTTGTGCTACCGTCATCCGTATTGATAGCCTTGTAGCTACCGTTTTCTTCGCATTGGTAGATGACTCTGCCATATTCCATATCGCTATAGTTCATGGCGCAGAGATAAGGAGAACCGAAGAGGTTCCAGCCCATGTTCTCCTTGTGGGTGAACTTCAAACCGCCACCATTACTGTCTGACCATGGTTGCTGGTTGTTGTTCTGCGTCAAGATAATCTGTCCTAACTGACTACCGTTCTCCGTGTAACTGATTCCATAGAAGCGAACGGTCTTGTTGCCATTAGCATCCATTCTGAAACCTGCGGTAAAGTTTCGCTGGTTATCCACACCTCTTACCCATGCTTTACTATCGTTTTGGTCAAACTTATAGTCGTATTTGGCACGGGTTGCAGCATTATAGTAGTAGGCTACTACGCTACCATCAGCAGGATTATTTGTGCCCTCAACCTCCATATTGGTAGCCTTGAAAGGCATGGAGAAGAAGTTGGTTCCTGTCTTCAGGTTTCTTTCCACGGCAAAGTTGGTGAGGTTTACATAACTGTTGTTGCCTCTTAAACCAGCGTGGTGCTTCAAGAGCAGGAAGCCTGGGCTGAACGGATTCGTCTCTGTATAGAATGTATTGTCGAGTTTCAGCTCCTTGTCTTTTGTCATGACATAGACCACAGATTTACCATGAGGGTAATCTGTCTTCTTTGCTTCTGCCTCGTTTGTCAGATACCAAGTCTCGAAACATCCGTTGTCTACGTTGGCTCTGATGCGTTGGTTGCCGGCAAGATCATGGTTGTGCATCACCATGTCGATGCATCCTTGGGTTTTGGTTGCGTCTGTATTGGCGTTGATGTCGCCAGATGTCTCGTCAAGCTGGTACTTCCAATAATCATCTTTCACATAATTATTGGTGGTTACTGTAGATCTGTTGGCAGCACTACCCGTTGTTGATGGTAATGCGCCAGAAGCAGTTACATTGACAGACTTCACATTCTCCACGGTTCCTAATGCCAGACTGTTGTAGAGCCAACCACTTGCATCGCCAGATACCTTTGCATTTGCATCGAGGATAGAGGTAGAGAGCATGCTGTTGCCCTTGAGGCTGACGTTGCCCGAAACCTTGAAACCATCAACAAGACACATTCTGGTATCAGTAGTTGCGTTGTTGAGTGTCAGTCCATTGATGGTAGATTGACTGGCAGACTCAATGATTCCTTTTCTCTGAGTAAGGAGATCCTTTACGATAGCTTCTGTCCCTGTTTTAGAACTTTTTTCTTCGCGCATCGAACCAAACATCTTGACGCCCGGCATGCTGATGTTCACGTTATCAGCCTTCATATTCCTGTCTACGAAGACGTAGCCATATTCACCTTCATTCTTGTTGGCATAAAGCTCAGCCAGGTTGATGGCGCCTTGTAGGTCGTTGGTAGGGTTATCCCAGCTTTCACCTGTTCCTGTAACAGCAGAACCTTCTTTAACATAGATAATCTGAATCATCTTCGTGTCACACTCGTATGCACCGATATCTATGTTGTCGCCAATCAGACGAGGGCTATTAGCCAAGTCCTTTTCTGAGCTTAAATTAATATTTTGGAGATGCTTGTCTTTGTTTCCTTGGTCAAGTAGCTTGAGACTAGGTCGAATTCTGTAATCGCCATTTTCTGGATCTACAAAATTAGGACCGTTCAGTACATCTCCATTCTTTGTGTTTGCAGGGAAAGCAACGTCCCAATTATCCTTGTTCTTTTGTTCGGTATCTCTAATGGTGTTGTCTCCATTGTTCCAAGTCAAGGAATTATACACGCTATTTGTTCCTTTAATAGCTCTTCCTTTATTGTTGGCAAATGTAACATTTGTTATGTCTGCTGATTGGGATTTAGTTATTTCAAGACCATTTCCTTCTCCGTCAGCAAACAATACGTTCCACATCTTTATACCGGATTCGTTATCGTTTGTTGCAGCATTATTGTCAACTGCCATACCGGTTCCCTTGTTCTTTCTAAAGGCACTATTGTGTATCTTTAAAAGACTTCCTTCATTATTGGTAGACAAATTAACCTTCGCATTTACTCCCACGCCGCTCTGGTTCTGGAATGTGAAACCGGAAATAGTTACCGGCTTACCATTCGTTTCGATATTAAGCAAGTTTTTGGTTTCGCCCGCCTTGGCAGGGTTCTCAATGAGTACCGAAGGCTTGCTGAAGTCTTGCACCTCTGTACCGTCAGCATTTTTCGTACCCGTACAACCACCCACAAGTTCAATTGATTCTATATATTCAGCTTTGTCGGCTTTGTTTACAATGAGAGAGAAGGCATCGCCGCTAGAGTAGGTTGGCGAATAATAGGTACCTCCGCGTACAAACACCTTTCTCTTGCTGTTGGTTGTAGAACCTGGTGTGGTGCTACCTGATGGGTTGGCCATGGCAATGATGGCACCACGAAGGTCGGTACTTTGGTTGTCCCAACTGCTACCATCGCCATTTCCTTTCTCTTCCATTCCGATATAAACCTTTTCAAAGTCTGTAAACGTGAATACATACTGGAATTCATACATACCGATGTCGATAGGCTTTTTGGCTATATTACCATTCTCGTCTTTCGGACCTACGTATCTGTTGTAATCCGAACCGCTGGCAGAACGGATGTACTCAGATGGATAACCATATTCCTTAAGGCGATTATTGTGCATACTCCACCAATTCAGATATTTACCAGTCTCGTTTGTATCGTCTGCATCCTTCTTTCCGTCACCTGCATCTGTAAGCACAGAGATAGCCTGTGGATTCCATTTGGCATCCTGTGTATAACCTTCGTAACCCTTTGTCGTTGTAGGCGCTGTGAAGCGTGGACCATCCGATGCGATGTTCTCCTTGCTCAGCTTGATGTTACCATCCTTTGCAGTAGAAGCAGGTAATTTATCCCAGGCGCAGTTGCGCATGTGCTCTCTTTGGAGGAGTACACTATTATCTGTAGATTCATTCCCCCAAATGGCGGTATTATATAATATAGGTGTAATCGTACCGTTTGTCACCTCGTTCTCTACATGGATGGCTCCATCTTGCTTTGCCTTGTTGTTCACGATGAGGCTGTTTACGATGTAGGCATCCTGATAGCCCGCAGCCATACTGCCAGCATCATTTGCTCTACGGATATAGATAGCTCCGCCTTGAGAGCTTTGTGTGCCCGTATATTTGCCATAGGTCACATCGTTGTTGGCTAAGAGCGAGTTGACGATATGCAGGTTTCCATTCACCGATTTTGTGAGATAGAGATAGATGGCTCCACCCTTACCAGGTTCGGTGACTTCATCCTGACTTGCCTTTTCTGATACGTTACTGTTACCGCTGATTGTACTGCCGATGATGTCCAGACTTGCATTGTTGACATAGACAGCTCCGCCATGCAGACCGGAGTTTTTGATCAGTCGGCAACGGTTCAATGTATAGTTCACGCGGTTGGTGTAGATACCGCCTCCACGACCAATCTCGGCAACTTCGTTAGTTCCTTCTTCTTCTATCTTCAGTTTTGTCGTGGTCTCACCATTCATGATGGTAATACCGTCTAATACGACTTCGTTGTTCGATGTAGTCGAAGTATTAGTTGATCCCGCATTGCTGTAGACCACATGATATACATTACGTTCCTTTTCAGATGCCTTGATGTCACCGGAAAGAATTGTAGGATTCTGGAATTCCCATGGCTCTATCAGACCGTTCTTGTTGTTGTCGGTCATGTAGTTGGAGTTGCGGTTTGCCAAGATGCCTTTGATGTCTCCATCTGGAACCAAAGTCTTGCCATCAAAGCTTGTAAACTTATCTCCAGTTTCTTTTCCCGTAGCAGGATCAACAGGAGTTGAAGAATACAGGTCATTTTCCGAGAAACTGCCGAAGATATCTACGTTCACAGGGATGGTGAAACTCTGCAAGCGGCGGTCTATCGTGTTTTGCTCTGGCGAAAGGTCTTTATTCTGTCGCATCTTGCTCGGCTTGTAGGTTCCACCTGTCATCAGAATCTCAAAGTGGGTAGCCTCTGTAGCCACTTTCTTTTCTCGTGCCTCATTGATGTAATCGAGGGCTGCTTCGAGACTGTTGAAAGGAGTCAGGAAGGAGCGGCCATAATACTTTGCCTTCTCTTCTTCTGTTACAATCTCACCACCTGTCTGAGAAACGAACAGGCGCTTCAGAAGCTTGGTATTATCAAACTCAGGCAGATCAGATGTGTATGCACCTGCTGTCTGTTGCTTGGTCATGTTTCTTTCCTTACCGGTAATATCGTAGCTGCTGATACCATAATTCTTCCATGCAGTTATGTCGTCTTCCAAAACTCCGTTGTCAATCAATGGTGAATAGGCACGAGGCTTGAAGATTTTGTTGTCGTTGAAATAACTGTCCAGGTCGCTGGTCATTTCCGTATTCATTCTGTTGGCTGGCAACGCCATCTTCTCTACGAAACAATAGTTGTATGGATAGAATTTTTCCGTATATGCTCCCAGTCCCTGCAGATAGTCGTAAGACTGATAGTTCACATCACCGCTGATGTTGTTGTCGGTCTGTGCCGAATTTCCCCATATCACGGAGTTACCGCCAATCAGGGAGTTCTCCTCCTGGTAGATTCCGCCACCGATGTTTGCTTCGTTTCTGGCGATGGTGCATGAGATGACGTAGGCATGGTAGTTCTTGGTGTCTTCGTTCTTATCGTTGGAACGGAGCGCATAGATGGCACCACCTTTCTGTGCCTTGTTTCTTACGATGACACTACCGCTTACGATGCTACCCTTCAGCAACATGAGAGCACCGCCCAGGGTTGCCTGACAGTCGGAAATTTCACAGTTGCGTACATGTGCCATTCTTGGCACAATGGCTGCACCACCCATACTCTTGAAGCCCGACTTGTCGCTTGCGTTACCGTCAATCAGGCGACAGCCATCTATGATGGTATTGTCTGACAGGGCAGAAGTGTTGTAGTCGTCATAGTCGCCCATAGGCCATTTGCCGAAGCACACGGTGTGGTAGCCGTTCACCTCCTGGTTAACGGCAGAACCTTCTTTTACTTCAGTCTTCGCGCTTAATACCGTCTGGTATGTGCTGATACAGTCGCGCTTATCATTATCCCAATTGGCGGTACCTTCTTTCAACTTTCCTCCTTCCTGGTCGCCCTCATAGTAGCCACCCATCAGACATACTCCGTTAGGAATCAGGAAGGTATAGCTCTGCGGATCGCTAGGGTCTGCCAGTGTATTGGCATGATAAGTAAAGCGCTTTCCGGTTTCATCAGCCTGATAGCCTGCCACTTTTACATACACCTTGCTCTGACTTGTTGAATTAAATTTCTTGCCCGCAGCAGTCAGCACGTCCTGCAGTTTGTCAGCACAGGCTGCGTTTTCCGGACTGTTTCCACTTCTGTTTCCCCATCCGTTTTGGGTTACATAATAAATGTAATCTACAATACCTGCGCTGTTTGTCTTTTCCTGTGGTGCGATATTGGCAGTATTGTCAGCCTCGTATGCACCGATATCAATGGCGCAGTCCTTGATTCGGTTGGTATAGTCCATGTCGGTTTCCGGAAGGATGATTCCATTTCCTACATTTGTGGTTCCACCATTCAGACATTTGTTACCTGCTAAACCATCAGCCTCGTTCAGGCGGAAGTTATTCTTTAATCGGGCATTGCGGAAGCGGAAAACTCCGTCTTTTCCATTTTCGTAGGTCTTGTCCTCAAATGGGAAAGACAGATCTGTGCCAGTGAAATTTCCATCGCTTTCCTGGAATTTGCTGCTGAGGTCACTACTGTTCATGTAGCAGTTGTGAGATGGATTCATCTTGCCCGATGCAGCTGAGTTTACCTGATCTGTAATCTGTTTGCCGTTGTTATAATTATCATAGATGATACAGTTGTAGAGTGAAAGCTGCGATTCTACTCCGGTTTTGGCATCCTGCCAGTGATAGATGCCGGTTCCGTTTGTCGCCATATTGTAGGCGATGGTATTGTTGTAGAACTTGGCACTCTCCAGGAAGATACCTCCGCCACGGCAGGTTCCGTTATAACAGCGGTTGTTTGCCACGACAAGGTTGTAGCCGGTGCCTTGAATCATATAGGCTCCGCCTCCATAACTTTCACTGCTGTTGGCATAACTCAGGTTTCTCAGCAGGTAACTGTTCGAAATCTTACTGTTCTCGCCGTCCATATACAAACCGCCACCACGTACGCGACTGCCATGGTTGAAGTTGTTGACGATGATGAGATTTTCCAGTTCTACTCCTCGGAATACACGCATACCTGCACCTCCGTCACGGTTGGCACCAGGATAGTTGATGATATAACCATGACGTACGGAGAAGCCATCCCATTTGGCATGCTTGTAATCCACGTAGTTTTTATCGTCTTCTAAAGTTCCTTTATAGCGTACGGCATTACCGTCGGTACGTGAGGCGTTTCCATCACCCGATGGCGACCAGGTAGGAAGGCATACGTCTGGCTGATACAGTACATAATGGCGCTCTGTTTTCCCGCTGTTTATCAACGTTTTTGTAAAGTCATAATTAGAGCCATCTCCAGGTTTGCCCTCCTGATACCACATTTCCTTATCTCCGTTTTTGAAGTATACAGGCGATTCCTTTCTGATCTGTAGAATGGTTTCATACTTGGTCTTGTCCAGATTTTCGTATTCCTTACGTGCCGGCACGTATTGTGACAGCAGCGGATGACGGTCGTCTTCTCCAGGATAGCCTTCGTATGGGAAACCACCATAAACCTTCACGTTGTCTCTGATAACGAATCCTTTGTAGTCGGTATAGATACCTGCACCTACCCACACCACAACGCTGTCTTTTTTTATTTTATTCAACTCAGCTGCTTTTTCCACAGCATATTGTAGACCGCTGATGTATCGTTCGTCTCTGTTGTTGGTGATTTTATTATATGATCCCCAGCCAGAGAGATACTGCTTCTCCTGATTTCCTGAGTTAGTCCAGAAATTACCATAAGAGTCAGTTTCTGAACGATACTTGCCGTTAGCCAGACTATACTCCTCGTTTTCGATGGTTGTATTGAGCAAGCTTCCATTGTCTGTTACATAGAAGTCATTGCCCGTTCTACCCTTTGTGTTATCACACATGGCGTTACCGATGATGGCCTTGTCCCAGCTGCTTCCGTCATATTCGGTATGTGATTCTTTCAGAAGATTGAAGTCCGGGTTGCCGTCTTTGTCGTCTTTGTTGGCATCGTTGCTGCTTTCATAGTCCTGGTTGTACGAACGCACGTAGATAATCTTTCCTGCTTTTGGCAGGAGAGCTTCGTATGCACCCAGGTCAGGAACACCACCTAGGTTGCGGTCTTCACCGGTGATGTCCTTGGCTGTTGTGGTTGCATTGTTTTCTTGGGCGCTGTTGATGATGCGGCCAGCCTCTGCAGAACTGGTCAGCGGACGGAAGGATGAATAGCCTCCGTAATAAACGTTGCCGCTCATTCTGGCACCCACTTCATTGGTTGGGTTGCTGAAGTTCTGGGCTCCGTCTTTTCCCAGAGTGTTGATATCCATGCTGTTCTTGCATTCCGAACCATTCCATGTGCCGTTGATGTTCAGTTTGTTTCCTACAGCATACGAGGTTCTCTTCACAAGGTCGTAATCTGGTGCTACTCCCTCATTGTTGATGATGCTTACATGGTTGAGCGTGAGAGAGTTGTTGCTGCCTTGACTCTTGTTCAGATAGATGATGGAAGGCAGCTCCGAAGGACTTGGATTAAGCGGATCCTTGCTCGTATTGTTATTGATGACGCAGTTTTCCAGTTCCAATTTCACATTCACGGCATCCGGCATGGTAGCGATAGCACCGCCATCTGTCGCTGTATTGTTCTCAAAGATACAATTCTTCAGCTTCACGGTGGTTGGTTCACTGCTCTGGTCCATGCTTCCTATCAGCACGCCGCCACCATAAGGCATGTAGGCAGTACCGGCAGCGTATGCATGGGTAAAGGCATAGCCGTCGATGGTGATGTTGGCACCCGCTTCGATGCGGACCAGATGGTAGAGACCCTCGTTGAGTTCTGAACCGTTCAGGTTTCCGTTCAGCTCGGTGCGGTATTTGATAGGGTCGCGGTCTTCATCTTCCGGATTCGGATTCTCTGAATACTCCGGATAACCGCCATATACGGTTACAGGAAGTACGCAAGGTTGAATGTTAAAGGTGCATGCCCTGGCATCTGTTTCCTCGAACGTGTAGGCAATCTTCGGTTCGAAGATACCCTCACGACCGCAGATTTCAAACTCCCATCCGCTGTTCTTCTCAATAGTGAAATCCTCTGGTGTAGTATTGCCCTTGGTAACTACCTTTACCTTGCCTCCATCCTTGATGTCGGCAAGATAACCGAGTACTTCATCTACAGATGATGAGGTATAGCTCTTTTCCCACGACTCTCCTGTTCCGTCCACCAGTTCTCGTGAACGGTCAAAGTAGATGCGCAGGCGTTTCTTGTTGTTATTCTTTTCAAATACAAGGTCGTGGTTGTCAGCCATATAGGCTCCTGCTGACGGAACCGAACTGATAGCTTTTCCGCTCAGGTCTATTTTTGGCTGATACAGGTAGGAAGATGGCAGGAGAGCATAGCTGATACCCACGTTGCGCAGTCGGCTACCTGTCAATGTTTCCCAGTAATAGTTCACCGTCTTCATGTCTGTAAGAACGCCACGTTTCTCGTTGAAGGCTTCCACCGTGTTGTAAGGCGCTTCTGTACCCATCACGAATCCCTTGCCCGAGTAATACGTGTTGATGGAGATGGTTCCGCTCTGATAGGTGTTGGTCCATTTGGCTGCATTTACATCCGAGATGGCGTTGTTGTAAAACTGTACGGTCTCTTCTGATGGGTTGGCTGCATAAATCTGTGCCATGGACGCAGAGTTGCTGGTGCCAGACTTGTGCCGGAGCAGCGAGTTGTTCCAGATGACATTGTTGGCAAGCAGACCCTTTTCCTTGATATACACACCACCCGTATTGGATGACAGCTCGTCAGCAGGATCCAAGGTGTTGTTGGTATAGTTGTTGACGATGGTGTTGTTAATCACCAGTCCTTGACCATCCAGATACACAGCACCATTTCGGGTACTGGTATTGTTACTGATTACCGAGGTGGCAAGAATCTGATAATAGGCTTTCTCCGGGTTGCTAGCGTCACCATTCAGATATACACCCGCTCCCTGATAGGCAGAACAGTTGGTTACCATGCTTCGGGTGATGAAGCCGGCTTCGTCTATATAGATACCTCCGCCCTGATAAGCCGAGCAGTTGTATACCAGGTTACCTTCCGTTTGTCCGTTCTTGCAGTAGATGCCGCCGCCACGTGGCTTGATGTTTCCGCTTTCTTTCATGCCCGGGTTACAGAATCTCACGGTGCAGTAGCGCATTCGGGCTGATGGGTCGTTGATATAAACGCCAGCACCACAGCCTGGGGCGTATTGGGTAGCAGCGCTCGTTCCGTTATATGTACCTCCCTCAATGGTGAAGCCTTCCAGATATACTTCGTCCGTAAAGGCTTCTTTTTCTTCTGGCAGAGGAGCAAACCATACCACATGATAGGACTCGCTGTTCTGTATGTTCCAGGCTTCATCACTATTGTTCCAGATGGCATCATTGCTTCCCGTGAATCCCGAACCTCTGATGATGGATTCCTGTTTCCAGCCCCATGGCTTTAAATCCTTGGATTCCTCGATGCGCTCGGAACGTCTTTTTTCGGTTCCCTTAAATGCACCATAAACGCTGATGCCATTCTTCATCAGTAGGGATACCGGGGAAGAGGCATCTTTGGCAAGGATGCGGTCTTTTACTACATAGGTTCCGGCTGCTACCCAGACTTCGCCTTTCTCGCCTGGTGCATTTTCTGCCAAATTGTTGATGGCCCACTGGATATCGTCCGTGGCATTATCCCATGATGATCCGTCGCCAAGTCCCTTTTTCTGGGGCTTCACGTATCTGATGCGTCCTGCCTTCATTCGGGCATACTCGTAGGCACCGATGTCGATGCTGCTTGTCTGGTAGCGTGTTCTACCCATGATGTCGGTAGAAGCTGTTTCCAGGTTTGCATCAACTACAAGATTTTTGTAGTATTCCAGTTTTCCCTTGTTCAGAAGGGCAGAGGTTTCCTCGAAAGTGAAGGCGGTGCTGTATAATTGCTTCAGGTTACTGCTGAACGAGAAGTCGTAACCCTGGGTTACGGCACTCTGCTTGAACCAAGGGGCTGGCTCTATGCCATGGTTCTCATTGCTGATCCATACGTTTCCGTTAGTGTCGGTATTGGTACCGGTATTGGTTACTTCTACTTCCGGGAAAGCACAGGAATAGAAGGCAGGACGGCTGTCTTGCTTGCTGAGTGCAGTGGAATGCCAGAGAACGGTGTTGTAAACCGCTCCGCCGCCATTGCTGTTTGATGCCCCGTCTGTGGTGAGGTCTGCGGCTGATACGGTGTTGGCAATTACAGAACAGTTGACGATTTTCGATGTGTTCGAAAGTCGGATACCGCCGTTCGTATTGTTGTTGATGTTGCAGTTGTAGACGGTGGCAGTTCCGTCTATCCACATACCGCCACCTTCGTTTTCGCTGGAGCCTCGCTTGCCTGCCACATTATTAAAAATGCTGCAGTAGCTGATGGCTGACTGCTGGTTGGTACAGGAATTATCTACATAGATGGCACCGCCGCGCATGCCGTAGTTGTTCGCAAAGTTACATTGCGAAATACGGAAGTAACGGCTGCCGGCATTGTTGTCGTTGCTGTTGTTCACCACGTAGATGCCGCCGCCTCTGCCGTCTGAAGTAGAGTTGTCGCCCTTGGCATTACCTGCTGCGATAAGGAAACCGGAAACAATGGTTGGCTTGCTGCCGTCGTTGGTGTTGTCCGGTGTTACGCCCATCTGGAGGGTCAGCACATGGGTGGCATTGTCGGTGCGGGTGGTGTTCTCTGGATAGATAATCAGCTGCTGGCTCGCCTTGTCGTTGGTGGCGATATCGCCCACCAGAGCCGTCTGATACTTCATCTGATATTTATGTCTGCCCGTAGGGAGATCGTTCTTGATGGTTTCATTTCCTGCAAAACCTCCATACATGGCAACGCCCGAAGGGAGAACGAAGCCTCCCTCCGGTGCCTTGTAGATGTGACCGGTAATATCCTCATAGCCTTTCACCCAGATTTCATCGCCAGCCGTGGCTCGGCGCAGCGCTTCTGTCAGGGTGATGGCATTCTTCCATGATAAACCGTCACCACCGTCTGTTGCCTCAGCCGTTACATAATAGGTCTTGCTGTCCTGTGCGAACAGGGGGTTGACACAGCTCAGAAGGATGAGGAGTGCTATGATTTTCCTGTATGTTGTATGTTGTATTCTCATGCTGAAAAGAATTTTATATGTTGAAATTGTTGATCGTGATATTTTGCTCCCCTTTGAGCTGAGTGCCCGATATTTTTACATTGATCTTGTACCAGCGAGCTGGGATAAAGCCATCTTTCAGATTGCTCATGTCAAATGTCACGTTGTATGGCTTTTTCGTTCCTTCTTTCTCTGTGTCAAGCTTGAAGGTGTGGCGAGGAGGAATGGCTCCGTCTGGGAAGGTATAATGATATACTCTTCCGTTACGCTTGCTGATTTCCGAGGTGTTCACAAAGGTTGTGTGGCCGCTTACCGAAGACCTGGAAGATACTTCTTGGTGGTAAAGGGTATAAAGGGTAGGGAAAAGTCTACCATTCCCGGAGCCGGAAATGGTTGATTCTTGATTTGCCTGTTCTCCGTGATAAGTAAACTGGCTTACTTTCACGTTGGTATATTTCAGATTTCCATCCTTGTCTTTCTCGTAGGCTCCCTTGGCATCCCATTGGATGTCAATCTTGGCAGCCAGTCTGCCCAGTACCATGCGCCAGTATTGCTTGGTGTTGATATCGGCATTGATGTTTTTTTCTACTTTTATATCTCTGTCATTGGTGAAAATTTGCGCCTCTGGGTCCAGCTTGAGTGCATAGCCTGTGGCTACGCTGATAAACTTGGCTATGTCCGTAGTGCCGCCGCTTGGCTTGGCATAGTCGTTGCTAATCTGTAAGTCATAAATGTCTGAGTTATGGTTTTTTCCGTCTTTTGCGATGCCGTCTAGCATCTCCTCCAAATTCAGCCTTTGTCCGCTACTATAGGTAACCCCATAAACGCAACAGGTGCCTAACGGCAGATACATCGTATAGGTGCGAAAGCCGTTGGCATCAGGTCCTGATAGGGTTGAGGTGGCATGGGTGACGAGGTTTTTTCTGTCGAATTCTTCCTTGGTATAGGTATCGTAATATACCATTTTCAGGGGTGCTCCATCTATGATTTCGTCGCCTTGCGTCTTTTCCTTATAGGCAACGATGATGGTGAGACGGTCCCAGTCCACCTGGTCGTTGGTGTCTGCTCCCGGATCTCCGACGCGTGTGTTTGTCTTATCGGCAGGCACAGATAGGGTGAGCGAGATGGGTGCCAACGTATCCATTGGTCTCACCTCGTCCTTCTCGCTGCATCCTGCCAGCATGATAAGCGATAGTATCGCAAATATGTATTTCGTAATATGGTTCATGTATCAAATCTTTATAGCCGTTGAATTGGCTTGCCCTTCGGCCGCCGAACGTTGTTTCTTCACTCTTCGTTCTTCACTCTTCACTTAAATGTCAATATCGTGGCTTCCTCCCGGTTTCCAGTCGAGTTTCACACTTACGCCTACAGCGGTGCTGGAGGTGGCAAGGGAACCGTCTTCCTTGAGTATCGTCTTGATAATCTTGATTCTGCCTGCCTTCAGCGGTTCGTTCATCGTGAAGATGGTTTCGGTATATTTACCGTTTATCTGGGTGATGACGTGGTAGCGCCATTCTGATTGGGTGCTGGGGAAACTGACCGTATAGAGGGCATCGTGAGAAGGGATGGAATAGGTTGTCATGCCTTCGTTGAGTCGGTTGGCTCTCACCAGGGTATTCCGGGTTGAGGTGTAGAGACTGTCATTCACCTGGAACTGGGTTGCCATGCCTTCTACAAATCCCCAGAGTCTGGTGGGCTGCACCTTACTCTGGTCGATGACCACCACCGCAGCACAGTTTGCCATATAGAGGGTGGTATACAGGTCGTGCTCAAAGTCGTTTTCGTTGATGGTGAAACGGGAAGAGAACAATCCGATGTTATGGCTGTTGATGGTATCTTTCTGCTCTTGCTGCAGGGCGAGCGTCTTACAGGTGTTGGCTCCTGTAATCTGTACGTTGTCTGCACTGCCGGTATTGGCGAGGGAGAGATTCTGATAGTTGTTGCGGGGCAGATAGATGGTATAGGATACCGAGTTGGCACCCATTTTGTTTGCCTCGTGGTGGAAGAGGTCTTCGCCTACGAAGAAGGAGAGGTCGTTGTCGTTGGCATGGTCGGTGAAGACCTTGCTGAGCGCCTGTTTCAGTCTCTCTGCTATTTCCTGTTCGGTGATGAGATTCAGATCCATGTCGATGATGGTATTAATCTGCGTATTGAGTACCAGGTTATACCTTATCTTATAGTCTTTGCCGCACTTGCTCATGTCTTCATCGATACATGAAGACAATCCGAAGGCGATGCCTATCGTCATCATAGCTATCAGAAACATTCTATATCGAATCTTCATTGTTCTTTTCGAGTTTTTAATTTCATAATCTGTATGTCTCCCTTATTGGGAGTAGTTCTGTCCAGTATCTCTGTAAGATAGGAAATTATCTCTGTGAAATAAAAAAATATCTCTGTAAGATAGAAAATTATCTCAGTAAGATAAATTCTTTTCTCTGCTTCATATTTCCCTGCTGGAGTGTGGTAAAAATATTTGAAACCCCAAAAATGCAGTATTTTTGAAGGAGAGAATCGCGAAAACTGAAGGAACTGAAGGATGGGTATCACAGAATGTGTAATTTCTGTTAAAAAGTAAACCGTTTGGACAGATTTTGGGGCTGAAGGAACTGAAGGCAGTTTTCAAACATAATAATATCCTACTAAAAATGCCATTTTAACATATGGTACAATAATCGGGTAGTATTCTGATAATCATATAATTACCTCTATTTTGCTCTACGCTGCATATAAAAATGATTTTTTAATTTCATCCTTCAGTTCCTTCAGTGTATCCTATCCTTCAGTTCCTTCAGTTTTTTGAAGGGTATCCTTCATCATCTTTTTCTTACAAATCTACGTTGAATGTAATGCCGTCCTGCCATGAAAGGTCTACTGCAAGACCAACGTTGATACCTGATGTTCTGAGGTCAGGAATACAGTTGTATGCACCCTTCAAGTTTGTGATATTGAAGTTTGCTTTTGTAATATGGTCCTGAACGAATACGCGATCAACGCCAGTAGGTTTGGTTGTTCCTGTTGTGGCCTCAGGGTCCAACTTACCAACAAGATAGAACTTAGCACCGTTAAGAATGATACCGTCATTTCCGTAGAAGTCCATGCCTGAGTTGTTCTCTAACTCGATGGTTACAAATACAGGTTTTTTATCTGTACTTTTGTTATCAAAGACAAGCGTATAGTTTGCGTTTGATGCTGTTGTACCTGCTGTAATTGTACCATTCATGTTTTGGTCATAGATGGTATTTGCAAATGTCTCTGTAGATGTTGGCTCATACTTCCAGTCTACTGATTCAGGCTGACCACCAATCAAAATACCAGTTACAGGGAAACCTACGGAATTAACAGTAACATCTTGGTCCTGCTCAAGTCCACCTTTAGATTGACCATTGTCTTTGAGAGTTGCATCAGCACATTTTACCGTAGATTGCAATACTGCCACACTATACTGAACTGGATCTCTTAAAGCAACGGTTCTTGTAGAACTGCTAACTTCTGCGTTCTCGAATGTTCCCCCAATTGGCCATGCTTGGCTAATATCTGTTGTCCAGTTATTGTAATCAGGGAAATCTTTAACGTGAGACATTTCCTTATCTGAAACCATAGTCGAGGTCTTGACAAAATACGACAGTTCCGCAGGATAGCAGATTTTATTGTAATTTATAATGTTGCCTGTAGAAAAGACTTCGCTACCAGCTGTATAGTATTCGAAAGAATTATTTGTGCTATTCCAATGAATTTTTGCAACGCCGTCTGGGAGGCTTAAATCTCTAGGAAAGCTTAAACTCTCGATTTTTGTTAATGCAGCATCGCAGTTATCAACAATGCTCTTTGTTAAATACTTTTTTGAAAGATCTGCTTCGGTTCCCTCACCAATTAAAATGCTTTTTAACTTTGTGATGAAGGCTTTGACTGAGTACTGTGAGCCAGCAGAAAGGTTAATGAACTTCTCGTAATATTTCTTCAAGAAGTCTCTTTCTGATTTGGTAATCCAAGTTACTGCATCATATTTGCTGTCAATTACGTCTGCCCATGCAACAGCATTAGTACCATCTGTACCTGAAGATTTCGCAATGTCGTTTAATGCAGCAATGATGTCATTTGCTGCTTGGTGGTTGGCAAAATCCACATTGGTAATTGTTGATAATTTGAAATTTCTTTTTGTGAGATCTGTCTCGGTCTCATAAGTATCTATATTATTAGTCTTACCATATGTGAAACTACTGGTGGTATTTGCCTTTTTTGCCGTACCATAAAAAATCATGTAGTCTGTTCCAACAGGAATATCAATGTCACGATAGAGTCGGCGATAATCGTCCTGATCATAGGCATTGTTGTCTTCTCCAATTTTATGTACCTTAGTTGCAATCTTGTTACCTGTTGAACTTGGATCTCCACTAAAGGTCAGCAAAAGAATGTCTGAAATACCACGGAAAGGCTTGCCACTCTGCTGAGTGATAGCATCAGTCATACGAGTCACCTTCTTCGCCTGATTAGCCGAAGAGTTATTGCCATAAGGGATGTTGATGGCGAACTGGGTCTTAACAACCTGTCCTGCCACACCTGTACCGCCCGTAGGATCTGCTGAATCTGATGAGCAGGAAGAGAAACCTGCTCCGCTTGCAAGAAGAATGAATCCTGCTAAGCCGAAAAACTTCACTTTCTTCATAATCTAAAATTGATTTAAATATATTATTACTATTTTTATTCTAATTTGGCTTGTCCGTATCTTTTGTGCCCAAGTTGTAAACCAGAGAGACTGCCATCTTGGTAGGCATGACGAAAGCTTTCGTCTTCTTCTCGATGGCACTGGCACATTTCTCACAATTATATTTGGTATAATGTGTTATTCCTACTCCTAAGCCAATGGCTGCCTCCAGGTTCCAACGGTTGCTCTTGTCGAGCTGCCAGTCATAGCCATAGACGAAGCCAATGGCTCCTAGATCGCCTTGAAATCGATGATTCTTGACCTTTGGAAAAAGGCCAAAAGGGAAATGTACCCTGCCCACATTGTAATGAGAGTAGAGTAGGTTGGCTCCAAGAAAATGCCCTGAAAAAGGACTGTCGAGCCAACGGCGTACTTCTGTTTGTAAAGCAATGTGCTTCAGTTTCTTGTTCTTGCTAAAAGTAAATGGGTTCCATCCAGTGGAGAAGTTTATTGACCATTGGTCTGAAATCTTTTTCTCTGCTCCTATATTGGGCGTAGTTGTTGCCCAATAGGCTAAGTTGGTCTTTAATCGCCAATCTTGTGCCGAAATAGAAGTAGTGACTAGTGTAAAAACAAGAAGGAGCCACATGCTCAATCTTCTGTTCTTGTTCATCTGCCAGCGTCTTTTATATTTACTGTTCTATATTATTTGTCTAATGATTTTACTAGAAAAGCTAATTTCTTTATAGTCGCAATTTCATTACGTATGTTACTTTCTGCTGCAAATGTAGCCAAAATATCTCATATAGCCTTTCAAAATCAGAAAAAACTTCTTTGATTTAAGGTCTGTTAACTAAAATGTCGAAAATTCCCCCCCCCCCCCAGCCCGTCCGAGAACGGCCGTTTTGGGGTGTGTCACATAGGGTAGAAC
>NZ_VZCB01000075.1 GCF_009494395.1 Segatella copri | reverse complement strand
GTTCTACCCTATGTGACACACCCCAAAACGGCCGTTCTCGGACGGGCTGGGGGGGTACAAAATGTTAACTACGAAAACAAACGTTAAATTTATAGTTTCATTGATAGGAATGAAACTATTTTCTTTAGGAATGAAACTGTCTTTTTGATTTTTTTTTCATATATTTGCGCCATGATGAGAACATCATCGGGAGGAATCTCCTTGTCTTAACATTTAAACTTAATAAATAAAATATGATTGATTATTTAACTAAACTGATCCATGCAGGAAAGAGGCATAAGATTAGGAGTCTGCCTCATCTGGGTATATGGTTATGGCTGCTGCTATGTATCCCATGCCTGCTGGCAAGCTGCGGCAATGAAGATGACGAAAAGGAAAAAGGGCTGTCGGTTTCGCTCTCCTGGGCAAACGAAGCTGACAAGGGCACGGAAGTGAAGGATGTAAAACTCTGGATATTCAATGCCGGCAAGGATTCCCTGGTAGAAGAAAAGCATTATGGAAGTGCCGAGGAGATGGCTAGCCAGCGATTCCAACTTCCGGAGGGAACATACCGCATCCTGACTACCACCAACCTTTCTGAACCTTTCTTCATCAAGGAACAGACCAGGGCTTTGTCCAGCTGGAACAATATTCTGATAGGCTTGACCAATCCCAAGGATGTGAAGAACAATGCCTATTTCGGAGTAACCGACGTGAAGATAGACAACAAGGAAGGAAGTCAGGTGGTGAAGAATCCTATCAGGAGCGTGCTTTCGGAACTGACCATCATCATTGAAAATGTGCCGAAAGGAACGGAGATGAATGGCAAGGCGTTGGACTGTGCCGGATGTCTGTTCCCTACGCAGAAGAATAGCGATGGCGATTACGGCTTGCCGGGCATAGAGCCAACGGAAGTGGAACTTCCTACTATCCTGTCTACCGGATCAACTTTGCAATCGGAAGTCATCCGACTGATGCCGACCATACTGGGAAGCCAAGCCTCCCACATCTATCTTCGTCTCCTGCTCCCTAACGCAACCTTGCTGGAATACGACATCACCGCTCCTGTGATGAAGGCTGGAGGAAAGTATGAGCTAAGGTTCAAGCTGGAAGAGATGCAGCCGAAGATATATCTGGAATCGGACATCAACAACTGGAAAGACCTTAACAAAGAAGTAGAAATCAAATAATAATAATAATAACTTTTAAAATGTTTATAAGATGAAAAAGATGACTAAGTTTTTCGCCCTTGCACTCTTGGCAGGTGCAATGGTTTCATGCAGTACAGAAGACACCGCACCTTCTACCCAGAACGATAAGGTAGCCGTGCAGTTTACTGGTGGTATTAGCGTAAACACCCGTGCTGCCGGTTTAGCCTGGGCTGATGGTGACATGATCGGTATCTTCATGACAGGTACCAAACAGCCTCTCTCGGCAGATGCAATCCAAGAGGGTGTTGACAATGTTTGCTATCAGACAAGTGGAAGTATAGGCTTTTCACCTGTTTCTGGAGGTAAGACTGTTTTCTTCCCGATAGATGGAGATGTGGACTTCTATTCTTACTATCCACAGACCACTGTCAATGATTACAAGGTAGCACTTGATGTAACAGACCAAGGGAAACAAGAAGCTATCGACTTCATGTATGCCAAGACAGAAGGCTGCAACAAAGCTACGCCACAGGTATTCTTGAAGTTCTACCATAAGTTAAGCAATCTTGTTTTGGATGTTCAACCAGGTAACGGTCTCACGCAAGAAGACCTTAAGAAAATGACTGTGACAGTGAAAGGTCAGAATACCAAAGCCACTTTCAATCTTGCGGATGGGACCATCTCTGGTGAAGGAAATCCTACGGACATCAAGATGAAAACTACCCAAGCTGGCAAGCTGTATGAGGCAATCCTGCTCCCTACAGAAGAAGCAAGCCGAGTGATAGAGTTTGACCTCAACAATGGTTACGACGCTCCTTTCGTATGGACAATGCCTGCAAAACTTGAGGGTGGCAACAGATACCACTATACAGTAGTAAAATTGAGTCGTTCTGCCGTAGATATTTCTGGAAGCATTAAGCCTTGGACAGAGGCAGGAGACAATAATGAACATATAGCACAATAACAACTCTTAAATAACAAGATATATGAAGAAATTTAGATTCTTATACATTGCTGCCGCAGCATTGCTGTTTGCAGCTTGCGCTAACGAAGAAGACGGTATCGGCAACAATGGTCCTGTTGCAGCCACAGTAAAGGCGGATATTTCCAACAATATCAAAACCCGTGGAACTGCAGACAACGACAGATGGACAACTGGCGACGCTATCGGTGTGTATGTCACTTCCGCAGGAAACACAAAAGGAACAAATGTTAAGTATGAATATGACAGATATGGTGAATTCGTTTCGGCAAATCCTATTTATTTTAGAGATAACGCGGAACAGACATTCAGTGCGTATTATCCATACATTGATGACCCCAATAATGACAAATTCGATGAAGATGGTTGGTTAAAAAATGATTGGACTATTGATTACAGCAATCCAAGTAATACCTTATTAGCAAACGATTTTCTCTTTGCCTCGGGAGCAACAGCCAGCAAAGCATCTCCAATGGTTAATTTCACTGACTTGAATAATGTGGGTGAATCCTTGCCAGAGAAAGACCATCGCTTTAAGCACAAGATGAGTATGATAGAATTTACGGTCTGTGCAGGAGAAGGTATTGAGAGCAGCAAGAGTAATCTTCAAAGTATAACATTGGACAAGATAAAGACACAGGGTAAGATAAATGTAAAAACAGGTGCGACAGAAGTCACAGGGACTTCTTCCCTAAAAACCTTACCAGTAACAGGTCTTTTGACCGATCTCAGGGTCTGCAAGTTCATACTCTTCCCGCAACAGTTCGAAAACAAAAAATTGACCATTAGTTGTAGTGTGTTGTATAACGAAAATACTATTAACAATTATACAACAAAGATACCCCTACCAAATGGATTCGAAGGTGGTAAAAAATATACTTATACTATCACTGTTAGAAATAATAGTATAGTAATAGGAAATGCAAACATAACGGGTTGGGGTATTGGCACAGACAATGAATCTCTCGATGCAGAAATAGAATAATAAGGTACTGAAAATAGGAAATACAGGGTTAGTGAGCTTGGCCGCTCACTAACTCACTAACAATAAAAAACTGAAGATTATGAAGACGATAAAACAAAGAATTTCCTATGTGGTAATGGGCCTTATGGCTATGGGCTTTACAGCATGTACGCAAAATGAAGATATGGCTCCAACGCTGAAAGGGCAGGAAATCAATGCCACTTTCTCTGTTGGAGGTATGCAGACTCGTGTCAATACATTGGGAGACGGTGAAAATTGGGAGGATAAAGATAAACTGAAAGTAAGTATATTTACGGATTCTGATCCTGGTAATGCGGCTTTTCTTTCTTTTAATGGCGAAACCTGGTCTCGTACAGGAAGTTTTCGTTGGTTAAATGGATACGAACAACATACTATTTTGGCTGTATATCCATCTGACACGGATTTTGGGAAAAATAATCTACAGTATGATTTACAAACAGACCAAAGCAGCGAAGATAAATTGAAAAACGCTGATCTCATAACTGGATATTGGTACGATGTTCCTCGGTACGATTTAAGAATTCCTATGCAGCATCGCATGTCGCTGGTTACAATAGTATATCATGTTGGAACTGCAGATTATCCTAATATGGATATTAGTGAACCACAAGTGTATTCTAAACACACCAGCGTTTATTTTAACAGAGACGACCGAGCCCGAGGGCAATTTGTCATGATTACACCTACTGCTAATCCTGCTTGGGTAAAAGCCTATAAGCATGACGATGGTATGTTTTCTGCAATCGTTATCCCTGGTTCATACATTAAAGATGAAGTCTTCTTGAGATTCAAGATAGGCGACAATATTTTTAATGCTAAAATGAAGATGCCTACCGACTTTGAAGAGGGTAAACGCTACACCTACAAACTCGATGTCGGAAAAGATATAGTGAAACTGACCAGAATCAGTGTAGATGATTTGAAAGGTTGGACAAATGAAGATGATCTCAAATAATTGGAGGAAAGAATATGAAAAAGATATTTCAATACATCATGCTGGCTGTCGTTACAATAGTAATGGCGTCATGCACAAGTGATATAGAAGAAACAACCGCAACAACAGCCAAAAACAACGTACAGTTGGTTGTTGGTGAATTTCCTGCATTCGGAGATTCACAGACTCGTGCTATAGGTACACCTGATCCTGGCAAGACTTCATGGGCAGAAGGAGATGAGTTGCTTCTGGAGATGACTAGTAAGACTTTAGGGACTCAGTATGCTGCTTTTAAATATAATGGCAGTAGCTGGGTATTGGCAAGTGGCGAGCTGTCTTATAAAGAAGACGAAGCGCCAACCTTTCCTCATGTATATTATGCCCCTAACTACAAATGGGAAGCTGGCGAATTAGTTTTGAAAGAAGGCAAGGTTGCAGGAACGGATGAATATATCGAGGGAAAAGCCAATATCACCCCTAATGGTCAGAGTATAACCGTAAATTTTTCCGGAGCAACACGCAACTATTCACGCTTGCGCATTGCAACTATGCCAAATATGCAAATAACAGTTGACATCAATCAATACACTCCTGCGGGCAGCAGCGATATGAAATGGGATCAAAAATATGCCCTTACATCTGATGAAAAGGGCAATGCCTATTTATATGGTACTTTTGTACCATATTCCAGAGTCGATGTGAAATATGGGGAAGTTCCTTTGACAACTTATAAATTCACGCAAGAAACAAAAAATGCTAAGAGTTATGCACTGGATGCTACTGTTGTTTCGCTGGCTGACGAAAATCTCACTTACGATCAAATTGTGGAAGACGTCAAGAAGGAATTGTATGCGGGCAAGACTTACATCAATCTCATTCTTGCTCCCGATGTGGATGAAAATACATTTGATGCAATACATTCCGGACTTGAAGAAGCAAAGAAGGGGAGTATAAACCTTACTTTGATAGGATGTAAGAAGATTCCTTATGGAGGATTTATGAGATGGACCATGCTGAAATCCATAGCCCTCCCAGATGTTACAGAAATCGAGGTAAATGCTTTTTCAGATTGTACAGAGCTTCAAAAAGTAGTTTTAGGCAATCTTACAAAAGTATATGATAATGTCGGAAAGAATGGTACCTTTTATGGTTGCAAAACCAAGGACATCGATTTGGTTTTGTCAAAAGACCAGAAAGTTATGAATGGTGGCGAAACCGCAGAAGCTTGGTATTGTTGGACTGCTGCTGATCAAGTTTATATGAATAGTTCTTATCACAAAGCATCGCAATTTCTCGAATATGATTTCAAATCTGTAGAATGTGGTACAAGAATATATTATAAATAAACTTCTACAAAATATAGGTAGGAGAAAAGTGTTTTTTCTATCGCTCCGCCGGATATGTCGTTCATCCCATGCTAGGCGTTTCGGCGGATTTGTAATCCGCCGTCAAGAAATGTCCCAACCGATTCTTGTTCTGGGGATTTGCAATCCCCAACAATTTGGTTGTCAAATCCCCCCGCACCTCACGGGAAACGACAAGGGTCTATATGCCACGATGAAAAGGTGGCGTATAGACCCTTGATTATATGGTGATATTCGTAATCTACATCACTGCTTTCTGCAGTTTTTTCTCCTCTGCCGAAGGAAAGAACAGAAGCAGAACGCAGGCAGAATGTAAGCAGCACGCCCTGAACCAACGGCCTCCGGTGCGTAGCGGATTTGAAAATCGCTGACCGAAGGGTAAAGCAAAGGTAAAGGGCGACACTGGTTAAAAGAATGATAAAATATTTTCTAATTTAATAATTGCTTGGCAGAAACTTCTACTACCCCGCCATTTCCGTCACTAATGACCACAGGACGATTGTATAAAGCCTTTTCTACCAACATATCATGCTGAGCTTCAACTAAACCTAATTCAACTTTGTTGATAAAGCCCTCAATCTCACTTTCACTCATAATCCTTAATTATATTAAATTTAACAATATCCTTAATCTTCGTTGGAAGCTGTCTACCTCCGAAAGCAACACGTTCTCCTTTATTTAAACTGTTATCAAATAGAATCCAAATATCCACTTCTTTCATAAATATCTCAAAAAGATTCTTAAGTCCAGCCTTATACCTACGTTCAATTACAGGCAAAGGAATGTTATGCCCACCACTCGCTACTCTATCAGCTACACGTCTTTTTGCAAGCTCAATACTATCCAGCCAAAAGAACAAGAGATGCACAACATACCCTTTTTCTTGTGCTCTGCGCACCAGGTTAATATAAGATCTGGTTGCTAAAGTAGTTTCTATGGAGAACGATTCACCCATTTCCAGCAAATCTTCTATCCTCCTAAGCATCAAACGCCCTGCTTCTATCGCTACTCCTTCAGGATTGAAAGGCGAGAGACCTTTTGCAATTTCGTCAGCATTAACAAATTCCTTAACGAGCAAAGATTTGGGAAGAATCGTCTTAGAAGCAGTCGTTTTGCCTGCTCCATTACAACCTGCTATTATATATAAATGCTTGACCATTTGATTCACATTTAAATTCTTTTGGATGCAAATATATAGAAAAATCTTGATAACGCCAAAATATTTGAATGAAATTAACATCATTATTGGTCTAATAATACTAAAGCCCCCATCCTGCTTTCTCAGCGGGATGAGGGATTTTTCTTCAGTATATTCACCCACACTTCACAGGAAACGACAAGGGTCTATATGCCACGATGAACAGGTGGCGTATAGACCCTTGATTATATGGTGAAAGAACCGTACAGTTTTATCCTTCAAGAACATTCCACTTGATGCCTCCATTCTGTCCTGCCACATAGTTGCAGGGAGGAATGCCGAGATGGGTCAGGTTGGAAAGATAAAGAGGCTCATCAGCCACAAACTGGTGGCAGGTAAACGTATCCCCGGCAGCCAGTTTGCTGTTCAGCGATTCCATCACCTTGAAATTGTCATTTCCCAGATACTTGATGGTAAGAATACGACCGGGCTGCCAGGTCAGTCTAACCAGATCATTTACGACAAGAGCATCAGCAATCAACTTGCTCTTGATAAAGAATCGGCTGGAAGCAACAGCATTCTTACTCTCTACGAACGCATTCCAGCTGGGATATCCCACCATGCGAGAGAGCAATTCCAGATTGAACCTGCTCGGCTTGCAGGAACATGCCACATATCCCCACAGACGCTTCAGCGTGCTCACCGAAACCGTTTCCTGGGTATAACCCTCTATCTGTCGGGAAAGGAAATCAAAATCCCTTGGTGAAACAATCTTTCGTCCCACCAGCGTTTCGACCTCATTCTTGAGTCTATCAAAATCTTCTTTTTTATAATCTTCCATCATTATATATTCATCTATTTGCTTTTTACAGATTGCAAAGATAAGCAATATTTGCCGTTTTTCCCACAAAAAATGTACCTTTTATTGCAACAAACTGAAATTGAACCGTTTTGAACCAATCCTCTTTCGTTCTTTTTATGTATTTTTGCAGTCAGAAAGTAAAGATTGATTTGGGAGATAAAATAAAATCTGAAAGCGTATTTATAGTCATTTGAATCATTTCTATGAACCCAGGATATTAGAGCAGGACAGATATAACATCCCTGCGGTCTGAGATTCTATATGAATCTCAAACCATATCCTTTTAACAAAGAAATGGCATCCCCTCAAAAACAGGGAGTGCCATTTTTAATTTTATCGTTGTCATTTCTCAAACTCCACAATATAAACAAAGCGCCCCCACGGAGAACGGCGATAAGCATCTTTGCTTCCCTGAGGAACATAGAGAATTACCTTTCCAAAACTAAGAGGCTTAAAGATATCATCCATCGTCACCTTCCAGATTGCATTTCCCAACCTAGGTGGCGTCTTGCTACGGAAATATATACTCTCCAGATTAGGACTGCCGTCAAAGATATGTTTCATCACATGTAGCTTAGGATTATCTGGCATCACGACCCGCTTCAGGAAAGGATGCACAGCAAAAGCACTATCCTCCAACTCATCTACTCGATAACTTACACCCTGATATTTCACGGTAGCTGGTATCTCGATGACAGAATCTCTATCATTGGCAGCACTTACTGTAACCAAACCGCCACCCCACGACTTATATACCAGATTGCCAACAGTAAACTGAGCAACCACATCGTATAGTATCTCTGGCTTTACCACCTTATTATATAAAACAATACCTGATGTGCCCAAAACTAAAAAAGCGAGAAGACAGTTTAAAGCTATTAGGCGACGATGAAGCGACTGAATATGCATCCTTAAAGCTAACACATTAGGATACCGATACCCTAAAGGAAGAAAACATCTTTTGACAGCCCAACGGCAAGACCATCCCAGCCGCATCTCCTTCAAGATGACTCCCAGGCTGTAGATATCATTGCGCACATCAGGCACACTCTCCTCCTGCTGCTCAGGCGAAACATACCCTTCGGTACCGGCAGGGCTTTTCAGAATGGTATAGCTGTCGGCATCAGAGAGCCCGAAATCAATCAACTTGATCGTACCTCCGTTACGGGCTATCATGATATTGGTAGGTTTCAGGTCGCGATGCACAATCTGCTGATTGTGCACATACTCCATCACCTGCAAAAGCTGGCGGGCTATCTGCCTGCGTTCAAAACCGGAATGCCTTTGGGTAAGCCATTCATCAAGCGTCACACCGTCTATCCATTCCATCACGATACATCTGCCGTATCCCTCAACTTCCTCCAACCCTTCAACCTTCACAATACCGGGATGGTCAAGACGGGCAAGAATGTCATATTCCTTCTGCTGAAGCTGCAGGAAGGTAGAATCATGACACACATCAGGCTTCAACGATTTCAATATCCACCACTGACCGTTGCGCTTGGCACGGAGCAGGACATTAAAACCGCTGGTAGAGAACTCGGAGATTTCCGTGAATCTATCCGAAACTGCATCTACAGGAGACAATATAAAACCTGAAACTTGAGTCATAGCTGCAAAGATAATACTTTCTGATGAAGAAACAGAAGAATTTAAAATAATTTTAGCATAACATGGCGGATAACTCATGAAAAAATAGTATCTTTGCACCCAAAATTGCAATTTTATTAATAATTAATGAAGATTCTAGTAACGGGTGCGTCGGGTTTTATCGGCAGTTACATCGTGGAAGAAGCCTTGCGACAAGGCATGGAAACCTGGGCGGCAGTACGCCCTACCAGCAGCAGGAAGTATCTGCAAGACGAACGCATCCATTTCATCAATCTCAACCTTTCTTCAGAGGAAGAGTTGGAGAAAGAACTCGCCCCGCATGAGTTCGACTATATAGTGCATGCAGCCGGCGCTACCAAGTGCCTGCATGCAGAAGACTTTTATAGGGTTAACACAGAGGGAACCAAACACCTGGTGAATGCAATCCTGCATCTCGGAATGCCTATCAAGCGATTTGTCTTCGTCAGTTCGCTCAGCATCTTCGGAGCCATCCGTGAGGAGCAGCCTTATCAGGAAATCTGTGAGAATGATGTGCCTAGGCCAAACACGGCATACGGCAAGAGCAAGCTGGAGGCAGAACGCTATCTTGACAGCATCGGCAACAACTTCCCCTATATCATCCTGCGACCTACCGGCGTGTATGGTCCTAGAGAGAAAGACTATTTCCTGATGGCAAAGAGCATCAAGCAGCATATTGACTTTGCTGTAGGATACAAGCGCCAGGACATCACCTTCGTGTATGTTCAGGATGTGGTGCTGGCAGTTTTCCTTGCCCTAGACCATGGTATGAACGGCAGAAAATACTTCCTCAGCGATGGCGAGGTATATCAGTCGGCTGCCTTCAGCGGCCTGATTCACAAGGAATTGGGTAATCCATGGATGCTGCGCATCAAGGCTCCTATCTGGGTGCTGCGCATTGTCACCTTCTTCGGTGAATATATCGGAAGGTTAACAGGAAAGATGTCGGCTCTGAACAATGACAAGTACAACATCCTGAAACAGCGCAACTGGCGATGTGACATCGAGCCAGCCATGGACGAACTGGGCTACCACCCTCACTATCCATTGGAAAGAGGCGTGAAACTCGCCATCAAGTGGTACAAGGATAACGGATGGCTGTAAAACATATCATAAAGTTCAATGTTCAAATCTCAAAGTTCAAAGTAACACCGTGATAAAAGATTATTTTAAGATAGAAAAGAACCCAAAGAAGGGTCTTCTACCACTGGAATGGGTGATGCTGGGATATATGGCTGTTACTGTCATTACCATGCTCTTTACCTATACCAAGCTGGTTAACCCGGAAGAAATGCTTTGGGGACGACTGAGGGTTCTCGCCATGACTGCAGCCCTATGGGCAGTTTACAGAATGGCACCTTGCAGGATAACCAAGATGGTAAGAATCATGGCACAGATAGCTCTGCTTGCCTGGTGGTATCCAGACACTTACGAAATCAACCGGATGTTCCCCAACCAGGACCATCTTTTCGCCGGCTGGGAACAGGACCTCTTCGGCTGTCAGCCTGCCCTGCTCTTTGCCAAGGCAATGCCATGGGCAGTAGTGAGCGAACTGATGTCGATGGGCTACTTCATGTACTATCCGATGATAGCAGTTATCGTACTCTACTATTTTTTCTGCAGATACTATGAGGCTGAGCGTGCATCTTTTGTGGTGCTGGCTAGCTTCTTCATCTATTATGTCATCTACATCTTCGTACCGGTAGTAGGACCGACGTTCTATTTTGATGCCGTGGGAGTCAGAGACATCGCGCAGGGAATCTTCCCGGCAATGGGCGATTACTTCAACAGCCACAGCAACTGTCTGCCAACACCAGGCTATACTGATGGTATATTCTATCAACTCGTAGAAGATGCCAAGGCCGCAGGCGAACGTCCTACGGCAGCCTTCCCTAGTTCGCATGTAGGTGTAAGTACCGTCATCATGCTGTTGGGCTGGCATACGGGCAAGCACAAACTGGTTTATGCGATGTTGCCATTCTACATTTTCCTGTGTCTGGCCACCGTTTATATCCAGGCACATTATCTCATTGATGCTGTGGCAGGACTCGTTTCGGGCATTGTTCTCTACTTCGCCCTGATGGCAGTATCCAAGCACATGATAGAAAACAACTCATCATCCCGATTGAGATTCAGATAAAGACAGATACATATATATAATAACAACATTAATTTGAATAGAATTCATCTAGAACAATGAAGAAACTATTTATTGAGACTTATGGCTGCCAGATGAACGTGGCAGACAGCGAGGTAGTTGCCTCTGTGATGCAGATGGCAGGCTACGAGATTTGTGAGAAAGAAGAAGAGGCTGATGCCATCTTCCTGAACACCTGCAGTATCCGCGAGAATGCGGAAAACAAGATTTATCATCGCCTCGACACCCTCCATGCAGAGCAGAAAAAGGGCAGAAAGGTGATTCTCGGCGTATTGGGCTGCATGGCTGAGCGCGTGAAGGATGACCTCATCCAGAACCACTATGCCAACCTTGTCTGTGGACCAGACAGCTATCTCAACCTGCCGGATATGATTGCGCAGTGCGAGATGGGAACCAACGCCATCAACATCGAACTTTCCAAGACCGAGACCTACCGTGACATCGTGCCTCAGCGCATCGGCGGCAACAGAGTGAGCGGTTTCGTAAGCATCATGCGTGGTTGCAACAACTTCTGCCACTACTGCATCGTTCCTTATACCCGTGGGCGTGAGCGCAGCCGTGATGCGGAAAGCATCCTGCGAGAGGTGCGCGACCTGCACGACCGTGGTTTCAAGGAGGTTACCCTTCTGGGACAGAACGTAAACAGCTATGGTCTCTCTCCATCAGGCAAGCGTGAGGAAGGCAGTCTTTCCTTCGCCGAACTCCTGCACATGGTAGCCCAGGCTGTACCGGACATGCGTGTACGCTTCACCACCTCTAACCCAGAGGATATGACCGAGGACATTCTCCTGGCAATCGCCGATGAGCCAAACCTCTGCAAGCACATCCACTTCCCTGCACAGAGCGGAAGCAACAAGATATTGAAGCTGATGAACCGCAAATACACCCGTGAGGAATATCTACAGCGCATCGCCGACATCAAGCGCATCATCCCTGGCTGCGGCATCACCACCGACATCTTCGTGGGTTATCACGACGAAACCGAGGAAGACCATCAGGAAACCCTCTCGCTGGTGAAGGAAGTAGGCTTCGACAGCGCCTTCATGTTCAAGTATTCAGAGCGCCCAGGCACCTACGCTGCCAAGCATCTGCCAGACAACGTTTCTGAGGAAACCAAGATAGCCCGCCTCAACGAACTCATCAAACTGCAGACCGAGGTGAGCGCCGAACAGAACAAGAAGGATGAGGGCAAGGAATTCACCATCCTCATCGAGAACTTCAGCAAGCGCAGCCGTGAGCAGATGATGGGTCGTACCGAGCAGAACAAGGCGGTAGTCATCGACAAGGGCAACCACCACATCGGAGAATTCGTAAAGGTCCGCATCACCGGCTCTACTTCTGCAACTCTCTTCGGAGAAGAAGTAAAAGAGTAAGAATGTCCCTCTAAAAGAGTAAGAATGCTTCTTCAGAAAAAGAAGTGAAAATATACTCTATCGCTCTTTGAAGAAGAAAAAACAAAGAAAACCAAAAGAAAACCGCTAAAAATTTGGCGGTTTTCTTAAAAAGCACTATATTTGCACCTATGAAGGAATTTTTGCAAATCTTACGCCGATTCGTCCCTCCATACAAGAAGTATCTGGGGCTGTCTATTCTGTTCAATATCCTGTCTGCGGTATTGAACATCTTTTCGTTTGCAGCCTTGATACCAATCCTGCAGATTCTGTTCCAGGTAGACGGTGGTATCCGTGCCAATGACTACATGGAATGGGATGGAAGTTTTGATACCGTCAAGGAGGTAGCTACCAACAACCTGTATTACTATATCCAGGAGTTTATCGTGGCACATAGTGCCTCCTTAGCCCTTCTGGTCATCGGCTTATTCCTTGCTTTCATGACTTTCCTCAAGACGGGAGCCTACTTCCTGTCTTCAGCCACTATTATCCCTATCCGTACAGGTATCGTCCGCGATATCCGCAACCAGCTCTATCAGAAGATCACCTCGCTTTCTCTTGGTTTCTTCAGCGAGGAGCGCAAGGGAGATATCATCGCCCGAATGAGCGGTGACGTGCAGGAGGTGGAGAACAGCATCATGTCTTCACTCGACATGCTCTTCAAGAATCCTATCCTGATTCTCTTCTATTTCATCACGCTGATCTGCATCAGCTGGCAGCTCACCCTCTTCACCATCATCTTTGTACCACCATTCGGCTGGTTCATGGGATTCGTGGGCAAGAAGCTGAAGGCAAAAAGTACAGAAGCACAGGCTCTCTGGAGCGATACGATGAGTATGGTGGAAGAAACCCTGGGCGGATTGCGCATCATCAAGGCTTTCTGCGCAGAGGATAAGATGAACTGGCGCTTCAACCAGGTGAACAGCAGCTATCGCGACAACATCATGCGCGTGAACATCCGTCAGCAGATGGCTCACCCGATGAGCGAATTCCTGGGAACCATCCTTATCGTAGTGGTATTATGGTTTGGCGGTATTCTGGTATTGGACTATGGAAGAATCGACGGTCCTACCATCATCTTCTATCTCGTGATGCTCTACAGCATCATCAACCCATTGAAGGAATTCTCCAAGGCGAGCTATAATATCCCGAAGGGATTGGCAAGCATGGAGCGTATCGACAAGATTCTTCAGGCAGAGGTAGAAATCAAGGACAAGGAGAACCCTGACCATATCGCCAGCTTTGAGCATCAGATAGAGTTCCGCCATGTATCCTTCGCCTATACTGACCATCAGAACGATGAACTGGTTTATGTATTGAAGGATATCAACCTCGTGATTCCTAAGGGAAAGACCATCGCACTGGTGGGACAGAGCGGTAGCGGAAAGAGTACGATGCTCGACCTGATACCTCGTTACTACGATGTACAGGAGGGCGAAGTGCTCATCGACGGCATCAATGTGAAAGACCTTGCCGTGCACGACCTCCGCCAGCTGATAGGTAATGTGAACCAGGAGGCAATCCTCTTCAATGCCAGCTTCAAGGACAATATCCGCTTCGGCAAGACCGATGCTACCGATGAAGATATCGCCAATGCGGCAAAGATAGCCAATGCCTACGAGTTCATTACCAAGTCGGAACATGGTTTCGATACCGGAATCGGTGATCGTGGCGGCAGACTCTCCGGTGGTCAGCGCCAGCGTGTAAGCATCGCCCGTGCCATCCTCAAGAATCCTCCTATCCTCATCCTCGACGAAGCAACATCGGCTCTGGATACCGAAAGCGAGCGTCTGGTTCAGGATGCCTTGGAGAAACTGATGAAGACCCGTACCACCGTGGCTGTAGCCCACCGACTGAGTACCATCAAGCATGCAGACGAGATTTGCGTACTGCATGAGGGAAGGATTGTGGAGCGTGGTACACACGACGAGCTGATTGGAAAAGACGGATATTACAAGAAGTTGCACGATATGCAGCAGGTGTAATATAATTGAGAATTAATAATTAACAATTAATAGTTTTGTTGATGGTTAAGATTGTTTATGCATTATTTTATGCAATATCGCTGCTACCGTTCAGGTTACTCTATTGCATTGCCGATTTCGAGTACTTCATGATGTATCGCGTCATCAAGTACCGCAGAGGCATTGTGCGTAAGAATCTCACCACCTCTTTTCCTGAGAAATCAGAAGAAGAGATTGTTGACATCGAGAAGAAGTTCTATCGCTGGTTCAGCGATTACTTCTTCGAGGCTGTCAAACTGCTCAGCATCAGCGACAAGGAGTTGCGCCAGCGATTCCAGGTCATCAACAGCGAGGAGGTGGAGCAATGTTTCCAGGAAGGTCAGAATGTGGCAGCCATCCTAGGCCATTACTGCAACTGGGAGTGGCTCTCATGTGTAGGCATCGAACTGCCAAAATCCCGCAAGATGGGTCTCATCTATCATCCTCTTCGCAACCATGCCTTCGACGAACTCTTCAAGCGCATCCGTTCTCACGAGGAGAATGGCGTGGTAGTGCCCAAGAAAGACATTCTCCGCTATCTGGTGGATTACAAGCGCAAAGGCATCATGAGCATCTTCGGCTACATCAGCGACCAGGGGCCTAAGTGGGAGAACATCCACCTGTGGCTTCCTTTCCTCAACCATCCCGAAACCCCGGTGTTTACCGGCGGCGAGAGAATCATGAGGAAGATGAACGATGCCGTGTTCTATGTAGAAATGTCGCGCCCGAAGCGAGGCTATTATACTGCCACTTACAAGCTTATCACCCGTGAACCCAACTCATTGCCGGAGCACGAGATTACCCGCCGCTTCTTCCAGATGCTGGAAGAAACCATCCGCAAGAATCCACCTTATTATTTATGGACGCATAACAGATGGAAGCGAACCCGGGAGGAGTTTGACAAGCGATATGAAATCAAAAACGGTAAAGTAATTCCTAAAGAATCATGAGAATAGTTCTTTTCTGTGAAAACAAGTATGCCATAGACATACTTAATCCGATACAAGAACATGTGACAAAGCAGCATTTGCCACACGAGATATTGTGGTATATCCACAAACCAAAGATAGACAGTTTTCCATACGCCGACCAGGTGAAATGGACCAACTCTATTCAGGAAGTCTATGACTTCCAGCCAGAGGCTATCTATGTGCCAGGCAACATTGTGCCTTACTATCTGCCAGGCGTCAAGATACAGGTATTCCACGGCTATGCCGCAGAGAAGAAAGACCATTGGATTATCCGCCGTTACTTCGATACCTATTTTACCCAAGGTCCTTACTTCACCTCCCACTTCGAGGCTCTGGCTAAGAAATATGGCGATTTCGAGGTATTGGAGACCGGATGGCCTAAACAGGATTGGATCAAGGCAAACCTGCATAAATATGATGCCGACCGAGAGAAACTGCTTAGGGAAAGCGGCAAGGAGACGCTGATTCTCTATGCCCCAACCTTCTCGCCAAAACTCACTTCCCTGCCTTATATCAAGGAAGAACTGGGCAAGCTGGCTAAGGAGCGCAATGCCTTGGTAGTAATGAAGTTCCATCCGCTTACCCACCAGGAATGGGTAGATGAATACCGTGAATGGGCAGCAAACAAGAAGGATGTTCTCTTCATCGACAAGGGAGAAAACGTGACGAAATATCAGCTGATGGCAGATACGCTCATCAGCGATACCTCTTCTACCATCTATGAGTTCCTGCTGCTCTCTCGCCCAGTAATCACCCTCGGCACCATATCCAAGGACATCTACTGGGAGAACATCACGGAACCTGGTCAGCTGATTGCCGCCTACGACCATGCCCTCACAGATTCTGAGGCGATAGCCAAGCGACAGTGGATAGTAGACAACTACGACCCATATCTGGACGGCAACGTATGCCAGCGCATGCTCGATGGCGCTGAAGACTACATTCGCCGCCATGGAGTGCCGAAGAAGAGAAAGCTGAATCTCTGGCGTAAATATACCAGCATCAAGACATTTGGAAGAATCAAGAAAGGATAAATAAGATATGCTTAATTTTACAGTAGGACCTGTGATGGCAAGCGATGAGGTTAGAGCCATCGGCGCTGAGCAGGTACCTTATTTCAGAACAGCAGAGTTCTCCGCTATCATGAAGGAGAACGAACAATTGATGAAGCAGTTTGCCAAGGCTTCAGACGATGCCCGCACAGTTTTTATCACAGGTTCGGGCACAGCCTCTATGGAAGCTGTGGTCATGAATGTGTTCACTCCTGCCGACAAGGTACTGGTAGTGAATGGCGGTAGCTTCGGTCACCGTTTCGTACAACTCTGTGAAATTCATGAGATACCACATACAGAAATCAAACTTGAGATGGGTACTCCACTCACGGCAGAAGACCTCAAACCCTACGAGGGACAAGGCTACACCGGCTTCCTCGTCAACCTGCATGAGACTTCTACCGGCGTACTCTACGACATCCAGATGATCAGCGACTTCTGTCATCGCAACCATATTTTCCTGGCAGTAGATTCCATCAGTTCATTCCTCGCTGACCCATTCAACATGAAGGAACTCGGCGTGAACGTAATGATTACGGGTTCACAGAAGGCACTGGCATGTCCTCCAGGCATCTCTGTCATCATTCTCGATACAGAGGCTATCAAGCGAGTAGAGGCAAACAAGGTGAAGTCAATGTACTTCGACCTGAAGGATGCCTTGAAGAATGGTGAGCGTGGACAGACGCCATTCACCCCAGCCGTAGGAACCTTACTGCAGATTCATGCCCGCCTGAAAGAGATAGAGCGCAATGGCGGCGTGGAGAGCGAGAACCAGCGCATGAAGATGCTTGCCGAAGATTTCAGAAGCAAGATCAAGGACCTGCCATTTACCATCGTATCTAAGTCGATGTCGAATGCCGTTACTCCTCTGCATCCACTGAACGCCTCTGCCTACGACATCTTCCTGAAGTTGAAAGATGAATATAGCATCTGGGTTTGTCCTAATGGTGGCGATATGGCAGAAAAGGTATTCCGTGTAGGTCATCTCGGCAACCTGAGTCCGGAAGACAACACAACACTCGTTAATGCACTGAAGGATATGCAGGCTAAGGGACTGCTATAAAGGGGCAGCTATAATATATATAATAAGGTATAGAGAACTTTCAAGATAGAGAAACTTATGGTTAAAGTTATCACATACGGTACTTACGACCTGCTTCATTATGGTCATATCCGTCTCCTGGAGCGCGCCAAGGCTCTGGGCGACTACCTTATCGTGGGCGTAACCTCGGATACCTTCGACCGTGAGCGAGGCAAAATCAATGTACAGCAGTCACTTATGGAACGTGTGGAAGCTGTACGTGCCACCGGCATTGCCGATGAAATCATCATCGAGGAATACGAGGGACAGAAAATTGATGACATCAAGCGACTAGACGTAGATATCTTTACCGTAGGTTCTGACTGGAGAGGCAAGTTTGACTATCTCAACGCCTATTGCAAGGTGATTTATCTAGACCGCACTCAGGGCGTATCGAGCACGGAGATCAGAAGCGAGCAGCAGGTGGTTCGCCTCGGACTGGTTGGCGAATCGCCTATCCTCAACAAGATAGAGCGGGAAAGCCAATATGTCAATGGATTTGAGGCAGGAAAGGTATTCTGTCTCAACGACCAATATCTCTCAGAGAATCTGCAGGCAGAGGAAAAGCAGACAGCCAGTTTCCAGGAACTCCTGGACGAAAGCGATGCGCTCTATGTCATCTCTGCCCCAAGCAAGCACTATGCTCAGATAAAGGAGGCATTAGAAGCCGGCAAACACGTACTGTGCGAATCGCCTATCACCCTTCAGCCTCAGCAATGGGAAGAACTCAAGGCAATAGCAAAAGATAAGAAGGTAGTCTTGATGGACTCTATCAAAACCGCCTATTCCGTAGCCTATTACCGACTCTTGCTCTTGGCAAAGGGCGGTATCATCGGAGATATCATGTCGGTGGATGCCACCTGTACCAGTCTGGTAGACTTCGACCCGACCCAGGATTCCCAGAAGAGTCTTTACGAATGGAACAGTATCTGCGCCTGGGGCCCGACAGCGCTCCTGCCTATCTTCCAGCTTCTGGGCACAGAATACAGCAGCAAACAGATAGCCACCCACTTCCTGGACGAGGCAAAGCGCTATGATGCCTTCACCAGGATATCCTTCCTCTATCCTCATGCCGTAGCTTCGCTGAAGGTTGGTCAAGGCGTAAAGTCGGAAGGCGAATTGATTATTTCAGGTACCAAGGGCTATATCTATGTACCGGCCCCATGGTGGAAAACCGATTACTTCGAGGTGAGATACGAGAATCCGCAGAACAACAAGCGCTACTTCTACCAGCTGGATGGAGAAGGCTTGCGCTATATGCTCCTCTCCTTCCTCAAGGCAATCCGAACCGGCAAGGACTTCTCTTACGTATCCGATGATATCTCAGAAGAAATCGTCAGGACTATCGCAGATTTTGAAGCAAGAAAGGAAATGGTCATCATATAGGGTTTTCCTACATGATGACCATTTCTTTTATATTAGCAATAAGCCACTCTTAAAGCAATACCATTCTGACACCAATTCAGCTGGTGGAGCTTAACCTGCTGTAAAACCTTCACATGATATTGTTCATTGGTCTTAGAAGCTTCCCGGTGATACAGATGATACATGATGCCACCCATCTTGAGGGCTTTCTTCCTGATACCCGCAAAGTGCAGGCGATAGGCAAATTCACCATCCTCATGTCCCCATTGCTTCAAATCCTCATTATATCCATTGACAAGAAGAGCATCAGCCTTCCAGTATGCCATATTGCAACCTCTCAGATGATCGATGCGGCGGGCATAACGAAAGGCGAGATAATTTCTCAGCATACGGGAACGGATGCTGTTCAGCATATAAGGCAATGGCATGTTCCAAAGCTTTAAACGGGCATGCTTATCCTGAAGCAAACGTTTCGAAACAGAAGCCTCCAGTCTCACTCTACTGCCACAGACAAAGCAACCCTCTTGGGCAACCTCCAGATGATCAGCCACAAAATGAGAATCCAATATCACGTCACCATCTATCTGGATGATATAATCGCCCGTAGCCTTAGTTATCGCCTTATTCAGAATGACAGTACGGCGGAATCCCTTATCTTCCTGCCATACATGCACAACCGGTACAGGCGAAGACTTTGCATAACTATCAATAAGCTGCTTTGTTTCCGCTGTAGATCCATCATCGCCAATAACAATTTCGTCTGGCATTTTACTCTGATGCATGGCACTTTCCAAAACCATTCTTAAGGCTTCTGGCCAATTATACGTAATAATGAGCAATGTTACCTTCATACCTAAACTTTTATTACAATTTACCTTTATCTATCTTTCCTTTAAACACTCTTATGACGCAAATCTTGCATGATCCCCCTATTAATTTTACCGACATTCATATAATTTAACAACTGTTTGTGCAAGAAGACACAAGATTCTCTGTTATTATCTATGTAAAAAGAAAGAAATAAGTAAAAAACAACACGATGAATCAGAAATTGTTGAAAAGCCAGACGATATTGGCTATTTGTATTCTAATCTTATCTATCATCCCTATCTTGGCAATAGGTCCTTACCTACATCAGTTTGCGGATGACTATGTATTCGGAGCTCCAGTCTACAAGGCTTGGACCGCCACCCATTCATTAGGAGCATGCATTCAGGCTGCATGGGATGAATCCATGCATATCTACCAAACATGGCAGGGTACTTACTCAGCATGTTTCCTGATGGCATTGCAACCGGGCATCTTTGGCAAATACTGGCTTGTACCTATTATTCTATTGGGAGGTTTGGTTCTTTCCACCTATACCCTGGGTTATACAGTATTACGCAGGTTGCTACATATCAGCAACCTGGAGTACGCTTTCGTTTCTACGCTGTTCGTATTGATGACCGTACAGTTCGTATGGTCGTTCTACGATGCATTCTTCTGGTATAACGGAGCGATGTACTATACCTTATATTATAGTCTTTCGCTGTTTCTAGCCTCCCTGCTCATCGAATTCCATCTTACGAAATCCATCATGGCGAAAATCATCATCACGTTGGTTTCCGCAGCACTCGCCATATTCATAGCCGGCGGCAACTTTGTTACCGGTCTGGGTATGCCTGCCATTCTCTTTATGGCTATCGTATGGATGTGGGTGGAGAGGAAGAAGACTCCTTTCTTCCTGATTTCTATCCTTATGATTTATGCCTGCGCCTTTGCTTTCAGCGTATTTGCACCAGGCAATGCAGTCCGCCAAGCCACTGTCACCGATCAGCCGAATGTGGTTGCTGCCTTCTTTATGGCGATAGGAAAGAGCGTGGAATTTCTTGCTGATGCCATTGGAATCATGGAGGTACTCATGTTTACCATTCTCATTCCATTCCTGGCAAGATTAGCCAAAGCATCCCGTTTCAAGTTTTCTCATCCATGGCTTTATCTGCTCATCTCTTTCCTGCTCTACAGCGCCTTCTTTTTCCCAAACAGCTATGCCATGGGATCCAGAGGAGCTGACAGAGTACAGAATGTATACTTCTATGTGCATCTGTGGATGTTCTGCTTCAATATCTTCTATCTCTCAGGTGCCCTCCAGCGCAGAGCGGCTACTCAGGAACTGGTAAGCGTTGCCATGATGAACCTGATTGACGCCATCAAACAGAAATACGATAGATACTTCAAGTGGACACCGGTATACTACTGGCTGGTATTGGTACTGTCTATCTCTGCCAAGCCAACTACTACCAACAGAACGCTCACCCTGCTGCGTAAGGGAACCGCGCAGAAGTTTGACCAACAGATGCAGCAGCGTGAAATTGCCGTAAAGAAAAGCAAGGCAGACCATCTGGTTCTGAATCCACTCACCGTAAAGATGCCATCCGATGCATTCCACGACATCACCATCTATCCAGGTTACTGGATTAACCGAGGTATGGCAAACTATTATGACAAGAAAACGGTAGTAGCATTGCCTTTCGATGATGCCGACGAATCACCAGCCCAGCTCCTGGAACGCTGCCGGGAGGAAGTAGGACCAGGCGGAATGACCTTTATCGAAGGAAAATAAAAAACAGACAGCAAATAAGTAAATGGAAAAAGAAAGATATTAGATGAAATATTTGGTATCTTTCTTTTTTTTACTTACTTTTGCACCAAAATTTATATAAGATAAAATGAAGATACTAGTAGTTAGATTCAGGCAGATGGGCGATGCCATACTCACCACCGTGGTACTCAACTCCTTAAAAAAGAGTTTCCCGGATTGCAGTATAGACTTTGTACTGAATGACAAAATCTGTCCATTGTTTGAAGGTCATCCCTCTATCAACAGATTAATCCCATTTACAGACGAAGAGCGACATAGCTTTAAATACATCAGGAAAGTATGGCATGTGGTACATTCCACCCATTACGATGTCATCATCGACATGAGAAGTACCATGAACACGATGCTTTTCGCCCTTTTCTCTCCTTCCACTCCATACCGCATAGGATTGAACAAAGGCTATTGTAAGCTGGCATTCAACCATCTGATAGAACGCAGTTGTGCCGGCAGAAGTATGATAGAATTCAATCTGTCTATGCTCAAACCTTTGGAGAAAGAAGGTAAACTGATACGAGATGAGCATTTCTCTCTTTATATTACAGAAGAAGAACAAAAAGCTTACGACCAGTATCTTCAGTCACAAGGCATCGACCTTGCCAAACCCATTCTCCTGGCAGGTGTTACAGCCAAGTTAGATTACAAGACATGGAATGAAGACCGAATGGCGTGGACTATCCAGCAATTCATCAAAGCCTATCCTCAGGTACAGATCATCTTCAATTACGCCCCAGGCAAGGAAAAGGAAAACGCTTACCGCATTTATGAGAAAATGGGGAAGCCTCAGCAGGTACATATTGATATTGCAGCAAAGAGCCAGCGAGAGCTTGTGGCACTTTCCAACCGCATCACCTTGTACTTTGGAAATGAAGGCGGCGGAAGACACATTGTGCACGCCTGCGGAAAACCATCATTCGTCATCGTTGCTCCTACAACCAACAAGAAGACCTGGCTGCCACAAAACGATGTTCCAGCTGATGGTATCGCCTATACAGACATACCAAACCAGGACTCCAATACTGAAGCACTTGACAGATTGGCAAAATATGCTCTCATCACAAAAGAAGAGGTTTGGAATCGCTGGTCTGACTTCATCAAAAGATGCCACATATTATAAAAGGTATAGATAACTCTACCAAATTCTACAGAAACAGTTCGTAGCAGAATGAACTGCCACGAACTATTTCCGTTTTTTCATACGATCCTCTATAATCTTGCTGACAGCAACAAACTGATAGATTCCTTCATAGCAGGCACAGATAAATCCTTCCTTACCATCCCGGAATCCACCCTTCTGTATATAAGCACGGAAGAAACGCACAAACGGACGATAGAACAAGGCTGCCATTCCATAATTGCGGTCTTTCTTCTTTTCTATTTCATTCGCTGTATACTGGTTGATCTTTCCCATCCTGCTGGCGATACTGTCATCTGCCAGATGAACAAGTGCCATATCAGCATGAGCCGCTGGTATCTTTTCTATCCTGCCCTTGATAACAGGATCGGCATGAATGATGGCTGGCCATACGGTATCCTTCCTGATAAAGAAACGCAACTGGTAATCAGGATAGAAACAATGCATGAATCTTCCCATAAAGCGACTCTTGCGTGGAACATACAAACCCTGTGGAGCATCCTCCTTCCCTATCAGGGAATAAAGATATTGCTTCAGTTCAGGGGTTACCAGTTCGTCGGCATCAACCACCAATACCCACTTGCAGGAAGCAGCATCTATGGCTGTCTGCCTTGCCGGTTCACAAATCTGATAATTGCCTCTTGGGAAGATAACGATCTTGCAACCATATTTACGGGCAATATCCAATGTATTATCCGTACTCTCCATATCGCAGATCACTACCTCATCGAAGTCTTTTACGGTTTCCAAAACTTCAGCCAAATGCTGCGATGCATTATAAGTATTGATAACAACAGAGATTCTGTGCTCTGCCTGATGAATATATTCCTGATTACTCATATTCCTTATAAATATTTATCGATAAATAGTTGTTAATAACTTACCCTTCATGTTTTCTAAACTTATGGGTAAAACTCTTTCGACGTATCCATCGTCTGTCATGTTCTGCCTTACCATTCATAAAGTACTGAACCTGAGACTCTTCCATTCCTCTTGCCTTGACATATTCACGGGCTACAAGCTCAAAGACATCCATTCTGCCGGTGAATCTCGTCAAGTTTTCCACACATTCCTTCATCGGTGGATAACCAGTGTAAAACTTCATGCGGTTGATGTCGATAAGAGAGAAGGTATAATGGCCATCAGCCTGAGGCTGATACAGTACATTACCACTGTTCAGGTCGATATCGATGATACCTTTCTGATGCAGGCGATTCACAAAGCGGGCAAAATCACCAGCCATAACCTTGTTGAATTCCTTCGGATCGTTCAACTGCCCCGTAATAGGCAAACTGTTATCTACATCAGAGATAAAATAGCAATAGTCGATAAGTCCATTCACTCTTGTCTCAACATATCCAAAGCCTTCAGGGGTAGCAAATCCATCCTCCTGCAGTTTGACAGCATTCTCATAAGCCCGGCAAGCCTTGGTAGAGCGGAAGAAACTATATCCTATCTTCTGAACGAAGTTAGGGCGCTTGTATCTTTTCACCACCACTTCCTTGTCTTTTCCATCAAACTTCACAATAAAAGCCTTGATTACATTCCGTCCCTGAAAGATGCAACGTCCCTCCTGCTCGAACACATCCGGGATGCGCTCGATGAAACTTCTCATCTCTTCATATTTTGGATTTATCTTTATCTTCATTTGTTTTCTATACTTTTATATTATCATTGTCCAAGATACTTGGGTACATTTATGATTCCTTCCACACTCTTCTCTTGAGCCACAACGCCAAGATGGGGTCACTCATTTCCAGATGCTTAGGAACAGGAATCGTAATCAGATCTTTTACCATCAAGGATTTCTTAAGGCGGGTTACATTGGCGGCAGTACCCAGGCGATAAGTTTCCAATATTGCCGTCTGGGTGAAACCAGTATGTACTCCATTGATAATGGCATGCAGGAAATTCATCTGATAGGCAGAAAGGTCTTCGGTCTGCTGAATAAACAAAGGCTCACAGGCATCCAGCAACCTGTCTATTCCATATTTCAAGTCCTCTTCTGTAGCTGCAGAATCATCCTGTACACGCAACCATACAAACCATGCCAACTGCTGTACATAAGAAGAATACCTATCTGTTACCTGACAGATTTCTCGAGCCAGTTCTTCCGAGATATGCTTGCCGGTAGATTCGAAACGCTGACAGATATACTCCACCCAGTCTTTCTCGCTTATCTTGTTCAGATAGAAGAAATCTCCAAAGCGATAGAATGGGTAACTGGCATTCTGGAACATCTGTTCCATCATGTGCTTCTTGCTTCCATAAAGGCAGTAAGATACATGGCTCTGTAATTGCCATACGCTACGGAGCTTCTTCTGGAAGGTCAATGAATCAGGGAAATCGCCTATCTGCTGAAATTCATCGATGCAGACTACGATATGACAACCTTTAGACCGAGCTATCATTTCCGGAAGCCTCAAAACCTCTTCTGTTGTATTGTTACCTGCATTATACTCCAAAGTCAAAGAGAAATCAGTCAAAGGATCTTGTCCTATACTGATTTTCGGAACGAAACAGCTCAAGAACACCTTGGCATTCTCCATCCATTCTTCCCATTTTGAAGAAGTAGCCCGAACCACAGCTGTGGCAAAAGCATTGATAAAATCATTCTCAGAGCGACAGCCAAAGGCATCTATACGAGCTATCCTGATGTCTTCGCACTCTACAAGCGAACACACCTTATCCACCAATGAAGTCTTACCCATACGACGAGGCGAAATCAATATCGTATTCACTCCATACGTAAAGTTCGCCTTCAGGCGTTCTGTTTCCTCTCTACGGTCGGTAAAGGAATCTCCCTCCACACGAACACCGAACACAAACGGAGCTTCTTTACTTTTTCTCATAATTACTACCTTATTTTATACTATACAGCTTTTCTTCTGCAAAGAAATTGCAAACGAGCGCAATGAAAGCTTGCTTTCAAATTGCCGAGTGCAGCTTTTCTTCTGCAAAGATAGCCAAAAAAAACAAATTAAACAAGGTTGTTTTAAACAAAGTTGTTTAAAACCATCTTTTTTTTGCAGAAACAGCGATTCTTCGTCTGATAAAAATATAGTTTCATAAATTATACCCTAGGGTATAATACCTTTGGGTATAATTTTGTAACTTTGCAGAGAATAAAACTTCAAGTCCCTGAAGAATAGAAAAACTATATAAACAGTCAATCCCCCATCACGCAACCAAAGCGTGGTGGAGGATTACTGTTTCTGATAATCTCGTTTTTTTATTTCTGATGTCGCTCAATATACTCTGCTGCCTGGATATTCGAGAAGACATAGTTCTTCAAATCCTGGAACTTTGATTCCTGCTTCGTTTCCTTCAGATTGCCATTCGGCAACACATCATAGCAGAAACTGCGGTTCATCGACGGATTATAGACGAAGCAACGCTGATGATCTCTTGCCACAATCTGGTTATCTGCCGAATAGAATACCATCGGGCGCTGCTGCTTCAGCAGATCCACGCCGAAGCCCTCGTACTCATAATTCAGATTCATCAAGCCGAAAAGCGTAGGCATCACATCCACCTGCATGCCCAAGCCCGCATACTGCTGCTGCGGAACATGAGGGCAGGGAAACTGTAGAGCGTAGCCGTCATGCCATGGTTGGTATGGATGCCGGCACTATAGAAATGGGTGAACGCCAGGGAATGATGATAGAGCGAATCGAGCGTTGGGGTGAGCGGCTGCTGATTGCCGAAAGTACCCAGCAGGTTTGCCGACATAGACTCCATCAATATCACCACCACGTTAGGATGATTCTTCTTCATCAACAGAGAATCATTCACCACCTCACGCTTCAGAATATTCGTGCTATCCACCTTTCCCGTAATACCGAGCCACTGGCGGGTATTCGTGATAGCCCCAGCGTACGGCATGAGATGCAGTTCCTTGTTCTCCTTGCGCATATCGTCGAGCGCCGAAGTAAGGAGATTGAAGGCAGGATTGATGCCAAGCTGGTTGAGGAAGGAATCCTCGCAATAATAAGCCTGGCTCACCTTGATAGGGTTATAGCCCATTCTGCCACGGATGCCGAAGAGGCAGGCGCCTATCATCACCGCAGAAATAAGGAAACGACTTGCCACCAGCACTAGGTGCATATTGTCCTTTGGCAACAGGAAAAGCCCCTCGAAGTAGCGGCGCAGACGGACAAGCGCATAGATAAACGCCCCCGTGAACACAAAATAGAGGGCGATATAGAGCCAATAGGAAGATTCCTGCAAGAGCATGCCCGATGTGGTAGCAACATAGCCGAACCATCCGAAGATGCTGGAATTGATGTTCTTGAAGAAATACTGGAAATAAGGGGTATTGGCTGCAGAAGGCATGAAGGCGATGGCAAACCATGCCGCATACCAGATGTTGATGCCACGCAGCAAACGGCGATGACACCATCCCAGACTCGCTGCTATCAAGAGCACAGCCACAGGCAATACCGAAATATAACAAGCGATGACATTGTCAAACCATACACCCTTGACAAACGCCATCACCCTACTCGCCCCTGCATCCACTATCATGCCATGCAGGGCGATGAATTCCACCAATCTGAACAGAGTCATCACCAGCAATGCCAATACATGCACCGAAAGGAGATAACCCAAAGCCTTAAAATATCGTTTCATCTTTATTCTACTTTAGAAATCGGGTGCAAAGTTAATAATTATATCCCAATAAAAGCAAAATTTCCCACCTTATTCTGTCTATAAACAAATAATTATATGTAACTTTGCAGACAAAATAACATTATAAGACTTCGATAAGACATGAACATCAAGTACAACAAAGCCCTGTGGCTTATCACTATTCTAGCCATCGTGATGCTGATTCCATTCCTCGGACTCTCTGATTTCAATACCAAGGGAGAACCTCGCGAGGCAGTAGTTGCCTACACCATGCTGGAACATGGCAACTGGATATTGCCTATCAACAATGGAGGCGACATCCCTTACAAGCCACCTTTCTTCCACTGGTGCATCGCTTTCTTCAGCCTTTTCATCGGCCACGTAAACGAGTTCACCTCCCGTCTGCCATCCGCAGTATCGCTGGTATTGATGACCATCGGCGGCTTCGTGTTCTATACCAAGCGCAAGAATACCCAGATCAGCCTCATCGCAGCCATCCTCACACTTACCGCTTTTGAAGTGCACCGTGCAGGAATCAACTGTCGTGTGGATATGGTGAACACCGCCTTCATGGTGGGAGCCATGTATCTGCTCTATCGCTGGTGGGAGAAAGGAAAGCACCAGCTACCTTGGCTTGCCATCCTCTGCATGAGCGGTGCCACGCTGACCAAGGGTCCTGTGGGCATCATCCTGCCATGCTTCGTGATGGGTGTATTCATGCTTACCCAACGGGAGAACTTCTGGGGCATCGTATGGCGCATGGCGCTAACCGCCCTCCTCTCGCTCATTATCCCATTCTGCTGGTACTATGCAGCCTATCTGCAAGGCGGCGACGAGTTCCTGCGTCTGGTGAAGGAAGAGAACATCGACCGTTTCATGGGCAAGATGGCATACGAATCGCATGAGAACCCGGCATGGTATAACCTGCTCACTCTCATTACGGGCTGGTTGCCTTATACCTTATTATTACTGTTCTCACTCTTCATCCTGCCATGGAAGAAGTTCTCAAAGACCCGGTTCCTGGAGAATGCGAAGAAGGCTACTCCGCTGCAGGTGTTCACCTGGCTCGCCTTCCTCCTGGTGCTTTTCTTCTACTGCATCCCAAAGAGCAAGCGCAGCGTCTATCTGCTGCCATGCTATCCGTTCATGGCTTATCTCATCGCCGAATACATCGTTTGGATGATGAAGGAGAAGATGGGAGCCATCAAGGTATATGCCGGCGTGATTGCCTCGCTGGCAGTTATCCTTGTGATTGCTACGCTTGTTATACGAGCAGGTGGCATACCAGATACCATTTTCCATGGCAAGCATGCTGCCGACAACATCGCCATGCTCCATGCAATAGGGGAATCTACTCATGGTATCCTATTCTACGTATGCTATATGTTTCTTATAATAGGGGCTTATCATATATTCAAGGCACTCAAGAAAAAAGAGACAAGCCAAATGATGAAATATACATTGGTGATGATTATCGCAATTTTCATCACACTCGACTCCACCCTGCAGCCTGCCGTGCTCAACACGAAGGCAGACAAGCATCTGGCGCCGGTTATCGAAAAGAAGTTTGATACCAGCAAGCTCTACTCTTATATGTCAGTAGATATGCTGCATTTCTTCAGCCTCAACTTCTATCTGGGCGATAAGATCCAGCAGTTTGACAAGGTGCTGCCACAGGATGGCGTGCTGATGATTCCGGAGGAAGACATGCCAGACTTCAAAGAGAAATTCGGCAAGGACTATACCTTCCAGAAGGTTTGGGAAGTAAGGAGGCTCGTAGAATGGCACCATCCGGTAGGCTTCTATCAGTTTGTAAAGACAAGTGCCAACATCGCACAGAAGAAATAATCAATAATCAGATACAAAAAAATAGCATCGGGATTCATCAACCCGATGCTATTTTTGTATCTATCAAATTTATAGTCTTCTTATTTTCTTTCTTCTATAAGATTATACTCTTTCTTCGATAAAGTATCGAGGGCGGCGCTTCACCTCGGTATAAATCTTGCCGATATAGACACCTGTGATGCCTACACCCGTGGTGATGATGCCACCGATAAACCACATGGAAACGAGCATGGAAGTCCAGCCCTGGATGGTCTTGCCCTGGAAATGCTCCACCAAGGCAAAGATAATCATGATGATTGCCACCAGAGTCATCGCCAGACCCAGGAAAGTGATAAACTTCAATGGTGCCACGGAGAACGAAGTGATGCCATCGATACTGAAACTCAGCATCTTGGTAAGCGGATACTTGCTCTCGCCTGCCTCGCGTGCCTTGCGGTTGTAATAGACGAATCCCTCACGGAAACCCAACTGTCGGACGATGGCCCTGAGGAAGAGGTTGCGCTCAGGATATTGCATCAATGCCTTGAGGGTACGGTTGGTCATCATTCGGAAGTCAGCATGATTCTGCACCGTATCCTTGTCCACACTCTGCATCAGTTTATAGAAGGCAAGAGCTGTGAATCGCTTGAAGAACGTATCGGTCTTACGTTCCTTTCTTACACCATAGATAATATCCTTTCCTTCCTGTACCTGACGCACCATATCCACTATCACATTCTCGTCGTCCTGCAGGTCGGCATCAATACTAACCATTGCATCACAATGATCTATCGCAGCCTCCATACCAGCCCAAAGGGCATTCTGGTGTCCACGATTATGGGATAACTTGATGCCGTGTACATAATGTTGTTGCTTGGCAGCATCCGAAATCATCTGCCAGGTACGGTCACGGCTACCGTCGTCGACAAGGAGCAACTCCGTGTCGGCGTCTGTCTTTACTTTTATTGTCTGTATAAGATTGCCGAGCACCTCTAAGGTCTTAGGCAACACGGCTTCCTCGTTATAACAAGGAATAACTATTAATATCTTCATCACTTCTCTTGTTTTCTTCGTTAGCACAGAGATACTTTACTCTTTTGCAAAAATACCCCGATTTTCTTACATACACAAATAAAACGCCAGTTTTTTCATTATCTTGCATCATATTCCTGCAAAGAAGGACTGGGAAAGCAGGATAAACCCCAGATTTTAAGTCTTCTTCTGTTACTACAGAATTATCTTGTACACGCAACCATACAAACCATGCCAACTGCTGTACATAAGAGGAATATCAGTCTGTTACCTGACAGATTTTACAAGCCAGGGCTTCCGAAATATGCTTGCCTGTAGATTCGAAACGCTGACAGATATATTCCACCCAGTCTTTCTCGCTTATCTTGTTCAGATAGAAGAAATCTCCAAAACGATAGAATGAGTAACTGTCATTCTGGAACATCTGTTCCATCATGTGTTTCTTGCTTCCATAAAGACAGTAAGAAACATGGCTCTGTAATTGCCATACGCTACGAAGCTTCTTTACTTTTTCTCATAATTACTACCTTATTTAATACTATGCAGCAAATCTTATGCAAAGATAGCAAAAAAAACAAATTAAACAAGGTTGTTTAAAACAAAGTTGTTTAAAATCAGCAACTTTTTTTACAGAAACCATTATTAATCAACGGATTACACACAATATTATAAAAGGGAAAACGGGACAATTTTTAAAACACGAACAAATTGAATTTATCCGTGGTATTTTTTTAAGAGATAGGAAAAAAGCCCTTATTTAATACTTTACTGAGTCCACTTGAAAAAGAGATAATGATGGAGAGAAAAACATAAAGTTTCATTAATTATACCCTAAGGTATAATACCTTTGGGTATAATTTTGTAACTTTACAGAGAATCAAGACTTTAAGCTTATGAACAAGATACCATTCGAATATAGTTCTATTGCAGAAAACGAATATTTCATTGATAGAATCGAAGATAGAAGAGACCTCAAGACTTTTCTTGAAGGGGGCATCAACGTGATGCAGATTTCTCCAAGACGATGGGGTAAGTCTATCAGCGATGATACGATAGAGCGAATCTGCAATCCCGACAGAAGAGAAAGCTAAGTAGTTGAAATTCGACGACCTAGCTTTCTCTTCTTTTGTTATTTTGTCGTCTTTTTGTCGTGATGATTAAATATATATTCCAAAAAGACAGACTTTAATCAATAGGAATATTCTTTTCTTCCCACACGTGGGTATCAGTGCAGTTCAGCATAAGGGTCTGGTCGCCACAGGTGATGCGGAAGTCTCCTTCTTCAAGCATCCAGCGGCCATCCTGACCAACAAATGAGAGTTCTCTGGCTGGGAGACGGAATGTGACGGTCTTGCTTTCCCCTGGCTGGAGCGAGATTTTCTCAAACCCACGCAGGCGACGATTGTCGGGCATCATCGAGGCGTAGAGGTCGGAGCTGTAGAGCATCACTACCTCCTTGCCTGCCATCCGGCCTGTGTTCTTTACATCGACGGTGATAGTCAGTTCATCGGTCCAGTCGAAGTCGGTCTTGTCTGCGTGAAGATTGCTGTATTCGTAGGTAGTGTAGCTCATGCCAGCGCCAAACCACCACTGCTCGTAGGTCTTGGCGTTGTAGTCATAGACGCCAGGAATAGTCTCCCGTACCTCACTGGCCTTGTAGTCGTAGTTCACCATAGCATTTGTCTGGGCCGGATAAGTGTAAGGCAGTCGCCCTGAGAAATTCTCATCGCCAGCCAACAGCAGGGCCAGCGCATCGCCACCATAGTTGCCTGGCAACATGGTGTGGACAACGGCCTGGGCCATTGGCTCGATGTCGCTGATGACGCGACCGCGCGACTCGTTGAGCACCATCACCAACGGTTTTCCCGTCTTGGAGAGTTCACGGACAAGTTGTTTCTGGTTAGGGCTGAGGTTCAGGTCTGCTATATTGCCTCGCGTCTCAGCATAACTGTTCTCACCGATACAAACCACGATATAGTCAGCTGTTCTCGCAGCCTTGACAGCATCATCGATGTGGCTGGCATCATCCTTTGCCCACAACACCTTATCGTAGGTGACCCCTTCAACGAGTTGTACGTTCTCTCGTCCGAAGCGATGCTGCAAGGCCTTGTAGATGGTGTTGTAGCGGCCGGTGAATTCCTCACGGTCTGCACCATCGCCCTGCCAAGTATAGCTCCATCCGCCATTCAAGGTGCGCATGCTATTGGCATTGGGACCTGTAACGAGTATCTTCTTGCCTCTCTGGATGGGGAGCATCTGTTCATTCTTCAACAAGACGATAGACTCAAGTGCAGCCTGCCGACTATACTCGGCAAACTCCTCACTGCCAAACTTTGGATAGTCTTTGGAGAAGGTGTTAGGCTGATCGAAGAGTCCCAGACGATATTTCAGTCGGAGAATACGCCGTACGGCGTCATCGATGCGATTCTGCGAGACGCGTCCTTCCTGCACCAGTTCTTTCAGCAACTGACCATAGCTGAACTGTGAGGGAACCATCATCATATCTACACCAGCGTTGATGGCCATACGGATGGCCTCCTTCACGTTTGGTGCTACATGGTCACAATTCACGGCACCGTCAATATCGCCCCAGTCGGTCACTACCATTCCATCCCACTGTAGGCCCTCTTTCAACCACTCGGTGAGGTACTCTCGATTCAACAGTCCCTTCACTCCGTTCACGTTGGCCGAATTGGTCATGATGCTTAGTGCGCCCTCACGAAAACCACGGAGGAAAGGGGCAAACTGTTTCTCGCGCAGCTCCTCATAGCTTAACCTGATAGGTGAGCGATCAAGACCATTATAAGGCGCACCATATCCGAAATAGTGCTTCAGACAACCAGCCACATGATAACGGTCGATATGGTTAGGGTCATCACCCTGCATACCACGCAGGGCTGCAGCCCCCATTTCAGAAGTCAGATAGACATCCTCGCCGAAACCCTCATACTGTCGACTCCAAGCCTGCATACGTCCGAGGTCGATGTCGGGGCCGTATATCCAAGGCACGTTGCATGCACGCGTCTCATAGGCCACAATCTCGCCCATCTTCCTCACCAAGTCTCGATTGAACGTGGCAGCCATATTGATGTTGCCAGGGAAGAGCGTACCACCAGCCGTATAGGTGGTGCCATGCATCTGGTCGAGACCATAGATGTTGGGAATGCCGATACCTTGTATGGAACCGTCCTGAATGGTATTCACCACATAGTTCCACATCTCTGGTGTTTGAGCTGTCACTTGCGGAGCATTGAGGATAGAGCCCACCTTGTATTTGTTAATTACTGAGTCGAGTGCCGTCTCATCAACCCGGAACGGAAGTTTTGATGCGATGTCATTCGAGAGCCAGTAGAGCTGCATCAGTTTTTCCTTGTCCTTCCGCTCTTCAGATGTTTTCAGGACGAGTTCCGATGCATGGTAAAGTTTATCCAACCCGAATCTTTCGATTGTTTCTGCCAACTGGACTTCATCCATTTCCGCAAGAGCTTCAGCTGAATATCGGGGGTCGCGAAAGGTTATCATCCCAATCTCCAACTCTACCATCTGACCGATTTTCTCGTCGAGTGACATGCGGCTGAGCTGCCGCTCAATCTTCTTCTCGATAGAAACATCGCTTGGCAGCACAGGCTTTTGTGCCCATGTTGCTAAAACGGTTGATGCGAGGATGATTGCTATTGCTGTTCGTTTCATTACTTCAGTGCATTGAGAGTTTCTTGATTCCACTTGCGATTCTTTAGATCATAGACACCGAAGAGACCGCGATAGGCCCAGATGTGGTTGCTGAAACCACGCTCGCGGAACTGCTGCTGCATGAACTGCAGGTAGCGGTTGATGCTCTCCTGCGGGGCATTCAGACAGACACCGTATTCGCCGATGTTCACTGGGCGTCCCGTCTGTTCGTTCCATCGCTTGCAGAAGTCGAGATCGCGGATAATGGAAGCCTTCTCCTCGTCAGTGCCAAGCCATTCTACCTGTTTGCCGCTCATAGCACTCGGCACGTAGCTCAGGTTCTGGTGCGTAAAGGTATGGGGCAGATAGTAGTGACCTTGCACGATGATGTTCCATTCGCCCTCTGGGAAGGTGAGCTCGCCCAGTGTCCAAGTCTGTCCGAGATTGGGTGTTCCTACGATGAGAGTACGGTCAGGATTGGTCTTGCGGATGATGCTGATGAGTTCAGCGTGGAGTTTGTTAAGGCCGTCGGCACCCAGCTTGGTGTTCGGCTCGTTCAGCAGGTCAAAGAAGAGCATGTCATTCGAGTAGTCCTTGTAGTGCTCTGAAATCTGCTGCCAGAACGACTTGCAGCGCACCAAGTTCTCATCCCACGAGAGCACCTCGTCATCGTAAGGCATGTTGATAGCGGGATAGTAGTGAAGGTCGATGGATACGGCCAGGTCGTTCTTGAAGCACTGCTCGATGGTCCAGTCAATCTTCTTGAAGAAGTCGGCATCAATGGTGTAGGGAGCCTCCTTGGCGCAATGTTTCACCCAGGTGATAGGAATGCGGACGCTCTCGAAACCGGCCTCTCGAATCTCACGGAAGTCCTGCTCCGTCATCGGGGCATCGTTGCCGTCGTCAGGGTTGGCATCCACGTAGCCGTTCATATTCACGCCCTTGCCCAACCGCTTATTGCGCTCGAAGGCAAGTTTGGCCTCGGCGGGGGCATCGACTTTCTTATCAAGTACAGATGTGACCTTGGTGGAGTCGCGATAGAGGTCGAGCACGAGGCTTCCCTGGCTCTGGATGGCATCCTCAGGCTTCACCGGACGACTTACATACTCCTTAGGACCGAAGGCCACACCTATCTGCAGATGGTCGGCTCCGTCGAAGATGGCCACACCTTGATTGGCCATATACATCTTTAGGTCGAAGTCGTAGCGAGTGTTCGAGGTCACACCAGTCGTGGAATCCGTCTGAGCGGCAACCACGAAGGGCACCGTCATGTTGGCACTCGAATTGGCCTCACTCTTGATGGTGAGCGTGCTGTCTGCATTAAAGGTCACCACCGTACGACAGCCATACTGCTGGGCATACCACTTGCCACTGAACGACGGCTCAGCGTTCAGTTGCTGGACACAGCTGCACACCAGCACTACTGAAAGGATTGCAAAAAATATCTTCTTCATAAAACTTCAATTTTCAATTCTTCAATTTTTAATAGTAAGTGTTGCTTTCTTCACGTTCTGACTATCATGACCAATCATAATCTCGAAATCGCCTGGCTCTACGACCTGCTTCAGAGCATGGTCGTAATACTCCAGCTGCTTGCGACCGATTTCAAACTCTACGGTCTTCTGTTCGCCCGCCTTGAGCGAAATCTTCTGGAAGCCCTTCAGCTCCATCACAGGGCGCGAGCAGGTGGCATACACATCTTTAATATATAACTGCACCACTTCCTTTCCGTCGCGCTGCCCCGTGTTCTTCACCGTCACCGAGGCTTTCACAGTGCCGTCAGCCATGCTCTCATTGCTGGAGAGCGTCACGTCACTATACTCGAACGTGGTGTAACTCAATCCGTGACCAAAGGGGAAGAGCGGGCCGTGCAAACAGTCCTGATAGTTGCTCTTGAAGCGCTGATAAGGTTTACCGTCCTCGTGGGGGCGACCCGTGTTCTTGTGATTATAGTAGATGGGACACTGACCCACGTTGCGAGGCCACGAGGTGGTGAGACGAGCCGATGGATTCACGTCGCCAAAGAGCACGTCGGCAGCGGCACGACCAGCCTGATCGCCCAGGTTCCACGTGCAGAGAATGGCGTCGCAGAGGGGTTCTGCATCGGTGAGTGCCAATGGACGACCTGTACTCAATAGCAGCACCACGGGTTTGCCCGTAGCCTTGAGCGCCTTCAGTAGTTCTATCTGCGTGCGTCCGAGGGTGATGTCAGAGCGAGAGGTTCCCTCACCGTTCATATTGTTCAGTTCGCCGAGTGCAGCCACTACGACATCGCTACGGCGAGCCAACGCTACGGCCTCCGCCATGAGTTGTGCCTGCTGTCGGGTGTGTACGGGCTTTATCTTCTGACCGGGCTTATAGGCACCCAGATACTGATTCACAAGATCTTGTTCGCGCTGCCCGTCTTCGAGCAACCAGCAACCCTCGGCGTAGCTCACCGAGCCGCCCTCGCCAGCCACAGCCTCTTGCATGCCCTGCAGGAACGTCACGCAACTGTCGGCATAGCTCGAGAACGCCCAGCAACCCTGCATCTCCTTGCCCGACGTGGCGATATAGCCAACGAGCGCAATCTTCGCACTCTTCTTGAGTGGCAGCACGTCGCCCTCGTTCTTCAGCAGCACCTGGCACTCCTGCGCTATTTCACGACTCATCTGCTGAGCCTCCTTCGTGCGGATGTCTGCCTTATAGCGATCCATATTCAGATAGCGGTAGGGATCCTGGAAGAGGCCGAGCTTATACTTCGCTTCGAGGATGCGGCGACAAGCCACGTCGATGTCCTTCTCCTTCACCTTGCCGTCCTTAACCAGCTTCTCCAGATTGTCCATATAGGCCTGACCGTTCAAGTCCATATCCACACCTGCCTGCAGGGCACGAGCCGACACATCCTCGATGGTGCCCATTCCGTGCTTCACGCACTCGTTGATGCCCTCATAGTCGGAGGTCACAAATCCGTTGAATCCCCAGGTATCGCGCAGCAGTTCGGTCATGAAATAGTGGTTCACGTGACATGGGATGCCCTCGAAATCATTGAATGAGGCCATAAACGACCCTGCACCTTCGAAGGCACACTCACGATAAGGCGGCAGGAACCCGTTGAGTGCCTCCTGACGACTCATGTTCACGATGTTATAGTCGCGACCGCCCTCGGCAGCGCCATAGAGCGCATAGTGCTTCACGCAGGCCATCACGGTGGTGGAGTCGCTCAGGTCATCGCCCTGGTATCCTCGCACCATCGCCCGTCCCATCTCTCCACTCAGATAGGGATCCTCGCCGAAGCACTCGGCAATGCGTCCCCAACGGGCATCGCGACAGATATCCACCATCGGTGAATACACCCAATTGATGCCTGAGGCCGATGCCTCAATGGCAGCAATGCGCGTACCTCGCTCCACGAGTTCTGGGTTCCACGAAGTGGAGAGTCCCAGGGGGATGGGTTGCACGGTTTGAAGACCATGAATCACATCATAGCCGAACATCAGGGGAATGCCCAGACGACTCTTCTCTACGGCCAGCTTCTGAGCAGCCAACAGATCCTCGGCCACGAACGAGCCGTACATAGCACCCAGCTTTCCGTCGATGATGAGCTGTTCGCGACTATCGTTATCGTCAGAGCTGTCGCCCGACACGAACGAGGGTACCGCAAGCAGATTCAGCTGACCAACTTTCTCCGTCAGCGTCATCCGCGACATCAGATCGCCGATGAACGCGTCCATCTTTCCGTCGCCCGAAGCCGACTTGTTTCCACAACTTGCCAAGAGGCATGCACCAAGGGCGAGCATCAATAGTTTCTTTGTTTTCATATCTTGCTTGTTTTTTTGTTATTCTGCGAAATAAACGGTGCGGAGTTTCATCTCCTGCTTATCGCCTGTCAACTCGATGTCGGCAGTGAGGCGGATATCCTGCGAAGAGGCAGCCACCTTCAGTTGATAACGGCCAGGAGCAATGTTCCAATGTCCGTTCTCGTAATAGCCGAACTGCTGGGGCGAGATGAGGAAGCTGACTGTCTGCTGTTCGCCCGCCCTCAGGTTCACCCGCTTAAAACCCTGCAGCTGGATGGGCTTCAAAGCGGGGGATTGCCTGTGCTCTTTAGATTGCAAATCCCCCGCAACTTCTACTGGCGAGAGATAGAGCTGCACCACTTCTGCCCCCTCACACTCGCCCACGTTCTTCAGGTCGAAGCTCAGGTGGATGGCACGGGCATCGGTAGCCACCTTCGTGTCAGCCTTCAGATTGCCGTATTCAAAAGATGTATAGCTGAGACCATAACCGAAGGGCCACTGGATGCGCCCGTCCTGCTCTGTCTGATAGTTATAGCAGATATTCTCATTGATCTCCTCGCGAGGATAGCTCACGGAGAGTTTGCCCGACGGCGAGATGTTGCCATAGAGAATATCGGCCAGCGCATTGCCGCCTTCCTCGCCTGGATACCACGCCTGAATAATGGCGGCCAGGCGGTCGGCAATCTTCGAGATGACCTGTGCTCTGCCGCCGAACATCACCAGCACCACGGGCCGTCCAGTAGCGATGAGTTCTTCTACATACTGCTCCTGACTGCCTGGCAGACGCAGATGCTTGCGGTCGCGATTCTCTCCACAGAGCATTGGGTTCTCGCCCATCGCAGCGATGATGATGTCGCTCTCCTTGGCCATCTCCAGTGCCTTCTGGCGATTGATTTCTTCTTTTCCGTCAATCTTGCGGCCCAATTGCCACTGCTGATACTGTCGGGCACGCTCGTCGCCACCTTCGGCGATGACCGTTTCCACCTCTTCTGTCCAGTCGCAGCCGCGCTCATAGTTCAACTCGAATCCTTCGGGCAGGCGGTTCTTCAGCCCGTCATAGAGGTTCACTATGCGGGGATGCTGGTCGTCAGCCTCCTGATGGCGCCAGAAGTACGACATCGCCTGATAGGTGTAGTCGCCCAGCATGGCATACATCGATTGGGCATTAGGACCAGTGAGAAATATTTTCTGGCCCTTCTTCAGTGGAAGTGCACCATTGTTCTCGAGCATTACGACCGATTGCGTCGCCATCTCGTATGCTGTTTGCCGTTCTTCAGGCGAATCGAATTCTATGTGTCCCTCGGCATAGAGCTTCGGATGCTCATCCAGCAGACCTGTACGGGCCTTCAGCGAGAGCACGCGCTTTACAGCTGTCTCGAAGTTCTCTTGACTGACGAGTCCGCTGTCGATAGCCTGTTGCAAGTAGGCATAGTTGTAGCCGGCCTGAAACTCCACGTCGTTGCCGGCATTCAGAGCCGCAGCAGCCCTGCCGACGGGCGTATCGATGTCGGGCAGTTGGTTCACCGAACCGTAATCGCTTACCATAATGCCGTCGAAACCTATGTATGTACGCAGGATGTCCTGCATCAGTTCCTGGTTGGCTACAGCGTTAGTGCCGTGAAACTGATGATAGCCCGTCATCACCACCTTACTGCCAGCCACGCGGATCATTGCCTCGTGGGGTAATAGGATTTCCTCCATCAGCTCCTTCTCGCCGCTCTCCGAACCGCCTCCATATCCCAGGAAATGCTTGCTGCAAGCGGCTACACCATCATGCAAACCTTCTGACTGGAGTCCACGAACGAAGCCTACCCCCATCGCAGCCGACAGGTAACCGTCCTCGCCATACGACTCCTCCAGACGGTTGAAGTGTGGATTGCGACAAACATCGACCATCGGCGAGAGGGCCAGTTGTCCGCCAATCTTCCTCAGCTGTGCTGCCGTCTGACGTGTCTTCACCTCGGCCAGTTCCGGGTTGAACGAACCGGCCAGTCCTATCTGCTGCGGATAGATGGTGGCACCCTTCGTGGCAATGCCTGTCAGCACCTCCTCATGGCAGAGGGCAGGAATCTTGTTGGGCGTATTCCCGATGAGCCATTCCTGCGCTTGTGCTATCATATCGCGCACCTCGTCGGCCGACTTGTTCTCCTGACTGGCATATTGACAGAAGTGACCCACACCATTGGGAATCAACTGGCGACATTTCAAGGTGTCCAGCCTTCCGTCCGTAAACAGGTCGGCTACGTTCATGCCGTGCAACTGAGCTATGCGCTCCGGCTGACTCATCTTCTCGTAGAGCGCATCCACCCGCCGGGCGACATCCTCTGTCACCAGCGGCTGCTCATTTGCCTGGAATTTAAACTCTCCTTTCTGCCCACCGATGCCACATCCAGCCAGCATGGTGCTCATCACTGCTATCATGATTTTCTGCTTCATATCTTCTGTTTTTAATTTCCGACTGCAAAGTTACTACATTTTATATGCGTCATGCGCACGGGTAATATAGATAGGTAAAAGTCATATAAACGCTAATCGTTGAATATCAGAGTTTTGAGAACATCTTGCCATGCGCAAAAGTAGATAATTAAGCCATAGCGAGTAATGGGACATTCGCCTCTATTTGAACCTTTTCAACTTTCCCTTCAGGTCGGCGAACATCAGGCGGGTGTCGAGGTGGGTATAGACACGGATGAGACGGCCTTGGGGATTGTCCTGATAGCGACCATCTGGGAGAATGGTGGGAGCAGGACGGAGAACGTATTGCGAGGAAGAGGGGTCTGGATGGAAACCGGTTTGGAGGGCGGTAAGCAGAACCAATGGACTGTCGCCCATGATATATACCTCGCCCATAGCTGACCAGAGGCTGGCCGAGAGCTGGTCGGCAAGATACTGGCCGATACGACCGCAGGGACGGATATCGGTCTCCACCTCGTCGAGCGACATAATACACTGGCGATAGGCATCGCGAGGCACCTGCCAAAGGGGAATCTGGGAGCGGTTGAACACCAACTCAACCGACTTCATCGACAACTGATGGTTAAACTCCAACAAGTCGGTATCGGGCGCAGGCAACTTCATCCCGTCGTATTCGCGTCCGCCAATCCACACAACCGTTATGCGCTTCTCAATCTCCGGCTCCATCAGCCAGGCAGAGGCCACATCGGTAAGCGAGGCTCCACAGACGACGTAGAGCGGCACATCGGTATCGGTGCGCATGGCCTCGCGGATGATGAGACGTGCTCCCTCAGAGGGTTGTGGCTCATTGAACGCGGTCAGCTGATTCTCGGCTCCTGCCACAACGGGAACATCGATGCCCATCAGCTTGACAACTTCACGAGCTTTGGCCACGGCTCTGGGCGTGCTGTTCATGACGGCAGGATCGTCCTCGTTGCTGCCTGGCCAGGCAGTCAGGTGGGAGCCTATGATGCCGCGAATATCGACTGAAGGGCACATCAGGTGGTGAGCCAGTTGGAAGAGGCCATCCACATCGCCACTGAAGTCGTTGTCGATGATGATGCGCATACGCTTGGCCGGCTCGTAGCTACCGTACGGCTGCGCCTGCAGCTGAAGACAGATGCAGAGCAATAGGAGGGACATTATCTTGAACTTTTTCATTTCATTCGTACTTTGATGAAAAAAGGGAAGCCCGCAGAGCTGGAATGGGACGATTCTCCACGGGCTTCCAAAACTAACTACTAACTATATAACTAACTATTGTTTTACAGGTATCCTGAAACTATTCAGCGGGAACGAAGGCCCAGAACATGCACTGTGCCCAGTCGGTGAGCGGTGTGCCCTCGATGCAGGGTGCGCCGATGACGAGTCGCTCTGCCGTACACTCCACGACGAAGTAATCCGTAGGCATATAGGTGGGCTGCTGCGTGTTGGAATCATAGCAGATACCGGCAACTGTGGGGATGGTGGAGTGAATCCAACCGAGTTCCCAGCCGTGATCATCGGGGAAGTCGTAGGTGAACGTGCCCTCACGACCCGTAGGAGCGATGCTGATGTTGCCCTGCACATCGAGGGTCATCGAGCCAGCTTCTTCGCCCGTCAATCCGAAGGCAGGAGTGAAGTAACCTAGATAGCCGGTGAAGTCGTACTGACCAGCCTCTTGATAGAATCCGAGCCAGTAGGCGTTTTCCTTAGCCAGATGCCAGGTCTTCGTGCCGTGCTCGCCAATGAGGTTGAGCACCACCTGCGGCAAGTCGAAGTCCTTAATGACTACGGTGCCGAGAGCTACCGTCTGCTGACTGCCGTCGGCCAGCGTGACGGTGATACTGAGGGGATAAGAACCAGCGCTGGGCAACTTGATCTCGCCGATGTTCGTGGCCAACGTGCGGTTGCCGCATGTCCAGTCAGAGAGCACGGGGTTGGGATTGCAGACGCTCACCACGTTGCCCTCTACCGTCCAGGTGATGAGCGAAGGATCGAACGTGGTGCTGAACGCTGTAGGAGCACCCTCCTGACCGATGCACAGACGCTGGGCAATGGCCTGAGGAATGGTGGAGATGATGTCCACATCGACCGAGAAAGTCTTCTCTACCGTCTTGCCAGCTTCGGCCACAAGACCGCTAAAAGTGACGGCGTGGGTGCCGATGGTGTTGACGAGCAGGGTGTCGCAGGCACGTGTGGAGACACGGTCTCCAACGGTCCATTTAGAGAGAATGGGCGAATGGTTCTCAACGACGATGACATTGCCCTTCTGTCCGTTCACCTCTACGGGTTTGACGGTGAGATTGAGCTCTGAGGCATCCATCACGCTCGAATCCATTGAGAAATCGTCGGTAAGGGGGGCGCAAGCCGTCAACAGGCTTACGGCTGCTATTGCGATATACTTTAAAGTTTTCATAATGTTCAATATTCAATGTTCAATGAATCAATCGTAATTCCAAACTGTCCAAAGGCTTTCGGCAGTGCCCCAACCATCGTTCTGATGGAGTACACCGTCGGAGAGCTGAATCTGAGCCACAGGGATGGGCCAGAAACCTTGTGTCTGCTGATAACGGCTGACGTACTTGCCGTCGCGGATGGTGTGCTCGGTGCCGAGATTCAGCACGGTGGCTCCATTCTGCTTGGCCAGCTCCTGCTCGGCGATGTGCCAGCGACGGATGTCGGCCCAACGCGTGCCCTCGAAGGCCAGCTCGTGGCGACGCTCACGCTGCAAATTCTCCAGCGAATAGGTGACAGGCGAGAGGCCCACACGGGCACGCACCTGGTTCATGTACTGGGCATCGCCCGTCAGCTCGCTCTGCATCAGCAGCACGTCGGCAAAGCGGATGACCATATAGTCCTCGAAGAGGGCGCCCCACTGCGGAGTGACCCAACCCGATCCGTCGTACTCCGGCTCGGCTGCCCAAAAGAGGGCATCGGCCCATGAGCCACGCAGGGCGTAAGCATCGTTGCTGAGGATGGGCATACACTTCTTGTTCCAGAGGCCTGTCTCGTCGTACATGCCCGTCACCTGACCATCCTCGTAGATAGACATATCAAACTCATCCACATCGCGGGCGATAGAGGCCGTGCGGCGCAGGTCATTAGGTTCGCTCTGTTCCCACTCTTCCCAGAGGCACTTGGTGACGGTGCCGAAGGCATTACCCATACCGAAGGGGAACGAGGCGTTGGTGCCGCCCTTGTTTTTGAAGCCGAAGAAGGTTCGGTAGAGATTGGCATAGCCTTTCTGATTGGCGTAGGTGTAACCGGAGAAGTTGCAGAACTTCACGGCGAACACCTCCTCCTGGTTGCCGTTGCCTGCCCAGAGCAGGGGTTGTCCGTCAACGCCCATCACGCCGGCCGTGTACTTATAGTCATTGACGGTATGGCGGTTGGTGTAGCTCCAGAGGTTGCGGAAATCGCCTACGAGCGCGTGACCAGAGTTCTGGATGCAGTCGCTGAGCAATGAAACCACCTGATCCTTAGTGATGACCTGTCCGTCGGCATTAGGCATTGAGTCCTTCTGATAGAAGCCCGTGTAAAAGAGCCACACACGAGCCAGCAGGGCCTCAGCGGCCCACTTCGTGGCATGACCCGACTCCACATACTCGTTGTATTTCTTCGGTGACATCAGCTCGATAGCCTTCAGTAGGTCGGCACCCATCTGGCCGTAGAGTTCCTCCTCTGTGGCTTGGGGCGAATTGCTGTCCTGCGAGGTGGAGAGAATCAGGGGCACGCGACCGAACATCTCTGTCAGTTCGTGATACTGGAAAGCGCGCATGAAATAGGCCTCGCCCAGCAGCTGGTTGACTTTCTCCTGATCGCTCACCTGGTCGACCATCTTCGTCAGACCCTCGATGGCGAGGTTGGCGGCGGCCACGCCCTTATAGTGGATTTCCCAGCAGAAGTCGTACTCCGTGTCGGAGCTGACCTGCAGGTGGTCATACGACTGGCCGAGCGCTCCGTAGCAGTCGTCGCTGGCAATAATAGAGCTCAGAAGATACGACGACTCGGGCTTGGAGGCAGCGTGGTTCAGATTGGCGTACATCGAGGTGACGAGCATCTCAGCGTCGTCAAACGAGGCGGGGAAGTTCTGCGTGTTCGACGAGGTGTAGCTCTCGGTGTCGAGGGCATCCTCGCAACTTGTGAATGCAAAGGTTGCAAGAGCAACTGCAAGATATATAAATTTTTTCATACGGCTTTCTTAGAATTTGAGATTTATACCTACGAGGAACGTACGGGCGGCGGGATAGGAGCCGGTGTCGATGCCGGTCACCCACGAGTTGGTGTTGCCCTTCACGTCATTGCCACCGAATCCGATTTCAGGATCCATACCCTTGTAGCCGGTAATCGTGAAGAGGTTCTGGGCAGTCACGTAGAGACGGGCCTGCTGGATGGGCATCTGGGGGAAGAGCTTCTTGAAGTCGTAACCCAGTGTGATGTTCTGCATGCGCAGGTAGTCGCCATCCTCTATATCGATGTCGCTGATGTCGGAAGCGAGAGAGGAACCGTCGCGCAGGGCGGGTTGGCGGTTCGAGGTGCCCTCACCGTGCCAGCGGTCGAAGGCGGCAGTGGTGTTGTTGTTCTTGTTGAACGAATAGACAATCTGCTGACCCGTAGCGGCCGTTGCCGTCAGCGAGAGGTCGAAGCCCTTATAGCTGGCGTTGGCGCTGAAGCCGAAGCGGCAGTCAGGGTGCGGGTTGCCAATCATCGTTTTGTCCTGGATGTTGATGGCGCCATCGTGGTCGCGATCCACGTAGATGAGGTCGCCCGGCTGAGGATTGGCCTGCGCTACACCATTGCCGGCAGCTATCCAGTCGTTGATCTGCTGCTGGTTCTGGAACACGCCTGCCGTCTCATAGCCCCAGAAGTAACCGATTGGGAAGCCCTCCTCGGCGCGATAGAACTCTGAGGTGCCCAGGGTGAACACGCCCGTATCACCGTGGATAATCTTCTCAGTGTTGGCGATGCGCGTCACCTTGTTCTTGTTGTACGAGAAGTTCAGGTTCACACCGTAGCTGAACTCCTTGCCGATGCGGTCGTTCCACGAGAGGCCCACCTCGAAGCCCGAGTTGCGCACGTCGCCACCGTTGATGTAGGGAGCGCCTGCACCTGCCGTAGCCAGGATTGGAGCCTGAACGAGCCAGTCCTTGGTGTACTTCACGTACCAGTCTGCATTCAGACGCAGACGGTTCGAGAGCATCACGGCATCGATACCCAGGTCAAACTGCTCTGACTTCTCCCAAGAGACATCCTCGTTGGCCAGCGTCTGCACGTAGGCACCCACCGATTTCGTGCCCGACGAGGGCAGCAGCGTAGGTCCAAAGGCGTAAGCGTGGCTCAGGTCGAAGGCCACAGGCGACACGTACTGGAAGTTCTGTATCGACTGGTTTCCGTTCTTACCCCACGAGAAGCGAACCTTCAGGAAGTCGAGCCACGAGCGAGTCTTCTCCATGAATTTCTCCTCGGTGATGGTCCATCCGGCAGAGGCCGATGGGAAGTAACCCCAGCGATGGCCGCGGGCGAAGTTCGACGAGCCGTCGGCGCGGATGATAAACGTGGCCATATACTTCTCTTGCCAGCTGTAGTTCACACGTCCGAAGAACGAGGCGATGGCCCACTCGTCGAAAGGAGCGCCGCTGATGTCCGTGCCGTTCAGCGCGTTGGCGGTGTTGCTGATGTAGGCATGATTCATGTCGGGCTTCATCGTGGGCAGCTGCTGGCCGTTGGTGGCGCTGTTGTACACTGCGAGTGTTTCGCCAGGACCGGTCGTCTCGTACGACTGACCTACGAGGACATCGAAGTGGTGGTTCTTATAGTCGGGGAACACGTAGCTGATGGTGTTCTCGATAGCGATATCGTGACCGTTCGACGACTCCTGGTACACCTGAAAGGCGTTGCTCTGATAGGTCGAAGAGGCAGCGTAGGGGCTGGTCAGCGAGCGGTAGGTGTAGTTCGTCTGGCGATAGCTGTACTGGCTGCGATACTTCAGACCCTCGATGGGCTGGAACTCCAGATAGGCCGTTGCCGAGAGACCGTAGGTACGCGTCTTGTTCTGTCCGTGGGCGTTCTTCATAATCATCACGGGATTGCCCTGGTCGTCCTTGTAGGCCCAACCTGTCTGCTGCTTGTCAGCGAGGCCGAAGAGTTCGCCATCGGCATTGTGCAACGGCAGTAGCGGGGTGGTCAGGATGGCCGAACGGATGTCGTTGTAGTCGTTCATCATCTGGGCAATCGTGTTGCGCGTACTATAATAGAAGGTCAGGTTCTCTCCCACCTTCAGAATGTCGAACTTCTTGCCCTTCCATAGCACGTGGTCGCTGTTCAGACGGGCCGTGTAGCGGGTGTAGTTGGGTGTCACGGGCTTGCCGATGATACCGTCCTGCGAGGTGTAGCTGAAACCTGCAGAGAACTTGCTGATGTCCGAACCGCCGGCCAGATTGATGGCGTGGTTGGTCGATACGGCATTCTTGTTGCGCATCTCGTCCACCCAGTTGGTGCCCGTCCAACCCTGCTGCAGCTTCTGCCAGGTGTAGGTGCCCAGCTGTGCCTGCCAGTTGTAGGCAGGGGCATTATTATTGAAGAGGCGCTCATTCTCCAGGGCGATGGCCTGCTGGGCGGTCAGTGTATTAGGCATCTTATAGACGTTCGACCAACCCACGTAGCCGTCGTAAGAGACCTGCATCTTGCCGATCTTTCCCTGTTTGGTGGTCACGAGGATCACACCGTTGGCAGCACGCGAACCGTAGATGGCGGCAGAGGCAGCATCCTTCAGTACGTCTATCGACTCGATGTCGGCAGGGTTCAGCGAATTGATGTCACCTCCGGCCACACCATCGATCACGTACAGAGGCTCTGAGTTACCCACCGTGCCCAAGCCGCGGATGTTCACCTTGAAGCCCTCGCCCGGCTGACCGTTCGAGGCGGTAATGTTCACGCCCGGCGTCTGACTCTGCAAGGCTCCCAGTGCACTCGTGGTGTTCATCTTGGCCACGTCGTCGCCCTTCACCTGCACGGTAGCACCCGTGACGAGTTTCTTCTTCTGCACACCGTAACCGACAACGACCACTTCCTCGAGCACCTCGTTGTCTTCCTTTAGGGTCACACTAAACTGCGTCTTGTTGCCAACCTCTACTACTTCGGTCTTATAACCTATGTAAGAGATTTCGAGCTGGGCACCAGGCTTCACCGTCAGCGCAAAGTTACCGTCAAAGTCGGTCACCACGCCGTTTCCCGTTCCCTTCTCAATAACACTGGCACCGATAATCGGGCCCATAGCATCCTCGACGGTTCCCTTCACCTTGATGCCCTGCTGCTGTTGCAGTGCAGCCAACGTCTCAGCTCCGGCTTCAGCGGCCTGCGCCGTCTGAATGCCGCCGCCGATGATGGTCAGCAGTCCTGCTAGTAGAAATAATCTGGGTTTCTTCATATTAAAATCTTTTTTTGAATTGGTTTGAAAATTCTGCTGCAAAGCTACGACATAATTATATATGATGTGCGCACGGGTAACAGAAGGAGGTAAATACAAAAAATCGCAAGACTGCTGAATATCAGCGCCTTGCGATTTACCATTGTAACCTTTCGGTAGATTTCTGAGAAATATGGAGTAGCCTTGTTTGATGGGTTATTTCTCCTTTAGGCAGATGTGTCCAGAGCCTAAATCTTCTCGTTTCGATCATACTCTGGGTCGGTGAAGGCGATGAGGTCGTCGTGCATCATCCATCCGAGGATGAGCATCAGTTCGTTGGCCTTGATGCCGCTGGTCATCACGAGAAGACCGAAAGTGACGGGATGGGCGGCGAGTATGGTCTTTACTTTCTCCACGCCCTTCTGAATTCTTTCTCTGTAGATTTCCATTATGCTGTTGGGGTTATTGGGTTATGCTATTTTCTATGCTGTATTTCATGCCGTCGGTGCCGAAAAAGTTTTTACGGCTTGGGGAACACCATTGCCGGAGAGGTCGCCGCCAGTGAAATCCGGGATGTTCTCGTGGGTGAAACGACCCGTGACAGTGCAATCCCTGATGGCGGTTTGGGTGCCACCCAACGGGCATATATCGTGTCTGGAACTGAAGGAATGTTCAAATTAAATCGCACATTGCTATTCTCTGCATGCAGAGATACTGCTGAGAGCAATCCGGCTATGACTAACGTAACTATCTTACTCATTGATATAATGTTTGATGGAAAGTTCGTTGATAGGTTCTGCCGGATTGAGCACATCGTGACACAGGGTGACGTTCTCCTTCGCAAGACAATAGGTGGCACGGGCACGAGTGTCCTGCACGTTGGCAGCAAAGCGGAGCTGATAGGTGCCGGCATCGGCTACCCAGGCGTGACGACTGGTGACATAGGAGGCCAGGTCGTAGTTGCTGACGCGCATCGTGAGCGTCTCACTTTCACCGGGTTTAAGTTCGCGGGTCTTAGCAAAGGCTTTCAGTTCAGTGATGGGTTTCTCCACTGCACCACTAGGAGCACTGACGTAGAGCTGCACAGCCTCCTTGCCACTCACGCTGCCTGTGTTCCTTACCGTGATGCTGGCCTCGAAACCTCCTTTCACCGAGCGTACGCGCGGCTTGGAATACTCAAACGTGGTGTAGCTCAGGCCGAAGCCGAAGGGATAGCTGACCGGGCGTTTAGCCGTCTCATAATAGCGATATCCCACGTAGATGCCCTCTTCGTAGCGGGTGTAATCAACGTCCTTTTTCTCGGTCTTAGGTGCACCCCAAGGCTGTGGAATGTTGGTATAAAGCGGGAAGTTGCGAGAGGCAGGATTGTCGCTGTAGGTACAAGGGAAGGTGGTAGCCAGTTTACCTGAAGGACAGATGCGACCGCAAAGTATGTCGGCCACCGAGTTTCCGCCCTCCTGTCCTGGTTGCCAGGCCATCAGGATTGCATCAGGCAGACAACGCCACGACTCCGTTTCGATTACATTGCCTACGTTTAGAACGACGATGACGGGCTTGCCCTCATTGTGATAAGCCTCGCACACATCGTTGAGCATCTGACGCTCGACTTCGGTAAGCAGATAGTCACCTTCCAACTGTCGATCTTTGTCCTCACCAGCCACACGACCGATACAGACTATTGCCACATCATCCTGTTTCGACATGCGACGAGCCAGGCCTTTCTTCATTGGCATCTCAGGCATCTTTGGATCGCCCCAAGTGGTGAAAAATCCCAATTCACTTTTCTCGCTCTTATAAATATATCGAGAGTAATCCTGATAGAGTTGTTTAACCTCATCATTGAGCACATAACCAGCATTGGTAAGCCCTTCGACGAGATCTACCACATACGCCTTATTCACATCGCCAGAGCCTGTGCCACCAGCCAAAAAGTCATAACCATTGATACCGTAGAGCGTCACCTTGAGACCTGATTTCAAAGGAAGGGCTGGATCAGATGTGTTGCCGGATGGACGAGATACGGGCTCGTTCTTCAAAAGCACCATACCCTCTGCGGCACTCTGACGAGTGACAGCAGCATGTCCCTTCAAATCGGGGCGGTCGGAATACTTGTAGCCACGATAATGTGGTGTCTTGACGATGTATTCAAGAATGCGACGCACCGAACGATTGAGAACTTCCTCGGGCAACTGGCCACTTTTCACCTTATTAATTACTTCCTCCGTCTGGGCGGGATAGCCAGGCTCCATCAGGTCGTTGCCTGCGAGCAGCTGATCGGCTGTGTTGCGAGGATCAGTCCAATCTGTCATCACCATTCCCTTGAATCCCCATTCGTCACGCAGCACCGTGGTGAGCAGTTCTGGATGAGCTTGGGTAAAGGGGCCGTTCAGACGATTGTAACTCGACATCACCGTCCAGGGATGGGCCTCTTTGACGGCAATCTCGAATCCCTTCAGATAAATCTCGCGAAGAGTCCGCTGCGATGCTCGCACATCGTTGCCCATACGGTTGGTCTCCTGATTGTTGGCGGCATAATGCTTGATGCTTGTACCTACGCCCTGGCTCTGCACGCCACGCACATAGGCAGCCGCGATGCGACCCGTTACCACTGGGTCTTCAGAGAAATACTCGAAATTGCGACCGCAGAGTGCATGACGATGGATGTTCATACCAGGAGCCAGTAGCACATCGCAACCGTACTCACGCACCTCATTGCCGATGCTCTGTGCCACCTGTTCCACGAGCTCGGTATTCCAAGTAGAGGCCAAGCAGATGCCAACGGGGAATCCTGTAGCGAAATAGGTCTGATCAGTACCATCACGATGTGCCTCAATACGTACGCCAGCAGGGCCATCGGTAAGTGCCGTCGCGGGAATGCCCAGTCGTTTGATGGGTTGTGTCTGTCCGGCTACACCCCTCACGAGAGCATCCTTCCAGCCTATCCAGTTCCCCTGGTCATCGTACAACTTGAAATGATGTCCAACCACAAGCGTGGCCTTCTCCTCAAGTGTCATTACCTTCAATATCTCATCGATATTATTCTCGCTAAGTTTCAACTGTGCCGATGCACTTGTTACCGCCATAACGGTCACGATAATAGTCATTAGTAATTGTCTCATATCCTTTATTCTTTATTGTTAATAATTTACAGAAATTTTATTGGATCCTTTTATTCCTTCACAGTGTATGATCCGGCTTCGTAGTCCTTCGTCTCGTTGGAGCCTGGGATGGTGACGGTGGCGGTGGCACCTTCTGGGATGGTGAAGTTCCAGATCCAGGTGTCACCGTCGTAGTGCCACTCGCTCTTGATCTCGCCTGCTGCCGACTGATAGGTGGCATCGATGCTGCCCAAGCGCTTATCGGGCACGGGACGGAGGATGATGTGCTTGAAACCGGGATTCTGGGTGTCGGCATTGATGCCTGCTGCCGTCTCCCAGAGCCACTGACAGACGCAACCGTAGGCGTAGTGGTTGAACGAGTTCATACCTCGCGGACCCATACCGTATTCTATCATATAGCTGTTCCAACGCTCCCAGATGGTGGTGGCGCCGTTATCGACAGAGTAGAGCCACGAGGGATTCTTACGCTGGAAGAGCAGTTCGTAGGCGATGTCGCTCATGCCGTTGTCGGTCAGCGTCTGCATCAGGATCGAGGTGCCGAGGAAGCCTGTCTGCAGGCAATTATCGTGCTGGGCAAAATTCTCACGGAGTCGGGCGATGGTGTTTTCCTTGGCTTCGCCCTCCAGCAGATTATTGCGCAGCACGAAAAGAGCTGGCGTCTGCATCGTGTTAAGTATCGGTGTCTTGAAGGTGCCATTGGCGTCGAGGAACTGCTGGCGCAGATAGTCCTTTGCCCGCTGGGTCATCTCCTTATAGGGCTTGCTGTCGCGACCTGTGGCACGCGCCATATCGGCCATCATCTGGGCATCGATGGCCCAATAGGAGGCTGAGAGAAAGTTCCACAGAACGACGGCCTCAGGCAACAACTTTCCGCCCCACGAGCCTCCCCAAGCGGCTGCACTGAAACTCTCCAAAGGTTCGTAACTCAACCAGTCAGCCCACTGGAAATGACCATTCTCTGCAGCAAGGGCATTGTGGTCGTATCGCGTCTCATCGACGTGCTGTATGAATCGCTCCATCGACTCCCACGACTCTTCGAGGATGCTCACGTCGCCAAACTGCTTCCACACTGTCCAAGGCACGATAATGCCTGCATCGGCCCATCCCACGCGCATCATTTCGTCGCTGTTGGCTCCATACTGGGCAACAGGAGCCACACCGGGATAGCCACCTAATGGACTCTGTGTGTCACGCAGATCGCACAACCATTTGTGGAAGAAGCGGTCGGTATTGGCAAAGAACGTGCCTGTCTCGCTGAACACCTGGGTATCGGCAGTCCAGCCCAGTCGCTCGTTGCGTTGCGGACAGTCGGTAGGCACGCTGAGATAGTTGGAGCGCTGTCCCCAGAGGGTGTTTGAGATAATCTTGTTCACGAGTTCATTACCTGTCACGAGGGTGCCCGTCTCCATCTCTTTGGTGATTGACGAGACGGGAACGGAACAGATGCTCTTGAGCGTGACATCGCCCGTAGCAGAGAGCGAGAGATAGCGATAGCCGAAAAAGGTCTTGCGAGGCATCCACTCTACGGGATTTTCAGAGGCTGCGAAGGTGTAGTGCAGCATCATGCCCTCATTGGGCGTGCGCAGGTTCAATCGGTGGACGCTGCCCTCTGGGCCATCCATACCGCGACGCTGCTGACCGAGGCTGTCGTTCAGCAGTTCGGCAGGAAGACAGGTGAATACTGTGCCCTCAGATGCTTGGAAGTTGAAGCGTGGCAGGGCGGCAGCATTCTGGCCGAAGTCGATGACGAGATGTTCACCCTCGTGAACCACCATCGATTCGCCATCTTGATACTCGCGACTGACGACCACTCGACCGTAGGCAGAATCCGTCCGCTGCTCCACGTCCTTCCAAACGTAGGCCTTCACAGGCTTCAAGGCAATATCCTCGCGCAGACAAATCTCCGCTCCGTCTGATGGCAGGATCTCACCATCAAACTCTTGATTTAATTCAGGAGTAGATAGTTTCTCAGGCGTATCGAAACCCATCGGAATGCGGGCATCGTAGTCCTCTCCATCGAAAATGGCAGCATGAGTGACCGGCCCTGCGATGCCAGCCTTCCATTGTGTCGTATCGGTACCGAGCGTCTGCGTGGTGCCATCGATATATGTCAACTCGAGCACACTGCGGAAGGCGCATTTCTGTCCGTTCATGCCGACCTGTCCTGCTGGCGTGATAATCTTATCTGCCCACCAACCGGGTGTCACCTCGACAGAGAACACATTCTCGTCCTCACGGAGCAACTCTGTAACATCGTAGGTGAACGAGCGGCGGGTCTTCTGCCAATGTGTAAAACCAGGCTTCAGCAAGTCGCTGCCAACGAGACGACCATTCACATAGAGATCATAAACACCGAGTGCCGTCGTCATCCAGCGTGCACTCTTCACCGCCTTCTCAGCCTTCAGCGAGAGCAGGAACCAACTGGCTCCGTCAGCGGCACGACTCCCATCCCTGACGGTGTCAGTCACAACGGGAGCATCCGTCACCGAAATCCATTCACTTTGTGCCCAAATGCTGTCGGCAAGTGCCTCAACGCGCTGGACGCTCTGTTTCTCTGCGGTACTTCCGCATGCCACTACTGCCAATATCGGCAGGACTGACATCATTTGCTTGATTCTCATATCTTTCTTCGTTTTAATCTGGCAGCAAAGTTATGATATTATTATAATACACGTACGCGTGGGTAATAGTGAGAGGTAAATTTATATTCTTAAAATTCCATTGAAAATCAGACGTTTCCAAATTCCATAGGTAGGTGATGGGTAAATGGTCGGTAATGTTAAAGTAACCCAAAAGATAGAGCAGGAAAGAATAACTTCAGCGGAATTTCCGTATCTTTGCGCAATAAAAAAAATATGGCTATATGAAAAAAACTGCTGTTATCGTGATTTTGGCTCTGCTGGCAATAGCTCAGCAAGCTCAGGCACGCCCTTATAGCAAAGAGACGGAACAGCTGCTCGAACGGGTGGATTCGCTCATCTCACAGTACACTAACATTTGCCAACAACGGCAACAGGAAATCAGCAGGATGGCAGCTCAACCTAAGCCTACCACACCTAAAGGGCAGTTTGAGCGCAACGAACGGCTCTTCCACGAGTACCAGTTTTTCAACCTCGACTCAGCCAAGGCGTATGTAGATGCCAACAGCAAGATAGCCAGCGCGATGGGGAATCCCGCGATGCAGGCTCTCTGCCACATCCGGAAGTCTTACCTGCTCTCGGCTGCTGGACAGATTCATGAGTCGCTGAAGGAGATGGAGCGCGTCGACCGTTCATCACTGAAAGACTCGCTCTGGATAGAGTACTACGGACAGATGTCGCTGCTCTACTCACGCTTTGCCGAATATATTGATGTGGGCGGCAAGGCGCAGATGGAACTCTATCAGAAGGAGTATGAATATGCCGACTCAGTGCTGGCACTGCTGCCTCAAGAAAGTCCATACTACTACATCTATCGTGCTATCAAACAGATATACTGGAAACAGCATGCGCAGGGTATAGCCGAACTACAGGGCTACCTGGCAACCAACCGAAAACTGACGATTGCCAATAGTCAGATGCTCTATCTGTTGGCCGCCATGTTTCGTGAGAGTAAGCAACCTGAGAAACAACTTGAGAGCCTCGCATACGCCGCAGCAATGGATCTCATACTATGCAACAACGACAACTCGTCGCTGAAAGACCTTTCTGATATGCTCTATAATCTGGGCGACAACGAGCGTGCCTACAACTACATCTCGATGTGTATGGCGATGGCCAGCAAGATGAACAACCGTGTGCGTCTGGTGAATGCATCGAGCGTATTTGGGAAGATTCAGAAGAAGAATTCTGAAGAGAAGGAACAGAGAAACCAAATACTCGTCGTGCTGCTATGGGTGATAGGTATCTTCACATGGGTACTCATCTTCGTGGCGCTCTATCTCTATCGCGTACTGAAACAGCGCAGCCGCCAACAGAAGGAGTTGCACCTGCTGAACGACGAATTGAACAGCTCGAATATGGAACTGGCCGATACCAACAAGCAATTGAAGGAGTCGCTGGCGGAAATCACTCATCTGAACGGTCAAGTGAACGAGGCCAATGGCCAACTTTCTGAAGCCAATGCCCAACTGTCGGCCCTGAACACACAGCTACAGGAACAGAATGCACTGACAGAAGAATACCTGACGTTCGTGCTTACCCTCTGCTCCGACTACATCAGCAAGCTCGACCAGTATCGCAAGAACATCAACCGCAAGGTGAAGACCCACATGTACGAAGACCTGCTCCAGCAGACGGAGTCACCACTGATGGTGCAGTCAGAACTGAAGGATTTTTATCGCACTTTTGACAACATTTACTTGCACGTCTATCCTACATTTGTCAGCGACTTCAATGCCTTGCTGCAACCCAACCAACAGATTACCCCCAAAGAGGAAGGCCGCCTGAACACTGAACTGCGCATCTTCGCCCTGCTCCACCTCGGCTTCACTGACTCCGGCAAGATAGCCGACTTCCTGCATTGCTCCACACAGACGGTATATAATAACCGCTTGCGCACAAAGCAGAAGGCCATCAACCGCGATGACTTCGATGAGCAGATTCGCAGCATCGGAACGAAGAAGGCTTAGAGCCGTCCTGTGGCTCTGAGATATTCAGTCTGATAAATCTTATACTGCGCTTGCGCCTCAATGAGGTTTGAGTGGGCTTGCTGCCACTGAGCCTGGGCATCGAGGAGGTCGGTGAGAGTGGCCATAGAACAGTCGTACTTCAGTTGCATCACGCGCAGGTTCTCATCAGCTTGTTGCTGACCCGTCTGGGCGGTTTGAACCATCTGGTAACCACTGGTGACGTTCTGAACGGCCTGACGCACCTCGATACTCAGCAAACGGCGGTTCTTCTGGAGATCGAGTTGGGCGGCGGTGACGTCGAGACGGGCCTTCTTCGCTTTCTTGAACTCCGAGCCCCAATGGAAGATGGGGATGCTGACGGAGAGCATCGCCATCGGTATGTCATCGCTGAACTTCTGTTCAAACTGATAGGGTGTGCCGTCAGGCTGCATCGTGGTGCCACGCATCTTCAGATTGCCGTAGTAGGAATAGCCAACCGAGAGGGCTATAGTGGGCAGGAAATTGCTGCGTTCCTTCTTGGCGAGGGTCTCCTTCACCTCAACATTCTTCTTTAGGAGGGAAAGTTCTGGGCGCAGTTCAAAGTTCTCGTCGAGCTGAGAAATGGCCTCGACAGAGAACACAGTATCGATAGGTACGACCTGCTCGGTGATGGGTAACCCAAGGGCATTGCCCAGTGCCAATCGACAGAGTTCCTCACCGTTGCGGGCTTTCTGGAGTTGATATTCCACTTCCGATCGTTTGGCCTCCACGCGGAGCATATCGTTGCCCGTAGCCAGTTCAGCAGAGACGCTGGCGCGGAGTTTTTCAATCAATCCGTTCATCTGACAGAGAAAGGCTTCGAGCATACGTACCTTCTGTGATACGGAGATGAGGGTGTAGTACGACTTATCAACCTCGGCAAGCACTTCGGCACGGGTCTTCCGCAGGTTCTCCTGTTGGCACTCCTTGCCCAGACGAGCCAAGCGGTTGGCAGCGGTAATCTGACCACCAACGTAGATAGGTTGCGTCAGGTTCAGTCCTGCCACATAGGTACCTCGCAGCAGGAGATTATTGCCCATAATATCCTGGTCTTTCATATAGAGGCCCATCACAGAGCCGTCGAGCTTGGGCAGATAGGCGTTGTAGGCGATTTGACGGTCAAGCTCGGCTTTCTGCAGCTCGATATCGGCCTTCTGGAGATCTTCGTTGTGGCGGAGGGCTGTTTCCCGGCAGTCGGCGAGGGTCATTTTCTGTTGCGGAAATACCGCAACACACTGTACAGCGATGAGCACTGTTATCACGATTCTTTTCATGCTTCTTGAGGTTTCTTTACGTGGAACAAAACGGAGTATATAACGGGCAGGAGGATGAGTGTGATGATGGTGCCCACAGTAAGGCCTGCCATAATGCAGACGGCCATTGAGCCGTACATCGGATCACCCAGCAGTGGAGCCATTCCGAGGATGGTCGTGAGCGAAGCCATCAGCACGGGGCGCACACGAGAAATCGTGGCAGTAATCACTGAGTCGTAAGCGGAATAATGCTCCTCTTTGTTGAGCCGGTTGATCTCATCTACGAGCACAATGCCATTCTTCACCATCATACCCATGAGTCCCATCAAGCCGATGATGGCCATAAACGTGAAGGGCTGACGGAAGAGCAGCAGGCTTGGGATAATGCCGCAGATGACGAAGGGGAAACAGATGAGCACGAGGAACACCTCCTTCCAGTTATTGAAGAGCAGGAGTAGCAGCGTGAGGATGAGGAAGAGCGTCAGCGGCACGTACTTCAGCACGTTGGCTGTTGATTCACGTTGCAGCTTTGTCTCGCCGCCCCAGTCCATCGAGTAGCCTGCGGGCAGGGGAATGGCAGCGATGGCCGACTTCAGTTCCTGTTCTACCTTGGCGGTTGTGCCCTGGAAGAGTTCGGTGTTGGGGTCGCACTGTGCCTCAATAGTGCGCTCACCGTTCACACGATAGACGAAGTCCTCCTCCCAGTCGAGGCGGATACTGTCGGTGACGCTGCTCATAGGGACGGTACGGAACATATCCTCCTTCAGCTGTTCGGCATCTGTGGCTCCAGTCATCAGTCCTGCAAGGTCGTTAGGATTCAGGTTCACGTTACCCCACACGGGGATATCATGCAGGTTCTGGATGCGAGAGCCGTCTTCCTGTCGCACGAGCATGTTTACGACAACCGTCTTGTCCTGGTCGTTGATGACACCCACGGGCAGGCCGTCCGTAGCAGCCATCAACGCATCGGCCACATTACTGCGCGAGATACCGGCACGCAGGGCATTCGTCTTCACATAGTCGGCCACGAGCGCCTTGCCCTTCGTTTTCCAGTTGTTGCTCACGCTATAGGCATCTACATACTTGCACTCGCGCATCTTCTTTTCTGCCTGAGCTGAGAGTTGTTTCAGCACAGCAGGATCAGGCCCTTTGAACACCACCTCTACGGTGTGACTCGTGGAGACAGAGAAGTTGTATTTGCGGAATCGGATATGGGCATCGGGATAGGCCTGACGCAATCGGCGACGCCACTCAGGAATCACCTCCTGAACGGTCTCGAAGTCGGGACAATCCACCATCAGCTCGCCATAACTCTCGCCACCATTCGTCATCGGACGGACAAGACAATAGTGAGCAGGAGCCGTTCCCATCACGGCAGCCACACGCTCAATGCGCTTATCCTGAAGCATACTGTCGGTGATTTCCAACAGGTCGTGCTGCACACGGTCTGGACTCGTCTGGTCGGGCAACTGATACTCCACCACGAACTGCTTATAGTCGAAATCGGGGAAGAAAAGATTCTTCACCTTCAGCGCCCCAAGACCACTGACGGCCAAGAGCGCAACGGCAGCTATAATAGTGACGGTCTTATGACCGATGAGCACATTGAGCGTCTTTCGAACCATCTGATGTGCCCGATTCTCATGCAGTTCGCTATCTGCATTTTCCGGCTCACTCATCCACGCATTGGCACAGGCAGGCACCTGAATCAGTGCCAACACCCACGAGGCCAACAGCGACACGCAGAGCACAAGGAACATGTCGCGGCAATACTCGCCAGCCGTATCGGGCGAGAGATAGACACTGACGAACGTGCCTGCGGCAATCACCGTGGCACCCAGCAAGGGCAGGGCCGTGTGGTTGCATATATTATAAAGGTATTGCGGACGTGGCAATCCTCGTTTCTTATCCACAAGGATGCCATCCATAATCACAATCGAGTTGTCCACCAGCATCCCCATCGCGATGATGAAGGCACCCAGAGAGATGCGTTGGAGCGTGCTGCCCATCGAAAGCAGGATGGGGAATGATACAGCGATAGTGAGCACGAGACCCATACCGATGATCATGCCACTACGCCATCCCATCGAGAAGATGAGCACGATGACCACGATGAGCACAGACTCCAGCAGGTTGATCATGAAGCCGTTGATGGCCTCGTTCACCTTGTCGGGCTGGAAGAAGATTTTGTCCGTCGAGAGTCCTGCTGGCAGGCGTTTCATCGTCTGTGCGAGTTGCTGATCGACTGCCTTACCCACATCGGGCACGATGGCATCCGTATTCATCGTCACGCAGATGGCCAGGGCAGGCTTTCCATCCACAAAGAATCCGTTGGTCTGCGGCTCAGCAAAGGTGCGCTCCACGGTGGCCAGATCGCCCAGCCGCATCACCTTCCCGTCCATCGTCTTGATGAGCATCTCGCGGATATCGTCGGCAGTATCCAGGCGGTTGTTCACACGCAGTTGGATGCGATTGCCGTCGGTCTCATATTTCCCGGCGTTCACCTCCTGACCCACCGTCTGCAGCTGCATCATCAGTTGGGTGGGGATGATGCCGTTGCGTGCCAGTTTTTCTTTTGAGAGCGTGATGTTGATCACTTCGCTGCGCGCGCAGGCTATGTTTACACGTTTCACGCCCTTTACCTTCAGCAGTTCCCTGCGTATTAGCTTTGCGTATTTCTCCATCTCCGGATAGGTGTAGCCATCGCCCGTCAGCGAATAGAAGATGCCATAGACATCCATCATGTCATCCACCACGACGGGGTCATAACAACCGCTGGGCAACTGTCCTTTCACGTCGCCCACCTTTCGGCGCAACAGATCGAAGTGCTCTTCGAGTTTTTCGTTGAGCACGGTCATCTCAAACTCTATCGTGATCATCGCCACACCGCTCTGGCACTCCGTACGAATCTCGTGTACGTCGGGCAGCGTACGAAGCTGGTCTTCCAACTTCTGGGCCACCTTCAGCTCCACCTGATGGGCCGAGGCACCAGGATACATCGCTACCACCATCGCCTGTTTGCCACAAACGGCGGGATCTTCCAGCTTCGGCATCTGCATGAACGAAAAGACGCCAGCCACCAATATGCCCACCACAAAACTCCAAAAGAGCGTAGGCCGCTCCACGAAGTATCTCGAAATCTGCTCTGCTTTCATAACTCTCAACTATGAACTATAAACTATGAACTACATTAAGTCTCCCACATTGGTCTTCGAGCGCTCATCCAGCACCACAACCTGTTCGCCATCCTGGAGCGCATGCACACCGGCACGAACGATGGTTTCCGTACCTTGCAAGCCGCTCGAAATGATAGCGCGACCTTGAGCATCTGCCGTAGATACCACGACCTCGCGCCTCGTCACCTTATCTTTCTCTACCACCCACACGCAACTTTTCCCATCGGCCTCGAACACAGCGTTCATAGGCAGAGCAAAGCCGCTGGCACTACCCTCGCCACTGAACGAGAGCACCACATCTGCATTCATGCCAGACGACAGCTGCAGGGCATTTTGTTGTCGGGGATTTGTAATCCCCGACCCTTTAGGAGCTAATTTGTAGTTCGCTTCAGCGATCGTGAACGTCGCCTTATAAAGTTGATTCCCATCAGCCTTAGGCGAGATGCCTCGTAGCTGTAGCCGATACTGTTGACCATTCAGCAGCGCCGTGGCCTCACGAATATCTCCACGATGCAGATAGGTCCACAATGGCAGACTTACCTCCACTTCCATCTGCCCCTGACTGATGAGAGAGAACACGGGCGTGCCGGCATTCACCATCTCTGCCCGTTCGAAGTTCACCTTATTAATATAGCCACTCGCAGGGGCATAGAGTCGCGTATAGTCGAGCTTATTGCGGTTCACCTGCAGGTTCACCTCCACCTGCTCCAATCCGGCCAACGCCTTCTCATAGTCGTTGCCCGAGATGCCCTGCGTCTCGTATAACTTCCGGAGCCGATCCACCTCGTCCTTCAGTTGCCGATACTGAGCCTCGGAAGCCTTCACACCCAGCGCATAGTCCTTCTGGTCGAGCACGGCCAAGAGCTGTCCACTGCGCACATACTGTCCTTCCTTTACGCAAATGCGCTCTATCTGCCCAACCGTCTTGAAGCCGAGACTAATCTCTGCCGCCTCCTTTACCGTTCCCGAGAACTGACTCCGTGCACCGCCACCGATAGCCTCCGGCTGCGTAACTACCACACTGTGTTTCTGACCTTCTCCACCCTTCTCCTGACAACCAGCCGCAAGGAAAAGTCCGGTCATAACCAAAATCAAATACAAGTATCTCATCTTTGCAATACAAATTTTAAAATTTGCCTGTAAAGTTACTACGTATTTACGGAAGATGTATATACAGGTAATGGCAATCGGTAAAAGTTAAAATTGGAATACCGTCTGTTTGTCAACAACTTACATGATTTTAGAATAGGAAGTCGGTAAATTTTAACATAAGGGAGATGAGGCACATAACAGATTGAAATAGCCTGAACAATCGAATAAAAATTCGAGCACTTCATACAGCTCTTTAAGAAAGTTATATCTGTTTTCTTCGTACCCGAAAAGCAGACAGATCAGGTCTACCCCTTATACAATTATATAGTAAGGCGGCACAATCGGGTATCTTCAAAATGCTGAGAATCTTTTGGCTGCTAAGGCTAGTACCCAACCACTCAACGATTTTCCTGTAGATCAGCTTCCACTTGGACTCCGAGACTCGCTCTCTGGCGTAGCCCTAGAGGCTCGCGTGCCAGCCCTCTTCTCTGCCCTCCCTATCGCCGCAGCCTACGCCGACGGCGTGAAGGCGAAGTATTGCGACGGAAGCGAGACCCCGATGGCACTTATGTCTATTATCATCGGCGAGCAGGCTTCTGGTAAGGGCGTATGCCGTAGAATCGAGAGCATCTGGGCGAAGAAGATGGATAAGGACGACGAGTACCCTCGTGAATTGGAGGCCTGGTATCAGCAGAACAAGAACAAGCGTGGTCTCTGCAAGAAGCTGAAGAGTGGCGACACCGAGATCTGGCAGAAGATTACCATTTCTGCATAAAGCACATCTACTCTTTCTCATAAAGAATCTTGAATCCCTAGATTTCACCATTTCCACTTCACCTGTACCTCCAGATCCATCTGACGAGAACCGGCTATTTCCTGCTTTCCGGAAGAGATATGATTGCGGTCGAAATAATTGGTGCAGCCCAGCTTTGCGATAACCAGCAGATGATGGCTGATCTCAGAACGAGCCACCAAGGCATAACGGATGCCCTCGCCATAATAACTTCCGAAACTCATCTGATAGAGCAATCCCGGCTCATAGACATAGATACGACTGCTGTAATCCTGCGTATGGAAATAACTGAATCTACCCGATAGTCTCAACCATCGCCAAGTGGTTCCAAGATTCTCATTCAGCATATAGCCTCTGCTAATGGTACCTTTCTCGTTCTCCATCAAACTAGCCTCTCTATTCACCGCGAAATCCATACTTGTCTTGGCAAACCATTTAGCAGTTTTAAGATTGGCATAAAGACGTAAGCGTTCGGTAGTTGTACCCGCCTTATCCTTATAACGGATTCTGCCACCTAACGCCAAACTTCTGGAAGCCTGAAAGATGATACTTACCAGATTATCCCAACTATGCGTACTCTCCCTGGTCTGATACTTAGGCCAGACAAAATAGGCAAAATCACTATAGGCGGTGATATTCCAACGACTGGCAGGAGTCCAGGTAACCCCCAGATAGGCTCCGTTTTCATCCTGTACAGCACTCCCCTCGGAAAAACTGTTGCTGAAGAGCGAATAGTATCGGGCAGAATAGAAGCGCTGCAATGCCATCAACAGAAAATGATCAGTAAATTGATAAGAGATGGTATTCAATGTAGCAATGGCACCACAATCGCCCGTAGCCGTCTCACCGGCAATATTCCAACGGTGCGAGATATAGCCATAGTCTATACTGGCATTCCAGAATTGGTCGCCTACCGGCGAAAACCGCTTATAGAGCTGAGAAGTATTAGGAGTAAGTGGAAGAGAAAAGGAGGTATAGAATGCCGTGGCTCCTACATGCCAACCTGCGTGATGATAATTGATATTACCTCCCACCATGGTGTTGGAGGCAACATCCTGCTTTGCTATTTCGGAGGAAGTGCGATGCAGACCGGTCTTCAATATCGTCTTGATGCCACCATTGGAAGACAGAGTGGCATCTATCTTGCGATAAGATACAAACCCCGTTATATCAAGTCCTTTCATCAAGGAATAGGTTGCAGCTGCTCCCTGCAGATAATTGGCTGAAGAACGTGAAGAATGTACACGGATAGTACTCGGCATGGAACGTCCGAAGGAAGAAAGGATGGAGAGTTTGCCAAAACTGAAGTCGTTATTGAGTATCAGTCCCAATCCTTCATGCAGACGATATCTGCCAAGAGTGATATTCTTCCATCGCCCCAACTTCTTCAGCTGTATATAAAAGGAATAAAAATCATAACCCAGACTGTTCTTACCAGAACCAAAAGGCTCACCGGCATCCTGGGCTCCCACGACTCCCATCTTCACATAGTCGCCATACCTGAACTGATAGCGCACGCCATGCTTGTACTTATATCCCAAGTAACCATCGGCACCCATCACATCGCCCTTACGTTCATAAAACGGCACTTTCAGCATCCCCATCAGCTCATGCTTGCCATACCGGACTATAGTCTTGATGCCAGGAAAACCCTGCCGTGTGACATCGGCAACATAAAAGAAATAATCCATCAGCTGCCGCTGATACCAACTGATGCTCGGAATCAAAGCTAATTCGGCCATACTCTTCATTCCTCCATAGCGATAAACGTATGCCTGAATATCTTCAACCTGTGAAGCCGTGAGAAAAGGCAACTGTTCTAATTCTTCACGCGTAGCCACATTCAAGTTCATCGGATGCTGAGCCAATTCTTCCAGGTCTTCCTCATAATCTTCCCATAACGTAGTCTCGAAGTCCTCTGTCTCAGAAAGTTCCAGAAGAAGCTGTTGCCAGGGTTGAGACGCAGGAGAGGCAGAACTTACAGGAAGCGAGTCCTTAACTACTGAAGAAGACTGAGCACAACAAAAAGAAGCATAGAAAATCTGAGAGCTGCCTATAAGAAACAGTTTCAACAAAAAAAATATTATGAAATAACAACGCTCCATCTATAGGCTAACGATTATTAATTTTCTTCAAAGTTACTATGAAATTCTGAAAAAGAGTAAGAAAATAGAAATAATCTTTCTCTAAATGAAAAATAAACTGTAATTTTGCGGCTAAATTAGAAACAATAGAGGGTTACACCTCTTTATATATATAGAAACAATGAAACAGAAATTGTTATTCTTGCTGGCGATGCTCTTCTGCATCAACTTGCAAATAATGGCACAAAAGAATGATACCAAACCGGAAGACAGGGCGGTAGACATGGATGCTCCTACCTTCGAGCCGATGGTTAGAGTGGGTAAGGTACTATTGGATAAAGATAGCATTCAATACGTACAGGTGAACAACGTGTATGTCTATCCGCAGCCAGTATTCAAAAACGCCAAGGAGCGAATGGCTTACAACCGACTAGTATACAATATCAAAAAGGTATTGCCTATCGCCAAGGAGGTAAGAAAGATCATTATCGAAACAGGTAATTATCTGGAGACTCTCCCTAACAAGAAAGCCAAGGATGCCCACATGAAACTGGTAGAGAAGGGAATCAAGGAAGAATACACTCCAAGAATGAAGAAACTCACCTATGCCCAAGGTAAGCTATGCATCAAACTGGTATATCGAGAGTGTAATTCATCCTCATATCATCTCATCCAAGCCTTCCTCGGTCCTATCCGTGCCGGTTTCTATCAGGCTTTTGCCGCCCTCTTCGGTGCCAGCCTCAACAAGAAGTATGATCCGAACGGAGTAGATAGATTGACAGAAAGAGTAGTAAGACAAGTGGAGTCTGGGCAGATATAATCTCCGTTCATAGACGCTGAACGGCGGTTCAACGACGTTGAATGTCGGTTCAACGACGCTGAACGGAGATTCAACGTCTATGAACGGAGATTTCAACTGGCTGAAAAAACAAATGTTCCTAAAGAAAGCAACAACTTTCCTTAGGAACATTCTCTTTTATAACCAAATGCGATACTATCCTATTCCTCAGTATAAAGCACCTGAATCATAGTCTGACCCACTGCCTTCAATACGTTCTTATCCAGATGAGCCATATCATCGTTCACGGTGTGCCAGGTAGGACCGAAACTGCTCTGCTGGCAATCAGGATAATAGGCGATCACATCGATGGTTGGAATCTTCGCCTTCTCGTTGACCGGAATATGATCATCGGTAATCATACCGCCATCGCTCTTAGGGAAGTAAGAACCAAAACCAGCCTGGCGGGCTGCAGCCCAAACCTTCTTCACAATGCCACCAGCATACTGCATAGACATGCCCTCACGGTAGAACTTGGCGCCCTGGCCGCCTACCATATCAAGGAGGATGCCGTAACGAGGATTGTAGCTAGCAGGCTTATTCTCGCTCCAGTACTGTGCACCCAATGCCCAAGTATCACCATTATCCTGAACATCAGCCCACTGAGGTGTTCCCCAGTCTTCGGTATCGAAACATACGAAATCTACACCTATGTTAGGATTCAACTTCTTGTCTGCCTGCAACTGGCGTGCAATTTCCAACATGACAGCTACTCCGCTGGCACCATCGTTGGCTGCCATCACAGGCTTGCGCCAATTGGTACTGTCGGGATCGTTATCTGCCCAAGGGCGACTGTCCCAATGAGCACAGAGCAAAATGCGGGTTTCAGCCTTCGGGTTGTAATGGGCAATGATATTGGTATTCTTCAATATCGTGCCATCATAACCCTTCAAGTCTGCCTTCTGGGTCTCTACCTCACAGCCAAACTGTTTGAACTTGCTTACAATCCATTCGCCACACTTATCGTGCGCCTCGCTGTTCATCACGCGAGGCCCGAAATCGCATTGCGCTGCACAATAAGCCAATGCAGAATCGGCATTGAAAGCCGGACCTACGGGATTCAGCTTCTCCGCTTCCTCTACCTCCTGCACATCAGGCGAACTACTGGTATTGGCATTCTTATAGCTGATGGTACCAGCCACCAGACCGGCAGCAACCACCACACCTAATATAATTTTCATTTTCTTCGTCATCGTATTTACTTTGAACTTTCAGATTTGAACTTTGAACTTTATGATTACCTTATAACTGTCGAATTGGCTTTCCCTTTGGCCGCCGAACGTTGTTTCGTCGTTCTTCACTCTTCATTCTTCACTTTCCAAAGTTCTGCACCTGCGTCATCACTCTGAGCCAATTGCCTCCCCATATCTTTGCGATATCCTGCTCGCTATACTTGCGGCGCAGCAGCTGGAGGGTAAAGTTGATGAGTTCAGAAGAATCGGCAAGTCCGCGGATGCCTCCATCTCCATCAAAATCGGTACCGAGACCTACATGGTCGATGCCCATCACCTCGATGGCATGCTCCAAATGGGCAATGGCATCCATGATGTCTGCCTCGCCCTCCTTGCGCAGGAATCCATGATAGAGCGTAGTATGAGCCACACCACCACGGGCTGCCAAGGCACGCATCTGATCGTCGGTCAGGTTGCGAGGCACATCGCAGAGGGAACGGCTGCTGCTATGGCTACACACGATAGGAGTCTGACTGATTTCCAGTGCATCATAGAAACTCTTTTCGCCTGCATGACTCAAATCTACCATAATGCCAAGTCGGTTCATCTCCTGAATCACCTTAGCTCCAAAGCTGCTCACACCATTATGGGTATTACAGCCACGGGCACTATCACAGATATCGTTATCGCCATTGTGACAAAGGGTAATATACACAATACCACGCTGTGCAAAGTGCTTTACATTGCTCAGGTCATGCTCCAAAGCCAAACCGTTTTCTATACCCAGCATGATGCTCTTTCTGCCCTTGCGCTTATCGCTATACAGGTCGGCAGGTGTACGGGCTATACTGAGGTAAGCCCTGTTCTTGCTGACGATTTCCTCTATCTTATCGAAGATGAGATCGGCATACTGAGCTGGTCCCTGCACATCAAAAGCCACCTTGCTGCTGAAGCTTTCACCTATCTGAGGCTGAGGCAAATAAGCCACCATGGTAGTAGCATCCTGGCGTCCATCGGTCATCTTATGCAAATCTACGAGAATGCGGGAATCACGATGATCGAACTTGATGCCTTGCGGGAAGAACATCGGTGTATCACAATGCGTATCAAGGGTAAGGATGCGCTTATGCAACTCCTTGGCAGCATAGAAATTATTAGCCTGGTTCACAAGCCAATGGAAAATCTTTCCTCCTTCCTCTCCAAGCCATTCCGGATGCCATTGTACGCCAAGTATCTGCTTATACTCGTTGCTTTCTATCGCCTCAATGATTCCATCAGTAGACTTGGCTATGATGCGCATGTGCTTGCCAGGCTCACTTACAGCCTGATGATGGAAAGAATTAACAAGAATCTTTACTGCCCCATATATATTATATAAGGTGGAATCTTTCTTGATTTCTACACTATGGGTAGGTTCTGAACGATCAGCATCCTGACTGTGCTTCACCATCTGCTTGATGTCCTGATACACCTTGCCCCCCAAGGCTATTGCCAATGTCTGGATGCCACGGCAGATGCCCAACATCGGAATCTGGCGATTGAAAGCCAGACGAACCAGCATCAGCTCGGCCGCATCACGCTCCTGATTGATGTTATGAAGACGAGGCGAAGGTTCTTCGCCCATCCACAGAGGGTTATGATCTCCCCCACCCGTCAGAATCAAACCATCGAGATGCTCCAGGGTATTGACGATGACTGTACTATCGGCAACGGGAGGAATAATGACAGGCGTACCACCTGCCGCTATTACCTGCTTATAATAACGATCACGAAGCGTTGCATCAATATTTTCGTAATTGGCTGTGATGCCTATTACGGGTTGATGCTTCGCTTCGGGAAAAGAAGAGTACGCACCCTTGAGATGCGACTCCAAGTCAAATGTTTCCATTTGTTTATTCTTTTTCAAAAATATTATTCGTCCTCCAAGAGAACAGGAATCTCACGCTTGATACTCTGCTCAAGCGAGATGAGTGTTTCGGTAGAAACCACACCAGGAATTGCCTGCAACTTGTTGTTGAGCAAATCCATGAGCTGCTCATTGTCACGAGCATACAACTTGATGAGCATCGTATAAGAACCGGTAGTAAAGTGGCACTCTACAATCTCTGGGATATTCTGGAGTCGCTCTACTACCTTCTTGTACATATTACCACGCTCCAAGTTGAGTCCTACATAAGTGCATGTAGAATAACCTAAACTCTTAGGGTTTACATCGAAACCGCTACCTGTGATGAAACCATCCTCCATCAAGTGCTGAACACGCTGATGGATGGCTGCACGAGACACGCCGCACTCAGCAGCTACGTCTTTGAAAGGAATACGGGCATTCTTAGAGAGGATGCCGAGTATCTTTCTGTCAAGATTGTCAATCTTTTCCATTTTTGTCTATTTTATATGTTGCTATTTTTAGGTACTCTTCTATACCAGATAGCAAAATTAATAAAAACTATTGAAAGAAACAACAAAATGCACGGATATTTTGCAATATCCGTGCATTTTGTTGTTTTTTATACTGTTTTTAACCAAAAACCTTGGCATTTTGCTACTTTTAGTAGAAAAATCATACGCTCATCTGATAACCTCGGAGAAGTAATGATCACGCAAAGGTTTCACCACTTTATCACCCGTCAAAACTATCTGCTGCTTAAGACGGATGTCTTGAGAAGAGGCTCCAATCTTCAGTTCATACGTTCCAGGAGCTATGTTCCATTGACGATTGCCTTGATGAGAATAATAACCGAACTGATCAGTATAGAACTTGATGCATACTCTCTTGGTTTCGCCAGGATTGAGAGAGATGCGGGCAAAGCCCTGCAACTGGATAGGATGAATCTGCTGGTTGCTCTGAGTTGGCGACAGATATACCTGCGCTATCTCATCGGCACGAACCTTACCCGTATTGGTAACCTCAAAGTAGATATTGCTCGACTCTGAAGCCGTAGAGAGCTCCTTAACAGCCTGCAAGTTCTTATAGGCAAAGGTTGTATAGCTCAATCCATAGCCGAAAGGCCACTCTACACGGGCATCCTGCCGGGTGGAATAATTATAGCAGATAGGCTCATAAACCTCAGTATTAGGATAGCTGACACTCAGCTTGGCAGATGGTGAAATCTTGCCATAAAGAATGTCAGCCACAGCTGTACCACCCTCTTCACCTGGATACCAGGCCTGGATGACTGCTGCACAACGCTTAGCTATCTTGGAGATAACCTGCGCACGACCGCCGAAGACTACCAGGACTACAGGTTTGCCTGTAGCCAAGAGTTCCTCAACATATTCCTCTTGCTTACCAGGAAGCTTGAGACCATCTCGCTCACGATTCTCACCACAGAGCATCACATTCTCACCTACAGCAGCAACGATAACATCGCTTTCCTTTGCCATCGCCAAAGCTTCTGCCTTGTCTGCCTTCTCGCCAGAATCAACCTTACGATGCAGGAGCTGATACTCCCAAGCACGCTTATCGCCAGACTCTTCAAACTTGGTCTCTATCTCCTCAGTCCAGTCACAACCACGAGAATACTTAATATTAATCCCCTCAGGTTTACCAGCCTGCATTGCCTCTAGCAATTTAACGATATGTGGCAAGCGGCTATCATCCCACTTTTTCTTCCAACTCTGCCAGAAATAGAACATTGAAGGGAAAGAGTAGTCGCCACACATCGCCCAGATAGAATTGGCATTAGGACCTGTGAGCAAGATATTCTTAACCTGTCCGGCATTCTGAGCATAATCTTTCTTTATAAGAGGCAAAACACCATTATTCTCCAACAAGACGATAGACTGGCTGGCAATATCGTAAGCCGTCTGCCGTTCTTCCTTAGTATCAAGTTTTACATCCTCCGTACTATACAGATATGGATTCTTATCCATCAGTCCTGCACGAATCTTGTAACGCAGAACATCCTTTACAGCACGCTCAAAGACTTCTTTCTTAACAAGTCCTTTATCCAAGGCTTCCTGTAAATACTGATAGTTTTCCCCTCTAGGAAAATCAACATCATTGCCACCATTGATAGCAGCCACAGCTTTCTGAAGAGGAGTATCAAGTCCCGGCAACTGATCAATGGCAGTATAATCGCTCACCACCATTCCATCGAATCCGAGATAATCTCGCAAAATATCATTGAGAATCTCACTATTTGCCACACATTTGGTACCATGAACAGCGTGATAACCAGGCATCAGCGCCTTGCTACCAGCTAAACGAATCATCGTTTCATGAGGCAACAGAATATCTTCCATCATCTCCTTCTCATCAGCATCACCGCCACCACCATATCCCAGATAGTGTTTAGAGCAAGCTCCTACTCCCTTCTTGAGGTCGCCCTGCTGAAGCCCCTTGACAAAAGCAGTACCCATAACGGCTGAAAGATAGCCATCCTCACCGTATGATTCTTCCAGACGATTAAAACTTGGAGTACGGCAGACGTCTACCATAGGAGAAAGCGACAATACGCCACCCATCTTGCGAAGAGCGGTACCAGTCTGCAAAGTCTTGAGCTCAGCCAACTCTGGATTGAATGAGCAAGCCTGACCTATCTGCTGTGGATAGACTGTTGCATCTTGCGTATTGATACCCGAAAGAACTTCCTCGTGAAAAAGAGCCGGGATACCGTTAGGGGTATGATGCATCAACCAATCTTGTACAACAGCCACACGCTTTCGCAAGGAATTGGCATCAACCAATTCCTGACTGGCATACTGTGAAAAATGTCCAATACCATAAGGAATGAGCTGCTTGCATTTGACGGTATCCAAATTGCCTTCCGCATCAAAAAGCTCATCCATATACCCACTCCTCAACTGAGCGATACGCTCTGGCTGTGACATTCTGCAGTAGAGTTCATCTACTTGCTGGTTCACTTGCAGCTCCGTATTGCTTATATTACCGCAACTAGCCATCAGCATAGTTGCACATACGGTTGTTGTTATTTGCTTCATCATTATCTTTCAGGTTAAAAATATGATTATTGAAGTTGTTTATTACCAGATGCAAAGATAATACAAATAAGAGAACTAACAGATTCGCTTTTCCAGTTTTTTATGCAAAAGCAACAAACACAAACGTAAAAGAAACAAAAGAGCCAAAGATAGCATTCTATCCTTGGCTCTTACCTTATTATATTTTAGTAGTAATTACTTATTGAAATGAATTTCGTAATTACTTTCTCTTCTTTGAATGCGCAGTTTTCTTGGCTGCAGGTTTAACAACCTTCTTGTCTGCACTCTTTACTGCACCAGCAGCATCCTTCGATTCACCAGCTGGCTCTGGAGTTACCTCTGGCTTAACTATGCTAACGAGTTCAAGATCGAAAACCAATGTAGAGTAAGGTGGAATCTGACCTGCCTGACGCTCACCGTATGCCAACTCATAAGGGATATAAAGCTGCCACTTGCTACCTACAGGCATTGTAGTGAGAGCTTCTGTCCAACCCTTAATCAAGTTACCGGCACGGAACTTATCTGTTTTAGCACCACCATGCTTAGAAGTTGCATCAAAGACCGTTCCATCGATAAGACGGCCCTCGTAGATAACCTCAACCTCATCAGTAGCCTTAGGAACTTCTCCCTGACCAGCCTTGATTACTTTGTACTGCAATCCACTAGGCAAGACCTTCACTCCCGGTTTCTTGGCATTCTCTGCAAGGAATTTCTCGCCTGCACCTGCCAAAGCTTCTTTCTTGTACTCACCAGCTTTCTTCTCACTAAAGATAGTTGTATCATTGGCAATAGCTGCAACAAAACCACGGCTGAACATGGCTGCATCAATAGAATCCTTAGTGCTCTTCAATTCCTCACGAGTTCCTGGAAGGATGCGCTGAGAAACCATCTGAGCAATCTGCATACCGACGATGTATGCTGTGCCCTGAGGAGTATTTGCCTTATCTATTGCTTCCTCATAACCACGGATAAAATCTGCCATATAAGCAGTATCCACCTTATAACTCTGCTGAATGAATGGTATCAAACCACGTGTAGCATGAACACCGGCAGCATAACTCAAAGAGTCGCTTGCTGTAGATAAAACCACTGGGGTAACTTTCTTACGCCCCTTCTTCTTGTCTGCAGCATGAACTGTAAACAAAGAAGCACTCGCCACGAGGACGAGTGCTGTCAATAATATTTTCTTCATATTCTTAAAAGTCCTCTTCCTTAAAATAAAGCTTGAGTTCTCTTACAATATTAATTACTTACCACCTACTGAAATCAACTCAATCTTGAAGATCAAAACAGAGAATGGCTTGATCTGACCCTGCTCGCGCTCACCGTAAGCCAACTCCTGAGGGATATAAACTTCCCAAACAGAACCTGCTGGCATATGAACCAAAGCCTCAGTCCAACCCTTGATAACCTGGTTAGCACGCAAATCTACAGCCTCACCACGCTTGAAAGAAGAATCGAATACCTTACCATCGATAGTCTTTCCCTCGTAGTTTACCTTTACCATAGAAGTATCCTTTGGCATAGGACCATTACCCTCCTTGATAACCTTATACTGAACACCAGAAGGAAGTGTTACAACACCAGGCTTCTTCTTGTTAGCTGCGAGGAACTTCTCACCAGCCACCTTATTTGGACCATATTCCTTCTCCATGTTCTTAGCCTTGATAGCCATCATTTTGGTCTGTGCAAGCTTAGCAGCCTCGTCGATTGTCATCAAGCCCTTCTTACCAGTAGTACCAGAGATGAAACCAGCCATGAAGTTCTTCAAAGAGATAGTCTTGGTAGAATCCTCACCGAATACCTCATGATTGATACCCTTAACCATCTGGTTAGAAATCTGCTGACCAATCTGAATACCTGCATAGTAAGCAGCCTTCTTCTTGTCATCACCAGCATTAGCACCATCGTTAAGACCCTTGATGAAATCATCCATATAAGCGGTATCAACGCCCATACGCTCTACCATAAACTCTTTCAGACCCTGAGTCTGAGACATACCCATAGCATAGCTCATTGTATCTACATCTGTCTTGAGATCTGCCTTAGGAGTTGAATTGCCACAACCTACAAATGTAGCTGCAGCACAAGCCACGAGGGCTCCGAAAAATAACTTTTTCATTTTTTACTTTTATGTTTTTATTCTATGTTCTCTGATATTACTTTACTGCAACAAGCTCTACATCAAAAATCAATGCTGAGAATGGAGGGATAGATGCACCAGCACCACGCTCACCGTAACCCAACTGATAAGGAATGAAGAATCGATACTTAGCGCCCTCGGTCATCAACTGAAGACCCTCGGTCCAACCAGCAATAACCTGATTCAATGGGAATGTTGCAGTCTGACCACGGTCGTAAGAGCTATCAAACTTAGTACCATCAATGAGAGTACCCTCGTAGTGGCACTCTACCTGATCGGTAGCCTTAGGAGCCTTACCATTTCCCTCACGCAAAACCTGATACTGCAAACCACTCTTAGTAGTGATGATACCTTCCTTCTTGCCATTCTCAGCGAGGAACTTCTCACCAGCTTCCTTAGCAACCTTGCCCTTCTCTGCAGCAGCAGCCTGAGCCTTAGCTTCCTGCTCTGCGAAGAAATTCTGTACCAACTCCTGAGCCTCCTGCTCACCGAGCTGAAGTTTGCCTGCAATGGCATCCTTAACTGCCTGTGCAAAATCGTCGATATTCAAACTCTCTGCACCCATTGACGCCAACTGGCGACCGATGCCAATGCCTAAAGCATAACTTACTTTATCCATAATTTATCTATAACTTTGTATTAATATTCTTTATTTTGTACTTATTGTCCTTAAAACGAGTGCAAAGATAACATTTTTCTCGCTGAAAACGATGCTATTTGAAGAAAAATTACTAAATTTGTGCATTCTTAATAGTAAGATTATGAAGAAACTCGTATTTTTAACCGGTGCAGGCATGTCTGTGGAGAGTGGTTTCAAAACTTTTCGCGGCAATGATGGCCTATGGGAAAACTATCCTGTAGAACAGATAGCTACCCATGAGGGATGGGAAGCTGACCCTACCCTAGTGACTAACTTTTATAACATGTTGCGCCATAAGCTCTATGCCGCTCAACCAAACGAGGGTCATAAGCTTATCAAAGAACTGGAGAAGAACTTTGAGGTAACTGTTATTACACAAAACGTAGATAATCTACATGAGAAGGCTGGTTCTTCGAATGTCATCCATCTACATGGCGAACTTTCTAAGGTTTGCTCTTCTCGCGATCCATACGATTATCGCTACGTAAAAGAATTGCCTGAAGATGATTGCGAGGTAGTACCAGGAACCAAAGCAGGAGATGGCAGTTTACTCCGCCCGTTTATTGTTTTCTTTGGTGAAAGTGTTCCTATGATTGAGCCTGCTGCCGAAGCAGTACAGCAAGCCGACATCTTTGTCATCATCGGCACATCACTCAATGTTTATCCTGCCGCAGGATTGATTTCCTACACTAAGCCTCATATCCCTATTTTCCTGATAGACCCGGGAGCTGTAAATGCCAATGGATACTACAAGATAAACCACATCATGAAGGGAGCTTCAGAGGGTATGAAGGAACTGAAAGATATTTTAGAGAAATAAGAAGAATTTTGAATATAAAAAGAGAAAAGAGGAAGCTTCGATGAACGCTTCCTCTTTTGCTTTATTATTCTCTCATCTATTTCATTATACCGATATTCTAGTTTCCATGCGAGCCTCGGCAACATTGACTACATAGTCGCCAAGTTTTTCACACTCCTGGATAATGTCCATATACAATGTACCTACACCATAAGTATAAAGGTGGTTATCTACATCGTCCAAGTTCTGGTTTCTCAGCTGAGAACGGAAATTGTTGATTTCCGTTTCAATATTATACGTCTGATTCATATTAATAGACTGACGTTCATGAACAAACATGAAATTCATTTGAGTCAGTGCCTCATCAACCAACTTAAACATCTGATGGATATTTTCATTCTGCTTGGCAGTAAACTCCTCCTTGTTTTCTCCCTTTCGCTTAATGGTGCGAGCCAGATTGAAGCAACTGTCACCAATACTCTCTATTTCAGAAATCGCACGCAACATCGCACGAATCTTCGCCTTGGTATCATCACTCAGATGAGCATCACTTACCTGGTTGAGATACTTTGCTATCTCGATCTCCATATTATCAGAAATGCCCTCATACTTCTCGATACGCTCATAAAGTTTATCGAAAGTCTTTGCATCCTGGGTATCGAGCAACTCTCTTACCATACCAAACATACGATGAATACGCTCACCGAAACTTCCGATTTCCTGCTGGGCTTCAAAGACAGAAAGCTCTGGAGTCTTCATGATACCTGCCTGAATAAAGCGCAATCGGAAATCCTCATCTTCCTTGTCTGCCTTAGGCTTGATAAGCTTACAAACAACCTTTTCCAACTGTGGGATAAACCAAATCAGCACACCCGTATTGCAAACATTGAAACAAGTGTGGAACATCGCCAGAACAATAGGAAGCAGTTTCGCTTTTTGGACGGCAGACATACCACCATTAGGATCATACCCCACAATAGAGCAAACGAAATCCACAAAAGGATAGAATAGACAGAGAACCCAAATCACACCAAAGACATTGAATACCAGATGAGCCAAGGCTGCACGACGAGCTTGGGCATTGGCACCCAAAGCTGCAAGGTTGGCTGTAGCGGTGGTTCCAATATTCTCACCCATCACCAGGGCTATACCCAAATAAATAGGAAGCACACCCGTAGAACAGAGCAAGATGGTAATGGCCATCACAGCTGCAGAACTCTGTACGATACAAGTAATAAGCGTACCTATCAAAAGGAAAATAATAATCGTTAGATGACTCTTCGTATCAAAAGAACCAAAGAAGTCAATCACCGCAGGATTATGCTCCAAATCAAGCGCTTTTCCCGCACTACTCAATAAGACTAGCGAAAAGAAGAGGAATGCGATACCGAAAAGAAAATCTCCGATATAGCGACGCTTCTTGCTATATATCAATATAATACCAAGAAAAAAAGCAGGGAAAACAACGACCGTTAAATCGACATTATAACCCAGCGACATAATCCACGCAGTAAAAGTGGTACCGATATTGGCACCCATAATCACAGAAATGGCTTGAGCTAAGGTAAGCAGACCTGCATTCACAAAGGAAACCGTCATGACGGTTGTCGCGGAAGAACTCTGAACAGCACAGGTGATAAAAGTACCTGTAAGCATACCCGTAAATCGGTTGGTAGTCATAGCACCCAAAATATGGCGCAACTGAGATCCTGCCATCTTCTGCAAGGCTTCACTCATCACCTTCATACCGTAGATGAGCAACGCCAAAGAACCGAGAATCTGAAAAAAAATCACAAGATATTGACTTGTATCCATAATAATTTGTATTTGTGGAAATATTTGTTACGTTTCAGTTGCAAATATAATAAGAAATCTTCTTATTACGAAATATCTATATCGGATATTTCAAATTGTAACAACATTGTAACATCAGAGGCTTTCCCAAGCCTCTAAAACAGGAATGAAGCATTTCCGATGAGTAGAAAATGCATATTCCTTTCTTCTACTCTTAAAAAGGGAAAAAAGACGGAATCTGTGCCCATTTTTGTTACATATTTGATAAAAAACAAAAAAAGATGCCAAGAAACTTTGTATTCTCCATTTTTTTTTGTTTCTTTGCCTTATAAAACTATTAACAGTCATATAACAGTCGAAATTATGGGAAAAGGTAAAAAAGGTGGCAAGAGAATGAATAAGGCGCAACTCACTGAGATGCTCCAGGAATTCTTTGCCCAAAGGCCAGGCGAAACGCTCAGCTTTAAAGAAATATTCCGTTCCCTCCATCTTACCACGCATCCACTCAAGATGCTGGCTATTGACGTCATGGAGGAAATGGCATGGGATGACTACCTAGCTAAGGTAAGTGATAATTCTTATCGCTTGAATCAAAGTATTCAGGTGATGGAAGGTAAATTCATTCGAAAAGCAAACGGCAAGAACTCGGTTATTCCTGATAACAGTGAAAACCCTATATTCGTTTCTGAACGAAACTCTATGGGTGCACTAAACGGAGACCGTGTAGAGTTCACCTTCTTAGCTCGTCGAAAGAATCATATCAAAGAAGCCCAAGTTAATAAGATCCTAGAACGTGCCAAGGATACTTTCGTTGGTAGATTAAAGGTAGATAAAGACTTGGCTTATCTCGTAACACCTAGTGATGTTTTTGCTCACAATATCATTATACCTAGACGAAAGGTAAAGGGAGGAAAAACAGATGATAAGGCTGTAGTGCGTATCATCGAATGGCCTGATGGAGAAAACAAAAGCCCTATCGGTGAAGTTGTTGACATCCTCGGACAAATGGGTGACAATGATGTTGAAATGAACTCTATCCTCGCACAATACGGATTGCCTTATAAATATCCGAAGAACGTAGAGGATGCTGCCAACAAGATTTCGGGCGAAATCACAGAAAAGGATTACAAGGAACGCGAGGACTTCCGAAAGGTATTCACATGTACTATCGACCCTAAGGATGCTAAAGATTTCGATGATGCCTTGAGTATACAGAAATTAGAAAATGGCAACTGGCAAGTAGGCGTGCACATTGCAGATGTTTCTCACTACGTCACTGAAGGCAGTATCATAGATAAGGAAGCAGTAAAACGTGCAACATCGGTTTATCTCGTAGACCGCACAATACCAATGCTTCCAGAACGTTTATGCAACTTCATCTGTTCACTCCGTCCAAATGAAGAAAAACTAGCTTACAGCGTTATCTTTGAAATGGATGAGAATGCCAACGTGAAGAACTATCGCATCGTTCATACTGTCATTGAAAGCAATCGTAGATATAAATACGAAGAAGTACAAGAGCTTCTGGAAGCAAACGGCGTAATAGATGGTACAGGTGAGCCTGCTCCTGCAGAGACTAAAGAACACCCATATCAGGGTGAAAACGCTCTTCAACTCATTACACTAGACAAATTAGCAAAGAAATTGCGCGCTGCTCGATTCAAGAATGGTGCTGTAAAATTCGATCGTGAAGAATTGCATTTTGATATAGATGAGAAGGGAAAGCCTATACGATGCTATTACAAACGCTCTAAAGACGCCAATAAACTTGTCGAGGAGTTCATGCTACTCGCTAACAGAACTGTCGCAGAAAGCATCGGAAAGGTCAAGAAAGGCAAAAAGCCAAAAACGCTTCCTTATCGTATTCACGACAATCCTGACCCACAGAAATTGGAAACCCTTCGAGAGTTCGTTGTTAAGTTTGGGTATAAAATGAAGACAGAAGGCACCAAGGGTGCTACTGCCAAGAGTCTCAATAAACTGATGGCAGATTGTGATGGAAAACCTGAAAGCAACCTCATCCAAATGGTAGCACTACGTGCCATGATGAAGGCCAAATACTCTGTACATAACATTGGTCACTTCGGTCTTGCATTTGAATACTATACTCATTTCACTTCACCAATACGCCGCTATCCTGACACGATGGTACATCGCTTGCTAACCAAATATGCTGCTGGTGGTAGAAGTGCCAACGAAAAACATTATGAAGAGCTTTGTGAACATAGCTCTGAGATGGAACAAATAGCACAGAATGCTGAGCGTGACTCTATCAAATATAAAATGGTAGAATTCATGGGTGACAAACTCGGTGAAGAATTCGATGCCCACATCAGTGGTATCACATCCTACGGCATCTATGCGACGATAGACGAGAACCATTGCGAAGGCATGGTTCCTATGCGAGACATTGCTGATGACTATTACGATTTTGACGAAAAGAATTTTTGCTTGATAGGCCGTCGTCATCACAATAAATATTCTTTAGGTGATGCCATCCGTATCAAGGTTGCGCAAGCAAACTTAGAGAAGAAGCTGCTTGATTTCACTCTCGCTGGTGATTTTGCACCTATACGAAAAGAAAAGATAGCGACTGGTGATGCAAATAAAAAGGATAGAAAGAATTCAAAGCAAAAAACTCGTAATCATCGCAAACGTAAATAAGTAGATATATAAAGATTTTTAAGAAAGAAAGGGTTGTCCATCCATGCGATGAGGCAACCCTTTTATTTTAAAAATTAACTTGATAATGTTGCTTGTATTTTGATTTATCAAAAAAGACGATTCCGGCATAATACAGATTGTAGGTAATTCCAGTATATTCGGAATATTGCAATCGATGCCAATACTGCTTGTTTTTCCCATGATTTAAGCCCAAAACTACTAATAATGTACTATCATTGCAAAAAGGCAATATAGAAGAATACAACTCATCCTTATCTATATGATCTAAATCGATAACAACCAAATTCTTTGTGGAAGAATCATATAAGTCATACAAAGTACAAAGTACAGTTTTATAGCATCCTGCGTTAATGTAAGGAAAATAAAGAGATTCAATACTATAACACTTTTCGGGCTGCCAGTAATTAGCTAAGCGAAAAAGAAGTCTGCCTAGCTTATGTTGCAATCTGCCAGGCATCTCATAACGTTCTTCCAATTCAGAATATGCATAATAAGGATAATGCTCATTTATAACATATCGAATAAAGCTATAGGCAGAAGGCGACTGAACACCAAAACCGCGGCAATATTTACAGCGACACAACCATCTCCACCAAGTGCTTAAATAATAAACCATAATTATTTTTTTTGCAAATTTATATAAAATTTTCGAATTATAAGCAAGTAATATAAAAAACTTGAATGA
>NZ_VZCB01000018.1 GCF_009494395.1 Segatella copri | reverse complement strand
GCAAAGGTACGAACAAAAGAGAAGACTACAATGGTATAAACGCGGAGCCGCTTACGATACTTCTTGCAATTTTATGATACTTCGATGATACTTTTCTGTAAAATATTTCGAAAGTCTCATTTTTGTATGTCGCAATGTATCAGATGTTTAGAACGTTATTTTCTCTAAATAATGATACTTTGATACTTTTCTCACAAAAAACTTTTATGTGCAGGAAATAAATGTGGAGAAAATGCAGAAGCTGAGTGCTATTGTGACCACGATTTCTGATAAGCAGTATCAAAGCGATTAACTGCCTGGAGAAGGTTGTAGATAGGGTTGATTTAGCAGAATGAGTCGGTTCTACTGGATGACGGAGTCGGCTCGATGGAATAAAGGAGTCGACTCTATAGGTTGATGCAAGCGTCTTCGTGAGTTGAAAGACATTACTCCTTGGGTTCCAGAAGATACCTTCTCAGCAGTTGTCACTAGGCTCAGCAGGTCTGCCGAGCCTAGTCGGCAGGTCTGCTGACTGCAGTCAGCAGCTTTGCTGAGTCTAGTGGCAACTCTTTATTCTTACCGATATTTCTCTCATATCTTTCGGCAGAATACGCTGTAGTGTGAATTAGGAATCTATGCAATTTTATTTTTCCACTCTTCTTTTACTAAATTCGCCAAATATCCATCGCTTCTGCAATGCATATCAGCAATGCCTTCATTCATCATCTGATAAATAGAAGAAGTATAAAAGAAATCTAGAGCATCTTCCAACGTAATGCCTGTTTGCTCTGCAAAGATAGGTACTATGCGAGCATATTTCATTTGAAGTATTGTCTTGTTTGCTTCCATGAAAGTCCCTCCTTATATTATTTCATCTGACTTATTTCAATGCTCCTCGTTTCTTTAACAAGTTAATCAAATCGTCCATGATGTATTCCTTGCCGAAAGTATGGAGCACATCATAGCAGGGTATCATATAGCCATTTAAGATATCTGTTGACCGTAACATCTTATATACCTTATTGGCACTCATGTTCAATCGGTCGGCTAAGTTGCCAACGCAATAGGTTACGAAATCCAATTGATATTCTTGCATTTGCATAATTTTCTTTATTAATGTGGGGCAAAGTTAAGACTATTTTTCGAAAAAAACAAATTATTTCTCTTTCCTTCTATACAAAATGAGAAAAATAAGCAGAAAAATAGGATTATTCTAAAACTTTTTGTATTTTTGCAGAAAAAATGGAGGTAGAGATATGAAGGTTTACCAAGATTCAAAGGGAAATATTAATGGATACTCTTGGAATATTTCAAACAAGTTTATTCAAACTGTTGTAATGGGTGGTTGCCTATTAAGATTAATGCTATTCCCTTTTGTGGGATTATATTTGATTTTCCATCCAAATGAAGGTGGAAAATATGCATTTTCTAGAAAATGGTATAATAAAATATTATGGACTTATTCTGTAATATTGCCTTTATCTGTAATATATTATGGTATAAGATATGATGATATAACAAAGGCTGAATTGTTGCTTTTACTTGGTGTACATATTATAATGCTCTTGGGTGCTTTTGGCGCTTTTATAGATGATGTCTTTTTGAACAATAACACAGTAAAAGCAAATAGTGCAAGCAAAAGTTATCACTATAATAAAAATAATGTAGATATGGTTGCTGAAATATCAAAAGTATTGGATTGTACGTTGCAATTCAAAGGGTTTAAAACCATTCGTGAATTAAAAGAGAGTTGTTCAGAAGTCCCTTCTTCTAATGGTGTGTACCTAGTGTTGAGGAGGAATAACCAACAACCGATATTTAGTATTTCTAGTTTAGGAGGTTATGTGAAAGTTCCAAATGATTCTCCTTGTTATTCACTATCTTATTTACAAGAACAATATGTTAACGGAACCTGTATTTTGTATATAGGAAAATCAACGAATATGAGAAGTCGTTTGCGTTCATACATGAGGTTTGGTCAAGGAAAGCGAGCTTCGCATGGAGGAGGAAGAGCGATTTGGCAAATGACAGATGTTGATGATTTTGTGATTTGCTGGGCAGAGACTTTGGAAAATTCAAGGATGGTTGAGCGGCGAATGATTCAAGCGTTTAAATTGAGCCATGAGGGAAAACGGCCATTTGCTAATATGAGTGATTAGCTGAATTCCTTAATAAGAGATTTTAGAAAATGAAAGCATAGGTACAAGTACATTGAGCACTTATACCTATGTCTTTATTTATAATGTTGAGGGCTTTATTTATTGCGTTGGCTCTGAGCATGAATCTTTTCAATCTGCTCCAATTTTTGTTCTCTGGTATATGAATGGTTTAGCATTTCCTTAACCTCCTTAAGAGCATTTAATGTGTTTTGGCGATGAAAGTCGGTAAGAAAATTTCGCTTGCGAACAACTATTTCTTGTATTTTTTATCTATTTTCTTTATTTCATTGTTGGCTTTAAATTGTTGGTATATTCTTGTCATGTCCTTAGAGAGATAGTTCATAGCCTTCTCTTTTATTTCTTGCGGAATACCGAAGCGGGCTTCGGCTATGGAGCCAACGATGGCTCCGATGGTATCGCTATCGCCGCCATGAGATATGGCAAGGCGGATGGCATCCTCGAAGGATGAGGCTTGCGAGAGGAGATAGAAGGATAATGGTACGGCATCCATGCAGGTTTCATCGAACTTGCCTTTCGGATACTCTCGTGTATCGAAATCCTCATAATAGCTGCGTGCAATATTCTTGAAGGCTTTCATTGCTTCATCATCATATTCTTTAGATTTCTCATCCTTACACTCCTTATAATCCTCTGAAAAATTACTCTTGCGGAAATGCCAGATGGCATGAGCCACGGCTTTGGCTCCCTTGATTCCTTCGGGATGGTTATGAGTAGGAAGAGCCGTTTTCTCTGCCTCTTCCAAAACCTGCGACAGGTCATCGAATAGCCAAGCCACCGGTGATACTCGCATTGCCGAACCATTGCCAAAACTATTATATGGCTGTGGATCAAGAGAACGAATCCACCCCGCGAATCTTCCGCCATACGCTCCTTTTGGAGAAGGATAACGGCGGCACCAATCCAGCAGGCTTTCCTGATAGCTTCGTCCGTTCTGTATCGCATCAGCTACCGCTACCGTACAGATGGTATCATCGGTGAAGTCGCATCCCTCGCCGAACATCTCGAAATCATAATCAAACGTATTGTTGAACTCATATTTTGAGCCAGCAATATCTCCTATCATTGCTCCTAACATAATCACTTCTTCTTCTTTTGCGTTTTGTTATAATATTCTTTGCCTAACTGCCATAAGTATTTATCAATTTCTTTCAGAGTGAACTTTGATAATTTATAATATGCCATAAATTGCTTGATAACAGATATGAACTTAGGATAATCCTTTAAATCTTTGTTTTTAAAATCACAGAAATGATCTCTATTTTTGAAAAAAATCAAAACCTTTTCTACATAATTATCATATATGGCATATTTTGATGGTTGATGATGACTGCAGTATTTTGTAGCAAACGAATAGAATGTTCGTTCAACTTGATCCCTTCCGACTTTGACATGTGCGATTTCTTCAACCAAGGACAAATCGCCTTTAGCTAATCTGTAGTCTAAATCCTTGATGAAAAGGATGTGCAGTGCTACTGAATAAATGTCGTAAATGTTGGTACTGTAGAAATCATTCAATGTTGAGCACTTGAGTAAAATTTCATACTGATCAATATTCTTATTGCATAAAACTAAGAAAAGTTTATCTAAAGCTCTTTCTTGTTCGACATAGTTAGCTAAACGATCCCATCTGTAGAGATATTTCTCAACTTCATTTACTGATGGTTTATATTCGTTTGGGATATTATGGGATTGCTTGTTGTTTTCCAATTCTGCCTTATATAATTTGATATCTTTGAAATCATCATGATAAAGAATCTCGTATTCGTTGGAATCGTCTTGAGCGATGATAAGTTTGCTATCAAACTCAGGGACAATGCCGTTGTTCTTTTTGATGGCAAAATCTAGCCAATCTTCAAAAGTACAGTCGAGGTCTTCTGTGGGACCACCATTCCAAGTGAGGTGTTCCATAGCGTACCAAGCCTCTTCTTGTCCTAGCAATTTGCTAATTTCATATACATCGTCTCGTAGCCAGAAATATCGACCTCTATGCATAACAATTTGACAATAATGGTCAAAGGATTCTATTACCCAGAATCCTTTTCGTAGAGAAAATTCCCAATCCCATTCAGGGAGGATAAAACTCATTTCTTCTTTATTCAATCCCCACTCTTCTTCATCTGCTTTTATATCTAGTGCTTTTTTAAACATCTTAACTGTCTGTAAGATGAATTTCCAAGCAGCGTTGCGATCTTCTGTATTGCGAAAATCAGTTCTTATAATATGTGAAACATCGACTCCCATAGTTGTTTTGTTTATTGTGGATATTTTACCCGTATAGTTACGGGCTTACTTACTCTATCACCTCCCAGAAACTCTCCGGCAAGCTGATGTTCTTCATCTTCTTTGCGCTCTTGAACAATGGGGCGATGTCTTCGGCTTCGAAACCGGCGATGCCGCAACCTATTGGGGTTACCAGGAAATGAAGATCGGGATGCTGATGGGCAAAGATAATGAATTCCTCCACGTATGGACGGATGGTTTCCACGCCGCCCTGCATTGTAGGGATGGCGTAACTCTGTCCTTGCAAGCCAACGCCCTTGCCCATGACGGCACCGAAGTGTAATCGGGCAATGCGGGCAGCACCACCACCATGCATGCCAGCCAGATTGCTGCCAAATACAAATATCTCGTTCTCCTTTAATGAATCAATCCAGCGAGGAGTGATTCTTCCCTTCTTCATATCTTCCATATTATTCTTATTATTAAATATGTTATTGCCATTATCTGCCGATTCCTCGCAGCACTTGCATTCGGACATCATTCTCGGCATCGACATCTTCGGAGCACTTGAAACTGATGTATCTTCTTCGCTGAACGACAGGTAGCTTCCGTATTCCGATGCGTCGAAGTATCTCTTGAAATAAGGAATCACCACATCGTGCATCATCTTCTGGCAACGCTGGGTGACGGCTGAATGGGATATGCCCAACTGGGCGGCTACGTCCTTGCCCCTGAATCCCTCTATATAGAGCATCTTCAGGATGATGCTGTTCTTGCTGTCTCTGCCATAATAGAAATTGCCGATGTCTTCTATCGTCTGATAAAGATCATGCTCAAACTGGTTGTCGGTCACGTCAAACTGCATCTTGCGGCTTTCCTGCCGTGCTTCGAAACTCTCGAAGCGATGCTCCTTTACCACTTCCTTCAGTTTATCCAGCAGCAGGAATCGGAAACCATTCACCATCCAGGTTTTGAGCGACATGCTCGGCTTCCGGTCTTCCAGCGGTTTGAAGTCGTGTTCGCAGAGATAGAGATAGTATTCGTGAGCCAGCGAGAAGAAGTCCATGCCCGGCTTGTTCTGCAGGTCATATCGCTTATCGTAGATGCAATAAGCCACCCGGCAGTATCCGTAGTAATACTCCCTTACGATTCTGGCATCGGCATCCTTGAAGCCCTGCAGAATCTCATCATCCGATAAACTTTCTAATGCCTTCTTCTTTGAAAAATCAGTGTCTGAAAAATTCTTTTCTTTCTTCATATCGATATATCTTTTTGATATCCGCAATTCGATTGCAAATATATACTTTTTCTTTGAGAAACCAGAGGAATAGCTCCTTTTTTTCTCTTCTCTATGATATTAAAAGAGAAAAGAGAAGGAAAAATTAAGCTGGTATCGAAAAAAAATGTATCCCGCCTTTTTACTTTTCCCATTTAGAATGGTCATATAATCGTAACGTTCATGAAAATAAACGAATATGAGTATAAATGACAATGGCATTATGGAACTGCTGAAGGAAAATCCACAGAACGGATTTCGGATGCTGATGGCGAAATATCAGGAAAGCGTATATTGGCATATTCGCCGACTGGTGGTTTCGCACGATGATGCACAGGATGCTTCGCAAGAAACCTTCGTGAGAATCTATCGCTCGTTCGGCAACTATCGGGGCGATTGCTCTTTAAGAAGCTGGATTTATCGCATAGCCACAAATGAGGCTCTTAGGATTATCAGCAAACGGAGACAGGAAGTTGTTTCCATAGAATCGGAAACCACAGGTGTCAACCTGATTCAAGGTGATGATTATATCGACTTTGATGATAAGGTGGCGGTGAAACTGCAGAAGGCTATTCTTTTGCTTCCGCCCAAGCAGCAGTTGGCATTCAACCTTCGATATTACGATGAACTCGGGTTCGATGAGATTGCCAAGATTGCGGATTCTACACCAACCAGTATCAAGGCAAGTTATCATGTTGCCAAAGAGAAAATTATCAAGTACATGAATTCGAACGATTAAGTGAGAGTTCTGTGAGTTTTTAATGGTTATTCAAAATGGAAAAGAATATGGATACAAATTTTGATTTCAATAAAACCGGGAAATTCAACTTCGACCAGGTGGGTAAGCGGATGCCTTACTCAACGCCAGAAGGATTCTTCAAGGAGATGGAAGCCAATATCCTAGAACAGGTGAAGGATAACAAACCGAAACCTGTCGGGATACAGCCGAAGAAGCGACCTCTGATGAAGGTGATATGGGCGGCTGCAATGGCAGTGGCAGCATCGGTGGCAGTACTCCTGATACTCCACATCGATTTCGCTGCGCCTCATTCTTCTCTGCCATCTCAGGCAGATAATGAGATGCAAGCGGTAGATCAGGCTTTCGCTCAGTTATCTTCTGCTGATCAGGCTTATTTGCTCAGTGTTTATCAGGAGGATGTCTTTCTTGATGAATAAACGGATTCAAGAATATAATTAATAGATTCTATAATATATAAATTAAGGTGAATTATGAAAAAGATTTTAGGTATTTTGATGATGGTTGTCGCAATGATGACCGTTTCTACAAGTGTATGTGCACAGGCGCCTAATCAGAAGCAGCGCCTCTCTCGTGAACAGCTGGCTGAAAAGCAGGCACAATATATTGCTCACGATTTGGGTCTTGATGACAAGACCAGTTCTAAATTTATCGACACCTATACCCAGTTCCAGAAAGAGGTTTGGGCATTAGGACCTCGTCCTCATCACAAGAAGGGGGAAATGAAATCCGATGCTCAGACAGAGCAGGAGATTAAGCAGCGCTTCGAGATGAGCGAGAAGATTCTCAACATCCGTCAGAAATACTACAAGAAGTATTCTCAGTTCCTGACTCAGCAGCAGATTCAGCGTGTTTATGAGATAGAACGTCAGATGATGAAGCGATTTGCTCAGAAGAAACCTCGCAAGGGTATGGGAAAGGATGGTAAGCCTATGCCTGGAAAAAAGCTAGGTCAACAAGGATAGAGAAGAAATAATGTGTTTTTTCAGAAACGTCTTTAGAAACGCAAAGCAAATTTAAGATTTTACTTTCTATTCAGGTATATGCGAATGACGGTTGGTTCAAAAATGTTGACCAACCGTCTTTTGTATTATCTCAGTTTCTTGCTTTTGTATTATCTCAGTTTCTTGAATTTTTGTATTTCAGAATCGTTTCTTGCTTTTGTATTTCAGAATCGTTTCTTTCTTTTCATTCCAAGCCAGTATCAAGCCGATAACGCCCGAATAGCTCTTTCTACCTTCCGCCACATGATTGCCTTTGAGGTAGAGGTCGAAGATGAAATCCTGAGCGGAATCCAACGCCTTGCATCGCTTGCTGATCCAATAGCAGCGGTCGTTTTTTGCCAGTTGTATAATCTCCGGTCGGATGTGCTTTAGGAATTTCTCGCCCTCCTTTTTACCAAGAATATTGAATACATTATTTAATACATGGAAGAAAATGTGGTAGTATCCACTGAATCTAACCGCTTTATCTTCTGATGCGGTGCATACGATATAACTGTAGAAATTCGCCTCTCCTTCGTTTGCCACTCCCAGGAAATGGGCAAATTCGTGAGCGTATGTGGCAGGATAGTCATGAGAGCGAATATCTCCGTTCAGCGTAAATTCGCAGAAGAAAGGACCCATGCTTCCGGTGACGCCTGCCATAGAACTGAGTGGGGTGAATACCATCGTCTTCACATGTGGGTTCTGGTTAAAAGGTGGGTTGATACCTTCCTGATATCCTATTTTATTATATTCTGTCAGTATCGCATCTTTCACCCGATTCTTCAAATCATCATCCACAATACTATTGATTTTTTCACTCTTCACTCTTCGTTCTTCACTTAACCGGTTGAGCGTATCAGCATATTGGTAGGCAAATGCCTTGAATTTGGCTTCGCTTACTTCTACGGGCTTCATACCTATTCTATTATAGATGTTCGGCTGAGAATAGTTCAATCCCCAAGCCATGTAAAACCATACGTATACCCAAAGCAGATACTCTATCACTCTTCCGAAAACACCCTTTTTCTTTCTCCATCCTATCTCGTATATCGGATAGAGAATAACCCATGCGATACTGAGAGCGATGAAAATATCGCCTACAGCAAAAGGAATGATTCCGGAAACGGGAGAGAGCAGCTTTCCGATAACCGGATAGATGCGAGTGGTATAGAGGAATCCCCAAAGAGAAATCATCTTGGTAAGGGTGACGAGGAGGAACAATGCTAAAAGTAACCAATGTCGCCACTTGATTTTATGAATCCGTAAGACATGCAATATCTTCATGACGCTTCTTTTTAAAGATGTAAAATATGGTATGATGGAGCGAGAGTTTTGTACTTTTTGCTCCCACTGTGCAAAATTACAAAAGTTTTCTGAAATATTGACATGACCTATTTGTTTTTTTACTATTTTTGCCAATGAAAACAATAATGGGTTTATAAATAAGAAGATAGGAGGTACTATTATGAAACAAACACGTGAAGCCTTTGAGGCAAAAAACCTTGAGTACGAAAACCTCTATAATGAGGAAGATGAACGTAGAGATTATAATTCAATTTGGTATAACTAAATAATTCTCTATATTAGGTTAGAAAAGATTGAATTGTATTTCATTATAAAAATAAAAAAGATAATGAAGGGTAATTAAAGGCTATGCCAATAGTTGTTATTTAGGGGATACAACGTGGGCATAGCCTTTTTTATGTCTTCTTTAATGTCTTTTCTCAAAATCTTATCGGGAATTCTTATTTCTCGAAGTGCTGGTAATCCTTGCTGTGTTTCCAGTCGCCTCCCCATCTAAATCCTTTCGCCTTGAAGAGGCGGTAGCAGAGGTCGCCCTTCTTAATCATATAAACATGATGCTTGCTGCGGTCGAGGTAGGGGCGGCCAGTGGCAGGCTCCACCACATCCTTGCCGTTTTTCAGTCGTTTGTGGTAAGGGTTATAGAGTGTGTTGATATCAATGGCTAGTCCTTTGCCATGCTTCGATACGGTATGGGTATGCGAGATGAAACGGAAGTTGAAACTGGAGGAGTTGTTGGCTCTCATCGCTCTTTCGTCGTCTGCATCCCAATAGTCGATGAGTCTCATCCGCTCTATCGGATATTGAGCCTCGTAGAGTCTTTTGAGAATAGCGAGCACATCTGTCGCTATCGCCTTGTTTACCACCATTTCGCCCACTATCTTCCTGCCGTCCTTATCCACGTGGAGGCATCGCAGGTATCGCAATTCGCTTCTTGCCACGGTGCAGTTCTGCTTATATGTCTTTCCTTTCATCAAGTGGAAAATGTCATCAGGGATAGGGGAAATGGAGAAGAAATGCTTCTCTCCCCGTTGTCTGATGGTTTGTTCGCTGACGATATCTCCTGGCTTCTGCGCCTTGGATGGAAGGCTGAAAAGCAGGGGGATGGCAAGGCATAGGATGATGATCTTTTTCCAAAACATAATTCTTTCTCCTTCAAATTTATCTTTTCAATTCTATCTCTTCTTTTTTCTTATTTACAGGGATATAATGCGAATCCTTGATTTCGCCAATCACGATGATGCTGTGGAGGCTTCCGATGCAGTCGATGTTTCCCAGGGTGTTGAGCATGAAATCCTGATAATCCTTCATATCGTGGGCATACACCTTGATTTGGAAGTCGTAATCACCAGTGGTATTGTAGCACTCCGTTATCTGGTCGATGGTTTGCACGGTATCCATGAATTGCTGAATCAAGTCGTGGGTGTGCTGCTTCAATCGGATATTGCAGAGCACAATCACGTTGTGTCCCATCTTGTGATGATCCACTATCGCTCCATATCGCTGGATGTATCCCTCACGCTCCAGTCGCTTCTGCCGTTCGAAGGTGGGAGAAGGGGAGAGGTGTACTCTTGCGGCAAGTTCCTTCACGGTGAGTCGGGAGTTCTGCTGCAACAACTTGAGTATCTTGATGTCGATTTCGTCGAGATTTTCTTCTGTAGCCATTGTTCCTTTATTACTGATTTTATTCATTTTTGCAGAATAATATTCTGCGATTTTGCTAAATACGCTGCAAAGATAGCATATTTTTCTGAATTACGAAGAATATTTGGCAGATAAAATTCTTCTTCTTACCTTTGCACTCGCAATTCCGGATGCAAAGAGCCATTCATCATCAGATAATGGCAAATCAAGAGTCATTCATCATGGCAAATTAAGAGTCATTCACCATTTAAAAATATAGGAGATAAAATAATGAGTAACGTAAGAAATATACATTTTGAGGCAGTGGGCAGCTATTTGCGCCCTGCAGAGTTGAAGGAAGCAAGAGCCAAGTTTGCTGATGGCAAGATTTCTGCCACCGACCTTCGCAGCATCGAAGACCGCCTGATTACTGAGGTCATCATGCAGCAGAAGGCGCATCGCCTGCCTTATATCACCGATGGCGAGTTCCGCCGCAGCTATTGGCATCTCGACTTTATGTGGGGATTCAATGGTGTGGAACATATCGAACTGGAGCATGGCTACCAGTTTCATGGCGAGGAGACAACCAAGGGTTCTATCCAACTGACCGGCAAGATTACCGGCGAGAATCATCCTTTTATCAAGGATTTCCTGTTTGTGAAGCAGTTTGAGGAGTTGGATGCCAAGGGCGAATATATCTTCGAGGCAAAGCAGACGGTTCCGGCTCCTGCACAGTTTCTTGCCGAACTGTTTCGTGGCAAGAATGCCGAGAACACCCGCAAGTTCTATCCTAACACCACCCAGCTGATTGAGGATATTGCCCAGGCTTATCGCACCTTCTTCCAGGAGATTTATGCAGCCGGTTGCCGCACCATCCAGCTGGATGATTGCACCTGGGGAATGATTGTGGATAGCGATTACTGGAAGGCCAAGGTGGGCACAGGGTTCACCCTAGAGCAGGAAGCCCTGCAATATCTGAAGGTGAACAACCTTGCCATCGAGGGCAAACCGGAGGGGTTGACCATCAACACCCACGTATGCCGTGGCAATTATCATTCCTGCTATGCCACCAAGGGTGCCTACGATGCCGTAGCTCCTTATCTTTTCGCTCATGAAGATGTAGATACCTTCTATCTGGAGTATGATGATGAGCGTTCGGGCGGTTTCGAGCCATTGAAATATGTGGCAGATGGCAAGAAGGTGGTTCTGGGTTTGGTAACCTCCAAATCTCCAGTGTTGGAGGATAAGGCTACGGTTATCGCCAGAATCCACGAAGCTGCCAAGTATATTTCTCTCAATCGCTTAAGTCTCAGTCCTCAATGCGGTTTTGCCTCTTGCGAGATTGGCAATAAACTGACCGATGCTGAGCAATGGGCAAAGATTGATTTGGTTAGAGAGATTTCTGAGGAAGTTTGGGGCTCTTCTTCTTCTTCTTTCGCCGATGCAGAATAATATAGCCGGAAAGCAAAACCAGCGTTATCAGCAAACCGGAGATGAATACGAAGAGGTCGGAAAGAGGACCTAAAAGCGGAGAATAGCATCTGCCCACGTGAAGTTCTAAAGCCACATTCCAAAGCGACATGGGGGTGGCAGAAAGCAACTCGGGGGTAGATGCTGTTTCACCTAAGCTCGCCCCTTTGCTATAATCGAAAACCACCTCTTTTCCATCAAAGAAATCCCGAGAATAACCGCTAACCAGATGGTTTGAAATCGGAATCATCGACTTTTCGATATTCTGTTTCCCCGTGAAATAATCCACAATCAGATTCTTTTCCGGATACCATCGAAACATGCCGCTGAAAGAACCAACCAGCCAACCACCCTTGCCGTCGCTCTCGAAAACGGTAACTCCCATCGGACTTACCTTTGGTGCCTTCTCCTTATTTAATAAGGTAGGTTGATGCAGGAAATGCTCATCCACTCTCAGGAATCCTTCAGAGGTAGAAACAAGCCAATTGCCCTCTGCTGCATCCCATCGGATGGCGCGAAGCTTATCGTGCCAGACATTCCCATCCTTCACCTTTTCTGTGGTTTTGTTCATTGCCAGAGGTATCATCAATGGTGGACGGAGACACATACCTGTTATCGCTAGCCAAAGTGTAAGGATGATAGTCGTGTATCCTAATTTATTATGCCATTTTGCATTGAAAACCATCTGCTTGCCAAGCTTCTGCATCTTTTCTCTTGCCTGCAAGCGCTTCTGTCGGCGAATACGGTAAGGCAGAATGAAAAGGATGATGCCCGTTATAGAGAGGATGATGAGCACGATGGCGATGGCATCCACCACCAATCTTCCGGTTAACCCGAAGAAAGCACCGCTATGCAGATTCCATACGGTTTTGAAGAGGGTAACTTTTGGGATAAATCCTTCTGGTTGACCGATGATTTTGCGGGTAACATTCGTCTTTTCGCTGATAGCATCCGTCTTTTCGTTGGCAGCATCCGTCTTTTCGTTGACTGCATCCGTCTTCTTACCGGATATTTCATAAACAGCAGAGCGGGTCATGGCGATGAGGCTCGTGCTGTCTTTGGTTAATGCTATATCAGCGATTCGCTCATGATTGTCGGGTAATGGAAATCTTCTCCATTCCTTTCCGTTGAAGCGATAAACATCCATCGTGGCTGCACACCAGATTTCTCCGTTTTTCGTCTGTACCATATTTCGGATATTCCTGCCATCCACGTTCTTGGGTAATCCCTTGTTAAAGTTTTTCCAGCTTTTCATCTTTGCATCCGTAAGCCAGATGCCACCGTAGCCATAAGCCAAAACGGAATCATCAGATGCCTTGATTCCACCAGCTGATGCTAAATCTGCATGCCCATCAATCCTGATGGAACCCTTGATAACGCCGTTATTGAAGTTCTGGATATGATAAGCCGGAGGCAAAATGCTCCTGCTTACATCGCAATCGGCAAAGAGCTGGCGATGGTTCAGGATGATGCCCGATACGCAGAATACCAGCATGAAGACGGATAGTATAAGTCCGAACCATCGGTGGTATTTCTTCCAAGTAAAATGTTTGTTCTTTTTATCTCTCATTATCTTTTCTTTTAATGTTTTATAATTGGGTTGCAAAGTTAGTGGTATTTTCCGACCTCTGCAATACCTAAAAATAATGATTTGAAAAGCCTTTGCCATTGGCAAAAACGAAGGATTCTCAACTTTTTCACTAAAAAAGTTTGGTGATTTCATGTTTTACTAGTAACTTTGCACCCCGAAATTAAAAATCATCATTCTTAAGAACAATAAGATAATAGATAATTAAGAAAATAGGAAAAATGGAATATATGTCTCAAGAAGGCTACGATGAGCTCGTGGCCGAACTTCAACACATGGTTAACGTAGAGTTGCCAGCCGTTCGCGATGCGATAGCTGAGGCTCGCGACAAGGGCGACCTCAGTGAGAATTTCGAGTATCATGCTGCCAAGCGTGAGCAGGGCAAACTGTTGAGCCGCATCAGTTTCAAGCAGAAGGTTTTGGAGAATGCCCGTGTCATCGACAAGTCTCGATTGAAGAGTGATACCGTTGGCTTGTTGAGCAAGATTAAGATTACCAATCTCGCCAACAAGTGCAGCATGAGTTATGTTATCGTAAATCCTCACGAGGCTGATTTGCATAGTGGAAAAATCTCTATCAAGTCGCCTATTGCCAAGGCCCTTCTGGGTAAGAAGGCTGGTGATGAGGTAATGGTAAAGGTACCAGCCGGCTTGCTGAAATTCCGCCTGGATAGCGTTGAGCTGTAACATGTAATTTATGTATGGGGGATTACAAATCCCCCGGTTTTAATAGGTCGAACCTTTTTTACGGCGGATTTCAAATCCGCCGGGACGCCTAACGGGCATGGACGCCTATCGGGATTGCGAACTTGATTTCAAATCCGCCGGGACGCCTATCGGGAAGGATGTCTGCCGAAATTCTTGTCCGTTAGGCGTTCCGCCGGATTTGAAATCCGGCGTTAAAAAATGTCCTAACCTATTGAAGCTCTGCGGATTTGTAATCCGCAGCAATCAAGAATGTTCTTTATGTATGCAGAAATACTAATAGGGTAATACTCTTGCCCTATTAATATTTCTCCAGAATCTTATTCAGTAAGAAGGTGGCATTCTGGTTTCTTGCCACACCCTTCTGTATCTTATAAGTATAGGTAACATCTGTGCCCAAATCTATCTCGAAACAATAGTTGTGGAATTTTCCTGATGCATCATTCTCCATCTTGGAAAGTTCCAAATCGTGGGTAGCAATGATGCCGCTCACCGGCTGTTTGGCAATGGCTTCGAGGAACTTTCTCGAACCATTCAGCTTATCCAATGAATTCGTTCCTTTCAGAATCTCATCCAGAATAATCAGCGTTCGGAGTGATTCCTTATTGCCCGCTATACTTTCTTTGCAGAACTTTCCCTCTGCACTTTCCTTGCAGAACTTCAGAAGCTCCTCCAATCTAATCAATTCTGCATTGAAATAAGAGATGCCATGCGTCAAATCATCGGTGGTTCTCATACTCGAGAACAATCTGAAACGGGAAATCTTCAGCTGATCCGCAAACACCGGCATACCCGCCATCGCCAGGATATAGTTCACGCCCAGCGAACGCAGGAAGGTACTCTTTCCCGCCATATTGGCTCCGGTGATGATATAATAGTTGTCGTCCTTGATGGTGAAATCGTTCTTCACCGCCTTGGCACCCAGGAAAGGATGATAGAGATTCTTACCCTCGAACACGATTTCCGGACTTCCGATTCTTGCATTTTCAGAAACATTGCTATCTGTATCTGCTTCCGGACTTCCCGAAACAAATTCCGCCTCTTCCGCCTCCGGATGATTATATCTGAAATTCGCCATCGAAACCATCGCATCCATCTCGCTGATGATATGCATCCATTCCTCCATCTTCATCATATAGGTATTCTTCCATTTCAGGAAACTGCGAACCAGGAAGAAATCGCTCAGCATGAAGGCATCGGTGAAGAAAAGACCCAGGAAGTTGCCTCTTCTGTCATACCCCTTCAATATCTTTTCCAGTTGGGCAAAGGAAGGCAGGGCATCTGCCAGGGAATTCTGCATCTCCTTGCCTAATTCGCTATGGAAATTGCGCCTGTTGATAAGCTGGAGTATCTGGGCATAGGCGATGAGCTGATGGCGAAGCTTGCCGCCATTGCTGTCTATCTTATCAAGTGTCTGCTTGCAGACGAAGAACACCACCATGTATTGAACCAACACCCACCACAGGGCAAAATCCACCGAAACCATATCGCATATCGATAAAATCACGGAACCGATGACTCCGATAATCATCATCCATCCGATAACGAGAGAAACCGGAGATCCAAACCATGCCGGCACCTCCATCTTCGAAACCTTCTGCATCGCATCCACCACCGCAGCAGAATCAATCTTCTTCATCTTGCCATGCACCATTTTGCCATCCGCATTTTGGCTTCTGTTCTTTTCGCCAAGTGCCAGGAATTCCATTCGCCAGTTTTCGCCTTCTCCCGCCAATTCCTTCTGCAAATCCCTTCTTCTTTTGATATCCTCCATATTCAGAGGCGTTTCCCGGGTAAGATTCCTGGCGAGTGCCTCCGAACCGCCCGATGTGATGGTTCGGCAGATGCGGTTGAACAGCGAACTCTTGCCGAAGACATCGAGGTCGAAGGAATAAGGATGCTGCGGATTCTGATAGGAATCGCCCGTTTCGAAAGGTGAGAAATCGCCCTCCCAAGCCTTGATTTCGTCCTGATAAACCTTGAGCAAAGCCGAAAGATGCTCTATCTTCTCCTTATTTTTGTCGTCAAGTCGTCTGATACCCAGATAGGCAATCAGGCACAACACCGCCCCCAACAGATAGTTCTGCGTATCCCCATCCAATGCGAAATAGCAGATCAGGAAGGCGAGGATGCCGCCGAAAGCCAGTAGCTCGCCCGTTATAAATCCCGTATTCTTACGCTTCAGGGCAGCCACCTCAGAAGCATATCGGCTTACATATTGTTGATAATTCTCCTTGATATTCATACTTTTTCTTTATTATGAATTTTTCTCCATCCATTTATTATAGGATACATTCTCCTCTTTCCACTTATCCTTTGCTGCCACCTGATTCTTCGGATATCCGATGATGAGGGTGTTGAGCGGAATCATCGTCTTGGGCAGATGCAGCAGTTGCTGCATTCCCTCGTATCGTTCTTTCAGAGGATAGAGGGCTGTCCATACTCCGCCAAGTCCCAACCCGTGAGCCATCAGCAGGATGTTCTCCGTGGCTGCCGAGCAGTCTTGAATCCAGAACTCCTGCTCGATGCCTTCCAGCGTCTTGTCCAGGCATCCGCAAACCACAATGGCGAGTGGTGCCTGCTTCACCATGCTGGCATAAGGACTGAACTGTGGTATCTGGTCGAGAATCTCTCTGTCGTTGATAACCACAAAATGCCAAGGCTGCTTGTTGCATGCCGATGGAGCCGCCATGCCGGCACGCAGCATCCTCTCCACCTTCTCCGGCTCTACAGGCATGTCTGTATAGCTTCTCACCGATGTACGGCTCATAATATTTTCAAAAATCTGATTCTTTTCCATTATTGCTTTTCTATGTGAGTCTTATTTTTTAGGTGAATCATAGCATTCCATAAGCCAGTCGAGCACATATTCTTGCTTGATTCCATCATGAAACTGGACGGGGTCGTTGTCCAGAGTGAGCAGATATTTTGGAAAATTGTCGGAGATGGACTTCAGGGATGCCAATTCTCTCTGCATCGTGGTCTCATCCCTTACGCTGAGCGATACCTGATAGTATGCCTTGTGTTCACCAATGATTACCACGAAGTCTATCTCTGCATCACCGGCTTTGCCTACATAGATTTCTCCGCCTCGTCGTGCTAGTTCCAGATACACGATGTTCTCCAGTACGTGCCCCAAGTCGCCACCTTTGGTGCCATTGATGACTTGGCGCAGACCTACGTCGGCAAGATAAAGGTTCTGTCCAGTCTTCAATAGCTGCTTACCCTTGGCATCATATCTCTGCACTGGGTAGAAGATATAGCTGTCGGTGAGGGCAGAGACGTAGTTTTCTATCGTATGAGATGTAGTCTTTCTGCCCAGCGAGGTCATGGTATCGCTGATGCGCTTGATTACGGATATGTTGCCTATATTGTCAGCAAGGAATCTTACCACACTTTGCAACATCATCACATCGGTTATCTTCTTGCGGCTCACCACGTCTTTCAGTACGATGGTGTTGTAGAGACCTGACAGGTATTCACGCACCATCTCTCGGTCTTGGCTGATTTGGGGAATGTATGGGAAGGAACCCAGTTCGATGTATTGGCGATAGGCGAGCTCTCGGGAAGTATGGGCAGGCTGCGTCTGCATGAATTCTCGGAAGGAGAAAGGGTAGAGCTTGATTTCGATGTATCTTCCGGTGAGCAGGGTGGCTATTTCGCCAGAGAGCAGGTAGGCATTGCTGCCAGTAACGTAAATGTCTACGTTGTCTAGCAGAAACAGGCTGTCTATCACTTTTTGGAAATTTTCCACCATCTGTATCTCGTCAAAGAAGAGATAGTTCATCTTGTCTGGGCACAGGTTCTGCTTTACGTGCGCGTACAAAATTTTATAGTCGAGGAACGGTTCGTTGTCGAGATCCTCGAAGTTGAGGTCCTGTACTTGTTCTTCGGATACTCCGTCCGAGAGAAGTTTCTCCCTAAACATCCTCAGCAGCGATGACTTGCCACAGCGTCGTATGCCTGTTACTACCTTGATGGCCTTCTTGTCTCTCCATTTCTCCAGGAGATTCATGTATTCTTTGCGCTCTATCATATTCTCTTTATGTTCTATTTATTCACTTTGCTATTCATTTTGCATTCTATCTTGATTGTTAAAAATGAAATGCGCTGCAAATATACGAAACTTTTTCGAGAAATTTGCAGTGCATTGCAAATTTCTCGTGTTTCTGAGTGAAATTTGCAGTGTATTGCAAATTTCTTTCTGTAGAACTGATAACACTTTCTGTAAAACTGATAACCTTTCTGTAATCTGTATATCCGAGAATTTGTATTTATTTAGTTTTATTGCCCGATACATCCTATAGTTTTTATTGCCCGAAACATCCTATAGTATGCGTATATATAAGCCGATGTCGTTGTTATCATACTGATGAGATTCATGCAGGTGAAGGCTGCCTGCTGGGTGTTACCTGCCAGATAAAACACTGCCGCAGGGAGGAGATTCGAGCATAGCAGCCATGCGATGAAAACCAGGACAAGGGCTATGCCCAGTTTGCGCATGTTGCCCCTGTGCTTGCTGCACAGATGACAGCCGGCTACCAGGGAGGCGATGACGGAAATCAGGCCCGTCGTGCTTTCTGTCCAGGTGAGTATGGAAGCCATTTGGGTAATCTGTCCGTTCTGCATCATTGTTACGAGATGAAGATTGAAGCATTGGCCCAGGATGAATGAGAGCACATAGTAAAGTACCATCAACTCGCTGCAGCGTCGTAGCAATTTTACGCCTGCCGGTAGCGTGTAGCGGAATATTCCCCATAAAGCTATAGGGGCGAGCTGCAAGACCAGTTGCTTGATGGTAACCAGGATGGGACTTATTGGAATCAGGATGGGACTTGTTCTGAAGGATAAGCCCGCTTGTCTGCAAACAGAAAATGCCAGCGAAAACAATGCGAAAATGCAATATGCATACATGGCATATTGTGCAATGCGATTTATATTTATAGAATAACTTTTTCTTTCCATAATTCTACGTTTGATGATTTTATAAACAGCTTATCTTGCATAAAGCCATTGCAAAAATACGAAGTTTTTGGGAAATTCTAGCAAAATAGGTGGAAAATGTTTGGCTATTATGATATATACTTGTTAAAAGGATGGCGGAGAGACCGATAAAAACTCTTAAAAATCATAATGTATCTTCTTGAATATCAGTATTTGTTGCTATCTTTGCACGGTATATACTAATAACGCTACATTGGTAAATACTAATTATCAATATAAGTTTAATAATAATATGAAGAAGATTTTCTTAGGATTGGCAGCAGCACTGATGTTGACTGCCTGCAATGAGAACAGACAGCCGGAGGCAATGACCAGCGTTGACTCTGCAAGTGTGGTAACCGATTTGATGATGAGTCGCAGAAGCATCCGTGCTTACAAGGATTCCGCTATCAGCCGCGATACCCTGAACGAGATTCTGAAATGCGGCATTCATGCGCCAAACGGGCAGAATCTGCAGTCGTACGAAATCAGAGTGATAGATTCTCCTGCCATCATCGATTCGATAACCCAGGCCGTGGTAAAGGATAATCCTAAGATAGCCGAGCGCAAGGGCTTCAAGAACATCTTCGTGAATGCTCCATGCGTGGTTTGCATCGCCTACGATACTACTTATGATATGGCGCAGATTGATTGCGGTTTGCTTGGCGAGAACATCATTCTTGCAGCATGGTCAAGGGGCATCGGTTCCTGCTGCCTGGGCAGTTCTGCCCGTTGGATACTGGATTCGCCGTCAGCCAAGCCTTATCTCGACCGTATGGCATTCTCCAAGAATTACAAACTGCTCTACTGCATCGCCCTGGGTTATCCTGACGAATCGCCCGAGGCAAAGCCAAGACGCCAGGACATGATCAAGTTCATGGATTAAGACAAATGAAGGTTGATGTCCTGTTTCAGGACATCAACGTTTGAAGATAGATATGCATCTTTTTGAAACATGTAGGCAAAATATGAAACATCTTCTTCAAGTTCTTTTTTGTTTTGGAAAAAATGAGATAAATATCTTCCCGAGAGCTATTATTGAAAATGATAACCCAATATTTCTTCTTTTTTAATAGAGTTTCCAAAAAAACTTCGTATCTTTGCAGTGGCTTTATGCAAGATAAGCAGTTGTAATATCATCAAGCGTAGAATTATGGCAAGAAAAAGATATCCTATAGGAATACAAACCTTCGATAAGATTCGCACGGAAGACCGGCTCTATATCGACAAGACAGAATATGTTTACCGCATGACACATTCTGACAGCAACTATATATTTCTGGGACGACCACGCCGTTTCGGAAAGTCTTTGCTTGTATCTACTTTACAGAGTTATTTCGAAGGAAAGAAAGAACTCTTTAAGGGACTTGCCATTGAAAAGCTGGAGCAGGATTGGACAGAATATCCTGTGCTCCATTTCAGTATGGCTATGGGCAAACACATGGAGAAGGAGCAACTGGAAAGATACCTGCTCTATATCATCGGCTTGAATGAAAAGAAGTTTGGTATAGAAAATGATGCTGTTGATCCGAATGTGAGATTGGCAAACCTGATTATGAATGTGTACAGACGAACGGGAAAGAAGGTGGTCGTGCTCATCGATGAATACGATGCTCCTCTTCTTGATGTAGCACACGAGGATGACAATCTCAAGGATCTTCGCAATATCATGCGTAATTTCTATAGTCCATTGAAGGATTGCGACCCATATCTCCGCTTTGTCTTCCTCACCGGTATCACCAAGTTTTCGCAACTCAGCATCTTCAGCGAACTGAATAATATTACCAATATTTCGATGAACAGGGAATATTCGGGAATATGTGGAATCACCAAGGAGGAGCTGCTCACCCAGATGTCGGACGACATTGATGAATTGGCAAAATCGCTAGGCTCCACAAGAGAAACTGCCATCGAAGAACTGAAAATGAACTACGATGGTTATCATTTCTCTGCCCAATCGTCAGATATATTCAATCCGTTCAGTCTGCTCAACTGCTTTGCCAATCAGGATTTCGGTTCATACTGGTTCGCTTCCGGCACTCCAACCTACTTGATTAACATGATGCGGAAGTTTCATGTCTTGCCGGCAACTCTTGGAAAGATGTATGCCAAATCATCAGCCTTTGATGCCCCGACAGAGAACATGACGGCCATAACCCCTTTGCTATACCAAAGTGGCTATCTTACCATCAAAGATTATGACAAGACCAGCAAGCTCTATACTCTTGATTTGCCGAACAAGGAAATCAAAGTAGGATTGTTCGAGAGTCTTCTTCCTAACTATCTGGAAGGAATGTTTGCCCAGAATGGAGATGTCACCATCGCTCAGATGTCTGTGCTTATCCGTCAGGATGATATGGACGGAGCATTACAGCTGCTCCAGACCTTTCTGGGAACTGTGCCATATTGCAATGTCACCAACCATGAAGGTCATTACCAGCAGATGCTGTTTATCATCTTCTCGCTTTTGACTGGCTATGTGGTAGATGTAGAAGTGCACACTCCCAATGGAAGGGTAGATATCGTGCTGTTGACCGACATCCGTCTCTATATCATAGAGCTGAAGCTGAACAGGGATGCCCAGACGGCTTTGCAGCAAATCAACCTCAAGAACTATTCCCAGCGCTTTGCGCTTTGCGGGAAACCTATAGTAAAAGTAGGTATCAACTTTGATTCTACTCTGGGAAATATTGAGGATTGGATAATTGAAGAGGAATGATAGGGTTAGTTAGCCTCTTGTACAAAGAGGCTAGCTAACTATAGTCTTGTTACTGAATATAATCAATGTCAATATAGATATTCCTGGCTCGGGGAGAATATCCGTGGATGTATAACCTCTCCTGAACCGAAATGCTGCTTGTTTGTGGATTTTGAGAATCTTTATCAGAAACAGTGCTCCTTGTGAGACGAGATGATGCCACAGTCCGTGAGGGATTGCTCACAAAAGATGTCTTGGAGCCTTTTAGTATGGTAGGTTGTCTATGTTTACTTTTGTTTCAATTTCTTTATTTTGTACAGAATACTCACCCTCTAATACTTCTATGTTAGGGAGATGCTTTGCAATTTTGAGTATCCGTTTTGAAAAAGCAGAAAAAGGATTTTGCAACTTTATATATAAAGTATCCATAGCTCTCGTTATAGCCATAAAAATCCATAAAGCGGCATACTGTGCTTTATATTTGTTTCTACTTTCTTCATCTTTAAACAATCCCATAGCTTCCGAAGCGTATTCTTCTGCGAAATTGCTAACGTATTTATCCTGATAGAATTTATCCAAGTCAATACACATAGCATTCCAAGCTTCCAAACCACGACAAGATTCATACAATAGGCATCTTGTATTGTTGAATCCCACCTTATTTAGTAATCCTTGTTTTTCTTTGACCGTACAATCAATGATTGTTAGGTAGCCTGGAAGTTGTGTCTCTAAAGAACGTATAGAACTCGGTTCCTTAAATAGGATAGTATCATTTTTATCAATAAAGACATCCTTACTATCTGTTTTCTTATTGTATTTCATAAAATCACCTCCAGGAAAAAGAAACATCATATTTTCATAGTTACTACATCCATAGTCTTTGCCTCGTAGATAAAGCGTTTCTATTATATCTGCAGGTATTTCTCCTTTAGGAACATCACGGACATCAATTATAACATGACCTTGATTCTTTATAGAATCCGAAGCCTTTAATGATGTGCTAAGATTAAATTCTTTTGCAAATTCGTTTATGAAACTAACTATATTTGCTTTTTGCCTATGCACATAAGTCAAAGGTATTTTTTGGAAATCAAGTTGCTTACCAAATTGTACTGTCCAATTTGTTTCATGGGAAGTTCTTATCAATTGATCTTTTCCACCTGTAGCTACCACAAAATTATCAGAGCCATGCATTTCTAAGAGCAGGGCTTTTTCGTATGGGGTACAATCTTGTGCCTCATCTACCAGTATCAAGTCCGACCAATTTACTTTTCTTAAAATCTTCTTTATTTGCTCTTGAAATACTGTTCCAGCAGTTTCTTTTCCTTCGGCAATTTTTGCTTCCACAATATCTTGAATAGCGCGAGATTCTTCTTCAAAGAAATTGCCGATGTCATCGTCACTTATAAGATTATTCTCTTCAATGAACTTAGTTCTTGCGAAGTTCAAAAAGGTGTCGTATATTTTTTCGTATTTATTTTTAAACTCTTGTGTATTTCGTATTTCATACTCTGAATATACAGTGCGCATTCCATATTTCTCAATAAATTCATCTTTATTGTGAAACATAAAGTATAGTTCTTCCAAAATCTGATTATACCCATTGAGAAATTCATTATTTGCATAGAATTTATCAAACAGTTCTCTCTTGTCGGCTTCGTAGACCTTGGCATTTTCTTCCAAATTATCAAACTCAACCGTTTTGCTGAGTCTGTTGAGATAACGGCAAAATTCCTCGCATTCTTTTTGGTCTTCAATGCGAATTTGTCCATTCTTAACAAAATGGTTGAAGATGAACATGGCATCAATATTTTTATCCGTATTAATGGACTTATGGAAATATTCCATTAATACGACCATAATGCTTACTCTCAAATGACATTTTGAGAAAAGTCGATGAATTTGTGCTGCATCCATATGAAGAACACGGACGGGCGAATGTCTGTATATGTCTTGAAAAAACTTGTGTAAAGTAGAAATTGATGCATTGCAAGGCGTGAAATCTCCCATGCCTTTGATGGTTTGCTTAATGTCCATCACAAGCATATTATTATAGGTAAGAAATCTGCAACGATGGTTTCTTCTTTCTTCATCCTTTTGAACTTTATTGTACATTAGTTTCATTAAAACTAAGGATTTGCCTGTTCCTGCTTTTCCTGTAACAATACATAATTTATTTCCTGCTGTGTTTATTGCAGTATTGACCCCTATACTAGTTTTTGCTTTGGAAATTTCTTCTATTTTCTTTTTGGTCAAAATCCCTTGATTCGTCTTGGCATTGCTAATATTTATAAAATCGCAGATAAAGTTTTCCCAAGTGGTCACTTTTGATTTTGTAACGAGGCAATTTGTATTTTTCATATCATTGCCCCATGTTTCTTTTATAGCTTGACATACAATATTGTAAACCGATACAGAAATATTGAATATCAAGTTCCCGATGCTCCCTTTTTTACTACAAGAGGAAGATTTTATGGCATGAAAAATTGCTATATCAAAGTGTTTCACGTCTTTAAAAAAACTCGTTTCACTCTGATTCTCTCCATTTTTAACACTGTTATTATAGACGAAGTCTCTTAATGCCTTCTTTTCTTCGGCAATAGCTTTTCTGTAATCCCAGAATCCGTTGGAATTATAAATGTATTCTTCATCAAAATCCAAGATGGAGTTGTCTTCATAACTGCGTACTGCTATGGCTAAGTTGTGAAGATAAGTATGGGTATCTTGTGTCCTAAAAAAGTTGCCATTTTCATTAGGGATATCAATGAAGATGACATATTTGTAATTGCCAACAATGTTTATTGGTGACTTAAAGTTAAAAATAACATGTACATTTACTTTATTGGTATATCGAAAAACATAGTCAAATGCCTTTTTTACAGCATTTACATTTTCCCGATCTTCATTTGTTGTATTTAAATCAATAAATGTAACCATAGATGAATGTCTTTATAATGTGTACTTAGATTATAGAATTCTATTTTTATCAGATAGATGTGATTCATTCAATGCTGCTCCCCGCAAAAAGAGAGCAGCATTGAATTATAAAATTACAACCCAACGTCGCCGCCGTCTCCTTCAGAAGAAGATGAGCCTCCGCCGGTCGTTGAGCCTCCGCCGGTTGATGAAGAGTCTGAGCCGCTACCGCCCGGCTTGGCGCCTCCGTCTGTTGAGCCGCCCGAAGTGGAAGGGGAGGTAGACTTCTGGTTGAGCACCTCACGCTTGTAGTGAGTGATTTCCGTATTTACGTAGTCGATGAACGAGGTGTAGTCCTTCTCGCCAAAGACCAGGGCGAGGGCATTCACCATCTTCACCAATGCACGGTAAGCATCGTCGCTGGCTGTGCGGGCGGTCTTCAATGCTCCTACGGTTATGCCCATCTTCTCGTTGGTGCGCTGCAGGGTGAGGGTTCTTACTCGCTCGTTGGCTTCCTTCAGGTTGGTTACGAATGGCGTCAAGCCCAGCGTGATGACTTGTGCTGAAAACTTGCCTTCTAGGTCTGTGATGAAGTTGACCAGAAGACCTGTCTCCTTGTCGAGTTGCCCGGCGGTGTTGATCTTGTAGTCCTTGATGTGCTGTGATAGGACCTTTGCAGCCTGAGCCATGTCGGTAACCGGCATGGCGAGGAAGCCTTCAACGGCTTTCTTGTAGCCAGCGTATAGAGCATCACGGTCGTTGTCAGCCTTGGCTATATCATCAGTCAAGAGACTTTTCTGTGAAATTTTCAAGGCTTCGTCTTCTGCTGTAACTGCAGCCTTGAAATTACTGACTAGTTCCGAAGCCTTTTCCTTGACGGCAGAGTCTGCTTCGGCACGTGCAAGAATGTTACTTACAAACGTGAAATGCGCACCGTTATTCATGCGCTGGATGTTGATGTCTGAAATCTCTTTCATGATGTTAAAGATTTTAATTTGACAATTCGTTATGTGCGTTGTCGGATTCCTCCGATTGCAATGGCTAAAATATAAAAATTATCGAGAAAACCGCCACCTTATTACGAAAATTTTATCATATTGTGAGAAAAAGATAGTTTTTTCCTATAAAAAATGATTTTGATGCTAGTTTTTGGGATGTTTTGAAACAAAAAGTTGCTATAAACTGGAATCAGCAGGCATCTTTACATTTTGCGGGCATGGAATCAGGAATCAAAACATCCAACGGCAATTGAAAGTAGCCTTTGACTGCAATCAAAGGTCCCAACGACACATGAATGTAGGTATTGATTGCAGTCAATGGCTTCAATGAGGTTAAAAGTATCTGTTGATTACGATCAGCAGCCTCAACGACTCTAAAAGTGGCTGTTGATTGCAATCAAGACTTTCTGTTAACATCAAAAATAGAAATGTTTTCTAATCAATGCCCTCCATAACCCAACAAAAAAGCATGGCGCAAATCACTGCGCCATGCCCCAATAAAAGAAAACCTTATAGTCAAAATAGAAATTAGCGATTTCTAGTACTTCGCATTCTGAGGATCAAAGTTGGGTCAACCGCTCATCCTGTTGTTGCTGCCATCGAAGGCTCCGATGTAGGTTACGGTGTCGAAACCTGTCCAACCGGCGAAACTTGCGGCATCGAGCAATGGGCTTCCTACGATAGGAGTATAGCCATCTGCACCAAAGGCATCCATACCAGCAAAATATACATTCTGAAGCTTGAACTTGCCATCCTTGGCATTCTTCACGATGGTAAGGTTATCAATCTGCGAACTTGGGATGATATCGAAGGAGAATGCACTGGAATCAGCCTCAGAGCTAGGCACAGCTCCTCCGTTCATCCACACATTGTTATAACGCTGCGACAATGGTGTTACGGGCAGAAATCTGTTGCCTTTTTCGGGAATTTGAATCTTGAAAAATGGCATTAATACGTTGGTTTTGAGTGAAATGTATCTTTTTGCTATGCAAAACGGCAATTATTGTGATTTTTGTTTGGCTGTTAACGGATTTTATATTACCTTTGCATCTGAATACATATTTTATGTAAAACTTGTAATGGATAACGTAGCAATATATAAAATAGGTATATTCAAGATAAAGAGAGGAAAAGAGACGAGTATTATAAGAGATAATAATTATAAGAAGAGAAGATATATGAAAATGAAGGTTTTATTTGCTTCCCTGTTGCTGGCTGCTTCGGGGCAAGTGCTGGCACAGTCTTCCGGACAGGTTGGGGGACAGGTCTTCGATGAAAATGGAGACCCTGTAGTGGGTGCACAGATCATGGTGAAAGGTTCTAAAACCGGAACCGTGACCGACATTGATGGTAAGTTCAGCTTGCCGAGTGCTAAACAAGGAGAAACGATTGTAATCAGTTATCTTGGTATGGATTCACAGACCGTGAAGGCGGCATCGGGAATGAAGGTCAACATGCAGTCACAGGACCGTCAGCTCGATGAGGTCATCGTGGTGGCATACGGCGAGCAGAAGAAATCATCCTTCACGGGTTCTGCGGGTGTAGTGAAAGGCGACCTTCTGGAGAAAAAGCAGCTCACCAATGTGTTCAGCGGATTGCAGGGCGAGGTAGCCGGTGTGCAGATGACCAATACTTCCGGTTCGCCAACAGCCACTCCTTCTTTTGCCATCCGTGGCTTCAGTTCCATCAACGCCGGAACATCTCCGCTCATTATCGTGGATGGTGCTCCATACGATGGCGGATGGAACAACCTCAATCCTAACGATGTGGAGAGTGTCACCGTGTTGAAGGATGCGGCATCCAACGCCCTCTATGGTGCCCGTGGTGCCAATGGTGTTATCATGATTACCACCAAGAAGGGTAAGGCTGAGAAGGCTACCATCAGCTTCGAGGCTAAGTGGAGCGGCAACAGTCGTGCCACCATCGATTACGACCGCATCACCGACCCTGCCGAGTATTATGAAACCTATTACAAGGCTCTCTATAATTATAATGTACGCGATAAGGGCATGTCGGCTTTCGATGCGCATGTTGCTGCCAACGAAACCATGGGCAAGACAAGCGACAAGGGCGGATTGGGCTATGTGGTCTATGCCGTTCCTGAGGGACAGTATCTCATTGGAACCAACGGCCGCCTGAACCCGAATGCCACTCTGGGCAATCGTGTTTATAACAACGGCAAGTTCTATACCCTTACCCCTGACGACTGGGTGGATGAGGCTTTCCGTAATGCGCTGCGCCAGGAATACAACATGAGTATTACCGGTGGTAGCAACAAGATGACCTACTATGCTTCCCTGGGCTATCTGAAGAACGAGGGTATCGTATATAACTCTGATTTCGAGCGATATACAGCCCGTGTCAAGGCTGATTACCAGGCTAAGGACTGGCTGAAGGTTGGAGCGAATGTCAACTTTGCTCATACCGACCAGAACGATGTGAGCGATGGTAGCCAGACGGTTTTCGGTATCACCACCCGCTTTGCACCTATCTATCCGGTTTATCTGCGTGATGGCGAAGGCAACATCATGACCGATGAGAATGGCAAGATGTATGACTATGGTGATGGTGGAAATGGCGGTGCACACCGTCCTACGGGATTGGAACCTCTGAGAAACTTCCTGCAGACGGATAAACTCAACGCCAACAAGACCTTTACCAATGTGTTCACCCTCCATGGTTTTGCTGATATCACCCCTGTCGAGGGCTTGAAGCTGACACTGAACGGCACCGTGACCGACAATGAGTGGAAGAATACACAGACCACCCAGCCTTTCTATGGAAATACTGCAACGGTTTATCCGGGTGGATATGTATATAAGGCCGATTATCAGACCTATACTGTTAACTTCCAGCAGATAGCCAACTACAGCAGGCAGTTTGACAAGCACAGCTTTACCCTGATGCTGGGTCATGAGAACTATAAGTACATGTACAATTACCTGAGTGGCGACAAGGAGAAGATGTTCTCTTACTTCGGAGCACAGGAGCTGGATGGTGCCGTGAAGGTGATTTCCAACGGCAGCAACACCAGCAATTACAACACCGAGGGTTATTTCTCCCGACTGATGTACGATTACGATGGCAAGTATTTCCTGCAGGCATCTTACCGTAGAGACGCCTCATCCCGCTTCCATCCCGACCATCGCTGGGGTAACTTCTATTCCTTTGGCGGAGCCTGGATTCTGAGCAAGGAAAAATGGTTCCAGTCTTCCTGGATTAATATGCTGAAGCTGAAGGCTTCATGGGGTCAGCAGGGTAACGATGCTATCGGTGACTACCGATATACCGATACTTATTATCTCAGCAATTTCAATGGCGAGGTAAGTTTCGTGCAGAACACCGTGGGTAATCCGAATATTACCTGGGAGACCAACAGCAACTTCAATGCAGGTATCGAGTTTGAACTCCTCAAGAGCCGCATCACGGGTAGCATCGAGTACTTCAGTCGCAAGACCACCGATATGCTCTGCTTCGTATATGTGCCATTCTCTGGCGGTTATACCGGTTCTTATGACAATGTGGGTGATATGGTCAACCGCGGTGTGGAGGTAGATTTGCACTTTACGCCTATCCGCACCAAGGACCTCTCGTGGATGATCAACCTCAATGCCACCCACTACAAGAACAAGATTACGATGCTCAACGACGACAATAAGGGCAGTATGCTCGATGGACATCCAGGTTACGTAAGCGATCCTTACTTCTATGGCGAGGGTCTGCCTATGCACACCTTCCGCCTGAAGAAATATGCCGGAGTTACGGCAGATGGTGAGTCTTCCTGGTATGTGAAGGATGAGGCTACCGGCGAACTGACCACCACCACATCCAGCTCTACGGCATCCTATTTCAACTGTGGTACACCAGACCCAGACCTTTATGGAGGTTTCAGCAGCAACCTGGCATTCAAGGGCTTCGACTTCTCCATCACCTTCAACTACAGTCTGGGCGGCAAGGCCATCGACTACGGTTACAAGGCTTTGATGGGTAATCCATCTTCCGGCAACACCGGATTCTCCCTGCACAAGGATATCCTGAAGGCATGGTCAGAAACCAATACCAATTCTGATATCCCACGTTTCCAGTATGCCGTGAAGGATGTGGATACCAGTTCGGCCATCACTTCCGACCGCTTCCTGACGAATGCTTCCACGCTTACCCTGCAGAATATCAACCTGGGCTACACCTTCCCACGAAAATGGGTAAATAGTTTAGGATTGAGCAACCTGCGAGTATATGTATCGGGCGACAACCTCTACTATTGGAGCAAGCGCAAGGGCTTCGACCCTCGTGGCGGCTTCTGGGGTACTTCTTCTGAATCATCCTATGCGCAGGTTCGTTCCTTCACCGGAGGCATCTCTGTGCAGTTCTAAAGATACGACAAAAACAATAAGACATGAACAAAATGAAAAGAAATATCAATCATATCATCGCAGCGATGGGGATGGCACTGGGTGTGCTGAGCCTCAGCAGCTGTATAGAGGAAACCTATCCGAACAATCAGGCAGTGCCTGGGCAGATCAGTTCCTCAAGCAAGTCGTTGGAATATCTTGCCAACAGTCTTCCTTCTTTCCTCACCACCTGGAATACCTATGGCGGTAGCGACTATACCCAGGACTGGGGTTATCCTTGCCAGATGTACATGCGCGATTTGCTCTGCGAGGATTTCCCGATGAGCGACAATGGCTATAACTACTGGTCGTATACAGAGGATGGATCTTCTTTGCGCTACGCATATTATTATCCGTTCTACTATTACTATGCCTTCATCAAGAATGCCAATAATGTAATCTCCACCACCAAGAGTTCTGTGGAGGGTGGCAACAAGAGTGCATTGCCTTATCTGGGGCAGGGTTACGGCTATCGTGCCATGCTCTATCTCGACCTGTACCGACTCTATGAGTATCGCAAGACAGGTGTGGCTAGTCTGGATGATGCCGCTGACAAGGCTGGAGTATATGGACTCACGGTGCCTATCGTGAAGGAAACCACCAGCAAGACGGAACTGGGCAACAACCCAAGTGCGCCTTTCTACACCATGTACCGTTTCATTATGAACGACCTGAACCTGGCTGAGGAGGCTTTGAGCGATTACAGCCGAAGCAACAAGGCTTTCATGGACAAGAGTGTGATTTATGGTTTGAAGACCCGTCTGTGGCTTGCCATGGCATCCCGCTTTGAGCAGAGTGCCGACGACCTTGCCAAGCAGATTGAGGCCGATAAGAACGAAGATGGATATGGCAAGCTGGGCATCACTTCTGCCAACGACTGCTTTGCCAAGGCTGCTGAATATGCGCAGAAGGCCATCCATGCCGATACCTACAAGCCACTGACAGAAGCGGAGTGGTCGGATACCAATACGGGCTTCAACACTGCCAACGATTCCTGGATGTTCGGTACGCTGGTTAACAGCAAGGAGCAGATTAACACCTCAGAGTGGTACACCTTCTGGGGCTGGATGTGCTCGGAGGCAGCCTGGAGCATGGCTCAGTATAACTCATACCGCTGCATCAGCAAGGCACTCTACGACAAGATTTCCGTGAAAGACTGGCGCCGCCAGAGTTGGGTAAATCCTGCTGATGCCGGAGAGAAGATCAATGCGGCTGGCAAGGACAGTGTGCCTGCCGGCTATAAGACCAAGATGACCGGTGAGCAGTGGGCCAAGCTTCCTCAGTATGCCAATATCAAGTTCCGTGCAGGTAGCGGCGGTATCACCAAGAACGACCTGGAGACCGGTCAGATTGCTTCGCTGCCGCTGATGCGTGTAGAGGAGATGTACTTTGATTATTTCGAGGCCATCGCTCACACCCAGGGTGTAGAGGCAGCAGACCAGGCTTTGCAGGACTTCGTGAACACGTATCGTTACACCGACGGTTCCTACAAGTGCAAGGCAAAGACCATGGACGATTTTATTACAGCCCTGATGGTGCAGCGTCGCATCGAACTGTGGGGTGAGGGCCTGGTGTTCTTCGATTACAAGCGTCTCAATCTCCCTATCAAGCGCCATTATGCAGGCAGCAACTACGAGCCAAACTATCAGCTCAACTCTTATGCCGGCTATGTGGCACCTTGGATGAACTATATGATTCCTGAGGATGAGAAGGATAGAAACCCGGCAGTGGTGCTTGGTCCGAATCCATCTGGTGCCATCACGGCAGAGTAATTTATTTAAAAAGAACAAGAAAAATGAGAAAGTTACAACATTTATTATATATGCTGCTTGTGGGTATGGCTATCACTGCCTTCACTGCATGTAGCGACGATGATGATTATCAGCCTGCCCAGAAAGTGGCGGAGGATAATATGGGAGCCTACTTTGCTGCAGCCAATGCAGCCAGCGAGGTGCTTACTCCTGAGGAATATGCGGCTCGACCAACGGTTGATTTAAAGGTGAAGCGCCAGAACACAAAGGGCGATGTTTCCATCCCTGTGGTTGTGGATAAGGCTGATGCCGTGTTCAAGGTTCCTGCTGCTGTGGAGTTTAAGGATGGTGAAGCAGAGGCAACTCTTTCCGTAGCTTGTCCTGGTCTCCAGGCACTTCAGTCATATCAGTTTTCCATCCATCTGGATGAGGCTGCCACGAATCCTTATGTCAAGGTAGATGGTTCGCCGGTGTTTAGTTACACCGTGATGGTGGCCCGCTGGGTCAAGGTGGTGGAGAATGCCACCTTCATGTATCAGAGCGATATCTTCCCATCTGTCAAGTCAGATATCTATCAGTTGGAGGGTCAGAACAAGTTCTACATCGAGAACTATCTGGGTTCTGGCATCAACCTGAGCTTCTATATCATTCCGCAGGATGCCAACGGCACATGGACAGCTTCGGCATTCTCGGCTTCCGACAGAAGCACCTGGAAGGGTATCTTCATGCCAGCCGACCATTATATGAACGACCCTGATGGCGGTACTTACTGGTATCTGATGAAGAATGCTGATAACTATGAGTATGCCAGCTGGACACCAGAGGGAGCTGACAAGGGCATCAGCTACATCAACTTCTATCTGGATACCACAAGCGATGACTATGCATCCATCGACATGAGTGGTTCAACCACATCATACGCCGGTTTCCAGACTCCTTATATCTATTATTCAGACGGCAATGAATCGGGCTATACCTATATATATATGTATTGGGACAGCACCAATATTCCAGCCGCTGAGTAATGAAACTTTTTAAAGAAAGAAAACGATGAAAAAGAATCAATCAATAATATGCAAGATGGGAATGCTGCTGATGGCAGCATTCCTCCTTGCCACAACCTTCACTGCCTGCAGCAGTGACGATGTGGTGAAGACGCAGTTGGAGACTCCTGCTGTTACTGAAGGAAGCAAGACGGTAAGTTCGCTGGCTTTCAACTGGCAGCCTGTGGCTGGTGCTTCCCAGTATGCATACGAGCTTTACGATGCTGATGAAAAGGTAGTGCAGGGTGGTGTAACCGTAGCCACATCTGTGGTTACCACGGGCTTGAAGCCTAGCAGCACCTACACCCTGAAAGTATGGGCATATTCGCCTTTGAACAGCGACAAGACCACTTCGCCTATCGCAACCCTCAAGGCAACCACCAATGCCAAGACTCCGCTGGTTAAGCCTACTCCTACGGCAGAAACCGGAAATGGCGGTGTCACGATTTCATGGCCGGCAGTGGAGCATGCCGATTACTACAAGTACAGTTATACCGTAGATGGCGAGGTGAAGACGGGTAGTGTGGAAACTAACAGTGTGACCCTTACCGACCTGCCTGTCGGCGAATATACCATCCAGATTATCGCATCGAGCAACGATGCGAACTATGCCGATTCTGAGCCTATCTCGCTCACCTTCCAGCGCACCAAGAGTGAGCTTTGGCGAGCTGACGGTACTTATACATCCGTAGGTTTGGGCACCAGTTTCAAGGCAACCATCGTGTCATACGATGATGGAACCTATACCATCGATAAACCGTTTGGCGAGGAAGGCTATAGCATCAGCTTCACCGTTCCGGAGGGTTCTACCGAGATTACTCCTGTGGGTACGGCAAGCAATGGCTATTATGCTTTCTATGTAAGCAGCCAGTATTATGTAAGTCTTTATACATCTGGCGGTTATTCTGAGTTTGATGGCACCAAGGAAGAGGGTGATGTCTGGTTCTATTCTTACCTGAACGATTATGATGGCAACCAGGTAGGTGAAGGTGGTTACGATGAATTCACCTGGAGCGAGGGTGATGACATCCCTGAGGGCTGCAAGGAAGAAGTTCCTGCGCTTCTCACCACTACCTGGAATCAGTATGCACCTTATTATAATGCCACTCCATTAGATAATGGCCAACCATCGCTTACAGGCTGTGTGGCTACGGCTTTGGCTCAGATTATGAATTATTATCAGTATCCTGAAAAGTATGCCGATGGCACCAAGATTGATTGGAACCAGATGTTGCCTACTTACGAGGGTGTGGAATATACCGATGCCCAGGCTAATGCCGTAGCTCAGTTGATGGCTCATTGTGGTGAGGCTGTGAACACCACTTATGGTTCGGGTGTCAGCACCGCTTATCCGAAAGAAGCAGCAACGGGACTTCCTGCCAAGTTTGGCTACATAGTGAAGTATTACGGTTATCGTGATTATCCTAATGCGCAGGATGCCAAGCTTTGGAAGGAGGTTGTATTCCGCGAGTTGAGTGCCGGTCGCCCAGTGCTTTATGGTGGTACTTCTTATAAGAATGGTGAGGCAAACTATTTCTCTCATTCTTTCGTCATCGATGGTTATGACAAGCAGGGACGTGTGCATGTAAACTATGGCTATGGTGGCATGGGCGATGGCTATTTCCCTATCGATAAGTTGCCGATGAAGTTTGATGGTTGGGATGAGACCTTTGATACCTATCAGACTCTGGTTGTAATCCATCGTCCTCAGGATGGTGAGATTGATTATACCTTGCAGCCGCAGTAAAGCAAGTTTTTTGGAAAATGTATATATATATAATGGATTATCCCGATAGGCATGTTGTTGCCTATCGGGATTTACGCTACTATATTTAAATAACGATTCTGTACATATAAGCATAAAATAATTTCTAATAAAATTTTAAAGCTATGAATATGAGGAGATTTATTTTTTTTCTGATTGTCTGCGAGTTCTTTTCTTTGGCATGTATTGCTGCAAATAAGACTATAAAAGGACATATTGTAGATGAATTTGGTAAGAACGTTGAATTCGCTAGCGTATATGTAGATAGTATATATGCGGTATCTGACAAGGAAGGAAATTTCTCTCTGGTGGTGCCCGATGGTATGAAACAGGAACTTGTGATTAGTCATATCAGTTATCAGACCAGTAAAATACCTTATGATGTATATAGCAAAAAGACTTCGCTGCAACTTACGTTGAAGGAAAAGACCTGTGATTTGTCTGATGTAACTGTTGTTTCCAGTAAAAAGCAGGAAGGCATTCTGGGGAAAGGAGTTCGGGCACCAGGTGATGTTGCATTTCATAACGTTAGAAGCACGAAATATGAAACGGGACCCTTATTTGTTGTAAATAAAGACTATTATGTGAAAACAGCCAAATTGCGAGTGCAAAAATGTACTTTTGCTTCATGCACAATTCGTTTAATCATTTATGAAGTAAAGGGAACAAAATTTGTGCCTGTACAGCATCGACCTTTGTACGTCCGATTATCCGAAATTTCAGATAAGAAGAATTAATCTGTTTGGATAGAAGAACCGTTGAAGCTGGAGCGCAATCATAAATATTATATAGGTGTAGCTGTTATGGCAAGTAGCGGTAATGGCGAAATTCATTTTCCTGCTTATTTCAAGAAGGGCTGTGTAAGAAATCTGTGTACAGATAGGAAAAAGAATTTGCCAGTAACCTTGGGCGTTTCTCTTTATGGTATATCTGCAAAGCATCTTCAGTAACTTTTTTATTGCAATAACTAAAGATATTTAAATATTTAACCCTATATTTGGCGATAAATAAAGAAATAACTATATTTGCAGCATGATTACGGAATATGGTATAGAGGCAAAGTCTAATTCTGAGATTATATCTGAATTAGGAGGACGATTCAAGCAATATCGTCTGTTCAGCAATCTCACTCAGAAAGAGGTGGCTGTAAAGGCTGGTGTGAGCATTTTCACCATTAGCCAGTTTGAAAAAGGCGAAGCTAAGAACATAGGCTTTGGCACTATTCTTTCTCTGTTGAGGAGCATTGGATTCCTGCAGGAAGCTGAAAAACTCTTGCCGCCACTGCCAATTCTGCCTAGCCAAGTGAAGAAAATGAATGAAAAGAAGGAAAGGGTAAGACATGAAAGATAATGTTGTGCAGGTGAATCTCTGCCTGACCATTGGGGAAATGTGGTCTTCCAGAAATGGATGGAAGCCAATCATCTATTTTAAGGAAGAATAAGAAAAGAAAACGAAAAGATAATCCGAAACAGAAGCATTGGCAGCTATCTGTTTCGGATTTTTTGCAATGATTAATTTCCAACGCAGTTCTTCCTCAACCACATCCCGAAGAAGCGGTCGTAGATGATATAGCTGCCATTGTACTTGTAGATGAATTCTCTATTGATCAGCGTCTTGAGAGCAAGACTCACGCTGCTGGCAGCAGGCAAGTTGTGGCGGCTGATGAAATCCTGCGAAAGAATGGAGGTGACTGCCTTATCCTGGGCAATGGCAGATAGAAGGGCAGCCTGATTGTCTGTAAGGGAATCGTAGTAATTCACGAATGCCACTTCCTGCTCGTTCACTAATTCCAGGGTTACATCATCAATTTCTGCTGTCGTAATTTCCTTTCCGTTCTGATAGAGTCGGTTCAGAATATCCTGAATATACCAGGTTTGACCATCCACCTTATTATATAGATAGGCAAAGGTATCATGATCCATGGTCAGATTCCGGGTTCCCATCCATCTGTTGGCAAAACGATGATACTCATCCTGGTTGATGAGGGGAAGATTGAGAATTTGCGAACTCTGATAGAATGGTCGCTTTGCCGACAGGAACATATCGGTCATCATGTGCTGCTTGCTGCCTGCAAAGATGAAATATACATTCGGCAAAAACTGGATATAGGAGCGTAGCAGGGCCTCTGTGCCATCTTCGGGATATTCGGCTATCTGCTGGAACTCATCGATGGCAATATAGATTCGTTTCTCCGATTGTTTCAGATACTCGAAGATATGTGTAAGGGAATCTTCGCGCTGGCTTGGCGAAACCGTAATCGAGAACGTAGGGATTCCCGTCATCTCATCAAACGACATCGTAGGCTTGTAGCCGGCAAAGAAAGTGGTAATCTTGCGCATGGCAGTTTGCGAGAAAGTATCAACCTTCCCGATAACCGTCTTTGCCAATAATTGGATGAATTGGCTCAGATTTCTTGTGGCATTGATGTCGAGATAGAAACAATGCGTCTCAGGCTCCTGCTTGCTGATGTTCTCAAAGACATGGTGTATGAGTCCCGTCTTTCCGATGCGTCGAGGAGAGATGAGGACGATGTTGCGCTCATTCTGCAAAGCCTTCATGATGACTTCCGTCTCTTTCTTGCGGTCGCAGAAGTATTCTGCTCCCTTATATCCGTAGATAATAAATGGATTATTCAGCTGTTCCATAATGTTTTATATCTATTCCATGTTTTGTGTTACATGTTTTATGTAATGCAAAGATACGACTTTTTTATGTAACTATCGCCACTTCTTTTCCTAATAATTTTTAAAACTTGCATTTTGCCTGTTTTTACTCCTTTATTTCTTTCATGTTTGCAGGATTATAGGGAGTCAACTGCTGCATCTCCTGCTCTGTTGCTTCAGGCAAGGAAGGTATCTTGTTTCTGTTGCAGAAATCGGTAATGGCGGCAGCTGATTCTTTGGGAGTAGAAGAATCCGGTTTGATGGATTGCTTCTTTTCTACATACTCCTTTTCCGTGATATATAGTTCGGTAATCACATGGATGAGTTGCTGCTGCTTGTCTTTCTTGTGAGAGAAAAGATAGCTGTTGTCAGATTTCTGGAAGAGCAGGTCCTTGAAGGAATAGTAATCTTCAGGACTTATCTGATAGGCTTCCACCACATGGTCGTAGATATCTGTCTGGGTATAACCGAAAAGCTGGTGCGTCAGATTCTTGTAGGTAGGAAGCTGGTTGATTTCTATCTGACAGATATTCCGGCTGCTGTCCGTTTGAATACTACCTATTGTCTGCTGATTGAGCAGGACGAGTTGAGAGCCCAGTGAATCTTTCAGCTGATATTTCTTTCGATATTGCTCAATAAGTGTCTTCTCTTCCGGCCAAGGTCGGAAGGTTCCTTCATCGCTGACCATGAATGCTCGCTTTTTGTCTTCGGAAACGAGTCGGCTGTTGTGAAGATTTCTTTTGGAATAGGCATTGAGATCCGTCTTTCCATTCTTCAGGTTGATGTAATACTCCACGATGCCGTCGTTGAAGTATTTCATCACAGAGTCGTTGGTCTGGTAACTGCGATAATATCCCTTAAGTCTGATGAAGTGAGGACGGTTCCCTGTTACGTTCACATCCTCCAGTTTCTGTATTTTTGTGATATGTCCAGGCATCTTCTCTTCCTTGTTCTGCGCCATGAGGCAGGTAGGAAGGAAGAGGAGAAGCCAAAGCTGATATTTCAAATAATGATGTTGTTTCATATTGACGATGCTTTAAAAAACTACTTAATGATGTGCAAAAGTAAGAATAATCAGTTAGATGCGCAAAGAAAATCAGTTATTATTAGGTTAAAACTGTAAGTAAGTAAACGATTTCATACAATTATAATAAGGAATCGTGTGGTTATTGCTTTTCTTTTTGTATCTTTGCAGCCGTTTGGCAATTGTGGGTACCAAATCATACATAAAGGAAAAAATATCTAATAATAAATAAAAAGTAATGACTACACTTACAATTTCTATTATTGTCGTTTTCGTGCTCGGCTATGCACTCATAGCTACCGAAAGCTTGACTAAGGTAAACAAGGCTGCGATAGCCCTGTTGATGTTGGTAGGTTGTTGGACCCTCTACATGGTGGATCCAATGCAGTATCTCCAGTTGATGCACCCTGATTATACAGGCGGCGCTGCTGGAATGGTGGAGAAGGTGACTGGAATCATCCAGGAACATCTGGGCGATACTGCCACAACACTCTTCTTCCTGATGGGTGCAATGACCATCGTGGAAATCGTTGACCAGAACGGCGGATTCAACTGGGTTCGCAAGGTGATGAAGACCAAGTCGAAGCGTGCGCTCCTCTGGCGTATCGCTATCCTTACCTTCTTCCTCTCAGCTATCCTCGACAATCTGACCACCAGTATCGTGATGATCATGATTCTCCGAAAGCTCGTCACCGACCACAAGGACCGCATGGTTTATGCATCCCTCGTCATCATCGCTGCCAATTCGGGTGGTGCTTTCTCACCAATCGGCGACGTTACCACCATCATGCTCTGGAACAAGGGATTGATTACCGCAGCCGGTGTTATCGCCGAAATCTTCATCCCATCTGTAGTTTCCATGGTGATTCCTGCCCTCATCCTTCAGACCATGTTGAAGGGCGAACTCGTGATGCCTGAGGTTTCTGCCCAGCAGAATGCTGCGGTCAGCGATTTCACCGAAGGTCAGCGCAAGGCAGTGTTCTGGTTGGGAGTAGGCGGTTTGATCTTCGTTCCTATCTTCAAGAGTATCACCCACTTGCCTCCATTCGTAGGAATCCTCCTGGTATTGGGCGTTCTCTGGACTGCTACCGAAGTTTTCTATCGCGGTTTGCATCGTGGAGCTGATGCCGAGGGCACTCAGAAGCGAGTAACCAAGTTGCTTTCTCGTGTTGATATGAGTACCATTCTCTTCTTCCTCGGTATCCTGATGGCAGTATCCTGCCTGGCTGAGATTGGCGTGTTGACTGCTTTGGGTCAGGGCTTGAACGTCGTATTTGATGGCAACCACTACCTCGTAACCGGTATCATCGGTGTGCTTTCAAGTATTGTTGATAATGTGCCTCTGGTAGCCGGATGTATGGGAATGTATCCTGTGGCTGCCGCTGGCGATATGGCTGTGGATGGTGTCTTCTGGCAGTTGCTCGCCTACTGTGCCGGAGTAGGTGGTTCAATGCTGATTATCGGTAGTGCCGCTGGTGTGGTGGTAATGGGCTTGGAGAAGATTACCTTCGGCTGGTATATGAAGCATATCTCCTGGATTGCTTTTGTAGGTTACATCGCAGGTATCGTTTGCTACTGGTTCATCCGCACCTTCCTTTATGCAATCTAAAGGATAATAGTTTTCTCTTACGTGAAAAAGTTTTTTTGAGAAAAAAGTCTCAAAGTCTCATTTTCTATTGGAAATATCGACTTAAAGACTTGATAGATAATAAGATAAAGAGAATGAGACTTCTCGGTTTTGATGCCGAGAAGTCTCATTAAAGTCTCATAGAAGTATCATTATTTCACTTTTTCTTTACAAGATACTTCATTCCATCTGCAAATCTCTTATGTTTTAGCTCACTCATATTCGCCAGTTTTCTGCCGAATCCCATCAAACTGTTCACTTTGAGCGATGAACCAATCTGCTTTTTCAGATAGTCGAAAATTTCGGCGGCAGTAAGATATTCACCCTCTTTCTCATCATCAACCAACTCGAAATAGAGCAGGAAATACTGGTCTATCGGCTCAACCACCTCAAACTGGTAGTTGTTCTTCATGATCAACTTCACCTGTTCCGCATCAAAATAACTCTTCTCACCATTGCGCAAAGCGGTCAGCGCCTGGGCGAAAAGCTGCTGATAGTTCGGACGAACACTCACGTCGATAGGTCCCGTCAGTTCCACACCGATGAATCTTCGGTTGCCGGATGGATCGGTGAGAATATCCTTCATGTTGCTCGTGGCGATAAACGAGGCGAGACGAGGAAATTCCATGACATGACTGCCATACGGAGGCTTGTATTTCAGCGTAGGCAACTGGATGAGGTTCTTCAGGAATCCCTGCTGCACCTGTGGAGAAATCTGGTTGAACTCATCAAGATTGATGACCATAAACTGCGCCATCGCCTGATAAACCTGACGCTTTTCAGACAAAACCAGATTGTCACTATATCCCCATTGCAGTTCTGGCGGCAATAGCCGGCGACAGAAAGTACTCTTGTTGTAACCCTGCTTGGAAATCAGAAGCGGAGCCACCGAGTTGCCATACTGGCGATGGGTAAAGCCGCGCCACTGGTCAACCATGCCCAGAAACCAGGTGTAGAACCAGTCTGCCCAATAAGGATTGTTGGTAGGAACCGTACGAGCCAAGGCGCGGATATGGTCCTTTCCATCCCATTTGTCGTAGCATTGGAAGAGATATTCATCAATCGGATTATAATTCTTGATGTAGTCAGATTCCAGAAAATTCCTGACATCCTTGATGCTCACTCGGATATCAGCGAGCTGCACCTCCAGCGTCATGCGCTTCTGTACTCTCGGATCCACAGGTTGGAAACCATACCAACCTTTCTCCTTCGGCATGTATTCCACGAATTTCATCACCGTGTTGTATCTGAAATCATATCTGCTTTTCAGCAGTTGCATCATGCTCATGATATTCTCGCGAACGCTGTTCTTGTCAACTTTCTTTTCTTCTTCCGAAGTATCGGAACCAGGATTCATCTGCTGATTATCTTCCGTGTTGAAAGCCTGGTTCTGAGGGTGCATGTTGCTGTCAATTTTCATCGCTACCGCCTTACTGTTGAAATAAGGTTTCGCATCGAGCGTCATCATAAAACTGTTGTGCATCGAAGGCTCAAAAGAAAGGTTGGAGCCTGCTTCAATAGAAGGCTTCGGACCGTCTGTGAGCACCGAAGCCTTGGCTATCGCCTGATATACAGGCAGAATCTGCTGGTAAGCGATGCGGTAAAGACGTTCGGCATCCGCCTCCTCAGCAGGCAGTAAATCATCTTTATTGCTGAATTTCACCAATACGATAACCGACTTTCCGTCAGCACCTTCCAGCGCAGCAAAGGTAGAAGGCAGCATGGCAACCGAGCGTTTCACGCCCTTCATGCCGTCCACATCCGTTATGTTTCCGAATTTCAGCAGCAGGATACCGTTGCAAGCCTTCATCTTCAGGTTGTTGTTTTCGTCTTTGGCGAATTCAGCAGCGGGGTAGATGTGTTTCCAGGTTGGCATATCCTTGTAATATTCGTAGCCGCTTTCCATATAGGTCACGTATTCGCGGAAATGGGTAACAGTATTCTTGCTGTCATCCTTGGCGATGCGCTCCAGCAATTTCTCCATCGTCTTGTTGCTGACGAGGAGCTGCTTCTTATTGTTTGTATGAACAATAGTTATCTTCATTGAATATATTTATTAAGATGGTTAATTGTCAATCTATTAGCTATTAACTATAAACTCTTTCTTGTGTTGCCCAAAGTTCGGTTCGTAAATTGGGCACTTGTTGCCCACTGTGCGGGCAATGACTGCCCGTCACTTGTTCTCCAACAGCCCAGCACGTGTTCTCCGGTAGCCCGTCACGTGTTCACCATGGGACCGCTTAAATGGCATGGATAGACCGCTTAAATGGCATAGATAGAACATCTGGAGGGCTGAGAAAAAGATTAGCTTTTAGTGAAGTCAATCTCTTCAGAGAAATGGTCGAACTCAACATCTTTATATCCGTATCTGGCGAAAAGCTGTTTGATATATGCCTGTTGTTCCGGCAGGAGTTTCAGTTGTCCCAGTTTGTATCGGTAGTATTGTCCTTTGCTACCGAGGTAGTCTCTCATTTCGGCGCGCAGTGCAGGAGCGTCTTTCACTTTCATTTCGGCAAAGAGTTTGTCGAATCCCCATGCCATTTTCACGACACGCAGCGGTGCGAAGTACTTGCATTCTCCGTTTTTCAGGGCATTTGGGAAGATGGCATCCCCTCTATCAGTCTTCTCGTTTTTGTAGAGTGCAGATAGATAGTGGATACATTTGTTTTTCATCGGACATGGTTCGGTGAAACAGTAGGTGATGTTGCTAGGTACGTTTCCGTACTCAAAAGCCTTTTTCAGTAATTCCTTTTCATCCATGTTTCTTAAGTTTTAAGAATAAAACATTCTGTTTTTCTAAACGCAAAAACATCCTGTTTATTGCCTTAAAAATGCTATTATTATCACTTCATAAAGCATTTTTTTTCGATGCTAAGCAGCAAAATCATGATACTTCTCGCTAATTTATGATACTTAGATGATACTTCTCCCTTTATTTTTAGAGAAGTCTCATTTATGTTAAGATGTTGTGTATTAAAGATATAAGTCTTATTTTATACCCAAAAATGAGACTTTGATACTTTTTTCGAGGAAAAACTTTTTTGCGTACGATGTTTATCGGATTAAATTTGATAGCTTACGAAAATAATATGCAATGTCTGAATTTGGAGCAGTTTATCAAGCAAGTAAACTTCCTTTTCTTCATTGTGTACCCTAACACATTTTTTTTTGAAACTTTTTCGATAAAAGTTTTGTTGTTTCGATAATTTTCTATAATTTTGTAGGCAGTTAGCGGTTGAAATGTTTAAAAACATGAATTTCGCTGCGAAAGTCTCGAACCACGCCGAGCCTTTTCATATTTGCTTTAGCTTTATGATAGAGGAGAGTAGGGTGGGAAAGAGACACGACATATATAAGGCGCATACTTGGCGCTTTGTTCACGACTGATAGAAACTTCGCAACTTTCAGATACTGTCATGGACTTAGCAACGGTAGGTGTCTACGGGTGTGATTATATCACAGCCAATGGAGTATTGTATACCTATAATAATAGGTAAGATACTCCATGTGGTGGCGTATATCATATCGGCGTGGGCTCTAACGTTGTCTGTTCAGCAGTATCGGGCAATGCGAAGGCCTCTATCAGTGGGACAGACGACAGGCAGTTCCCACGCTTTTTTTATGTTCGTATGAAACTTTGATGTCTAATCGCACAGTGTTGATGGGGACGTATCTGCGCACATAAGAAAGCAAAAATGTTAAATAAATCTTTAAAACTACCTAGGATTGGTTCTTCTTTATTGATGTTTTTAGCCTCAATGAGTTTTGTTGATAGCTTATCAAGTTGTTGTGGAAATAAGGTTGATTTGAGTCCGAATCCACAAAACATCCAAGCTTACTACGAGAAGGATTCACAGAGAATGCCAAGTGAAGGGAAATGGGCTGCTTATTTTGATTTTTCTGGCGTTTATATCGCATACGATGACCCTTCCACAGCGCAAACTTTTAATGGAATCACCCAGAAAGTGACAGGGTCATTGAATAATTATGACCTTTACTCTTTGGCTAACGAGAAGATTGAAAAATTGAATGGAGAGGATTTGCATTCTGCTGCCAATATCTTTGCACAACTTCATAACCCAGCAGCCCAAGGGCAGTTGTATGCTCCTATCGAAAAGACTCTCAAGAAAATCGTAGATGAGAATAGAAGTGCCTTGTTGGTGACGGATTATGAGGAATATACTCCTGGGCATCAGATTTATCAGCAAGCTTATGCTACTCCTTATTTCGAGGAGTGGCTAAAGAGAGGCAAGGATATAACTTTCTTTGTGACAGATTACAAGGAAGGTGCGCTAGACAAACATCTATACTATACCGTTTTTGATGACGAGAATCATCGACTTCTGAAAGAGATAGAAGATGGCTTGCAGGGCAAAACCCAGAACTATAAGCGTTTTACTCTTTCTATGCATAACTACACCATTTCTCCAAAGAAAGGTGGAACAAGTGGAGCTTATGCTGGTCCTTGCATAGGTGGTACTTACCATGATGGAAATGGGGATGATGTGGTAACAGGCTCTGTAGAGAATGGAAAGGACGATGGCTTTAATTTCTTGCAGGGCTCACGTGCCGAACTATATACTTTTGATGAAGACTGGCAAGCAATTGTCGATAACGCTCGTGGACAGCAGGAAGAAGAGATTCCATTGCAATATCGTTTCCGCCATTTGTTCCAGAATCTGTTTGCTGATTTCTCGAATGCCGATTCTTATCAAATAAAAGGTTTGGCTGTAAGAATGACAGACATAGGTAAGGATTTTGAACTTTATATGAATTGGCTCACTGCTATGCAATATAAGCCAAAAACAACTGTAGTGGAAGGCGAAAAGGAAGTAGAGATTCCGTCAGAAAGCTCTGATTACTATGATGAGCAAGGTAATCTTCTGTCTGAGTTTGATTACGTGAAACAAGGCGGTAGCAGTATTGGCGATATTCAAGGGGTTGTTGCTTTTGATCAAGGTTTGTTTGCGCAGACTTTTGCTAAGACAAGAGGGCATGATGCGGAACTTGCCGTAGACTTGAATCCACAGTTTGGTGGAGTGATTGCTGGCAATGAAGAGACTTCTGGTCTTTATCGCATAGATATAGTTGTTGCTAAAGCAGAACCTAATCTTGGTGCACAGATAGATGAGTTGTTCACTTGGCCTGGCAATAATTGCCTCAGCTCTGCTATCAGAAACGTGTTGCAGCATTGCAATCCGCAAGGTAGCTGTGTATATAGCTACTTTATCAGAATGAATCAATAACAATCGTATAACCATATAATTAAGAAAAAGTATGTCAGAAATTATCGTTCCTGTTTATATTTGTGCCTTGGTGGCATCGGTATTGGCTTTAGTGTTGGCTATTATTTTGTCCAACAATGTTGCTTATCAGCCTAATCTGAGTGATGTAAGAAAACGTAAGGGGATATTCTGGTTCTCCAGTATTGTTGCACCTGTTGTTTCGGCGTTACTTGCGTTTTTGTTTGTATATATTGGTTTGAAGACAGGCTCTAAGAAAAGTACCTTTATGCTTCATATGTTTATCGGACTTTGTGTTTCGTGGGTGGTATATGTAGCACTTGGATTTGTGGTTTCTAAGGCAAACAAGCAAGGCAAGTTGGGTTCTTGGTTCTAATATGAGATTTCGATTATGAAAGATAATTTATTTGTTATAGCCATTGGTGGTACAGGGATGAGATGCTTGGAAGCATTTGTGCATCTCTGTGCAGTAGGTATGTTTGACAATGAAGAGATAAACATCCTTACCCTTGATACCGACCAAAGTAATGGCAATAAAGGTCGTGTGGAGCGATTGATAGAGTTATATAACAAGGTGAAGACTGATAATCCAGATTCTCCTGGTGGAAGTCCGAACTCCAATACTTTCTTCTCTTCCAAACTGAACCTTTATCGTTTCTATACAGATTATTCTATGGCAACCCGTAGTACTTATTCTAAATTGAGTGCTACACAGGGCGTAGGACAGGACATGGAAGAAGATGACCATGATTTGGCAGACTTGTTCTTGGAGCATGATACGGTGCAAAGCTTTAATCTGGTGCATGGCTATCGTGCGCAAACACATTTGGGTTCAATGCTGATGTACCATGGCATTGTGGAGGCAGCTTGTCATTATGTGGCAAACAAAGCTAAGGCGACGGAACCTGAGCTACAGTTGGCTGATTTTCTGACAGAATTGCAGAAGAGTGGAACAGGTGCTCGTGTCTTTGTGTTTGGTTCGGTATTTGGTGGAACTGGAGCATCTTCGATACCTGTGGTTCCAGAGGCTTTGAAAGAAGCAGGAAATATCATTTCCCAAAATACAATAGACTTCAATAAGGTGAAGTTTGGTGCCACTTTGCTTACGGAATATTTCAGTTTCCAATCTCCTTCGGATGCGCAACGTAAGCAAGAAAAGTTGATTGCTTCATCCGATTATTTTGCCATCAACTCACAAGCGGCTTTGCAGTTCTATCAGAACGACAAGACCGTGAAGGAGCGTTATAAGCGCCTCTATCATGTAGGTTGGCCAGCAAAAGATCTCAATGTGTCTGATAGTAATGGTGGTAATACTATTACTGGCGGTGCAGAACAGAAAAATGCTTGTCACGTGGTGGAATTGATGAGTGCTTGTGCTGCGTATGATTTCTTTACTATTGATGAGCAGAACTTACAGAATACATCTGCTCAATACCTATATCGTTCGGTAGAGTTGGATGATGCAAAGAACTTAACTTTCCGTGGTACGGATTTCGTAAGTCAATCCAAGGCCTCTGAGTTTATGCAAAAGTTGGGCTCGTTCTTGACGTTGGCGCATATCGTTCTATCTAAGCATGGTGGTGCTTTGTTGCAGAACAATGTGGAAGATAAAACGAGGGGTACTCGTGGCTTTATCGCTCGACTTGCGGAACAGGAAATTCCTGACTACAATGATATGAAAAAGGAACAGTCTAAGGAAATTGATGACTACATGAAGGAATTTGCTTATAGCACCGAGAATGGAACTATAAAGCGTGGATGGATTTATCAGGTATATAATTCTGTTCGTTTGGCAGGTGTAAGTCGTTTCTTGTTCCCTTCGAAAGTTTTTGAGGAAAATGTGATGTCTCTTGCTGCAATGGATCCATGTAAGGAGATTCAGGAAGAAAAGAAATCGGGCTTGTTTAAGACTGATAAGCGTACCGATTATGATGACTTCATCAAGAATCTTCCTAAGTGCCGTCCTGTAGATGAAAAGCAAAATGTAAGCACGATGAAGGAACGTTTCTTGGCACACATGTTTAATGCCATTAATATTACAATCCCTTTTAGTGCCAAATTATAAAAGTTTAAAAGATAAATCTTATGCCAGATATTAAAGCATTAGTAATCAATGTCAAATCTCGTAGCCAACAGCAAGGTGCTGCTGGCCAGTGGCAGGATTTGACCTCAAGCATACAGGCTTTTACACGAGATATAGAGACTCCATCCATTCAAGATGGGGTGGATGTTAGTGCTATCGTTTCGGGTGTGCCAACGGTCTTTGCTCGTGCCGACCTTTTCAATCATGCGCTTAATGAAATACAGACCATCCGCAAGGATGCTTCTGTAGGTCTTAACCAATATTATGTTAATCTTGTAGATGAATGGCGTGGTCTTATTGCTTGTATCGCCTTGAATAATACGGCAATAGAGATACGTCGTATCAACCTTGCCTATAGTGATGGCAAGGACATGAAAACTACGGAAAACATGTATGAGCCAAAAGGTGCTTTTGGCAACATGTTGATGAATGATCGTAGTCTTTGGACTGAGCAAGGTAAGGCTAAGAATGACCAAGTGCAGCCTTTCCTATACCTTATTAAATATAATAAGCAAGTGGTGGGTGCTACTTCGCCTCGCTCTCTGTTCTTTACTTCTGTGTCTTATGACATAGATAAGAATGCTGCGTTTGTTGACCCTACAACTCACCGTTTTACTGACCCTTTGCATAGTACGATTTCGGACGAACAGTTGCTCAACTTGTTTGCTTATGTAGATAAGTTGTTGCCTCGTATCAAGCAGTTGGAAGACTACTATAAGCAGGCTGGACTCACATACGAAGGAATCAAGGGCGAGTTGGGTACTTGGCGAAATGAGATTTTGAAACTTATACGTGACCGTAAGCTTGATGAGAATAAAGCAAGTTCCCTTCCTGTGCAAGGTTTTGGTTTGCCTTTTGGATTTCTCAATTACACTGAGGAACTTTATGGTTATAATGGTAATATAACCACGGCTCCTGATGCCGATGGTGTGTCAAAGGCATTCAAGCCAGAGGAACTTTTGTTGCCTAAAAATTCCAAGTTGCTTAGAGTTTGGCTCCCACGTGAGTATGAAAAAGGAGAAAAGGATATAGCGTCATTGCCTATCTTTTTGTTGAGGGCTCATAAGACAGGTAGCACGGATTATGCCTTCTTTGCCATTCCTTTGAGCCAAAAGGGATTGGTGGTGTTTGGCCGTAATGTGAGCACCTTGTTGGGTTATGCGCAAGTAGGCGTTAGTATCAATTCTCACATGGATGCTGAGTTTGATGAGGAAAAGTCTAATCTTTCAGTGCGATTGACCATTTCTGTAACCGATGAAAATGGCGACCGCAAGGAGAAGACAATTCCTATAGAGTACAAGATTAGTGGCATTTTTAAGAGAAACAAAGATGTCGTGCTGTGGCCTAATTTTATATCCGATAAGTGGAATCGTTATTTCTTGTATTCGGAGATGCCACATAATGCTCGTCAAGAGGACTGCCAATACAGTGCAATTCCTTTTGTTGGTGATGAAAAGCAAGATAATGAGATTATTACCGATTATGATGGTAATATACAATATCTTGCGGATAAAGGTGTCGTTTTAGGTGATGCCAAACTGTTGGTGACCAGTGATAGTCGTACTGCGACTCGCAAATATAAATATGAGATATTTGAGAGCAAGCATCCTTTCAGAGGTGTGCGCTTTACTCATATCACTGGTTGTGATAGTGGCTTTGTCTTGATACATTATAGCAGTACCTTGAATGCGAACGATGGCTTGCCAAAGGATATGCTTGATGTTAATCGAACATTGAGTGATGTTACCGTTGGTGTGGACTTTGGAAGTACTAATACTTCTGTAGCTTATCATGATGGGCAGATGCAATATGCAGAAGGCATACAGTTTACAGGACAGCGAGTTTCACTCTTTAAAGATTTGGGAGCTAATGCCAACCAAGCTCCAGCAGAGCGAAACGTACTCTTCTTCCAAAACGAAGAGTTGTATTCTAATGCCATTAAGAGTATTCTGGCTATCCATGATGACCAACGTTTGCCAAAGAATGAGATGGATGGTATCAATACCTTGCGCAGTGAGGCTGTGCAAGGAGGATTCCCATGCTTCTGTCGCCATTTGCCTGTAGACAATGTTACGGATGACACGATGACACTTGGTTTCCGAGAAGGTCAGAATATAGTGCAACTCATCCACAATATGAAGTGGAGCGATAGAGAGGAGGACAAGGCGCATAAGCAGGCATTCTTGTCTTCTCTGTTGTTGCATGTCTATGCGGAGTTGTTTGTCAAGGGATTTGTACCAAAGGTTCTTAGGTGGTCATATCCTTCGGCGATGGGCTATAATTTGATGTTGCAATATAATCAGATTTGGCAATCTTTGGAGCACGTTTCTCCTGTTGTTGATGCACAGGAAACTCCTGTTTCTTTGTCAGTTTCAACGGTTCCTGGTTTGAACATTAAGATGGGAGTAAGTGGATTTGGCATAAATGAAGGTACTTCAAACACAATGTCAAACGATGGTTTTGATAGTGATAATCCATTTGGGGCAGGAGATCCGTTTGGCGGTGATCCTTTTGGTTCTATGGATGCCTTGGAATCTTCACAGGACGAAACGAATTCTTTCTCAAATTCTGCAAGTGCGTTTGATGATAGTGATAATCCTTTTGATTCATCCTCGGCTAAGCAAACGAGAAAAGAGCAGAAACCACTTGTTCCTCATCGTGAGCCATTCAAGTTTGAGTTCAAGGATATTGACACTAGTAAAGCTATGACGGAAGCTTGCGCTGTGGCTAACTTCCTATCATACAACATCAATAGTACCAATGAGCTAACTTTCTGTTTTGATGTTGGTGGAAGCACGACGGATATATCGGTTATTTGCAAGGACAATGAGGCAAGTAAAATGCTGAAACAGAACTCCATTCGTTTTGCAGCCCAGAGAATATCTGCGGCAACGAAATCTATGGAGTCGCAGTTTGAGAAGGCTTTGACAAATGTCTGCCATCGCAACAACTTGAAATTGCTTGGATTTAATGATGGACCGAAACTCTATTCTGCAGCGACAGCTCCATATTATTTCGAGCAAGTGGTTGACCAATTGGATACAAAGCAACTTACGGAGTTCTATCAGATTCTATCAACAGAATGCCGTCCTTTGTTCTGTGTGGATATGTATGTAACAGGTCTTATTACCTACTATGCAGGACAGTTGGCTATAAAGTTGATAAAGGAAGCTCGTCAGTCAGACGAATTGTCTATGTTCAAGAATGATTGGAAACCCAAAGTGAAGATTATTTTTGCAGGTAAGGGCTCTCGTATCTTCGAGTGGTTATATACCATTAATAAGAATGTAGCGCAGAAATACTATATGGAGATGTTCTGTATGGGTATGGGTGGTGTGGAAACCGTCAAGTCAAATCTCGGTGGTTGGCCAAATATAGACATTCAGACGAAACAAGCAAATGATGTCAAGTTTGAGGTATCTAAGGGATTGGCAAAGACCATTGCAAGTCCATTGCAAATCTCGGATAAGGTTATCGAGATTGTAGGAGAAAATGGCTTCACTCTTTATAATAGTAGTACAGGCAAGGAAGAAGAGTTGACCTTTGCGGATAGTCTGTCTTCAGACTTTATGGAGAGTATAGGTGTTTGTTTCAAATCACCAGAAGCCTTGGATAAGAACAAGATGTGTTTCTACAATTTCTCTGGTATCTTCTATAAGTATGTGAATGGTCTTTTCGGAAAGGATATGGTGGATTTGTCCAAGATGATGAATGGCATCATGTCGATGGCGAATATCAATACTTATATCCAGAATCTTCCAGAAGTGCAGAAAGCTCGTCGTCAAGCAAAGTTTGACTATGTGGCTCCTATCATCATTCTCGAAGGTATGAAATTCTATGATGAGTTCTTGATGGACATATTTAAGAGTTGAAAACAGATAAAAACTGAAGAAAGTGAATTATTGCATATTGGTAACTATATCTCGTAATGGTATCTCCTTCCGCTATAACCGCATGGATGGCGACAATCGCTTTGTCGATTTTATGCAGGATGGCGGAGGCGAGATGCCTTTTGCCATAGAATGTGTAGGCAATGAGTTTGTGATAGGCAAGAGTGCATTGGAATCTGCAACCCAAAAACTTGCACCCAATGCTTTTGCTAACATTTTCGATACTTGCAAGGAAATGAGGACTTTCCGTTTTGCAGGTCGTGATGAGCAACTCAATAAATTGCCATTCTATGCCATCAAGCATTATATCAATAAAATCTTGCAAAACTGTTTTTATGGAGTGGTTGGGAATATAGATAGTAATGTGTCTAAGTTGCCGTTGGTGTTCCTTTTTGCTCCAGAACTGGATACGGATAAAAAACTCTTTATCAGTAGTCCATTTGAAAAAGGGGGCTTTCAGAATATGTGCTCAATAAGTTACCATCAGCTCTTGTTGCCAGTAGTCATGGGAACTATTCCTGAAAAACAAAGGGCAAAGGTTGCTATTATGGTTTCGGTAGATAAGAATGACTTGCTTTTGCAATTTTATGATGCTGAAACGAAGGAATCGCTGATGGATTCCATTAGAATAGAAGGGCAAGGAAGCGACCCAAGATTGAAACAGGCAAAGGATTTGATTTGGGCAGGACTTTATAGTTATAACTATCAGCCTCGTGAGCCGGAGGAAGATATATTGCGAGAAGCAGCATTGCGATTTCTCAATAGTAATGTGAGGATGGTTAATGAAGAATTGTGTATGAGCGATGGCTCAATGCAAGATTATTGTCTGTCTCGTGATGACTTGGATATGTCTGCTATAGGTGAGGCTACTAGATTGGTTTCTCATCATTTGAATGAGGCGTTGAATCATAATGGCTTGAATGTAAGTCAATGCCAAGTTATTTTGGTGGGAAAAGCTGCTACAGACTATTTTGAGAATATCTTTGGTCAGATGCCATTGGCTTATCCTGCTAAAAAGGTAACAGATAAAGAGAAGAACTTGATGCTAGACCGATTGCTCGGTTTGGTGAGAAAGGCAGATTATCAGGTAAGTAATTTGTTTGCTTCGACTCCTAAGGATATACCTGTAGATTCAAAAGCAACTACTGTAGATTCAGAATTACCTGTGGAAGATGTGCCAGTTCCAACTTCGGCTGACAAAAGAAAGGTTCGTGTTATGAAGGCTGATATAAACGCAAAACTTCGTGTAGATGACATGAAGGGTGCTTATGCAGTTTATGATCAACTGAAAGGATGGATCGCTCAAAAAGGCTTTATAGAATGGGATGAGGAACTGAGTCGGTTGGCAGAAACGATGGGTGGCCTGAAAAGGAATGAGAAAAAGACTTCTGAAAGGAAAGAAAAGATAACTTCTGTTCCCCAGTCTGTTTCTGATTCTCCAAAGAAAGTTCCAGTCGTTGATATGAAAAAAATACGGCGAGAATTTCATAGAGAGACAGCTGACATAAAAGCTTTAGCTCGAACAGGTAGAAAGGATGATGCTAGAATAGCATTAGATAAATTGGAAGCACGGTTGCATCGTGATGACATCCATGAGTTTGATACAGCTTTGGCAGACATAAGAAAGGAATATTGCTTGGAAAAAGATGTCGCAAAGAGAAAAGAGGTTGAACCTGTTAAAAAGAAAATGTCGGAAGCAGAGAAGCTACTACAAAAGGGATTATTTGCAGAAGCAAAGCGTAAATTTGCATCAGAGGAAGGTAATTCTGAGATGGCGCAGGCTTGTTCTAAATTGATAAGAGCAAAGCGCAATATTGCATCGTATGTTAGTGGAATCGATTCCGTTCGTCGTAGTCGTAATATGACAAGTAAGCAGAATGCTATCCGAGAGTTGGAAAATGGTATGGCTCTTTATCGTCAGTATGGCTTGTCCACGTTGGAGATAGAGCAATTAATAGAACAATATCAAACAATATAATTAACAATTAAAATCGTAAGATTATGGCTAGATTTCAAATTGAGAAAGGTGAGCGCTTTGCGCTTGACAAGAGTGAGGGATTAGAGAAGGTACAGATTGACCTTAACTGGAAGTCTGGCGCAGACTTGGATGCGTCTGCTTTCCTTGTTGGTGCCGATGGCATGATAATGGATGATGCCGACTTCGTTTTCTACAACTCTAATCGTCGTGCTAACCCTGAGACTGGTGAGGTAGAGCCTTTTAACAAGGCTGTTCATGGCAATAAAGTTCATTGGCGTACTGCTACAGTTCCTGTTTCTGCAGATGGTTCTGTCCTTGGCTCTCCAGATGACCTTGGCGATGATGAGGAAGGTGATGAGGCTGGTGAGACTATGCACGTGGATCTTTCTAAGGTGAGTCCAAAAGTTCAAGAAATCATCTTTTGTGTTACAATCTATCATGGGGACAAAGATGGAGTGACCTTTGGGGCAGTTCGTGAACCTTCTATTACCATTTCTAATGAGGAGACTGGTGAGGAGCTTTGTAAGTATAATCTTAAGGAAAATTTCTCCACAGAGACTGCAGTTGAAGCAGCTAAGCTAGTTTGTAATGATGAGGGTGAATGGGAATTTGAAGCCGTAGGTGAAGGCCACGATGGTGGCATGCAGACTCTCATTGATATTTATGCATAATAAATTTTCAAACGATTACGACTATGGGAAGATTTAATTTGTCAAAAGGAGAACGTTTTAAAATAGCCAAATCGGAAGGGTTGAGTAAAATCAAGGTGGTATTGGATTGGAATTCCGATGCCGACCTTGATGCTTCAACTTTTCTTTGTGGCGATGAGGGCGTGATACTTGATGATGCCGGCTTCGTGTTCTATAATTCAGAGAATCGAGAGCAACCATTTGACCGTGCGGTGTTTGGTAACAAGCGTAAGTGGATGGCTGAAACACGTCCAATGTCAAGTGATGGAGCAGTTCTAGGTTCTCTTGATGATCGTAATGGCGGTTCGGGGGAACAGATTGATGTGGATTTGGACAAAGTTGATCCAAATGTTTGTGAAATTGTCTTTGTTGTGTCAATACATGATGAAGGAATGACTTTTGGCGATGTTAAAGATGCTTTTATCAGTGTAGTTAATGCAGTGAACGATGAAGAGCTTTGCAGATACGAGCTAAATGAGGCTTTCACTGAAGAAACAGCATTGTCTGTTGCCAAACTTGTTGTAAATGAGGATGGTGATTGGGAGTTTGAAGCTGTTGGTGTTGGTCATGTTGGTGGCTTGGAAACTCTCATTGACATCTATGCTAGTTAATGAATTAAAAAGTTGTAGTTATGGCTGATAATAAAAAGCAAAGAAAATCGACACGTTCCTTTAATATGGAAAAACATGTTGAGCGACACTTCGATATAGAAAAGGAGCAAGTTCCTGTATTGGATACTCCTCAAAATAAAACTATAGATGTGCAAACGCAAGAAACAGATGGTGGCAATAATGGAAATGGTAGCAAGAACAAGATACTTGCTATTATTGCTGTTATAGTTTTGATTGTTGTTGCTTTTGTTGCTTACAGAAGTTGTGGAACAAATGAATCAAAGGTAGATGAGCTTACTAACACGATAGTTTCTGATTCTACAGAAAAAGAAAAAGCTGATACAACCTCAAATGAAGAGAAATCTGCAAGTCCTATAAGTGAGCAATCACAATCAACATCAAGTGAGGTAAGTTCAGAAACTGGAACAAACGCAGAATCAGATAATACATCTGCAGTACCAACTACCAAAAGTGAATCATCAGGAAAAAGTATAGAAGAAAAAGCTATGCAAGTTTGGGATGGTGTTTATGGCAATGGAACTGAAAGAAAGTCAAAATTGGGTTCTGATTATAAGGCTGTTCAGAAACGTGTGAATGAAATGTATCGTAACGGATACAGACATTAATATTTATAGTTTGGACAGATGGGTGGGTACTACTCTTTCTGTCCAAATTGTTTTTTATATACTATAAGAGTTTCAGAATTATGGAACAAAAACATCATTTTACAGATCGAAATTATTGTTAATGATGGCTCTATAAAATATGAAAATGAATTTGAGCAGAATAATATGAAGGTTAAAGATAGAATATACAAACTTTACACAGAAAAACCTGGTTTTTATAATCATCTAATAGAACAAACAGGTTATGGTGACTTGATAGATTTTCATGGCATGTGTATTGAGAATGTTCCCTTATGTTGGAAGGGACCAGATTATGATGGATGGTTAGATGAAACTTGGTTCTTGTTGGAAGGCTTTTGTATAGAAAATGACATTTTGTATGCTCAAGTCTCAAATTATCATTCTGGACCACCTGATTTTGAATGGCTGGATATAGAATGTGTGCCAAATGGTATTTTGGAATACGTATTGAAATTATTCAAAGAAAAATAATATGGAACAAAAACATCATTACACAGGCTTGACCGATGCCCAAGTGCTCGAAAGCCGTAGTAAACATGGTGCCAATATCTTGACACCACCAGAGAAAGAACCTTTATGGAAACAATTCCTAGAGAAGTTTGGCGACCCTCTGATTATCATTTTGCTGATAGCCGGAGTGTTGTCTATCGGCATTTCTTGCTATGAGTTCTGGGGATTGCATGAAGGTGCAGAGACATTCTTTGAGCCAGTTGGTATTTTTGTGGCTATCTTGCTTGCCACTGGTATCGCCTTTATCTTTGAGTTAAAGGCTGATAAGCAGTTCTCTGTCCTCAACCAAGTTAATGACGACGAAATGGTAGAGGTAATCCGAAATGGAAACACAACTTCTATCAAGAAGAAAGATGTCGTTGTTGGTGATATTGTCGTATTGAATACAGGTGAGGAGATTCCTGCTGACGGAGAACTTTTAGAGGCGGTTACCTTGAATGTTGATGAGTCTTCTTTGACTGGTGAGCCTATTTGCCATAAAACAATTCATGAACAGGAGTTTGATAAGGATGCAACATTCCCTTCTAACCATGTGATGCGTGGTACAAAGGTGATGGAAGGTCATGGTATTTTCAAAGTTTTGGCAGTTGGCGACAAAACGGAAAATGGTAAAGTCTTTGAGGCTGCACAGATAGATGATAGTGTTCGCACACCATTAAATGAACAGTTGGATGGATTGGCAGACTTGATAACCAAGTTGAGTTATATTTTCGCTGCGCTTATTATCGTTCTCAAACTGATGGTGTTCTTCGGTTGGAGTCCTATTGTTTTGACATTGGCGGTTCCTACAGGCATCTTCTTCTGGATGGTTATAAAAAAGTTTGACGACTGGAGTTGGAAAGCTGTTGTTCCATCAATTATTGGCTATTTTGTGATATTGATGGGTATGGTAGTTTATTTCCATGATACTTTGATGCCGAGTGAGCAAATAGCTAAGTTGATTACATATACGTTGGATACCTTGATGATTGCAGTAACACTTGTGGTTGTTGCGGTACCAGAAGGTTTGCCAATGGCTGTTACTCTGAGCTTGGCTTATAGTATGACTAGAATGATGAAGACCAACAACTTGGTTCGTAAAATGCATGCTTGTGAGACGATGGGTGCTACGACTGTTATCTGTACCGATAAAACTGGTACTTTGACTCAGAATCAGATGCAAGTGCATGATACTAATTTCTATGGTCTATCAGCTCAGACGTTGGGTAATGATAAGGATAGTCTGTTGATTGAGGAAGGTATCGCTGTCAATTCTACTGCTTCTTTGGATTATTCAGATGTTGAGGCTGTAAAAGTATTGGGTAATCCTACGGAGGGCGCTTTGCTTCTTTGGCTCAAGAAGGCTGGCGTTGATTATCTGAATCTACGTGAGTCTGCTGAGGTTTTGGAGGAGTTGCCTTTCTCTACGGAGCGTAAGTATATGGCAACAATTGTTAAGTCTTCCTTGTTTGAAGGCAAGACAATTCTCTATGTCAAGGGTGCTCCTGAAATTGTAAGTGGTTTGTGCAAGAACATCGAGAACAATGTTTCTAAAACTGATATTGAGAATCAGTTGGTTGAATATCAGAACCAAGCTATGCGTACCCTCGGCTTCGCTTATCAAATAATTAGTAGTAAGGCTGACGTATTCAAGGATGGTAAGGTTGTGGCTGATAATTTAACCTTTATGGGTGTTGTGGCTATCAGCGACCCTGTTCGTCTGGATGTTCCTGCAGCCGTTGCAGAATGTATGAATGCCGGTATCAATGTGAAGATTGTTACTGGTGATACTCCTGGTACAGCTAAGGAAATCGGTCGTCAAATTGGTCTGTGGACAGCAAAGGATGGTGATAAGAATATTATTACTGGTCCAGAGTTTGCTGCTCTTTCTGATGAAGAGTTGGATAAGAGAGTCTTGGATTTGAAGATAATCTCTCGTGCTCGTCCTATGGATAAGAAACGATTGGTTGAGGCTTTGCAAAGAAAGAACCAAGTCGTTGCTGTTACTGGTGACGGAACCAACGATGCCCCTGCTTTGAAGGCTGCTCATGTTGGTTTGTCTATGGGTGATGGTACTTCTGTAGCAAAGGAGGCATCTGATATTACCATTATCGATAACTCATTTAGTAGTATTGGTAAGGCGGTGATGTGGGGACGTTCACTCTATCAGAATATCCAACGTTTCTTACTCTTCCAGTTGACTGTGAATGTGGCTGCTTGCTTTATCGTTGTTTTTGGCGCATTTATGGGCGAGGAAAGTCCGCTTACTGTAACTCAGATGCTTTGGGTAAACTTGATTATGGATACTTTTGCTGCAATGGCATTGGCATCTTTGCCTCCATCAGAGAGCGTGATGAAAGATAAGCCAAGAGATAGAAATGCCTTTATCCTGAATAAGGCGATGTATCAGAACATCTTGGGCGTTGGCGGATTCTTCTTTGTGTTGCTGCTTGTATTACTTTATGTCTTTGAGCATTCGAATATTACGCAGTTAACAGATTTACTCAACGTTCAGTTAGGTGCATCTGATGGTCTTACTCCTTACGAGTTGACCTTATTCTTCACCATCTTCGTGATGACTCACTTCTTCTATCTCTTCTGTGCAAGAGCATTTGAGACAGGTAAGAGTGCGCTTCATTTCAAGGGATGCAAGGGCTTGTTGATTATTGCAACTATCATTTTAGCTGGTCAGATTGCTATGGTAGAGATTCCTGGTTTGCAGAATTTCTTCAATGTAACTGGTTTGAAGTTTGAGGATTGGGTAATCATCATCGTTGGTTCTTCACTTGTGCTTTGGATTCGTGAAATTTGGAGTTTGCTAAAGAAAATCTAAAATAAAATAGAAGGAGTTGCGTTATTCTTTAAGAAAGAAGGCGCAACTCTTTTTTATCAATTTCTAAAATTTATAAAGATATGTCTAAGTTTAAAATACCAGGGGTGTCATTCTCCTTAAATCGGGCTTTAGGTATCACACAAGCAAAACAAAAGTTTGCTCGTGAGACAGGTATTCCAACCTCAAAGGCAGGATTGGAAAGAAAAATTGGTAAGATGGTTCTGAAGGCATTGTTTGGAAAATAATATGAGTAATAACAATAATAAACAGTTAGGTGAAGCTCCTTGGCTTCATGTAATTATTTCCACAGGATTAGGCACAGGTTTTGTACCTAAAGCACCTGGTACTGCAGGTGCTTTTCTGGCTTTGCTCATTTGGATAGGTCTTTATTATGTCCTTTCTCCGATAGGGTTGATGGTGGCTACAATTTTATTGGTTGTTAGTTCTTTGTTGATTGGAGTCTGGACTGATAATGTGATGGAGAAATATTGGGGTGAAGACCCAAGGGCTGTCGTAATTGATGAGTTCTTTGGAACGTGGGTTGCTGCTTTAGCAGCTGTTTGTGTAGATGGTCCAGCTTATGTCTCAATATCCCTTGCTATAATAGGTTTTGTGTTGTTTCGAGTAATAGATATAACTAAACCGCTTGGTTGCAGATGGATAGACCGGAATATTCATGGTGGATGGGGCTGTATGCTTGACGATGCATTGGCTGGCTTCTATGCATTTATTGTAACATTAATAATCAGATATTTCCATCTAGTAGAATATATTCATGGGACATTCAACTTGTAAAATAGTACCTACAACTGGTATCATTGGAGCAATCGCTGGCGATTGCTTCGGGGCTGCGTATGAATTTCATCCAGTAAAGCATGGGGACTTCGATATATACAAAGAGCCTCGTTTTACGGATGATACGGTTATGACCTTGGCTGTAGCAAAATGGCTGACGATTGATCCTGAACATACTCATGAGAAGCTCGTGGAGTGCATGAAAGAATTGGGACGGAAGTATATGTTTGCCGGCTATGGGCAGAAGTTTTTACGGTGGATTATTAGTAGGAAAACGGAACCTTACAACAGCTATGGTAACGGTTCTGCCATGCGAGTAAGTCCATGTGGCTTTTATGCCAAATCATTGGATGAGGCTTTGCTACTTGCTAAGATTTCTGCAGAGGTGACTCATAACCATCCTGAGGGAATAAAGGGTGCGCAGGCTATTGCTGCTTGTATCTTCCTGGCTCGTCAAGGAAAAGACAAGAAGCAAATATGCGATTACGTTGAGGCTCATTTTGAAGGGTACAATCTTCACCGTACTCTTGCAGAAATACGTCCAGATTATGGATTTACGGATACTTGCCAGACAAGTGTTCCTGAATCTATCATCTCATATCTAGAAGCTGATAGTTATACTTCGGCTATCCGTAATGCCATCTCGCTTGGCGGTGATGCTGATACCATGGCGTGCATGGCTGGAGGAATAGCTGTTGCAACAAGAGGGATGGAAATACCAAAAGAACTGGCTTGTTGTGTATATAATAATGTGCTTGATGATAATCTTCGTCAGATACTTGATGAGTTTAACAGGGGCTATTAAGCAAGAATCCTGCTGGCAACACTGCCAGCAGGATTCACTTTCAAAAACCGAACCTAAAATTCTACTTTGTAATTTCTATCTATGCAATATCTATTGTAACCTGAATAAGTCTAATTACCTTTAAAAACTAAATCCTATTATATGAATAACGCTGCAAAATGAACTGTTCTTTATCTTTTACTCGGCAGTTGTCTGCTGCTCTGTAGCATTCTCTGTTGTAGCCTCAGTAGCATTCTCCTGCTTTGTAGAATCCTCAACACTTGCCTGTGGCTGGATAGAAGTACCTGTTGCCAATGTATCTGAAGGTGCTTCTGGAGCTACGGTATCAACTGGTGCTACCTCTGCGTTACCTACCATTCTGCTTGATGCAAAAACGTTGCTTACTGAAACCATTACCATAGCTGCGATAGCTGCAAACATAAACTTCTTCATAATCTTATCTTTTTTAAATTGTTACTATTTAATGTTACTTACTTACTTTCTTTGTGGATTCGTTGTCGAACCCGCTATTCATAGTCGCAATCTGCGTGCCAAATCGATGAGTAAAAATAATATGTCTTGATTATCAGGTGTTTATATTGAATATGCCAGAAATAGATGGTGTGGAAAATGAGGAAAGTATGTGGAAATATTCCCCAAAAAGTTGGGGAATGTAAGCATTGTTTTATTAGTAAGATAGCTCGTAACTATTGTTAATAATAAGAAAAACGCTTGCTTTCTGAAATATTATCTGTATCTTTGTACCTGAATTATTAAGAGTAAGATTATGGCTTCAAAGAGATATCCTTTGGGAATACAAACGTTCTCCGAAATCGTGAAGGGAAATTACTTCTATGCTGACAAGACGGCTATCGTCTATCAGTTGGCTCATTATGCCAAATTTCATTTTCTGAGTCGCCCACGTCGATTCGGAAAATCCTTGTTTGTATCTACTCTCAAGGCCTACTTTGAAGGTAAGAAAGAACTGTTCAAGGGACTTGCTATCGAACAGATGGAGAAGGAGTGGACGGCATATCCTGTCATCCACCTGGATCTGAGCTGTGGTAAGTATTATAGCTTGGAGAATACATATTCAATTCTAAACGGAATACTAGAAATAGAAGAGAAAAAATATGGTTTAAAAGTTAATCCAATAGATGAGAAGTCTTTTGGAGGTCGTCTTAAGAACATCTTGCTTGCTGCAGCTGCTCAGACAGGTAAGCAAGTTGTCGTTCTCATCGACGAATATGACGCACCTATGCATGATTCTGTCAGTGACGAAGACTTACAGAAGACCATCCGCAACATCATGCGAGATTTCTTCAGTCCATTGAAGCAGCAAGAGGGAAACATTCGCTTTGTATTCATCACAGGCATCTCTAAGTTTAGTCAGCTCAGCATCTTCAGCGAGTTGAATAATCTCAAGATTCTCACGTTGAAGGATGAATACAGTAGCTGTTGTGGTATAACCAAGAGTGAATTGACTCAGTATTTCCGTGAGGGTATCGAGGAGATGGCTGAGCATAATGGACTCACTTATGAGGAGACCTTGCAGCAACTCAAGCAGCATTATGATGGCTACCATTTCAGTATCAATAGCGAGGATATATTCAATCCTTACAGCATCATCAATGCTTTGGACGATAAGGAGTTTAATAGCTATTGGTTTACATCTGGAACGCCTACGTTCTTAATAGAACTGATGCAGCAGAAGAATTTGGATATGATGGACTTAAATGATATCTGGGCTAGAGCAAAACGCTTCGATGTTCCTACTGAGACTATTACTGACCCTGTGCCAGTCCTTTTCCAAAGTGGCTATCTTACGATTAAAGGATATGACAAGCTGTTGGGTATGTATTACCTCAGTTTTCCTAATCAAGAAGTTAGACAAGGCTTTTCGGAAAGCCTTTGCCAATATTATACCCCTTCAGAGGTAGGCGAACTTGATGCAATCGTATATGCTTATAAAAAGAATGTGCTCATCAATGACGATATGGGAGCCTTTATGCCTCACTTGAAGGCATTCTATGATAAGTTCCCATATACGATTATCAACAATAATGAGCGTCACTATCAAGCCGTGATGTTCACCATCTTCACCATGCTTGGCGAAGATGTGAAGGTGGAGCATACCACTTCGGATGGAAGAATAGACCTTGTGCTCAAGACGGATAAGAGTATCTTTATTTTTGAGTTGAAATATAAGAAGTCTGCTGATACCGCCATGACGCAAATCAGCGACAAGGACTATGCTAAGGCTTTTGCTGATGATGGACGGAAGGTAGTGAAAGTGGGTGTTAACTTCTCGGAAGACCAGCGAAGCATAGAGGATTGGGTGATAAAATAAATGACATCTTGAGGTTGATAAAACGCAAAAAATCCTGCCGGCATCGTTGCCAGCAGGATTTTTTTGTATCAGCAAAGGCTACTCATCTTCCGTAATGATTTCTAAATCTTCAGCTATTTTCTTCAGTCTGTCTCTTATCCTCTTCGCCAAGGTTGGTGACTTTTGCTGAATGACAGGCTTTGGGGGCTCTTCTTCTACGACTGGAGATTCTTCTGTCGGAGCATCGGGGATGAGTGGGGGCTGCTCATCATCTGGGATGTCTGTAGATTCTATGTTTGATGGCTCTATAGGAATATCCTCTTCTGGGGGATCTGCCTTCTTTGGAGATTGGAAGTCGTCACGTATCGGATGATAAAGCTTGTCGATAATTCTCTGGTAATCATCTTCATCCTTGGTGGTTGTGACTGGATTGTCCTGAATTTCATCTGCCAGCTCGTTGTTGAGACCTGTTGCCAGGATGGTTACTTTGGCATCCTCATCCAGACTGTCATCATCTGAAAGGCCCCAGATAACCTTGATGTCTGGATTCAATTCATCGAAAAAGGCATCAATCTCTCGCATTTCCCTAACGAAGATAGGGTGCTTGCTGGAGGTATAGATGTTGAAGAGGATGCGCTGTGCATTGCTGATGTCGCTGCCGTAGAGCAATGGGGAATCCAAGGCATTGAGAATGGCATTCTGAACTCTGCCTTCTCCGCTGGCCCTGCCCATCGCCATGATGGCACCGCCGCCACTCTTGATGGTGGTCTCGATGTCACGGAAGTCGAGATTGATGGTTCCTTCTACGGTAATCAGCTCAGAGATGCTCTTGGTGGCATCGCTCAGCACCTTGTCTGCCAGTTTGAAGGCATCCTTTACGGTAATTTCTGAATCGGCATATACATCGCAAAGTCGCTCGTTGTTGACAATGAGCAGGGCATCTACGTTTTTGCGCATCTCTTCTACACCCTGCAGGGCCTTCACGATTTTCTTTCGCTTTTCAAAATAAAATGGGATGGTGATGATGCCCACCGTCAGGATGCCCATGCTTTTGGCGATGCCGGCGATGACAGGTGCTGCTCCTGTTCCGGTACCGCCACCCATGCCGGCTGTAACGAATGCCATCTTGGTTCCGTCATTCAGCAGTCGTTGGATGTCTTCCTGGGTGTTCTGCGCTTCACTTCGTCCAACTTCAGGGTTAGCACCTGCTCCCAAACCGCTCTTTCCGAGCATGATTTTTACAGGCACTGGTGATTTGGATAGCGACTGGCTATCCGTATTGCAAACGGCAAAGCTCACATTTACAATACCTTCTGAGTACATATTTTTAACGGCATTACATCCGCCACCACCCACACCTATCACCTTGATGATATTCTTGGTGGTGTCTTCTGTCTGTCCGAAATCTATAGGGGTCCATTCTTCTGTCATCTTATCTATATTTCTATTTTGGGCACAAAGATAATAAAAAAGGAGTAATCATACAATAATAAATGAAACGCAAGGCTTGCGAAAGAAGATTTTTCGATGCAGAGAAACGTTTTTTCCTATTCTTTTTGTATTTTTGCATCCAGTATGCAAGATGAACTGAGAAATATGGGTGCAGAGGAGAAAGCTGCTATTATACAAACGCTTTCCTCCCAACTTTTGGCAGAAGGAAGAACTGACCTTTTGCTGAAAGCTATCAGTGTGCCCGTATTAGAGCAGCTTCGCATTGAGGCAGCAAGGGCTACCCTCAGTCCTTTGGTCATAACGGCGGATTATCGTTTCCTGTTGCCTGAGTTTGGTAATAAAGAGGTACAGCTCAGTCCTATCCACAAGGCACTCTATCTGCTCTTCCTGAACCATCCGGAAGGTATTGAATTCAAGAATCTGGTAGATTATCGGGAAGAATTGTTTCTGCTTTACCAAAAGATAGGGAATAGAATAGATATGGATAAGATTACCGAGACCGTGAACCGTCTGGTGAATCCGCTTGATAATGCGATAAACGAGAAGTGTTCTCGTATCAAGGCTGCCTTTTCTGATTTGATGGATGAGTATCAGGCTGACTATTATATCATCAACAGTCATGTGAAGCGACATCAGGGAAGTTCTATGAAATTGTGGTTTGAGAGGTTGAAAATCATCAACCTCCCAAGAGAATTGGTTGTTTATCAATGTTCTTGATATTTGCTCTTACCTTATTTGAAATCTATCCCCATATTTAGGTATTTCTGCGAAACCATCATTTTTAGGTATTGCAGATGATGGAAAAAGGATGTATCTTTGCACCCGAAAATAAATGTAACTAAAAGAGATTAAGGACAAATGAAAACAACAATCGTAATTTATGGCTCTTCTACTGGCTCATGCCAGTCGATTGCCGAAACCATCGCCTCTAAGTTGGGCGTGGAAGCTGTAGATGTAGCTAACATCGATGATGCTACTATCACAAGTCATGAGAATCTGATTCTCGGTACTTCTACCTGGGGTGCCGGAGAGATGCAGGATGACTGGTATGATGGCGTGAAGACGCTGAAGAGTGCCGGCTTGGCTGGCAAGACCGTGGCCCTGTTTGGTTGTGGCGACAGCGAGTCTTACCCTGATACATTCTGCGGTGGCATGAAGGAACTCTATGATGCTGCTGTTGAGGCTGGTGCTACCGTATTGCCTGGTGTTTCTACAGATGGATACACCTATGATGACAGTGAGGCGATTGATGGCGACAAGTTCCTGGGACTCGCACTCGATGAGGTGAACGAGGACGACAAGACAGAGGAGCGCATCGATGCATGGCTCGAGGCCATCAAACCAGCGCTATAATTTTTTCTAAAATATATCTTTCAAGAATTAGAGAATGATGGAATTCTCTGATTCTTGGTTTAAAAACAGATTAATTCGGATAGTATGCAGCAGGAAATCGCAACACCAGTAGATTTGAAGGTTCTGATGAATCATATATATGAATATAAGAAGGGCGTGCGCCGCCTGGTGCTCTACACCTTCAACAAGAAATATGAGTCTTTTGCCATAACAAGATTAGAACGTCAGAACATTGATTACATCATCCAGCCGGTTGGCAACGACCGTCTGAATCTCTTCTTTGGTAAGAAGGAATGCCTGGATGCTATCCGCATGATAGTCACCAAACCATTATGCCAGCTTACGCCGGAAGAGGATTTCATCCTGGGTGCCATGCTGGGATATGACATCTGTGCCCAATGCGAACGCTATTGTGAGCGAAAGAAAAAAGTTTGCTAAGTTTTTCTTTTATCTTCGGAATATTATAATGTTAATAAAGAAAGAGCGTGATTGCCTCATTTGGCGACCACGCTCTTTTCATATAATCAATCGATTGATTCAATCGAAATCTCGGAATAATTCCTGTTTTTAATACCTATTTCGACGGAATAATTCCTCTTTCTTACTTCTTCATCATTTCCTCTACGGCTCTGATGAGCTGGGTATCATGTCCGGTGATGTAATCCTCTGGAGAATTATACACCTCGACATCTGGATAGAGGGTGGTGTTCTCGCCGAAGGTACCACGCATGTCGCGGCAACCTACCTGTGGAATACCGAATACCAGGCTGCGGTCCATCAAGGTCTCCCACCATACGGCAGTCATTGTTCCTGCCACCGGTGCACCAATCAGCTTACCGATGCCCAACTCCTTATATACCCATGGGAAACCATGGCCGTTACTGTAGTCGTCCTCGCAGATCAGAACGCAGGATGGCTTGGTCCACTTGTTGAATGGATCCTTGCCCACTACCTTGCCGTGAGGTACAAATTCCTGATACTGCTTGCCGCTGAGCAGGGTGCAGAGGTCGTCGTGCAACCAGCCACCACCATTGTGGCGCTCATCCACGATTACGGCATCCTTGTTGCGGTTCTTGTCGCTCAAGAGTTCGCTATATACGGTGCGGAAGCTCTCGCTGTTCATCGCCTTGACGTGAACGTATGCGATTCTGCCCTTTGAAACGCTATCCACGATGGCACGGTTTCTATCCACCCAGCGCTTGTAGAGAAGTTCCTGCTGATAACCCTGCGAAATTGCCTTGATGGTCAGGTCGAAAGTCTTGCCCTTGGTGTTCTTGATGGTGAGGCGCACGTTCTTGCCAGCCTTTCCATCGAGCAATGCGTTGTAATCCTTACCCGCCTTGATAGCCTCGCCATCAATCTTCTCGATGATGCAGCCGGCAGTAACCTCGTTCTTCTTCACTGCGAAAGGACCACGCTTGATGACTTCCTGAATCTTCAAGCCGTCACCCTCGTAGTTAGGGTCGAAGAAGGCGCCGAGAGCTGCGGTAGAAAGAGAAGCGCCACTGGTATAATAACGGCAACCGGTATGGCTGGCATTCAGCTCACCCAGCATCTCGCTCAACATCTCAGCGAAGTCGAAGTTATTATTAATATAAGGTAAGAACTTCTCATATACCTTGCGATAGTACTCCCAGTCCACACCCTGCATCTTTGGATCGTAGAACTTGTCAGCCACCTGGCGCCATACATGGTCGAAGAGATACTGGCGCTCCTCGGCAGGCTTGTAGTTGAATGGAGCCTCAAAGTCGATGTTGGTAGTAGCCTTGCTGCCCAGGTCAATCTTCTTGATGCTGCTGCCATTGCAGAGGAAGAGGTTCTTGATATCCTTGTCGGCAACGAAGCCACCGCCACCGATACCCTTCATCATCAGGGTAGTGCTGCCTTCCTTCAGGTCATGGCACCAGAGGTCGTAGCCACCTTCAAAGGCTGCCTGGTAATAAACCTTCTCTCCCTTGCTGTCGATGATAGCATCACCCATATTGGATGAGTTGACGGTAAGACGGACCACACGGTCACGGCAGTTCTCGAAGTCGAGTTCGAGAGGTTTCACCTTATCCACCTCAATCTTTCCGGTCTTCTCCTCTTTCTTCTTCTTGTTTTCCTTCTTCTTCTCCTCCTTCTCGTCAGCCTTCTTCTCCTTCTCGTCCTTGTTGGCCTCGGCTAATTCGAGTTCCTCCTTAGACATGCGGAAGCGGTCGTAGGCTTCGAGGTCGAGGAACATGAGATAGGCATCATATTCTGCACCCCATGAACCGTGACTGCGATAACCGGAACGGTCGCTCTCGAAGAGGATAGCCTTTCCGTCGAGCACCCACTTACCGTTGCTGTCGCTGTAGCCGCTGTCGGTAATATTGTGAACTTCCTTTCCGTCAGCCTTCACCACGGCGATATCAGTATTGTTCCATCCGCCATTGCCGATGTAGCTGCACATGAGCCACTTGCTGTCTGGGCTCCACTCAAACCAGATGTCGCCATCAGAGTAAGAGAAGTTGTACTTGCCGTCGAGCACGGTGCGCACTTCCTTCGACTTCAGGTTGATGATGCGGAGGGTAGCACGATCCTCATAGAAAGCCACCTCCTTGCCGTCAGGACTGTAGGCAGGATACTGAGAAGTAATATTGGTCTTGGTAAGCTGCTCCTCTTCTATCTCAGAGCAGTAAGTAAAGTTCTTCTCTTTCTCATTCTTGATCTTAGCCTGGAAAATCTGCCATACACCATTGCGCTCAGAAGCATAGACCAGACTTCTGCCATCAGGAGCAAAGCTCAGGTTGCGCTCCTGCTGAGGAGTATCGGTGATTCGCTTGGTAGTCTTGTATTCTGTAGAGGTAACATATACATCGCCGTGCATCACGAAAGCCACCTCCTTGGCATCTGGAGAAAGCGCAATCTCGGTAGCACCCCAAGACTGAACCTTGCGGATGAGGCTTGGTTCATCGTTATCTGTTGTGATGGAGATGTTGACCTTCTGCGGCTGTCCACCTTCCTTTACGGTATAGATTTCGCCATCGAAACCATAGCAGAGCAAACCATTATCGGAAGAGGTGAGGAATCGTATAGGATTCTTCTTCTGCTGCGTAATCTGTGTATCCTTTCCGCTTGCGATGTTGCGGCGGTAGATATTGAAGGAACCGTCCTGCTCGCTGAGATAGTAGAAGCTCTGGTTGTCGGCAGCCCATACCGGGTTGCGGTCCTCGCCCTTGAAGGTAGTAAGCTTCTGATATTTTCCATTGTCGAGCATCCAGATATCTCGGGTGATAGGAGAGGTATGGTGCTTGCGCCATGCATCCTCGTAACCCTTCTTGTCGTGATAGAGCACCTGACCGTTCTTGTTGATGCTGATGTTCTCCATTGGAAGAACGGAATACAACTTAGGACGACCGCCCTCTGTGCTTACCTCGTAAACCTGCGAAAACTCGTTAGATGCAAAGAGGTTGCTCTGGGCTGTAGGCATGATGTTGGCAGAGAAGAGTACATGGTCGTTGTCCTTGAAGGCGATAGGAGTCTCCTTGCCGCTGTTGGTGGTGAGTCGGGTTGGCGCACCACCCTTGGTAGAGATGACGTAAACATCCAGGCTACCTTCGCGGTTGGAAGTGAAGGCAATCTTCTTGCCGTCAGGGCTCCAGATAGGCTGAGAGTCATAAGCTGCGTTGGTTGTCAACTGGCGTGCCTCGCCACCATTGGCAGGAACGCAATAGAGATCGCCCTTATAGGCAAAAGCGATGGTAGAGCCATCAGGCGAGATGGCTGGGTAGCGCATCCACAACGGACCTTGCTGGGCCTGGGATGCCAGAGATGCTGCCAGAAGAGCAGCGCTAAGAATCAGTTTCTTCATTATTATAAAGTTTCTGTTTGATTTATGTTGCAAAGTTACAGTTTTTATGCGAAACTACCAAACTTAATTCCGTAAAACCGTGAACTAGCTACTCATTTATTAGGAGATTGTAAGCAGAACCTTTCACTCTGATACCTACTTGTAAGTATAAAAAATGTGAAAATCACAATTTCTAGGTATTGTACGATTTCTAAATAAGCCTTATCTTTGCAGCCCGAAAAAAGGAATAGATATGAAAAAAGGATTAGGAAAAATCAGAAAGATTAAAAAGAAACACATCTTCCTGGCCTTATTGGTCGTGATCGTTCTGGGAGGTCTGGCGAAGGCTTACTCTGCCTGGGTGGGTACTACCCGCATCGCTTTCCTTAACTATCAGGCTATTGCGCTGGGACAGATTTCGCATGCCAACGACAATGCGATGATTAAACTGAGTGAAATCACGACCGATGATTTCGGTCATCTGGATGATTACGATATGATTATCGTGAATGGTATGGGTCTCCGAATCGACGAGAACCAGCGCAAGCAGTTGGAAGAGGCTTCCTACAAGGTGCCGACCCTGACTCATGCTGCTACCAACCCAGCCAACAATATCGTATCGGTGGATAACTTCGATGCCGATTATCTGATGCAGTACATCGAGAACGGCGGTAAGAAGAATTATCACAGCATGCTCGCTTACATCCGTAAGTTTATCGACGGTAAGAAGTTCATGGCTCCAGAGCCGGAACGTGTGAATGAGCGACCAGACTATCTCCTGACTCATTTCGATCCGAAGGATGAAAAGGGTGATGAGCTGGGCTTCAACAGCATCCGCGAATATAATGCCTTCCTGGCAAAGAACGGTTTATATAAAGAAGGTGCTCCTACCATCTTGCTTACCGGTTTTATGGGTGCGGCTCCAGATATGGAGAAGGCTTTCGAGAAGAAGGGATTCATGGTGTATCGCATCAACCAGCTGCAGAGCTTTATCGCCGGTCATCATGCCGACAGTATCCAGGCGAATGCCGTTGTGAATATGGCGCATGGCAGACTGGGCGATTACTTCGTTGAGTTCCTGAAGCAGAAGAATATTCCTTTGTTCTCACCTCTTAATATCAACCGCTTGACCACCGAGTGGGAGAACGACAAGCAGGGAATGAACGGCGGCTTCATGTCGCAGAGCATCGTGACTCCGGAGATTGATGGTGCCATCCGTCCATACGTGGTTTTCGGTCAGCGCATCAACAAGGAGGGCTTGCAGGAGGTTTACGGCATCCCAGACAGAATGGAGAGTTTCGTGGAGAGCGTGCAGGGCTATGTGAATCTGAAGAACAAGAAGAACAGCAGCAAACGTATCGCCATCTTCTACTTCAAGGGTCCTGGTCAGAATGCACTTACCGCTTCGGGAATGGAAGTGGTTCCATCGCTCTACAATCTCCTGGTTCGCTTGAAGAATGAGGGATACAATGTAGGCAAGTTGCCTGCCAATCCTCAGGAACTGGCAAAGATGATTCAGGCTCAGGGTGCCGTCTTCGGAACCTATGCCGAAGGTGCCTATACCCAATTCCTCCAGTCTGGACATCCTGCCCTGGTTACCGCCCAGCAGTTTGCAGGTTGGACCCAGAAGGCTTTGTCTAAGAAGATGATCAAGGAGATGAACCAGCTCTATGGTTCCTTCCCTGGCAAATATATGGCTACCGATGATGGTAAGTTGGCGGTGGCAAGACTGCAGTTTGGCAATGTGGCTCTGCTTCCACAGGTGATGGCAGGCGTGGGAGGCGATTCCTTCAAGATTGTGCATGGCACCGACCAGGCACCACCTTACACTTATGTTGCCTCTTATCTCTGGGCACGTTATGGTTTCAGTGCCGATGCACTCATCCATTTCGGAACCCACGGTTCGCTGGAATATACTCCGAGAAAGCAGGTGGCACTCGGCAGCAACGACTGGAGTGACCGATTGATTGGTGTGGTTCCACATCTTTATATATATACCATCGGCAATGTGGGCGAGGCAATGATTGCCAAGCGCCGCACCTATGCCCAGACCCAGAGCTATCTCACTCCTCCTTTCAAGGAGAGCGAGTTGCGACAGACCTATAAGCAGTTGAGCGATGCCATCCAGTCATACGAGAAGAAGGCATCTGCCGAACAGTCGCTCAAGGTGAAGGCGCTGACCGTGAAGATGGGAATCGCCCGTGAACTGGGGCTCGATGCCAAGCAGATGAACAAGCCTTATACTGCCGATGAAATTGCGAGAGTAGAGAACTTTGCGGAAGAGTTGGCAAACGAGAAGATTACCGGCAAGCTCTATACTCTGGGTGTGCCATACGATAACGATGATGTCCGCACCAGTGTCTATGCGATGGCTACAGATCCTATTGCCTACGGAATGCTGGCAGTAGATAAGCTGAAAGGTCGTGCCCAGGAGGGTGTGGAGAAGCACAAGCAGCTTTTCGACCGTCTCTATCTGAGCAAGGCACGTAATACCGTGACCCAGCTTCTGGGTTCAGCCTCGGTTTCTGATGAATACATCTGCCGTTATGTAGGAATCACTCCTGCCGAACTCCAGATGGCCCGTAAGGTAGAGGCGATGCAGGCTGCTCCGGATCCTATCCAGATGATGATGCAGATGGCAGACCAGATGGGTGGAGCGAAGGAGGCGAAGCCGAAGAGAGTGGACCACCGTACGGTAAGCGAACTCCGTGCTGCCAAGGTTTCTCATAAGAAGAAGGTTCCGCAGATGAGTCGTGAGGCTTTTGAGAAGATGGAACAGACCGGTCGCTTCCCAGACAAGATGATGGAAGCCATCAAAAAGGGTCAGAAATGGTATCAGGAGGATTTGAAGAAGGCAAAGATGGCGAAAGCCGGCAAGGCGTCTCAAAAATCTTCTAAAGATAAGGGTATGATGATGTCGAAAGCACCAAAATATACCCGTCAGCAGATTCATCTGGCTCAGGCGATTACTACCGTAGAGCATGCCTTGCAAAATGTGGGCAAGTATTCGGAGGCGCTCCGTCAGAGTCCGCTCAACGAGATGTCTTCTCTGATGAATGCCCTGAATGGCGGCTTTACCGCTCCATCTCCTGGTGGTGATCTGATTGTGAATCCGAACACTCTGCCTACCGGTAGAAATCTATTCTCCATCAATGTGGAGAATACACCTTCGGAGGATGCCTGGGAGAAGGCGAAGGAACTTTGCGACAATACCATCAAGATGTATTGCGAACGACATAAGGGTGAATATCCTCGTAAGGTGAGCTATACGCTCTGGAGTAGCGAGTTTATCGAAACAGAGGGTGCTACCATCGCCCAGATTCTCTATATGCTCGGTGTTGAACCGGTAAGAGATGCCTTTGGTCGTGTTACCGATCTGCGTCTTATCCCATCCAAGCAGTTGGGCCGTCCTCGCATCGATGTCGTGGTTCAGACTTCCGGTCAGCTCCGCGACCTGGCAGCATCCCGTCTCTTCCTCATCAACAAGGCGATAGAGATGGCGGCAAATGCCAAGGGGGATAAGTATGACAACCTGGTGAAAGCCGGTGTTACCGAATCCGAAAGAGTGCTCGTAGAGAAGGGTATGTCGCCAAAGGAGGCACGCGAGGTTAGTATGTATCGTGTCTTTGGTGGCGTAAACGGCAACTATGGCACCGGTATCCAGGAGATGGTAACCGCAGGCGACCGCTGGGATAAGGAGAGTCAGATTGCCGAGGTTTATATGAACAATATGGGTGCCTTCTACGGTGATGAGAAGAACTGGGAGACCGTTCGCAAGGCTGCTTTCGAGGCAGCGCTGACCCGTACCGATGTGGTGGTTCAGCCACGACAGAGCAACACTTGGGGCGCCTTGAGTCTCGACCATGTATATGAATTCATGGGAGGTATGAACCTCGCAGTGCGCAACGTAACCGGTAAGGATCCGGATGCTTATCTCGCCGACTATCGCAACCATAGCAATATGAGAATGCAGGAGGTGAAGGAGGCTATCGGTATCGAGGGCAGAACCACCATCTTCAATCCAGCCTATATCAAGGAGAAGATGAAGGGTGGAGCCAGCAGTGCCAGCACATTCGCCGAAATCGTAACCAATACCTACGGTTGGAATGTGATGAAGCCAAAGGCTATCGACAAGGAGATGTGGGACGAGATCTATAATGTATATGTCAAGGACAAGTACAATCTCGGAACCAAGGAGTTCTTCGACAAGCAGAATCCGGCAGCGTTGATGGAGATGACCGCCGTGATGATGGAGAGTGCCCGCAAGGGAATGTGGAAGGCTACTCCTCAGCAGCTCAAGGACATCGCCAAGCTTCATACCGAGACCGTGAACAAGTATAAGCCTTCATGCTCCGGTTTTGTCTGCGACAATGCCAAGCTCCGCAACTATATCGCCAGCAAGACCGATGCTGCTTCTGCCAAGGAATATCAGCAGAATGTAGAGCAGATCCGTGATGCTGAGGCTGCGAAGAACAGCAGTGACAAGGGTATGGTAATGAAGAAGGAGACGCTGAGTGAGGATGCTCAGAAGACCACCACTGTGGTGAGCGGCATTGTTGTAGGTGTCATCGTCATCGTAGCATTCGTGATGTTGGCTATCCTGATTCGACGGAGACGGAGTCAGAGTGAAGAGTGAAGAACGAAGAGTGAAGAATTCAATAGTAATAATAAATAAAAAAAAGGTGAGGAAATATTGAGGTAGATGAAGAATAAAGACAATTGAATTCTTCACTCTTCCCTCTTCGTTCTTCACTTTCAAGAAATGGAGACATTAGTTTTAGTAATGATGATATTGGTTTGCTTCAGTTTTGTGCTGAAGCAGACCTTCCACGGAGTGAAGGAGATTATGATTATCTCGGTGCTCGTAGCCTTCTTCGTGGGAATGACCTGGCCATTCGCCATCGAGCAGTCGAAGACGCAGATTGCGGCCTGGATAGCTGACCAGAAGCTGATGCTCGATATGGCGGTGCTGCTGAGTATCGACGTGGCACTCACGATGCTTTTCTGTGTGCACCACGTAGATCTGAAGACTTCAGAACATGTGAGCCGCCGCAAATGGGTGTTCTTCATCTTCCTGAAGTACTTCCCAGGGTTGCTGGTTTTCCCAGTGCTGTTCAGTGTTCTGGTGATGACCATCTTCCTGCTTCCCGGCGTATCGTTCCAGGTAGTGGCATGGGTGCTTGCCGTAGTGCTGCTGGTCTTGACTCCGGTATTCACCTACGGTTTGAGATGGCTCTTGCCGGAGCGGCCAATCCGCTTGGAACTGCTTTTCCTGGTAGAGGTGCTGCTCGGATTGATGGGCATCATCGGTACGGTGAATGGCAGGACAGCCGTGGCAGGTTTCAACAGTTTCGATGCCCTCTCGCTTCTCGGTGTCATCGCCATCGTCATCGTAGGAATGGCTATCGGATGGGCAATTTACAATTATCAAATTAAAAAATATAGAGTATAATGAATTACATATCAGACGTATTGTTTTGGATTTCCACAGGCATGCTGGTTCCTGTGATTATTTTGTTGATTTTCTTCTTCCTCAGAGCCTTGCTGCTCCTCGGAGGTTTCTTCGGACAGTATCTTGTAAAGCGCAAGTCGGGTGCGGAGATTCGTGAACAGATGAACACTCTGACGCTCGAAAACATCGATACCCTGGGCGATCGCTTGCCAAAGAACAAGCAGGCTGTCATCGTTTCCTATATGAAGAAACTCGTGGACAACCGCCAGAGCAAGGCGCAGGTGAACCGCATCCTCGACCAGTATGCCCAGTTTGTTGAGAAGGATCTTTCTCTTCCTTCTACACTCCTGAAGATGGGTCCGATGCTCGGTTTGATGGGTACCTTGATTCCGATGGGTCCAGCCCTGGTTGGTCTTTCTACCGGCGATATTGCTTCGATGGCTTACAATATGCAGGTGGCTTTCGCTACCACCGTTGTGGGATTGTTCTCTGCAGCCATCGGTTTTGTAACCAAGCAGACCAAGAACCGCTGGTACACCGAGGATATGAGCAACCTCGAGTTTATGGCAGACCTTGTAAGTGAAGAGTGAATAACGAAGAGTGAAGAATTCAATAGTAATAATTTATGAGACAAAGACGTAGAAGTCGTCTCTCGCATGATGGCGAGGATGATGATCCGATGAGCGTAGTGAGCAACCTCTTCGATGTGGCGATGGTATTTGCCCTCGCCCTGATGGTAGCCCTTGTTTCGCGCTATAATATGACGGAAATGTTCAGCAAGGATAACTTCACGATGGTGAAGAACCCTGGTAAGGAGAATATGGAAATCATTACCAAGGATGGACAGAAGATCAATCGCTATACTCCTTCGGAAGACCAGAGCAATAAATCTGGCAACAAGGGAAAGAAGGTGGGCATCGCTTACCAGCTGGAGAATGGCGAAATCATCTATGTTCCGGAAGATAAATAAACGGGGATTGCAAATCCCCTTAAACTGGGAAGCGGGGATTACAAATCCCCTTGAACTGGCGGGGATTGCAAATCCCCTCAAACAGGGAACGGGGATTGCAAATCCCCTTAAACAGAACTAGAATAAATAATATTGTAACTAAAAGAAAAATAAAGAAAAATGAAAAAGTTTAAGACAATGATGGCCATGATGTTGGCTTTGGTTTCTATGTGTGTAGCATTCAACTCTTGCAGCAGTGATGATGATAATGATACTGTGGTAGCTGCCAAGGAGATTGCCGGTTCATACACCAGCTCTCTGGATATGACCGTAATGGGTCAGGCTTCTACATACGATAATGTTACTTTGAAGATTGAGGCTGTTGATGATGCTACCGTCAAGGTTACATTGCCAGCTTGCGGCGAGGGCATGATGGCTCTTCCTGCTCTGGAGGTTCCTGCTGTGAAGGTTTCCGGTTCTAACGGTGCTTATGCTTTCTCTCAGGAAAGCTATGCCGGTACAGTTACCGTGAATGGTGCAGAGAAGAACTACACTGCAACCTTGCAGGGTACTTTGAAGGACAAAACGCTGACTGTCAACTATTCTGTGCAGTATGGCAAGATGCCTATGCCAATGATTGGTAAGTTTGTTTGTACAAAATAAAAGGATTGTTTCAGGATAAACTTTGATATAATTCGATGAAACAAAAGATATTCGCACTATTCCTGATCCTTTGCGGATTGTGCCTGAATCTGAAAGCTGAAACCCAGGGAGATATCGTGGGTAAAGTGCTCGATGATTCGGGCGCACCTCTGGTGGGTGCTACCGTCCAGATGGTGAATGCCAAGGGAGGAGTAACCACTGATGAAGACGGATATTTCCGCATTCCTTACAGCAAGGAGGGAGCGGTGAGAGTGAAGGTGAGCTTTGTGGGCTATCAGACTCAGACTTTCGTACTGAAAGCGGATGAGAGAAAAGGCGATCAGCATGTCCTTCGTCTTCAACCGGATGCTACAGCCCTCGATCAGGTGGTGGTTACCGCTACCCGAACTCCGAAGGCTTTGAAGGATGCTCCTGTGGTAACCCGTCTGATTACTGCCAATGATATCAAGATAGCTGATGCTACCAATATCCAGGACCTCCTCACCGAGCAGATGCCGGGTCTGGAATTCGGCTATGCCATGAATCAGGAGACTTCTCTCAATATGAATGGTTTCGGTGGAAACGCCGTACTCTTCCTCGTAGATGGCGAGCGATTGGCTGGTGAAACCATGGATAACGTAGATTACAGCAGATTGAACTTGGATAATGTGGGTCGTATCGAGATTGTGAAAGGTGCTGCTTCGGCACTCTATGGCGCCAGTGCCGTAGCCGGAGTCATCAACATCATCTCCCGTGAAAACAGTGAGCCTTGGACTGCCAATGTCAACACCCGCTACAACGACTTCAACAAGGAGTGGCGCCACGGCGGAAGCTTCAGCTTCAATGCCGGAAAGTGGAATTCGCAGACCAGCATCCAGCGCACCACATCGGATGAGGTTCAGCTTACCAGTCCTTTCGATACAGAATCCAACATCCTCCATATCTATGGTGGCGAGACCTTCAATGTGAAGGAGCGACTTACCTACAAGCTCTCTAACAAGGTGAAGCTGATAGGTCGTGGCGGCTATTTCGACCGTATTAGCAATCGAAACAACTACGATGACCACTATAAGGATTATTCTGCCGGACTGAAGACGGTGATGAATCTCTCGGAGAATGATAATCTGGAGATTTCATACGGCTTCGACCAGTATGACAAGACCCGATTTGTGAATAATGAGCGCACTCACGATCACGATTATACCAACCGTCAGAACACCGTCCGTGCCCTCTATTCCCATATCTTCGGCAAGAACACATTGACGGCAGGTGCTGATTTCCTGAACGATTATCTCACCACCTATCAGTTTGCCAACAATGGTTCCAAGACTCAGAACTCATACGATGCCTTTGCCCAGTTCGATTACAATCCTTTGCAGTGGTTGAACATCGTGGCAAGTTTTCGTCATGATTACTTCTCTGCATCCAGCCAGCATGCCACTACCGGTCGTCTGGCTCTGATGACCAAGTGGAAGGGCTTTTCCATCCGTGCCAACTATGCCGGCGGATTCCGTGCCCCAACCTTGAAGGAGATGTATATGAACTTTGATATGGCGGGCATGCAGATGATTTACGGCAATCCGGATCTGAAGCCAGAGAAGAGCGACAACTTCAACCTGGCGCTGGAGCATACCGGCAGGGTGAAGAATGCAGGTTTCTTGACCGGTCAGTATAGTCTTACCCTCATGGGCTATTATAATAAGTATGATAAGCGCATCACTACCGAGGATTATGCCGATTATACCCCGGGAACCGGTCAGCCGGATGTGGCTTCCCGTTATTGCAACGAGGATGGAGTAGAGGTGAGCGGCATCGACTTCAGTGCCCAGTACCGTTCGGATATGGGTTTAGGTGTGAAACTCGACTACAGCTATCTCCATGTGGGTGGCAGAAGTGTAGATTCCCAGTTCTCCCAGCCTCGTCCTCATACCGCCACCTGGCGTCTCGACTACGATCGCCAGCTCTGTTCGTTCTATCGCATCAATGCCGCTCTGTCAGGCAGATACCTGTCCTCTCCAGATACGAACATCGAGAAGCATGACAGCAGTTATCAGTTGTGGAAGTTCACGCTTCAGCAGCGATTCCTGGATGCCGTCAATCTGAACTTCACGGTAGATAATCTCTTCGATTATACACCAGAGAAGTATTATTGGAGTTCGGCGATGACCACCGGTCGCACCTTCTCAGTGGGACTTTCGGTTGACATCGACCGCATCGTGAATCTCTTCTAGAAACCGCCATCTGGCAGTTTCCAGACCCAAAATAGGTTAAAAAAGCCATAGTGAAGGATGCTTTTCTTCAAATTATGCCGTACTTTCGGTATAAAATCGTAATTTTGCAGTGATTTAAAACCTATTCATTCAAAATTATGATACGAAGAATCATTCTAACTATGGCTTTTTTGGCTAGCCTTTCATTATCAGCCAAGGATGTGAACATGGGCAGTTGGCAGATTGTTCCATTGCCTCAGCAAGTCAAGGAGATGAGTAGCGCTCCTTTCCGCATCACAGCCAAAACTACAATCTATTATGCTGCTGGAGATGAGAAGCAGAAGAAGGATGCCGAGTTTCTGGCATCTCATATCAAGGAGGTAACCGGTATCGAGGTAAAGACTACCGACAAGCAGGCGAAGGGCCAGATCCGTCTGGCGCTGAATGCTGGCGATACTAAATCTGAAGCTTATTCTCTAGTGGTCAACAAGAATGGCATCACCATTTCAGCCACCTCTCATGTAGGTATCTTCTATGGCATCCAGAGTGTGATGAAGGCATTGCCTATCACCAGGAATGTGAAGAGCGTTTCTCTTCCTGCTGCCGAGGTTACCGATGCTCCCCGCTTTGCTTATCGTGCATTCATGATTGATGTGGGCCGTCATTATTTCAGCGTACCTTATCTTAAGAAGTTGATTGATGTCTTTGCGATGCACAACATCAATTATTTCCACTGGCATCTTACCGAGGATCAGGGCTGGCGTCTTGAAATCAAGAAGTATCCGATGCTTACCCAGATCGGTTCCAAGCGCAAGGAGACCATCCTGCCAACCAACAAGAACGAGTTTGATGGCGTTCCCGTATCTGGTTATTATACCCAGGAGGAAGCTCGCGAAATCGTGAAGTATGCTGCCGACCGATACATCACCGTGATTCCGGAGGTGGATATGCCGGGTCACATGCTGGCAGCCCTGGCATCTTATCCGGAGTTGGGCTGTACCGGTGGTCCTTACGAGGTAGCTACCCGTTTTGGTGTTTTCGAGGATGTATTGTGTGCCGGCAAGGCTCAGACCCTCCAGTTTGCCAAGGACGTGATGGATGAAATCATGGATATTTTCCCTTCAGAGTATATTCATATTGGTGGCGACGAGTGCCCAAAGAACCGTTGGAAGGTTTGCGAGAACTGCCAGAAGAAGATTGCAGAGCTCGGCATCCAGGAACTTCCTAAGCACTGCAAGGAGGAGCAGCTCCAGACCTGGTTTATGGGTGAGATAGAGAAGCAGATCAGAAACCGTGGCAGAAAGATGATGGGTTGGGATGAGATTCTGGAAGGAACTCCATCCAAGGACATCACCGTTTGCGGTTGGACCAGTGTGAATGCCAGCATCCGTTCTGCCCGTGAAGGTCATCTAACCATCGTGGCTTCTATTTCGAATTTCTATTTCAGCAATCCTCGCATCAACAAGATAGAGGGTATTCCTAGCATCCAGCGGGTATATGATCTGGATCCTTGCTCTGATAAGTTGACTCCTGCCGAGCAGCAGAACATCATCGGTGCCGAGGGTTGTATCTGGACCGAGTGGGTAAAGGATGCCGAGAAGATGGAGTGGGAGCTGTTGCCAAGACTTGCCGCCCTTTCAGAGGTTCAGTGGACTGCCAAGGATAAGCGCAACCTGGAGAACTTCTTCCCAAGAATGCTCCACATGCAGGATCTCTACCGTCTCTACGGCTTGAATTACAAGGCTGATATCGAGGATGCCGTGAAGAAGCATCTGGAAGAGAAAAAGTGATATATGTAGATAGCTCCGCCCTAACTCCCCTTTTCAAGGTTGTTTAGGGCGGAGTTCTTGTATTTTAATGTCCGTTTTCAAAACTGATACTGCCCCCATGAGATAGGGGGCAGG